>JAFEBM010000068.1 GCA_018242685.1 Nitrospira sp. | reverse complement strand
TGTGATCTCCGGACACTACTGCTTAGGTATCTTTAAATCCTTGCAGATCTTGCTTGCCAGATGATTGGTAATTTCAGTGTGGCGAGGTACCGCTGAGCGGGTATTCAGAGAAGGGTGGTGCCACCAGGAGTGCTTTGCTCCTTCACGCAACAACTCGCAACCATGCTGTCGTAAATGCCGAAGCAACTCCTCACGTTTCATACCGCGATGGAGGCTTCCTCAAAATTTCCACCGGCGGCCCCTAAAGCTTCCTGACGATTGAGTTCTAGTGCTTCCCGTAGTGTGACCCGAAGCGTCTCCACTAAAGCTTCGCGGCTCTGTTCCTGGCAATTCACACCAGGCACTTCTTCGATCCAGCCTATCCACCACCCTGCATCTTGTTTGATCACAGCCGTATAGTTCTGTTGCATGAGCGCCCTCATCTGTAGAGAAACGTGGGGGAACGCATTTATCGTATGAAAAGGTACGAGGATTGCTTGTTGCTTGTCAATGTAACTTCATTTGCGCGCCCATGTCTGTTGCTCCCACAGTGTTCCGCAGCCCTAACTCATTGAAACGGTAACGGGTCTGGCGTATTGTTCGCGAACAAAAGCCGCGTGTTATGGGGGAAGATGATATGGGGGAAGAATAGGATAGGTCTGGAACTTATGCGGATCGGTCTAAATATTGTTCGATGGTCGGTGTGGATAACTGGAAACTGGCGCTTCACGTTCAAGTTCAAAGACGGACACGCCTACGTCTTAGATTATGAGGACTACCACTAAAATGGCTATGCACAATCCTCCCCATCCCGGCGAGTTCATTATCCAGGTCTATCTGGATCCCAACAATCTGAGCGGCCGTGAACTGGCCGGGAAGCTCGGTGTGGCTGCTTCAACGCTGAATCGCATTCTTACGGGTACGAGCCGTATCAGTCCTGAAATGGCGCTACGCCTTTCCAAGGCGCTTGGCCGTTCGCCGGAGAGTTGGCTGGCTATGCAGTACAACCACGATCTCTGGCAAGCCAGGCAACATGTGAAACTTGGCAAGGTCGGGAAAGTCCGCCTCACAGCGGCCTAACCGGCGGCGAGCGTGCGTAGTTCGCCGAATAACACCATCTTTGTAGGAGGCAGCGAGGTCATGAGCGTTCAACCGATTGTCTTGAGACCGGATCAGCATGGGCACGCATTGAATGTGATTGGAACACAGGTGACTGTGTTGGCGTCCAACGCGGCGACGCAAAGCTACTGGATCACCTTGCAGCAGGGCGCGGAAGGAACAGGCCCTCCGCCGCATAGCCACGATTGGGACGAAGCGTTCTACGTCCTGAAAGGGGAAGTTCACTTCCTATGCGAGGGGAAAGCCTACGCCTGCAACGTTGGGACTCTCGTGCACGTTCCCGGAGGAACCGTGCATGGCTTTCGTTATGGAAGTGGCGGTGGACAGATGCTCGAGATTACGGAGGCCGGCGCGTTAGCGGTTCAGATGTTCACAGCCATCGACAAGGAGATTCCTCCTGGGCCGCCGGATATTCCAAAGCTGCTTGATGTGCTCAAGCGCAACGGGGTAACTGTTGCGATGGGACCTGGGGCACAATAGGGTTCGAAGAGTTGTTGCGCAGCATTAACCCGGTCGCATCATCCACGAGATTTCACGACGGCCGACACAGGTCTCAACGCCCCTGATCAAGAGGTGTTTCACTGCCGAAGCCAAGCTGCTCAACTCATTGCTATGGCCTATCGGCAGCAATGCTAGATCCATTCGTTCGGCTCCCATACGCTCACCGTTTTGCTTATCACCTGTTATACTAACCCAATTCCTCATTCATTCACTGTGAGAATCGCTGCATGAACACTCCCACGTGGGATGAATTCGCCGAGCTCGCGTTGAAGCGCATTGCGAGGTCTGGCGCCGAGTACGCCGATATTCGCATTCAGGACAGCAGCACGGAACACATCGAAGGTGAAGACCGCCGAATCGCCTCGATTCGAGACCTCCATGACCAGGGGTTTGGTGTGCGCGTGCTCTATCACGGAGCTTGGGGGTTCGCGGCGAGTTCGATCTTGTCCTTGGAAGAAGTACCGCGAGTGGCGGACCTGGCCGTTGAGATTGCCAAAGGGTCTGCATCGGTGGCCCTCGAAAAGGTGCGTTTAGCGCCTGAGCCGGTCCATCGCGATCGCGTCGTCACGCCGTATCGCCTCGATCCCTTCAGCGTGCCGTTGGAGAAAAAAACCGACTTGTTGCTCAACACCATGGAAGTGTTGCAGCGGCAATCCGGCATCGCAAGGAGCAGCGCAAGTCTCTGGGCGCGCCGAGACAGAAAGTTGTTTGTCTCGACTGAGGGGACGCACTTGGAGTTTGATCTCCTCGCAGGGCAGGGTGACTGTACGGCGACGGCGTTGCATGAAGGCCGATTTGCGTCGCGCAGCTTCAATACGCCGCATCTCAGGAAAGGCTTTGAGCTGATCGAAGAAGCAGATCTCCATCGGGAGGCTTCACGTGTCGCCGATCAAGCGATCGAAAAAGTGAAGGCGCCGGCGGTCGACACCGGCCAGTATGATCTGGTGCTCGATCCTGAGCATCTGTCATTGACCATCCATGAATCCTGCGGCCATCCGAGCGAACTGGATCGAGCACTCGGCTACGAGGCCAATTATGCCGGTACCAGTTTCTTGACGACGGAGAAACGCGGCAACTTTCGCTATGGCTCGCGGCATGTGAATTTAGTGGCCGATAACACCGAACCGGAAACTCTGGCCGCGACCGGTTACGATGATGATGGAGTGGCGTGTCAGCGATGGGACATCATCCGCCACGGGATCTTCGTCGGCTACTGTACGAACCGGGAAGTGGCGCCGAAAATAGGCGAATCTCGCTCATGTGGCTCCAATCGTGCTGATGGATGGGGGAACGTTCCGATCGTGCGGATTGCCAATATCGGACTTGAGCCCGGTGAGGCTACGCGTGATCAGCTCATTGCCGACGTGAAACGCGGCATCTATATCGAAGGCCATGGGTCCTACAGCATCGATCAACGCCGCTACAATTTCCAGTTCGGCGGTGATGCATTCTGGCTGATTGAAAACGGCAGGCGAACCCACATGTTGCGGGAGGTGATCTACCATGGGATCACGCCGGAATTCTGGAACAGCTGCGACGGAGTGGCGGACCGATCGTTTCGCCGGCGGTACGGATTCATTACCTGTGGGAAGGGGCAGCCGGGCCAATCCGGCTGGATGACCCATGCCGCCGCTCCTGCGAGATTTCGCCAGGTTCAGGTGATCCGAGGAGAAGAAGGCTCATGACCGTACTGAGCGACAAGTGGCCGAAGATGACGAGCTCCGACGAGTTTCGTTTTCTGAGTGAGTTGGTCATGACTCGCTCATCCGCCGATCATACGATCGTGAGTCTTCGCGATCACCATGCAGGAACGACCCGGTTCGCCAACAATCAAGTCATTCAAAATGTCGATGCAAGGCGGGGTACTTTGGCCGTGACGGTCGCCTTTGGCGGGCAGCAGGGGACGGCGAGCACGACGGATTTTACCGCTGGTGCGATCCAGGATACGTTGGCGCGTGCCGAGCGGATTGCTCGGATGTCACCAGCCGATCCAGAATATCTTCCACCTCCCGATCCGTGTCTGTTCCCTATTCGCGAGACGGCAAAACCGGAAACCATGGCTGCAGGTCCGGTCAAACGTCTGGAGTATGCCAATGAAGCGATCGGACATTGCCGGATGGAGAACATCATGGCGGCCGGCATCGTCTCGTCGGCGGCGACGGCAGTGGGGGTTGCCGCCGGCAACGGATTGTTCGGCTACGAACGTCGAGCCGATGCGAGGTTTAGCCTGACAGCCCAAGCCGGTGAGGCAACCGGTTGGAGCGCGGCGACCCATCGATCGATCGATCACTTGAAGATTCAAGAGCGGACATTGGCGGCCATTGCCAAATCCAAGCGAGGCCGGGATGCGCACGAGCTGCCGGCTGAACATTATCCCGTCATTCTTGAACCGGCTGCCGTGGCCGGCCTCTGGGCCTGGCTGATGCGGTCATTGGATGCCAAGTCTTACATGAAAGGGACGAGTCCTTTCGCCGGTAAGCTGGGCCAAGCGATCGTGGATGAACGGCTGACCCTCAGGAACGTTCCGGATCATGCCGACCTGCTCGGAGAAGGATTTACCAATGAGGGATTGCCGAGCACTGATTCGGTATGGATCGATCATGGGATCCTCAAACAGCTCGCGTACGACCGGTTTACGGCGAAGGCCGCTGGAGTGGAAACCATTCCTACGTTGGAGGCTCCTACCTTGTCAGTCGAGGGCTCTTCGGTCCATTCGATTCAGGAGCTTATCAAAAGCACGGAACGCGGGATTCTTGTGACGAATTTTTGGTATATCCGCCCCGTGAATCCCCGCGATCTCATGCTGACCGGCATGACGCGGGATGGAACGTTTTTGGTCGAGAAAGGGGAGGTTGTCTCAGCGGTCAAGAATTTTCGGTTTCATGAGAGCCCGCTCCGGGCATTTCAACGTCTCAGCGCATGGACCGCACCGATGGAGGCGGTCAATTCGGAAACGGGGAAGATGTTGGTTCCTGCCATGGTCCTCCCGCATGTTCATTTCTCGAGCGGGACACGATTCTAGGGTTCTCATGAGGACTCCAAAGATATTTCCATTTTTGCAGAATAAAAGGGTTGACTCCGTCCACTGACGTGGAGTAGGTACATGATGGGTAGAACGATAGGTCCAAATGAAGGGTACAGATGGCCCCCCGATTCAACAAAGAACCGATCAATCTTATTCATCGAATTCCGTCGCAGAAGCAGATCGATGAAGCTCGACCGGTGCCTGCACCCTATGGCCAGCTCCTGCTTGATGCGGGAGCCGCTTGCTGGCGCAAGATGGTTGATCTCTTCGCGTATGTGACGCGGTATGAGGACGAGGCCCATCCGAGGGTCCGTAAACCGCTGGCGTTACCTGACCGCACGATGGAGCACACCACGATCCACCAAGATGACGTCCAGCAGAACGGAAAACGAGTCCAGGAAGCAGAGAATCTGCAGGCTGCAAAGGTCACGATTCTACAAAAGCCCGCACAGGCACCAACTCTGGTTCAATCGGAAGAAGTCGCTGAGCTCCGGTC
Source organism: Nitrospira sp. (assembly GCA_018242685.1). GTDB lineage: Bacteria > Nitrospirota > Nitrospiria > Nitrospirales > Nitrospiraceae > Nitrospira_D. Next base: position 8,325 of record JAFEBM010000068.1, on the reverse strand, counting down.
TTTTCTGGTCGGGCAGCAGGATGAGATTGCCCGGCTGACGTCACACATTCAAGAGCTCACCTCCTTGGTCAGCTCTCAGCAACAGGTCCTCGTTCATCTCGGCAAAGAGCTGGAAGTCGGAACATTTTCAACAACCTCGAACGGCACGGCGGCCGCCTCAATCAAGCGAAGCCGTATCGGTCGGAAGAAACCGACTGAAAACGAGACGCCGAATCCTTCTCAGGAAAATGAGCATCCGTTTTCTTCTCAGACTGAACGCCAGGCTCTCAATCTGTAAGCTGGACTCGATCCGCCGGTATTGGACGTTGGCTTTGGCCGCTTCTTGAACCGTGCGCAGATAAAAAAGAACGAATCCTACTGCCCGCGAGAGTGATCCCCTCAACAGGTACACCCGTGCTCTAGCCAGGTGCGGGTCACGTCTGCTAAAAAGCCGTCCATGAGTATCCTTCGCCTCCTCTTGTGGAGTATGTCCTGGCTAGGTCTGTTGGCGATCGATCCGAGTGCGGCAGCTGAACACCATGTCTCTCGGGTGTCTCTCTTTAACAATCTCGGCACCCTTCATCATCCCATTACAACGAGCTCCAACGAGGCTCAACAATACTTTGATCAAGGCTTGCGGTTCGTGTATGCCTTCAACCATGAAGAGGCGATCATGGCCTTCGAAGAAGCCGCGCGTCTGGATCCCTCTGCGGCGATGGCCTATTGGGGGGTAGCGCTCGCATCTGGTCCGAACATCAACGCGGCGATGGATAAGGCGGCAGAACGGCGGGCGTGGGATGCCGTACAAAGGGCTCGTTCACATCGTGCCCAGGCGAGCCCAGCTGAGCAGGCCTATATCGACGCGATCGGCAAGCGATACGACGTCAACACACATGCGCGGCCGGCTCTCGATAAAGCCTATGCGGACGCCATGCGTGTAGTCTGGCGGCAGTTTCCGAACGATCCCGATGCCTGCGTGTTGTTCGCTGAGGCCTTGATGGACCAGCACCCATGGGATTTATGGACGGCGTCGGGTCGACCAAAGCCCGGCACCGAGGAGCTCGTGTCCACATTGGAATCGCTTCTGGCGCGTTTCCCGGATCATCCGGGGGCCTGCCACTACTACATCCATAGTGTGGAAGCTTCCGCGACTCCAGACCGAGCCGTGACCTGTGCGGAACGGCTGCCCGGGCTTATGCCGGGTGCCGGACACCTCGTCCACATGCCGGCCCACATCTACATGAGACTCGGTCGATACCATGACGCGGCTGAACGGAATGCGCATGCCGCGGATGTGGATCGCCACTATTTGGCCGGCCGAAAGTTAAGCGGTAACTATGCCGGTGGCTACTATACACACAACCTCCACTTCCTCTGGGCATCGTTGGCAATGGAAGGGCGAAGAACCGAGGCCTTGAAGGTGGCGCGTCAGCTGACGAGAACGATCACCGAAGAGGAGGCACGAAAGGATAAATGGAAGGAATTGTGCCTTCCCACTCCCTTGTGGTCGATGATCAGGTTCGGACAATGGGACGAACTGCTGCGCGAACCGCCACCCCTCAAGCCGCTGCGTCTGCAACAGGGGATCTGGCGATTGGGGAGAGGCATGGCGCTATCGGCATCAGGACGCTTGCCCGGTGCTGAAGGCGAACATGTGGCGCTGTCCAGCTTGGCCAAGCGCTTCAGCCGTGATCGGACGCAAGAAGAGAAAACCGAGCGGACCCTGCTCAAGATCGCGGAGCGACTGTTGGCCGGTGAGCTGGCGATGCACCGCCATAAGTACGACGAGGGCATCACATCGTTCACTGATGCCGTCAAGCTGGAGGAAGGGCTCCCGTACACCGAACCTCCATTCTGGCCGATTCCGATCCGCCACTATCTCGGCGCCGCCTTGCTGAGAGCCGGTCAACCCGGTAAGGCAGAAGCAGTCTACCGTGTGGATCTGGCAAAGAATCCGCAGAACGGCTGGGCTCAGTTTGGGCTCATGCAGAGTCTCCGTGCTCAGCGGAAGGCCCGCGAAGCGGACGTGGTGGAAAAGCAATGGCAACAGGCATGGGAGCATGCGGACGTGACCCTCACCGCCTCTCGCTTTTGAGAGAAAGGAAACGGACTGTAGGAGGAGTGATGCGATTTGTGGTTGGGGTGATGGGGCCGGCCAAAGCCTCGAAGCGGGACCTCGACAATGCCCGGGTCCTTGGAGAATTCATTGCGCGGCGTGGCTGGGTGGTATTGACCGGCGGCCGTGACGTGGGCGTCATGGACGCGGCTTGTGAAGGGGCGAAGCGGGTGGGTGGAAGTTTGACCATCGGAGTCTTGCCGACGGCCAAGGACAAGGTGTCTCGCCATGTGGATGTGCCGATCATCACGGAAATGGGCAGTGGCCGTAACAACATCAATGTCCTGACCAGTCAAGTCGTCGTGGTCTGTGGCTTGAGCGGATCGGGGACGGTGTCCGAGGTCGCCTTGGCGGTGAAGGCCGGGAAACCGGTTATTCTCGTTGAAGCCTCTCCCGCCGACGTGGCGTTTTTCCGCAAACTCGACCAGCGATTGGTCCATGCCGCCGCCTCACCGGAAGAAGCCATTGAATTGATTATGAAGCTCATGGATGGGCGTCAACGAAGGGCACGCCGTACGGAGCAAGATCGAGACAGGTATCTTCCGGTCTGAAGAGCGAGCGACTCACACGCAGGCTCGCCTTGCTCCCACACGAGTCGTATACCCCATCCACCTCTCATCAAACATCGTAGTAAGATGTAAGAATCGAGCTACTCCGATGACTACGGGTAAGGAGGGTATGAGAATGGCGACTCTTCGACGTCAGATCCTCATGGCAGCCGGTCTCATGACTTGTGCGGCTCTCACAGGCGGGCTCTCAAGTGGAGTTCAGGGTGCATCGACTACCGCCAAAGCCTACTTTGCGGGCGGTTGCTTCTGGTGCATGGAAGAGGCCTTTGAAAAAGTGGATGGTGTCATCGCGGTCGTATCCGGCTACATGGGGGGCACGGTCGCCAATCCTACCTATGAACAGGTCTCAGATGGAGGCACGGGCCATGCCGAGTCCATCGAAGTAACGTATGATCCAACGAAGATCACGTATCAGAAACTCTTGGATGCTTTTTGGCGCAATGTCGATCCCATCATGCCGAACGCCCAATTCTGCGACCATGGGACTCAGTACCGCGCGGTGGTCTTCTATTCAACCGATGAAGAAAAACGGCTCTCGGAAGAGTCGAAAAGCAAGCTCGAACAGTCCAAGCGATTTCCTGCACCGATCGTGACGCAGTTAGCCCAAGCGTCGACCTTCTATCCAGCCGAGGACTATCACCAGGATTATTACAAGAAGAACCCGCTCCGGTATAAGTATTACAAGTACAGCTGCGGGCGAGCCCAGCGGTTGGAGGCTTTGTGGGGGAAATCGTAACTTCTACTCAGTACCGACGCTATCAACTGTACAGCTTGCTCCGTTATGAGCTCTCAGATAGAGTAGACAGCATGAGAAAGGTTGGAGATAGACATGAACGACCGATCGCCATGCAGGGCGATGGAACCTTGCTGGCGGAAGGTGCCCGCTTTAGCGAAACCATTGCACATCTAGCCAAAAGTACGTTTATTCCCAAAGGGGTGTACCGATTTCAATCCCACAAGGATGCTAACAAACAACAAGAAGACTGCTTGGTCCAGGGCTTAGGACGATTGGCAGTTGAGCGAAAGTGATGGAGGAATACAGCCGACCTGCTACGCTCGACGATCTCAAAGCCCTCTTACAATCCCTCAATCAGCACCGAGTCGACTATTTCTTGATCGGCGGGTATGCACTTGCGGCCCATGGCTATCAACGGGCAACGACCGACATTGATATTGTGGTTCCGGCCTCCGCATCGGCGGGACAACGAGTCAAAGATGCGCTCTTGATCCTTCCGGATCAGGCTGCGAAGGAGATAGAACCTGCCTGGTTCGAGGAAGGCGAAAATATTCGGGTCGCCGATGCGTTTGTCGTGGACGTCATGCTGAACGCCAACGGCATGACCTACGAAGCCCTCCGACCCTACGCAGAAATTATCGAGTTCGAAGGTGTTCCGATTAGAACCATCAATCTGGAAGGACTGCTGCTCACCAAACAAACGCTCCGTGAAAAGGATGTTCCAGACCGCATCATTTTAGAACGCGCGCTCGAAGTCCTTCGCGCATCTCGTTCTAGAAATGAATCAAGATAACGACGGAAATAAGCAATCTAGATGTAACGGGAATGAGATCGACATTGTCACCACATTAATTTGTACTGGTTGGTCAATCGACTGATGGATGCGGGGTACCGTGTCCATTTGGCTCATGCGCCAGGGTTTCCACAGTACAGTGGCCTGAAGCATGCGAATGATCCCCACGATGCATGATGGCCCACCACCTCCGCCTGGGGCTGCTCTTCACGGGCTATATCTATCCCAAAAACCGAATGCGCAATTCTGTGATCACGGCAATCAATACCAGTCGGAGGTGTTCCATACGACTGATGAAGAAAAACGGCTCTCGGAAGAGTCGAAAAGTAAGATTGAACAGTCCAAACGGTTTCCTGCCCCGATTGTGACGCAGTTAGTCCAAGCGTCAACCTTCTATCCCGCCGAGGACTATCACCAGGATTACTACAAGAAGAACCCGCTCCGCTATAAGTATTACAAGTACAGCTGTGGCCAAGCCCAACGGTTGGAGGCTTTGTGGGGGAAGCCGTAAAGTCGAGAGGAACCCCACATGCCTCGTCGTCCTACATTTATAGGGGCAAATTGCCCCCCCCTCAGTTAGGGTCATCTTCGGGGATTGTGCACCATTTTCAAAAATCGTAAGGTCCACCGCCTAAGAAATCTCCGTGCACATGATAACGCGTTAGGCCGGAGCGACGATGAGCTGGACCAGAGACCGACGGTGGCCGTTGCTACCAAGCCAAGCACAAGTGGGAAGAGTCGGTCTCACGTTGCTGTTCGTCGCGTTGATGCCGGTGCTCCTGCGGCCCAGCCTCGCCTCCGACATCAGCTATGTCTACGACGATGCGAGTCGGCTGCGCGCCGTCATCGATCCGGCATCCGACACAGCCATCTACGCCTACCTCTGACAATGTCAACCTGGCTGGGCCAGTTGTCCACCACAACGCGGTCTTTCCGGATCGAGAGACGTCCGAGTGCGCCGAGGGTGACGGTGAGCAGTCTGGAGACTTGTGACAAAGCGATGCACCGCCGGATTGAGGGACAAGACACGTGTTTCAGCCGCGGGGCCAGGACGGGGCGCGGGGAGCCCTTCTTTTTGATAGGCCGTGGCGAGGGCGGGGATGCCGCGAGTCCGCTGCCCGGTCCCATACGCTCCTGTGCGTGGGACGCCGGCAGGGGGGCCGGTACGACGGCGTCGCCAGTGGCCTGCCGCCGGAGGCGGGCGAGTTTCTCCTGGGTGGGCCGCGGCAGCGCATAGCGATAGGGTTCGCCGGTGGACAGGACGTGCCAGACGAGGGTGACGAGTTTGCGGGCGGCCGCGACGATCGCAATGCTGCGATTTTTACGGTGCTGGAGTTTGCGCACAAAGGCCCCAAGGGGGCCGGGATGTCGGTCGAGATGTTGCGCCGCTTGGACTAACAACCAGCGGACATGACTGGCTCCCTGTTTGGTAATGTGGCCGGTATAACAATGGTGCGCCGACTGCCGGACCGAGGGAACCAGGCCCAGATAGGCGGCCAACCGCGTTGCGATTGGAAAGCGGCGCACGTCCCCAATGGCGGCGAGCAAGGCGGTGGCCACCGCGATATCGATCCCGGGCAGCGTGAGCAAGAGCCGGACACGGGGGTCGGCGGCGGCCTCGTTCACCTGCGTCTGCTCCAGCGCGGCGAGTTCCTGGGTGACGGCGTCGAGCAGGCGGCCATCGGCGTCCACGGCGGCGCGCTCCGCAGCAGGCAGTTCCACCGTCGCCAGCCACGCCAGCCCGGCGCGGGAAAAGAGATCAGCGACGGGACAGGGCAGCAACAGGTGATGCAGCACACTATGGAGGCGATTCTTCAACCGGGTCCGTTCCGCCACCAGCACCGTGCGGCGGGTGGTCAGTCGACGGGCGGCCAACGTGGCGGCATCCGGAATCCACACCGGGGGCAGATAGTCACAGCGCAGCAGCTGCGCCAAGACTTCGGCATCCACCCGATCCGTCTTGATCTTCGCGGTGGCGATCGCCCGCGTGCGAAGCGGGTTGCTTACGACCAGCCGCGCCGGGGTCTGTTGCAACAGGGCGATGACGGCCCAGGTATTGGTGGTCGCTTCGACCGCGACGCTATCCTCGGCCGTGAGCTGCCGGGCCCAGGCGGTCAACGTCGTGCGCGTGAGCGGAAACCGGAGTCGGGTACAGACGGTGCCGTGGGTATCGACCACACACACGGCGACGACGGTCTTATGAATATCCAACCCAATAAACTGTGGCATCGGTCCTCCTTCCGGTATGAGCGCAGGAGACAATGGGGGGCTCCACTCGGCAACTACCTCTCCGGCCTCGGAGGCCAATCGGGTGGGCCGCAGGGGCGGTCAGATATGATCGCGGGCTCGCAGCCCATAGGTGTACACGACCGGCCCCACGCGAGATGGTCCCCACGCTCTCGTCGCCACCTCGCGTGCCCCAAACCCGATATCACGTCTGTACGCGTGGGCATGGACAACTGCAAGTGGGCAACTCCGTCTGCTCGTTGTCATACCCGATATGACGCCACCAGCAATCGTGTAAGCCTCACGAGAAATAACGGCACCGCGAGCTTGTTGCCCAACGCGGTGGCATCGGCCATCTACGATGCAGCGAATGAGCAAACAGCATTTGCGGGTACGACGCTTACATATGATTCGAATGGCAATCTGACGAACGACGGGGTGAACACGTACCACTGGGATGCGCGGAATCGGTTGATCGGGATCAGTGGCGGGACCAGCGCTACATTCACTTACGATGCCTTGGATCGACGGATTGCCAAAACCATCAACGGGGCGACCTCGACTTTCCAGTATGACGGCGCCGATGTCGTGACTGAGTCGGGCACGACGAACGCTAGTTACCTGAGTACGCTGAATATCGACGAACCGATTGTTCGGCAGACCTCAACGGGCAACGAGTACTACCATGCTGACGATCTCGGCTCGACCCTCGCGCTGACCAACGATGCCGGGACCGTCACCACGACCTATACCTACGGCCCGTTTGGCACGACCACGATCAATGGAACGTCGACCAATCCCTTCCAATTCACTGGACGGGAGAATGACAGCAATGGCCTTTACTATTACCGCGCTCGATATTACAGCCCGTCACAGAGTCGGTTCTTGAGTGAAGATCCGCTGGAGTTTGACGCAGGCGATCCGAATCTGTATGCCTATGTCTTCAACAACCCGACGAACTTCATCGACCCGACCGGGGAGATCAAACTCCCAGATCCGATCAAGGGCTGCCTCCTTGGGATGCTGAAAGCGGCGGGGATCGATCTCGCCAAGCGAAAGTCAGCGGCTGATCCAGATACGCTGGCGGATGCGGCGCAGGGCTGTGCAGCTGGAGGAAATAAATCCCCGAATCCTCAAGTAAAAGTGCCTTCTGGTAGTGCTCCAGGAAAGCAAGGTGAGAAGCGATCAAAGGTTCCTACTTCCGACCCCGTTAAAACGGATATAGGGAAATTCGAGAAGACCACCACTGTGAAACCAGGTGACGGTCCTGGACAGTCTCGAGCGGAATATGTAGTCATCAAGAATGAGAAGGGAGAAACGATTAGGACATATAAGGACAGTTATGATCGAGGGGGTAAGTGGATGGGGCGAACACCGCTTCGAGGTGGACCTGAAGGTCGACCTGCTAACTAAGCCGGAGAGTTCTGCATGAAATCAATCGATTTAATTGCATTTCTTGAAGAACCAACAAGACTTCAAGAGCTTAAGGCAGCTATTGCAAGGCCGCTTGAAGAATTTAGGCGTGGCAGGAGCGTGAGGGGTGGAGTATCACCTGTGGAGCTGTCGACTCAAAACACATCCATTCCGCTATATCGAAGACATGTTAGGCAGCTGTGCAAATGGTATCTAGAAGGAAATCTTGATTTTGTCGAGCTTGAGTATCTCGCGAGCGGACTGGATATCTGCAGCGATTTTATTCCTGAGTCTGAGGAAGTTCGGGACGCGATCTCTTGCCTCTCATCTCTCAGTGAATATGGCAACGCAAGACAGACCGTGCAAGAGATCTTTAACTTAAACAGTAAACAATGACATATGCCGACTTCCTTTCAGCTATTCAAAAAAGATACAAGGACCAGGATTCAACAGGTTTTAATTATTTTGACTCAGTGGTGTCCGGAGATTTTCA
>JAFEBM010000067.1 GCA_018242685.1 Nitrospira sp. | reverse complement strand
ACAGTGTATAGGAGTTTTGGCTCTTGAGGCGATATCGCTAGCGGGAGATGCTGGTTGGAAGCGGCGCGATTCTCAAAGTGGAAGTCATTGATCTAGAGGGTCTGTTCCTTGACACAGGAAAACCATTCTTGCTAGCTTGACCTGTTATCTCTAAAGTAAACGTCTAATCATCTCACCCGACCAGGCTGTAGGTTCCGTGACGTTCCAAGAACTGATTCTTGCCCTCCATCGATTCTGGGCCGATCACGGCTGTGTCGTTCATCAACCCTATGACATGGAGATGGGGGCCGGCACCTTTCACCCCGCCACTTTTCTACGATCACTCGGACCGGAACCGTGGCGAGCAGCCTATGTGCAGCCATGCCGCCGTCCGACGGATGGCCGCTATGGTGAAAACCCCAACCGTCTCCAGCACTATTATCAGTACCAAGTAGTGCTGAAGCCTTCTCCCGACAACATTCAAGAGCTGTATCTAGAGAGCCTAGCCCGGCTGGGGATCAACCCCAAGGAGCACGATATCCGTTTCATTCAAGACGATTGGGAGTCGCCGACGCTGGGAGCCTGGGGACTTGGGTGGGAAGTGCGACTTGATGGGATGGAGATCACCCAGTTTACATACTTCCAAGAAATCGGCGGGATTGAATTAGCTCCGATCACCGGCGAAATCACCTACGGCACGGAGCGCATCGCCATGTATTTGCAGCAAGTGAACAACGTGTTCGATCTGGCGTGGACCGACTCGATCAAGTATGGCGACATTCACCATGAAACCGAGGTGCAAGGGTCGCGCTACAATTTCGAGGAAGCGGACGTCGCGATGCTCATGCAAGGCTTTCAGGCGAATGAAACGGAATGCAAACGATTGCTCGCGCAGACCGACAAGCGCCTGACATTGCCAGCCTATGATTACTGCATCAAATCATCCCATACATTCAATCTCTTGGATGCGCGCGGAGCGATCAGTGTTGCGGAACGGACAGGGTACATCGCCAGAGTGCGGGCGTTGGCTAGGCAATGTGCCGAGCGCTATCTCGATGAGCGAACGACGATGGGACATCCACTGTTGAATCGCGAGCATAGGGCCGTGAAGTCGAGCAGACCTCGCTCGAAGACCGGGACAGGCCGAACGTAACCAGTTATGGCGACTCAAAAGAAAACAGGACGCCGGAGCACCGTGCCGAAGAAAGGCAGAGGGACCTCCGCGCCGACCGTGGTCGAGTTGTTGCTGGAAATCGGCGTGGAAGAACTGCCCTATCAGTTCATTGTTCCTGCTCTGGCGTCACTCAAGGAGTCAGCTGAACGTCTCTTCAACGATCAGCGGCTCACTTTTCAGTCTGTACGCACCATGGGCACGCCGCGCCGACTGACGATAGTGGTCGATGGCCTGGCGGTTAGACAGACCTCCATGACGAAAGAAGCGATGGGGCCGTCGAAGGCCGTGGCGTTCGACCAGGCCGGCCGGCCGACCAGAGCTGCCTTAGGGTTTGCCGCAGGGCAGGGTGTTGCCGTTCAGGATCTTCAAGTTCGTCAGACCCCGAAAGGCGAGTACGTTTTTGCGATGAAACGTGAAGAAGCCCGTCCGGCTGCCGCAGTGCTGATCGATACGCTGTCGCAACTGGTGTCGGGCCTCGCGTTTCCCAAGGCGATGAAGTGGAATGAAACCGGCGTACGTTTCGCCCGTCCGGTCCGGTGGGTGGCGGCGCTCTTAGGAGGCTCGGTGCTTCCGATCGAAGCGGCCGGCATCAAAGCATCGAATCAGACGAAAGGCCATCGGGTCTTGAGCGGAGGGAAGTGGGTATCTGTTCGAGATGCCGCCTCCTATATCAGTACATTGGAACGTCAGGGGGTCATTGTGGACCCGCAGCGCCGCCGCAAACTGATCGAGGAACAGATCGCCGCCATTTGCCGCAAGACCGGACTTCAGTTGAACGAAGACGAATCCTTGCTCGACCAGGCGGTCTACTCGACGGAGCAGCCCATCTCGGTCATCGGGTCGTTCCGGGACATCTATCTGGATGTGCCGGAGGAGATTCTGATTACCTCGATGAAGGAACACCAAGGATTTTTCTCCTTGCGCCGGAAGAACACCGGCAAACTGGCCGCCCATTTCATTGCCGTGGCGAACAACCGTGTCAAGGACATGGCGCTCATTCGCGAAGGCAACGAGCGGGTGCTGGCGGCGCGGTTGGCCGATGCCAAATTCTTTTTTGACGAAGATCGGAAGGTGCGTCTCGAAGAGCGGACGAAGAAGTTAGGTGGAGTTACTTTTCACCAGAAGCTCGGCACGATGGAGCAAAAACAGGCGCGGGTGAAAAAACTGGCCGGCGACATTGCCGCGCACGTGTCTTCCGGACAGGATGAATTGCAACAGATTTGTGAGCGGGCGGCTTCTTTGTCCAAAGCCGATCTCGTCACCGGCATCGTCGGCGAGTTTCCGGAGTTACAGGGCATGATGGGCGGGGAATACGCCCTGCATGATGGAGAATCGCCTGCGGTGGCGCAAGCCATTCGAGAGCAGTATCTGCCCAAGGCGATTGAAGGAGAGTTGCCGAAAACGTTGGCGGGACAGATTCTTTCCCTGGCGGATCGACTGGATGCTATTGCCGCGTTTTTCCATGTCGGGATCGTGCCGACGGGATCAGAAGATCCGTTTGCATTGCGCCGTCACGCCACCGCAATCGTGAGGATCGTGATCGAGGGGAACCTTCGAATCAATCTCGAAACCTGTATCGATCACGCGATGGACATTGTGACGAAGGACGGGTTCAAGGGAGTCTCGGATAGAGAACAACACGGTTTCCGACGAATCGTGGAATTCATGTTTGAGCGGGTGAGGCACTACGTCCGGATCGTGCACGCTCTGCGAGACGACGTCATCGAGGCCGTGTTGAAGTCGGCTCATGACAACGCGATTGACCTCGTCGATCTTATCGAGAAAATGAAGACGCTTGAAGCAGCGACGCGAAGGCCGGAGTTCGATTCCTTGATCGTCGGGTTCAAACGGGCGCATCGGTTGGTGGAAAAAGAACAGTGGGAACGCCGGCCGGTCGATGCGGCCATGTTTCAGCATCCGTCAGAGTCGACGCTTCACAAAGCCGTAGAGAGCGAACGCGGCCGGATAGAGACTTCGGTCAACACCGGTGAGTACAGCCGGGCATTGGATGCGCTGGTGGGTCTTAAGCCGGACGTTGACGCCTTTTTCGAAGCTGTGATGGTCAATGCCGAAGACAAGGCTATCCGCAGTAACCGGTTGTCGCTGCTCAAAGAAGTCGATGAGTTATTCATGTCATTCGCAGACTTTTCCCAGATTGTGGTACAAGGACGGTAGGTCAAATCGGACTAAGAGACAGGCATCCTGCCGGCGAAATGTGAGATAAGACTGGAGGCGCCATGGATCAGCCGATGACGGACAGCCGACGTCGGGCGGCCAAGATCCGGCGATTTTCTCTGGGAGTCTCGCTGGCCTTAGTGGTGCTCTGCAATGCCGTTCTTCTCGGCGGGCTCGCGCTCAGCGGCATTAATCTGGACGACTTGGTCAAGACGCCCGATTTCTTCAATGCCAAGCAGGATGTGTGCCTTCGACTCACGTGGCAGTCAGTGCCCAGAGCGAATGAACCTGTTCGACTCTGTTCGGAATGGCTGAATCTCTCCGACCCGAGTGGACAGGCCCATTATCTCCAGCCCGACACGAAGCTCAAGAAGGGGCTTGACGGCCAGTACTATGTCGATCAAGGTATTCAGGCTGACTATCGATTATTGATGCTGATGATTTTTGTCACCGCGGTGATCATCGGTGGCATAAGGGCGAAGTGGTTCTTGGTGAACCGCTATCGGCTCCGTCTGGAATCAACCGACGGTCGTCGCGCATCGCCCGTTCATTGATACGCACTCTTCCTGGAAGGAGACGTCACGTGGCAAAGAAATACGTCTACTATTTCGGTGACGGCAAAGCCGAGGGCACGTCGAACATGAAGGAACTGCTCGGCGGAAAAGGCGCAGGGTTGGCCGAGATGACCAATTTGGGTATCTCCGTCCCGCCCGGATTTACGATTTCTACCGAAGCCTGCGTCGAATATTACCGGGTCGGCAAGCAATACCCTCACGGGATGTGGGATGCCACCTTGCAGGCGCTCAAACGCGTGGAACGTTCGATGGGGATGGGCTTCGGCAATCCTGAACGGCCGTTGCTGGTTTCGGTCCGATCCGGTGCGCGCGCCTCGATGCCCGGCATGATGGACACCGTATTGAACGTGGGTCTCACGACGAAGACGGTCGAGGGTCTCGCGGCCAAGACCCGCAATGATCGCTTTGCGCAGGACAGCTACCGACGATTTGTGTCGATGTTCGGCAGCATCGTGATGGGCGTGCCGCGCGAGCATTTTGAAGCGATTCTCAAGCATAAGAAGGAAGAAGTCGGCGTGGCGCACGAGACGCATTTGGACGCCAGACACCTGCGCGAATTAGTGGCGAGTTTCAAAGCCCTCATCAAAGAAGAAACGAAAAAAGATTTTCCGGATGAACCGCGGGAGCAATTGCGGCTGGCGATCAACGCGGTGTTTTCCTCCTGGTTCGGCGCGCGCGCCATTACCTACCGTCGGCTGTACAGCATTCCCGATTCTTGGGGAACCGCAGTCAACGTGGTGGCGATGGTGTTCGGGAACATGGGAGAAACAAGCGGGACCGGCGTCGCGTTTACACGGAGCCCGAGTTCCGGTGATCGAGCCTTCTTCGGTGAATGTTTGATGAATGCCCAGGGCGAGGATGTCGTTGCCGGGATCAGAACGCCCCTGCCGGTGAGCGCATTATCGAAAAATGTTCCGGAGGCCTACAAGGAACTCGAGCACACCTATAAGAAGCTCGAGAAACACTACCGCGACATGCTTGACCTCGAATTCACGATCCAGGAGGGCAAGCTCTATATGTTGCAGACCCGAGTCGGTAAGCGGACGGGGATTGCGGCGGTCAAGATTGCGGTCGACATGGTGAAAGAAGGGGTCATCTCAAAGCAGGAAGCCGTGCAACGCATCGGGGCCGACCAACTGGCACAGTATCTCTACCCGATTTTCGACACCAAAGAAGAGTCGAAATCGAACCCGCTCGGCAAGGGGTTGCCGGCCGGACCCGGCGCAGCGGCCGGCAAGATTACACTCAATCCCGACCGCGCGGTTGAACTGAAGGCAGCCGGCAACCGAGTCGTGTTGGTCAGGCAGGAGACCAGCCCCGATGATATTCATGGGATGAACGCGGCGGCCGGCTTCTTAACGGCACGCGGTGGGATGACGTCTCATGCAGCCGTGGTGGCGCGGCAAATGGGGAAGGTCTGCGTCGCCGGGTGCGAAGCCGTTGAAGTGCTGGATAGCCAGACGGTGAAGATTGGAGCCAAGACTTTCAAAGAGGGAGATTATCTCTCGATCAATGGATCGACCGGTAATGTATATGAGGGCGATATTCCTGTCGTCGAATCCGAGATCATTCAAGTGATTCAAGGGAAGCTCGATCCCAAGCAGTCGGACAAGTATCAACGGTTCGCCACGATCTTGTCCTGGGCCGACAGTTTCCGCAAGCTTCGCGTCCGTGCCAACGCCGATGTGCCGGACCAGGCAAAGATCGCCAGAGGATTCGGCGCGGAGGGCATCGGTCTCTGTCGCACCGAACACATGTTCTTCGCCGAAGATCGTATCCCGATCATGCAGAAGATGATCTTGGCCCGAACGAAAGAGGAGCGTGAAAAATACCTGGATCAGTTGCTGCCGTTACAGAAACAAGACTTTGTCGGGCTCTACCGAGAGATGAAGGGCTATCCGGTGACGATTCGCTTGCTTGATCCGCCGCTCCATGAATTTCTGCCCAAGCGGGAAGAACTGATGGTCGAGATCGCACAGCTGGAATTGACGGGTCATGACGGCGCCAAACTGGAAGAAAAACGACGGCTCCTCGCGCGAGTCGAGGAACTGCACGAGTTTAATCCGATGCTCGGGCTTCGTGGCTGCCGGTTGGGGATTACTATGCCGGAGATCACGCGCATGCAGGCGAGGGCGATCATGGAAGCTGCCTGCGAATTGGCGAAAGAGGGCGCGAAGATCGTGCCTGAAATCATGATTCCACTCGTGGGCATGGTCTCCGAGATGAAGTCGCAGAAAGACTTGATCCGTGAAGTGGCTCAAGAGACGATGAAACGCTGTGACGTCAAACTGCCGTATCTGATCGGGACGATGATCGAATTGCCTCGTGCAGCCGTGACCGCCGAACATATCGCCAAGGAAGCCGAATTCTTTTCGTTCGGGACCAACGATTTGACGCAAACGACGTTTGGATTTTCACGCGATGATGCCGCCAAGTTCATCGATTATTATCGAACCGTCGGCATCATGGATTCCGATCCGTTTGCCGTATTGGACAGGGAAGGTGTCGGATCGCTGATGAAACATGCCGTTGCCGGAGGCCGTAAGACGCGATCCGATATCAAGCTGGGCATCTGCGGTGAGCATGGAGGTGATCCAAGCTCTGTAGAGTTCTGTCATGAACTGGGCTTGGACTATGTGAGCTGTTCGCCGTACCGAGTGGCGATTGCCAGATTGGCCGCGGCACATGCAGCATTGGCAGAGGACGATACGAAAAAAACAAACAGTTCTACAAAGGCATCACGGGCCAAACCGACAAAGTCGCGATCAAAGGCTCGCCGGTCCCGCGTGACCCGCAAGGCACGGTGAGTAGGCCTGCATTGTTCACGAAAGTTTCTGCTGCAACCGCCGATACGCTGTTGCGACAAGCCTGGCCGCGAGCTTCGTGCGGCCGGCGGGCGGGCTCGCCACTCAGTCGGTCGACATACTGTTTCAAGTATGCCTCCCTTCCTCATGGCTCCGCGCGCCCGTCTCACATGGCGTCTCAGCGGTTTCGCGACGAACCTTCGTGAACAATGCAGGCTAACCGCGATCAGGACCTACACTACATGACCTTGGCCCTTCGCCTGGCGGCGAAGGGCCGGGAAACGACAAGCCCGAATCCGATGGTCGGAGCGGTCGTGGTTGCTCAAGGCAGGATCATCGGGCAGGGCTTTCACCTCCGACCCGGGGCTCCACACGCAGAAATTCTCGCGTTACGCCAGGCAGGGAAACAGGCTCAAGGCGCCACATTGTATGTCACGCTTGAGCCATGCTGCCACCTGAAGAAACTCACTCCCCCTTGCGTCCCAGAAATCCTTCGCTCGCGAGTCCGCCGTGTGGTGATTGCGATGCAGGATCCGAATCCATCAGTGAAGGGAAAAGGAGCCGTAGCGCTTCGGCGGGCAGGACTCTCGGTCACGGTTGGAGTTGCTCGATCCGAGGCAGAAGAACTGAACAAATTTTATTGCCATTGGATGAAAACCGGCCGCCCCTATGTGACGCTCAAGGCCGGCATGACGCTTGATGGAAAGCTGGCCACGGCAACAGGAGAGTCTCGATGGATTACGGGTGAGGCATCCCGTCAGGAGGCGCATCAACTACGCCGTTGTGTCGATGCTGTCTTGATCGGAGTAGACACCGTGCTGGCAGATGATCCGTCACTGACAGCGAGAACGGGGCCGCGACTGGAAAAATTGGCATTGCAGCAGCCTCTTCGCATCGTCGTCGATAGCCGGCTGCGCACTCCGTTCAAAGCACAGGTCCTGACACAACAGGACAAGGCCAAAACGATTATTGCCACCACTGCTGCAGCTCCGGCGGCTCGACGGTCGGTCCTGCAGAAGAAGGGCATTGAGATCCTTGCCTTGTCAGCTGTGCAAGGTCGAGTTTCATTGCCCGCTTTGCTCAATCAGCTTGGTCGGCGCGGTATCACGTCCTTGCTCGTGGAGGGGGGGAGCGAGGTCAATGCGGCGATGCTGAAGGCAAAATTGATCGATCACATTCGTCTTTATATGGCGCCGCTGCTTCTCGGCGGCCGGAATGCCAAGGGTGTGATCGGGGGAAAAAGTCCGGCAAGGCTTGCAGGTGCGATTAGGTTACGGCATGTGGTGACACGGTCCGTCGGCAATGACCTTGTGGTGGAAGGAGATCTGTGACCGGCTGGATAAGATTCATTAGCGTGATGCTGGTGCTTAGTAGTGGAGTGAACTCCAGCTTTGCAGAAGAGCCGGCACCGGTCGTCGAGAGTCTGACTTCGCTCGTCCTCCATTACACAGACGCCCATAGTGATGAAGCCGGTCAATTGTTGCAGCGCATTCTCCTCGACAAACACGCGTCCATCGAAACAGTCTCTCGGATCATAAAGGCTGAACGAACGTATCAGAGCCAGCCGGTCGGGAATCTTCCGGACGAACAGATCGTCATCCGCGGGCAGCAATACCCGCTGTCCCTGTTCATCCCACCGACGTACCAAGCTTCGAAGGCCTATGCTTTAGTCGTGTGTCTGCATGGATTTGGCTTTACCGGCGAGGAATATTTGGAGCGATGGCGACCACGGTTGGGTGAGGACTATCTATTGGCCTGCCCCTCCTATCCCTCTGGCGCGTGGTTTACGAGGCGCGCTGAAGAACTGGTGCTGGAGACGGTCCGGCAAGTTGCGCGCCGGTATCATGTGGATCCCGACCGGGTATTTCTCACGGGCATGTCGAATGGCGGGATCGGTACCTGGCTGATCGGCATGCATCATGCGCCGTTGTTTGCCGGACTTGCACCCATGGCGAGCGGACTCGATGACGTGCTGATGCCGTTTTTAGCAAATCTTCGAAGCACACCGGTCTATATCATTCATGGAGCCAAAGATCAGGTGATGCCGGTGGACCTGAGCCGCTCGATCGCCCGAGAGCTGGATAAGCTCGGCTATCCCTATGTGTATCGCGAACATCAACGTGAGCATCCCATGGCAGGCGGGCACTATTTTCCCAGAGAAGAGTTGCCGGACCTTGTTGCCTGGTTCAATCGTCAGCGCCGTGAACCCTTGCCGACAAGCCTGACCGTTGTGCGTGACGGGAGCCACTTTCAACCGTTCAACTGGGTCCGCCTCGATGCGACCGATCCGATCGCGGCATTTTCAGACGATTTGGTGGACAAACGCGACGAACGAATCAAGCGCCGAGTGTATGCCAGACTTGACGCATCGATTGCCGCAAGCAATCGTATCGAGGTCAAGGCCGAGCATGTTCAGCGCTATAGCCTATTTCTGAACGAGCAATTGATCGATGTCTCCAAACCGCTGACGGTGGTGACGAACGGCCGTCTCTCGTTCGAAGGAACCGTGACTCCATCAGTGGAAACCCTGTTGCGCCAAGCCAGACTACGACAAGACCCCAAGCGCCTCTTTTCCGTTCATCTCACAATTGACATCACGAAGCAGGCTCCATGATTTCCGCATGGCGGTTTCGGCCTGGTCCTGTGGCGCACGTGCTTGTTGTGGGGATCGCTATGGGGACTGTTGTATTTGCCGGGTATGCCCGGTCAGAAACGTGTACGTTGCCTCCCGTCCATGCCGGACTCACATTTCCTGTCGAGCGAGTTGATCCTGTTTGGACCTGTAGGCTGCAAGCCATCGTCCAGAGTTATACGACTGTGAGCAAGGTGGGGCCGATCCGAACCGCTCTCTCTGAATCGATGTATCGGCATCTGCTGGATCATCCTCCCTTTACCGCGGATGTGATCCGGCGTCTGCATCTTGGTCGCTATCGGTCAGAGGCGCGAGGTCTGGATCGCTTCTGGGGCGATGACGGCGAGGGGACGAGGGGCGTCGTTGAGCTGGTGTACGAGGATCCCACGAGCCGCATCTACTTTCTTGAGGGCATGCATGAAAGCCGGGTGCTTCCTCATGTGAAGGGGAAAGCGGTCGTCTTTCTCAGAATAGGTGTAGTACGAGACGCGAACAGCCATGAAGCGACGGACAGCACGTTGGTTGCGTACACGAAGTTGGATAATCGTGTTCTTTCAGGGTTGGTTTCCCTCCTGCATCCGTTGGTTTCCAGGGTTGTGACAAGCCGGTTGCAAAAAGGAGTGGAGACTATCGATCGATTGGGGGTGGCGATGAGACAGGATCCCCAACGAGTATTGTCTGAAGCGGAAAAGTCCCCGCCTTTGCCGGAACAACACCTGGCGTTTCTGAAACAGACACTACTAGGCGGACAGAGCACCGACAAAAGTAGCTCGGCCGGCAGATCGATCCCATGACGACCTCGCGCAGCTTCGCACTGATTTGCACGGTCGGTGTCTTTTGCTTCATCAGCTACAACATGGTGCGGATGCCCGCGCTCTCCTTGTTCGCCGAATCGCTCGGCGCGGGTCCGGAACAGATCGGTCTGATCGTATCCGTTTCGACCTTGGCGGGCGTCTTGCTGAAACTGCCTTCCGGCGCCCTCTCCGATATCTATGGAAGGCGGTTCCTGCTGAGGATCGGCGTGGTGGTGTTTGGGTTGCCGCCGTTTCTTTATCCCTTCATTACAAACCTGGACGCGCTGACGGCGCTACGGTTTCTTCACGGCTTCGCGACTGCTATTTTCGCTCCGAGTGCTCTGGCCACCGTGGCGGAGCTGTATCGGGAACGGCGCGGCGCGGCGTTGGGAACCTATACGGCCTGCACGCAGTCCGGCTCTCTCTTGGGTCCCTTTCTCGGAGGGTACCTCGTCCATGCGGCAGGGTTTCCCACGGCGTTTGCCACGGCCGGCGTCTTCGGCTGCATCGCCATGCTGTTGTTCTATAGCCTTCATCTCGATGTTTCGGTGCCGCAGAGGAAGGAACAGGGGGCGGCTGTTGTGCTGTCCGAAATGTGGAAGGGGTTTGCCGCCGTCGCCAAAAACAGCAAGGTGCTGATCACCAGCATGACCGACGCAGCCAAGATGATCGCGAACGGAGCCCTGATGGCGTTTCTGCCGCTGTACGGAGTGGCAGTAGGTTTGAACCCCGGCGAAGTCGGTCTCTTGTTTACCGTCCAGGCCTTTACGTCGTTCTTTTCCAAGCCGATCATGGGGCGGATATCAGACCGAGTCGGTCGCCAGCCGCTGATTGTCCTTGGTCTATTCATTTGCGCCGGAACCTTTGTCTGTATCCCGCACGTGTCGATGTTTCCCGTCTTGCTCCTGCTGTCGTCTGGATTCGGCTTCGGTGAGGCGGTCGTTTCCACATCTTCATCAGCTCTTGTCGCGGACAGTTCGGAGTTCAAGACGTTGGGAGCGGGGATGGGAATGCAGGGCACAATCATGGATATCGGACATGCGAGTGGACCTCTGTTGGCCGGCCTGCTGATCGCGCGCATGAGTTATGGAGGCGCCTTCATGGTCATTGCCGGTATACAGCTCACAGCAGCCGTCATCTTCTGGCTGGCCATGAGGAATAAATAATAAAACCTCGCTATACTATGCGGGGCGACAGTGAATCGTCATCGATCGCTGTCTGAGATTTGAAGTTCGAGGACTGAAATATGTTCACCGGTATCGTCGAAGAAATAGGCGCGATTACCGTCCTGAAAAAAACGCTTGCGGGAACCAGGCTCACGATTCTGGCCTCGACCGTGATGGGTGACCTAAAGATCGGTGACAGCGTGAGCGTAGATGGTATTTGTCTCACGGTCGTATCGAAAAGCGACCGCGACTTTTCCGTGGAAGTTTCTCCCGAAACACTCTCAGTGACGACGCTTGGCAACTTCGCCGTGGGACTGCCGGTCAATCTAGAAAGGGCCATGAGGCTCAACGAACGCATCGGCGGGCATCTGGTGGCAGGGCATGTGGATGGGATCGGTGTCATTCGCAGTCGGCATCAGGACAGCAATGCCATCGTGTTCACCATCGGAGCGCCTTCTGAGATTCTGCGCTATTGTGTCGCAAAGGGCTCAATTACCGTCGATGGGATCAGCTTGACCATTAATGACCTGAGCGAGAAGGGGTTTTCCGTCGCCATTATTCCGCATACGGCGAAGGCGACGACGCTTGGGCTGAAGGGGGAGAATGATCCCGTCAACCTTGAATCGGACCTCATCGGCAAGTACGTCGAGCGCCTGCTCCAAGAGCGTGGCCAGCTTCCTAAACCCACCATCAGCATCGATAAAGACTATCTGCAAAAACACGGGCTGATCTGAAGAAGTATCGAGGAAGAATTGAGTGCGGCCTTGATCTTTCCGATTTCCCAGGCTACTCTTCATCCGATGGATTGGAAGAACCGTATAACCATTGATCCGGAGAAGCGTGGCGGTAAGCCCTGCATCCGTGGGCTCCGCATGACCGTGTACGATGTATTGGAGTACCTTGCCTCCGGAATGAGCGAAGAAGACATTCTCAAAGACTTTCCCGACCTCACACTCGAAGACATCCGCGCCTGTCTTGCCTTTGCGGCTGATCGGGAACGGAAACTTGTGTCGATTCCCCCGTCGTGAAGCTTCTCTTCGATCAGAATCTCTCGCATCGCCTCATCCACGCACTGCAGAAGGAATATCCAGACTCCCAGCATGTTCGCGAAGTCGGGTTGAAGGAGGCTGCCGATGCAGTTGTCTGGCAATATGCCGCACAGCAGGGCTTTGCCATCGTGACGAAGGACGCCGATTTCCATCAGCGCAGTTTTCTCTTCGGTCACCCGCCCAAAGTGATTTGGGTTCGAGTCGGCAATGCCTCAACAGCCATGATCGAAGCATTGCTCCGCCGCCGCGCCGGTGATGTGGGCGCCTTCTTTTCCGATCCAGAGAGTGCATTCCTGATCCTCGACTAGCGAACGAATCAAAGTGTGATCAGGGTAATGGTCGTGTATGACTACCTTCCAGACTTGCCGATCCGCAGAAGAACTCGTGAAGAATGGTCACGCGGTTGCACCTTGTGGAAACAACGACACAAATGGACACAAATGGCACGTGCATATAATGTGTGAACATGGTCGCGCGGTATGCGGGTTAATACTGCCGGATGCCGCACTTATACGGATCGGCCTAAACATAGTTAGCCATACGGGAGGATTTTCGGGTGAGTACAAGCACGGGGAGGGTCATTACAAAGGCGCGCGAGCTATTAGAGCATTTTCTATTTAATGT
>JAFEBM010000066.1 GCA_018242685.1 Nitrospira sp. | reverse complement strand
AACGATGTCTCCGAATCGCACAGCTCTAACAATCTCACCATAGACGATTTTTTGACGGTGTCTCTGGAAAGTGACTCCCCGCCTAGATCTCTCGTTGACTCCTTCTTCCGCCCTGACTACAATCCCGTAACGAGGTTTATCTTCAGTGGCTTCCTCTTTTGTCCATCTTCATCTTCACACCCAATTCAGTCTTCTCGACGGCATTCAATGACCCCGGTTTCCAGAGCGCAGCGGAGGGAACCCAAAAGCGTAGCTTTGGGGCATCCGGTTGATTGACTTGCTACGCGCTTTCTGGGAATAGGCTGTCATATGTTGGGTCCGTATGTTCCCATGTTGCTTCGCATTCGATTAGATAGTTTCGCACTGAATCGAGGCTAATGTTTGGCGGGATGCTTATGGCAATCAATTTTCTATTTGCCCCTTCATAATCACAGCCGAGGGCAACAATGCCTTTGAGGATTTTGTCTGACTTATTCCCCTCTTCAATTGGCGCATCGAAGATTATCCGAACTGTTCTATTGCCGGATTTCTCGAAGACCTCCTGGAATGTTGGGAATTGCTCCTCTTCACTGTACGGCGCGAAAACGACATCTTCCCATGACACGCCGTATGCGTAGAAGGGGGAATTTTCGAGCTTGTATTTATCCCCGCCCAAACGCGTAGCCCACAAGGTTTCAACTTCAGCAGTACCGTTGTCACTGGGTACGCGAAATAGGACTTTTGCGTTTGCTTGGGAGGTATCAGTCATAGCGCGTAACGCTGCGCTTCAGCGGCGGGCTGAACGAAGCGAGGACCGTCGGCTGGAACGTGTTGTTAGCCGCCGTTCCGCGAACTTGTGAAGAACGCTTGAGATTAGTGTTTGATACGGCAACCCTTCGCTCAGAGCCAGCTTCTGAAGTTCCTTCAAATCTTTTGAAGAAATGCGAATATTGATTCGTGCGTCTTTCTTAAATGTGGCTGCCGCATAGCGCTTGTGACGCGCAATCTCTTTCTTGGCCTCAGGAACGCGCCTCAGCTTCCCGGACTCATATGCGTCAAGAATCTCTTTCTCTTCTTGATCAAATGTTTTCATCTGATTCATCTATGTACTCCTTCGTGGCTCTGCGGCTGGGGATTACTGTTTTCAGAAAGATCTCTTCTTCCGACTCCACGAACGGCACCAGATAGGCATAGTCGTTGATGATCACGACCGAGAGCTTTTGGCCCGGATACCGCTCCTGGTTGGGATGGAAGTAGACATCGACTTCATCACCGGCCTGGATATGAAAGACGACCTCTTCGAAGGAGATGCCGCGAGTCTTCTGGAGCTGCTCGTTCTTTTCGGCATTCCACGAATAGCGCTTCATGCGGCCATTGTACCACGCTGTGTGCCTTCTGTATTCAGGTGTCTAACTATTGAGTATACTGACCGGCATAGTACGCAGTAAGCCCATGTGCGCGCGAACGACCAGGCGCGGCTATTCTCAACCAATTCGCCGACTCCTTCAAGCGCCTCCTAGCTACATCACATCCTCCGATGTTTGACTTCCCCTCCCCATCTCCATAGAATCCTCCGCCATGGCTTCCTCCTTCGTGCACCTGCATCTCCACACTCAATTCAGTCTCCTCGACGGCGCGAATCAGATCGAACCGCTGGTCCGGCAGATCAAGTCGTTCAATCAGCCGGCTGTGGCGATGACGGACCATGGCAACATGTTCGGCGCGGTCGAGTTTTATCGCAAAGCCAAAGAGGCGGGCGTCAAGCCGATCATCGGCTGTGAAGCCTACATGGCACTTGGTAGTCGACATGCCAAGAAAGACAGTGGCCTCGCGCATAACGATTACTATCATCTGATTCTCCTCGCGAGAAATCTGACCGGCTATCAGAATCTCATCAAACTTGTGAGTAAAGGATATCTTGAAGGATTCTATTATAAGCCTCGAATTGATAAAGAATTATTGAAGCTTCATTACGATGGAATCATTGCGCTCTCCGGCTGTCTGAGTGGCGAGATTCCCTATCTCATCGGCCAACAAGACATGCAGGGCGCCATGGCGGTGGCCGGCGAATTTCAGGAGATCTTTGGGAAGGATCATTTCTACCTCGAAGTGCAGGCCAATGAACTCGATCATCAGCGAGTGGCCAATGCCGGCTTGATGGAAATTCACAAGAAGCTCGGGATTCCGTTGGCCGGCACGAATGATTGTCATTACTTAAAAAAGGAAGATGCGCGGCCTCATGAGCTGATGCTGTGCTTGCAGACGGGAAAGACGGTCAGCGATCCCAATCGGATGAAGTTCGACACGGATCAACTGTACGTCAAATCAACGGAGGAAATTGCTCCGGCATTCGCAGAATTTCCCGGCGCCATGACGAACACCTGCCGCATCGCCGACGATTGCGATCTCGATCTCCCGTTGAACAAGACCTATCTTCCACAGTATCGCGTCCCCGATGGGTTCAACGATCGTGAGTCTTATCTGGAACATCTCGCCCTCACCGGACTGAAGGAACGACTCAAAGAAAGGCCCAGCCGGATTGCTTCCGCTGTCTACGATCAGCGCCTCAGGGAAGAACTGATGGTCATCTGTTCGATGGGATTTGCCGGCTACTTTCTCATTGTCTGGGACATCATCCGCTTTGCTCGATCAAAAGGGATCCCGGTCGGGCCTGGTCGAGGTTCTGCCGCAGGCAGCCTTGTCGCCTATGCCCTGCGCATTACCGACCTCGATCCACTCGCCTATACGCTCTTGTTCGAGCGTTTCTTGAACCCTGAGCGTGTCTCGCTTCCCGATATCGATATGGATTTTTGCATGGATCGCCGTGGGGAAGTGATCAACTACGTGGTGGATAAGTACGGCACGGACCATGTCGCTCAAATCATTACCTTCGGGACTCTCGGGGCCAAGGCCGCGATCCGCGATGTGGGGCGTGTGTTGGAAATGTCCTATGCCGACGCGGATAAAGTTGCGAAGCTGGTTCCCACTCAATTGAACATCACGCTGCAGCAGGCTTTGGAGACAGAGCCGCGCTTGCGCGAGCTGGTGGAGACGGACCCCAAAGTCAAAGAGCTGATGACCAATGCGCAATCCCTCGAAGGCCTGGCCCGACATGCTTCGACCCATGCGGCGGGCGTCGTGATCTCCGAAGGACCGCTCACCGACCACGTGCCGCTCTACAAGGGCGCCAACGACGAAATCGTGACTCAGTACTCGATGGGAGACGTCGAAAAAATCGGGTTGGTGAAATTCGACTTTCTCGGGCTCAAGACTCTCACGATGATCAGGCGCGCCGAAACCCTTATCAACGAAATGCATCCTGAAGCGCCGCCACTGATGATCGATCAGGTGCCGTTCGATGACCCAACCACCTTCGCCCTCTTGAGCTCCGGAAAAACAACCGGGCTCTTCCAACTGGAAAGCTCCGGCATGCGCGATCTGCTGACCGGATTGAAACCAGACCGGTTCGAAGACATCATCGCTATTATCGCGCTCTATCGTCCCGGACCGATGGATCTCATTCCTGATTTCATCAAGCGAAAGCAGGGAAAGGTGCCGATTACCTATGAGCTTCCCGAACTGGAGCCGCTCCTCCAGGATACGTATGGTGTGATCGTCTACCAGGAACAGGTGATGGCGATCGCCAACAAGATGGCCGGGTTCTCGTTGGGCCAAGCCGATATTCTTCGTCGTGCCATGGGGAAAAAGAAGCCGGAGGAGATGGAAAAGTTGCGCGCCAAGTTCCTCGAGGGCGCGAAGCAGAAGAAGATTCCTGAGAAGAAATCCGAGAAGCTCTACGAGTTGATCCAGAAATTCGCCGGATACGGCTTCAATAAGTCACATGCAGCTGCCTATGCGGTCGTCTGTTATCAGACGGCCTACTTGAAAGCCCACTACCCGACTGAGTTTATGGCGGCCCTCATGACGACCGACATGGGCAACCAGGACAAGCTCGTCGGCTATTTCACGGAATGTCGGGATCTGGGCATCAAAGTCCTGGGGCCTGATGTGAACGCCAGCCAAAAGCAATTCGCAGTGGCCGGCGGGGCGATCCGGTTCGGCTTGGCCGCCATTAAGAACGTGGGCGAGGGTGCCGTGGAGTCGGTTCTGGAAGTGCGGACTCAGGACGGTCCCTTCGGATCGTTCTTTGGCTTCTGCCGGCGGGTCGATCTTCACAAGGTGAATAAGCGCATGTTGGAAGGCCTCATCAAGGCCGGTGCCTTCGATACGACCGGCGCCAAGCGAGCACAACTGATGGCGGTGCTCGATCAAGCCGTGGAAGAGGGCGCAGCTGCTCAGCGGGAGCGTGAGCTGGGGCAAATCAGCATCTTCGGAGAGGAGCTGAATGGGCACAGCACCTCGACGGTCTTGCCGACTCCCCTGCTCCCTTCACTTGCGGAATGGGATCAAGCGCAACGATTGAAGTATGAACGGGAACTGACCGGGTTCTATATTTCCGCCCATCCCCTTGCGCGCTACGAAGCGACGCTGAGCGCCTTGTCGACCGCCACGACAGTAGGGTTGAAGGAATGTCCCGACGGCGGCGAGGTGAAGATCTGCGGCATCATCGCCACGGTCAAATCGATGTTGACGAAGAAGGGCGATCGGATGGCCTATCTCACGGTGGAAGACCTGCAAGGGACCACTGAAGTGATCGTGTTCCCCGATTTGTTCCGGACTGCGGGTGAGCTGATCGCACCGGAACGGATCGTCCGCATCACCGGCACCATCGATCGGGGAGACAAGGGCACGAAAATTCGAGGCAGTAAGATCGAACCGCTGGCTGAGGTCCAGGCGCAGTCCATCAAACGTATCCGCATTCGCCTCAGTGATCGCCCGGAGGTGCGGGAGCAGTTGCCTCGATTGCTGGACATCTTTCGACGGCATCCCGGCAGCACCTCGATCTCCATGTTGTTTCGGACCGATGCCGCCTTGGAAGCCGAGACGGCTCCCCTCCCTCATCTCACCGTGTGCGCCAGCGACCATTTTGTGTCGGATGTTGAAGAAGTGCTAGGCAAAGGGGCCCTCTCTTTGCTATCTTAAGGGCCTCAGGTTGTGCCTTGGCTGATCGTTGCACAGGATTAAACAGGGCTATGCGCGATTATCTCGAATTTGAAAAGCCGATCCGAGAGATCGAGGAGAAGATCGAGAAACTTTCTGCCACGGCCACCAATGGGAAATCGTCCGCCCAACACGACATTCGGAAGCTTCGTGCGAAGCTTGCTCAAACCGAGCACGAACTCTACAAAAACCTGACCCCCTGGCAACGAACGCAGCTGGCAAGACATCCGCAACGTCCAAGCACCCTGGACTATATCACTGAGCTGATGCGGGACTTTCTTGAGCTGCATGGCGATCGTGTATTTGGAGATGATCGGGCCATCGTGGGAGGATTCGCCCGGTTCAACGACCGCCATGTGATGATTATCGGTCATCAAAAAGGCAAAACCCTCAAAGAGCGCATGCGACGGAACTTCGGCATGCCCAACCCGGAAGGGTATCGCAAGGCGCTTCGTCTCATGAAGATGGCGGAAAAGTTCAACCGCCCGATCATCACCTTTATTGATACGCCCGGCGCCTATCCCGGCATCGGCGCCGAGGAGCGAGGCCAAGCGGAAGCCATCGCCCGTAATCTGTGCGTCATGTCTCGATTGACGGTGCCGATTATTGCCGTGGTTATCGGTGAAGGAGGGAGTGGAGGCGCCTTAGCCCTCGGTGTCGCCGATCGCGTCCTGATGCTCGAACATTCAGTCTATTCGGTCATTTCGCCTGAAGGTTGCGCCGCCATTCTTTGGGACAGCCCGGAGAAAGTTCCGGATGCCGCTGCTGCATTGAAAATGACCGCGCGCGATCTGCTCGATCTCGGGGTGATCGACACGATTGTTTCCGAACCACTGGGCGGCGCGCATCGCGAACCGCGAGCCGTCTGCGACCTGATCGGAAAGGCACTGACCAACCAACTGTTCGATCTGCTTGATTTGTCCGTCGAACAACTCATTGCTCAGCGAGATCAGAAATATCGAAAGATGGGGGCCGTCACCGGCCTTCTTCCTCATCACGCCTGAGCAGCGTCATCATCGTCGTCTCCTCCCTCTCAAGAAGTCCTGTTTCGCGGAAGCGCTGTTCGATTACAGACAGAATTCGCTCAGTCAGCGCCTGCCGATAGGGATCGAGCACCGCCGCTTCGAGATAGCGATCGACCGTTCGCGGTAATTTCCGCCACCATGCCAGCGCGGAGACTCGGGTTTGCTCGGCAGCGGACGCCCCGTCTTTGAGCAGGCGGCGAATCTCGTGCTCAAAGAATTCCACATGGACAAGTTCGTCCTTGCGGATCGAGACCAAGTCAGGCCGTAGTGTGACGAGTAACGTCGCGAATTCAAGTCCCAGTGACTCGTATCCATAGAGTTGAACGGCCAGCGCAGGCCATTGTCTTGGCACAGATGGAAGCCGTTCCCGTTCGCGAGGCTGACGGCCGATCATGGTTTCAAATTGTGCCAGATGCTGCTCTTCATCTTCCTCGTGTTTTCGGAGAAAGGCATAGACGTTCGGAGGGACGTCTTGTAAACGCGCCGACCGCACCGTCCAAAGCGCCATGGCCTCGGCTTTGAGAAACCGTTCCAATAGAGCGGTTTCGCATTCCGGTGGGAGCCGAATGGACATAGCCGCGTCGAACGACATGATGGCTTCATAGTACGCACACTCCGGCGGGTTATCCAATCTCTCTTGAAAGGAGGAATGAGGAGGGTTGACTGATACCCATCATCTGTGTACATCTTACGCGCAGCTCACCGGACCGACTGCTGACCTGGCAGAAGGGGTTCGGGTCGGCTAACCCAAGAGGCAACACCTATGACACGTCTTGCCGGTACCATGTCTCTGGTCGCTCAATGGGTTGTTCTCTCACTGCTTGCAGTGGTCTTGCTCCTGGAGGCCGGCTGTGTCAGTCGGCGTACGTACGAAAGAGTCAAGGCGGAAACATTGGAACAGACTCAAGCCTTAGAAGCGGTACGAGAGGACCTCAGAGAGCTGGACCGGGAGATTACAGGATTGCAGGCCTCGAACCGACGTGAAGACGCCGCCATGTCCGAACTGCGGGTCGCCATTCAGGGAGAAGAAGAACAGTTGCCGGTCATGAGACAGCGAGCGGAGGATACCCTCGCGTCGCTCAAAACACAGGTGGCGACCTTGATGAATCAGAGTTGGCATCTGGCCCGCAAGATCGTGGATATTCGTCAAGAGAGCGTCTCTTTGCAACACAAGGTGGCTCAGTACAAGGAGAAAATAGAACAGATCAGAGCCCCTGCGATGGTGGGTTCGGATAGGAACCAGCTCGCCATAACCCAGACTGCCATCTCCGAAGCGCCTCCATCTTCAGTACCGGCCCCTCAAGATGTCGAGCCGACACAGGTCGCACAAGCTGCTCCCCTTCCTCCAAGCCCTGTGCCTGTCAAACCATCAGTGTCGGCACCTTCCGTGAATGCCGATCCGCCTCAAGCAAACGACTCGTGGTTCGGAATCATCACCAGCTGGTTCTATAAGATCTGGAATTGGTTATTCGGGTAAGCTGGTTCTTCGCGCCTGATCGAACGAGAGCCATACTTCTCACACACGATGCGAGCGATGTTCGTCGGCCCACTCGGCGGCTGTAGTGCCGGCAAGACGTCCCGTCGCCAAACATGCCGTCAAAAGATATCCTCCGGTCGGCGCCTCCCAGTCCAGCATTTCTCCGGCGCAAAATACCCCAGGGGCTGAACGAAGCATCAAGCGGTCATCGAGCGCGTCACATGAGACGCCGCCGGCTGTGCTGATGGCTTCTTCCAGCGGGCGAGGTGCGACGAGTGTGAGGGAGAGAGATTTGATGGCGGCAGCTAGTCGAACAGGATCGGTCAACATTTCTTTCGATACCACCTCGTGGAGGAGACCTGCCTTGACTCCGGTAATACCGGCACATCGTTTCAGATGCGTCGTAACCGTACGTTTCCCACGAGGCTTCGAAAGGTCTTGTGTAAGTCGCTTCAGTGGTCGATCAGGTACGAGATCGAGAAACACCGCCGCCGTGCCCTCGGTTGCGAT
This sequence comes from Nitrospira sp., assembly GCA_018242685.1. Lineage (GTDB taxonomy): Bacteria > Nitrospirota > Nitrospiria > Nitrospirales > Nitrospiraceae > Nitrospira_D. The sequence goes on along the minus strand of JAFEBM010000066.1, from coordinate 40,202 downwards.
CACATCACGTGCGGCGGCCGAGACCATATAGATGACGCCGCCCTCCACGCCGTTTGCCGTGGTGACGAACTCACCCATGTGACCAATCACGGTACCGTCGACGGTCTTCACCATGACGTGAACCGTCTTCACTGGATGTCCGGCGAACTTCGTCCGAAAATGCTCGCTCCATCGGACGTCAAATCCACAATTGGCTGGCTTCAGCGGAGCGATAGGTATCTTTCGCTCACTCAGAATCGGAACCCATGCGCCATCTGAACCGAAATGAGGCCAGCTACCTCCGCCCAATGCCAGCACCACAGCGTCGGCTTTAACATGCACCGGCCCATGTGGAGTGGTAAAAAGCAGCGATCCTTCTTGATCCCAGCCGCACCATCGATGTCTGACATGGAACTGTACGTTGGCTTTTCGCAACCGGCGCAGCCACGCGCGCAGGAGCGGCGCAGCCTTCAGATCAACTGGAAAGATCCGTCCGGACGTACCGATGAACGTTTCCACACCGAGCTCGTGAGCCCAAACCCGCAGAGTCGCAGGGGGGAATGCCCTGATCGCTGGTTCGATAAACGCTCGGCCAGTACTGTAGTGCGAAAGGAAAGGCTCCATCGGCTCCGAATGAGAGAGATTCAGTCCGCCTTTCCCCGCCAACAGGAACTTTCTGCCTACCGACGGCATGGCGTCGTACAATTCGACTGCGGCGCCCGCAGTCACTGCAGCTTCCGCCGCCATGAGTCCGGCCGGTCCACCACCGATAACCACCACCGTTGTCATCAGAACGCTACCGTCCTACTACAAGAAGTTCGAGCCTGACGATGGTCCATAATTGTATGGCCACAACTAGGACTACAACTACATTTGTACAGCCTATTCTAAAACGAGCGCTGTATTTGTGCATATCTCGCACAATTTCCATATGTCGCTGATGGTCCGTTTCTTGCCAGTGCACGACCGTCGAAAAAGCGATGGCCATCGCAGTAAGTCGTATACCTATTTAATTCATGAGACCGACCTGTTGACGTGACGCAGGTCTTCAGAGGAGGAATGCTAATGCGCGTTCGAGCGACGTGTGTTGCTATGTTTGGTCTTGCCGGCCTGTTATCCGGCACTGTCGAGCAGGTACTCGCGGCTGAAGATCTGTCGCAAAGGAACAACCTGCATGTGACCAAACCTCACCACCCACGATTTCCAGACGATGTGTTCAGCCGCATGTTTCCAGGCCTTCCACCCTATGCTCCACCGACCGATGAAGCGCGGGAGCAGGTGAAAAAGCTCGGCGTCAAAGGTGGAGTCATCGACGCCTCTGATCTCCTCATGGATCCGAAAGAGTCGATTGTGAATCCTGGCCCGAATAATCCCGATAATCCGAATATGACGGCTGGGTTCACGTTCTTCGGTCAGTTCCTGGATCACGACCTCACACTGGCCTTGAAAGCGCCGCTGCTCGAACAAACCCATCCCCGGCGGACGACGAATTTTCGCACCGCCGAATTCGACCTGGATAGTGTCTATGGTGACGGTCCCGAGCGGTCCCCCGAACTGTATGAGACAAGTTCCGGCGATATCAAATTCCGCGTCGAAGCCATTCCCGGTTCGGAACAAGTGTCCCGAAAAGGCGCGGTACGATACGATCTCCCGCGCGATCCGAACAACAATGCGATCATCGCGGACGGCCGGAACGATGAAAACCTCGTCATCAGCCAGTTTCACCTGGCGATGCTGAAGTTTCACAATGCCGTGGTCGATCGGTTGCGCTCCGATCCGGCGCATGCGCAGCGTCCGGCTAGGGACATTTTCAAAGAAGCGCGTCGTCGGGTGCAATGGCACTACCAATGGATCATCGTCAACGAATTCTTGCCGTTGACGATCGGGCAAGATCGGGTGACTGAGATCTTGCGGAACGGGCCGCGTTTCTACAGAGTCCACGACCGAACTCACGATTCGCTGTTCCACAGTTCGAGACGAGAGTCCTTGATCCCAGTGGAGTTCGCAGTGGGTGCGTATCGATTCGGCCATTCGCAAGTTCGCCCCAGTTATCGCTTGAATTTCGGAGCCGATGCTGCGTCTCAGGTCTTTATGTTTATCTTCGATGATTCGATCGATCCGAATGATTCCGATCCCAACGACATGCGCGGCGGCAAGCGGGCCCCGCGTCGGTACATCGACTGGCAGACCTTCTTCAAGTTCGACGAAAACTTCAAGCCCAACAAACGGATCGATACCAAACTGTCGAGTCCGCTCATGCATCTCCTCGGGTCGCGTGGTCCGGCACCCGGGATGCCTTCAGATGGAATCCAGTCTCTGGCCTCCCGCAATCTCATGCGCTATGTGAACTTTGGCATTCCGTCGGGACAAGCGATTGCACGGGTGATGGGAGATCAGGTTTTGACTCCGGTACAACTTGCGAAACTTGCCCCCTTCGGCATGGACCGGAGCACTCCGCTCTGGTACTACATTCTGAAAGAGGCGGAGGCTTTCGAAAATGGTCTGCGATTGGGACCGGTTGGAGGCCGTATCGTAGGAGAAGTGTTCATCGGCTTACTCAAAGCCGATAAGGACTCCTATCTGACTGTCGATAAGAACTGGAAGCCGACCTTGCCTTCCGCAAAATCCGGCGAGTTCGAGATCACCGATTTGCTGAATTTCGCCGGTGTCGTTCACCCTTTAAACTAGACCCTGCCTATCTCGTTGGGTACCCTCTGCAGAGAGGGTACCCAACTCATAGACGCTCAGAGATCCGTTTCTGGTGTGTTCTTGTCAGATGCGCAGGGATCACACTCGGCTCTGCGCGAACGGTACTCGACGACGCCTTTCCGGCGATCCAGTTCGATCACACAGCAGCCATTGAGCATCTGTTTGAGCCGCGCTCGCCCTCGCTGGATCCTGGATTTCATGCCGGATAGTGAAATGCCCATCTGTTTGGACGCCGCTTGTTGCGTCAATCCCTCAATCTCCACAAGAGTAATCGCATGTCGATAGTCTTGTGACAATCGCTCGATCATCGGGCGAAGGCAACCGGCGAGTTCTGCGCGAAGCTCAACATCATTGCCGTGATAAGTCATGTCCGAGATCTTTGCACCTTCATCAATCACTTCAAGCTCAGAGCTCAGTCCCGATGGAATCTCTCGTTGCCTTTCTGTCTTCCGGTAATGATCGATGATCGCATGACGCGTGACTTGGTAGATCCATGAGGCGGTCCGATGTGGGTCGCGCACCATGTTCAGCTGTCGATGGACCCGCACAAACACCTCTTGCAGAATATCGTCGATCTGTCCCTGATCGTTCACACGTCTGGCGATGAAGGCGCGAAGACCATCATGCATGACTCGCCAGAGCTCATCCGTCGTCGTCTTCGTCATGATGGCCTTTCCACTGTCCGCATCCATACGGTACTGCTCCGGCTTATGTTCCGCAAGTCGCCGGCTCATGTGCACCTGCCTTCTTCGGCACGCAGCAGCCTGTTTGACTCAGTCGTCCTGTGACCTCCAATTGCTCATGGACCGTAAAGATCTCCCAGGCGTTGCCGTCCGGATCGGTAAACCAGAGTTTATCCTGTCTGGCAAAACAACAGGCGATGTTATCCTCCACTCTTTCCAGTATGCCTTCCCGTTGTAAACGGGCCTTCCACTCCGCAATGTCCTCGACCGTCTCGACCTCAATTCCCAAATGATCCACGGCACTCACCTCCCCGGTGGATGAAACCAGCGAGAAGTTCAACGCCGGGGTCTTCAAGTCAAATTTGGCATAGTCCGCCACCTGTTTTTGCGGCGACACACCAAAGACCTTTTCATAGAACGCCACCGATCTGAATACATCGCGGACATCGAGCGAAATATGGGGACGCATGGAGGAACCTCCTTGTTAGAGAGCAGCGGATTATTCCGCACTCATCTCTATAGACGGAGGAATTCTGAAAAGGACGCAGCCCCGAAATCGGGGAGCGATGCGGCCGACGACGCATGTAACGGCGCTTATTGTCCGCCGGGGTCTTTGGGCAGAACAGTGCCAGGCGTGAGCGGTTGCGGCTTGGAGACCTTGAGCGGCGGCGGAAAGATGAACAGGATATCGGAGGCGATCGCATAGACGCGGCCGTCGGGTCCGATTGCCGGCGGCGATTTCCCGCCCCCGACCCAGTCGAACCTCTGCAACTCCAGCTGCGCGTCCGCGTCGAGCGTCATGAACGCGTCGGTTGTCGAAACGAAGACATGGGTGCGTGACGCCGCAGCCGACGTAATGGACGGCGGAAGCGACGCTTGCGACACCACTTTGCCGTTGTTCAAGACTGCGGGCCCGGACGTACCCACAACAACGGCGAAGCCGCGAACCGTGAGCGTCGGCGCCCCATAGACGAAGCCCGGGCTGCTTACCGGCGGCAGCTTGTTCGCATTGGGTCCGGCGAAGACGATTTGCTCGCCGGCGGTGCTGGCGAGCGTGTGGCCGTCAGGCAGGACCATCGGCGGTGACAGCAATGTGCGCTGCTGATCGATGTCTCGGAACACTTGGGTGAGGCGCGGCTGAGACCCCGTGACGGTGAAGTCCACGATCGTATCACGCTGGTCGCTGATGATGACGTGCGGGGCGCCGCCGCCAGAGCCAGTGAAGACAGCGACCCCCGGAAACGGTGGAGGAAAGGGATGAGCAGTAGGCAAGCGCTGCGGATTGAAATCAAAGCCACCTAGGAGGCCGCAGTAAATAACACTTGGAGGGTTTATTGCTATAGATTTGCAGATTGGAACTTGCAGGAGGTCGGATAAAGAAATACCGCTGCCGCCGGTTACTACGCCAGACGGCTGCGGCGCCGCCAGCTCGTCGAGTACGACGGCTCCGGTGGTTGAAAAGCCGATCAGTCGCACGTCGACGCCGGTTTTCGTCCTCTTACTTCTGTAGAGCGCGGGTGCCAAAACAATCTCGCGACCGCCGACACTGACGATGTTAGGCGGCGCGATAGTGGGGGCGCGCAGGCCCTGCTTGGGGAAGGGCGTCCGCGCCAGCAGGGCGCCGGTGGCGTTGAACGCATACAGGGTCGACGCGATCTCCGTCTTTTTGATCGTCCCTATTTTAGTGATCTTCAACTTAGCGCCGATCACATACACCCTGCCGTCTGCGCCGATGGCGGGCGAGGCGACGATCGACTCGCCCTGGTTGACCTCCCGGCTCCAGAACGGTTTGCCGTCCGCATGCAGAGCGATAAGCTTTCCTTCCTGCGTGCCGAGATAGACGCTTCCATCGGGAGCGATCACAGGACCGGCGCCCAGCGCGAACGTGCCGAGGCCGGGAACGCTGAGGGAGCCTCCTGCAGCCGGCTTCGTATCCACATCGGCGAACCCTCGATTGGCGGCGTCGCTATGGAAACGTTCCCAGGCGCCAATCGCCGGAGTCGTAGCCTGCACAATCGCGCCACACATCGCGGCGGCCGCAATTCGGACGAGTGGTCGGATCATTTGAATTTCCCCTAACTATTGAATAGGCTGGTCAGCCTATTCATGCCTACGGGTTTCTTCGTCAAGGCGAATCCTAACATAAGATTTATCCATACATAGCAAGAAATTTTTTCAGCTCTCCGGAGCACGGCAAACACTGCACGTCTGGTCGGCCTATCCCGATACACCTTTACTTCAACACTCCACAGCGACAGTTGGGGGCTGGTCTTGAACTGTGTGATGCTGCGATACAATGGGGTTAGGATAAGAGCATAACCGACCCTGCTCACGATGCCACTGGATCGCACGCAACGTCGGATTGGTAAGACTTCTTCACGAACGGAAGGGCTGCTCTACCGATACGGCGCGCAATTGATACTCTCGGAAGAGACGGCGAACGTGAAGGCTGGCCCGCATCTTTCTCAGGCAGTTCAGAGGACCATCGCGGCAAGGTTCGGACCGCCGTCAGTCTTGCATGGGGCGCGGTGCGCCGCTCGAACCCAAGACTTCGCGGAGCTTTTTCGTCAGCATGTCCGGCGTATAGGGCTTCTGCAGGAATGCGGCTTGTGATCCCAGCGACTGGATGAACTCCTGTCCGCGCCCGGCATAGCCCGAGGTCACGATCACACGCAGCCCCGGCCGCAACTGTAGCAGCCGCTCGGCCAGAGCCGGGCCTCCCATACCCGGCATGACCGTATCGGTCAGGACCACGTCGATCTCCTGAGCATGATGCCGGACAAGTTCAATGGCTTGCTCGGCATTACGCGCGGGCAGTACCCGATAGCGCTGAGCCTCCAATACCACCTGCGCGAGCACGAGGACCATTTCGTCGTCTTCGACCAGCAGCACGGTCTCCGAGCCTCGCAAGAGTGGGGAGGCGACGGGTTCGGGAGGCGGGTCCGGCGGTCTGGCGACGAGCTGCGGAAAATAGATGGTGAATGTGGTGCCGACGTCCAGCTCGCTCTTGACCGTAATAGACCCGTCGCTTTGCTTAATGATGCCGTACACTGTCGACAATCCCAACCCGGTTCCTTTACCTCGCTCTTTCGTTGTGAAGAACGGCTCAAAAATATGAGCCAGGGTTTCCTCATCCATCCCGCAGCCGCTATCCCGCACCGTCAGCACGGCATAGGAGCCTGGGCGCAGTTCCTCCTGTCCGGCGGAGTCCGTCTCTTCGACGCGTACATTTGCGGTCGTCAACTCCAATCGGCCGCCTTGCGGCATGGCATCGCGGGCATTGACCACAAGGTTCATGATGACCTGTTCGATCTGGCCGGCATCACCCTTGACCTGCCAGAGGTGTGAATCCAGGTTCACGGCGAGATGGATATCTTCGCCGATCACCCGTTGCATCAATTCGACAATGTTCATGACCCGCTCATTCAGGCTCACGACCTGCTGTTCCACGACTTGCTGGCGTGTGAACGCCAAGAGTTGTCTCGTCAAGCCGGCCGCCTTGTCTCCCGCCTCTTTGATGTGCGTCAGTCCGCGCTTCCACTTCTCATCCACGGACACATGCTCAAGCACGAGCGCGCTCCAGCTATTGATGACCGTCAACAAATTATTGAAGTCGTGTGCGATCCCACTGGCCATCGTTCCCAAGGCTTCCATTTTTTGGGATTGGCGAAGCTGGCGCTCGAGATCTTTGCGATGGAGAAGTTGGCTGATCTTTGCCCCCAGGTCGGCCAGCATTTGGCGCTGTTCGTCGTCCGCCCGCAGAACGTCTTGAGTGTAAAACTCCAACACCCCCATGATGTCTTCTCCCCGGTGAATCGGAAACGCGCAGGCTCCGCGCAACCCGGCTTGTTGCGTCATAGAGGCTGTGAGAAAGGTCGTATCCTCTGAAACATCCGCCAGAATCAGCGGAATAGCCGCCTTCCAGGTCTGCCCCGCGAGTCCGACGCCGAGGCGTAGGCAGGCCGTGCGGTAGGCGGCCGTCAATGCATCTGCATTGATCGATGGGCTATGCCAGGTCGCATCGACGCGCAAGACTTTCTTGTGAGTGTCGACCAGCCAGAGCGATCCGAACACCCAATCTTTCAGTTCGCCGATGACGCGCAGCAGGGCCGGCATCGCCTCACCGAGCGAGACCGACTCGTCGAGCGCGATCGTCACGGCAAGCTGGGCGGCGCGTTGTCGGTCCGATTGCCGGCGCTCGCTCATGTCGATCATTGCGCCGATCATGCGACGGGGAACACCGTCGTCGCTCCGCACGACGTATCCGCGATTGAGTGCATACGCATAGGTCCCGTCGGTCCGGAGAAAGCGGAATTCGGCGGTCCAGATGGTGTCCGATGATTGAATGGTCGCGTGGAGACCGGCGAGAACGCCGGCTCGTTCTTCCGGATGGATACGTTCCGACCAGGTCGCCATTCGATTGTCCTTTTCGGGGAGACTATGCCCGAAGACCGACCGGTACGTATCGTTCCAGATCAATGTGTCCACGTCGATATCCCAATCCCAGATGGCGTCCCTGGCGGCGCGACAGGCCAGGTGGAAGCGTTCTTCGCTTCGGTGGAGGGCCAGCTCGGTCTGATGCCGCTCGATGGCATACCGGATGGCGCGCGTGAGGCCGTCGGGGCTCAATCGCGACTTGACCCAATAATCCTGGGCTCCATGCCGAAGTGCCTGTTCGGCAACGGCTGCGTCGTCCAGCCCCGTCAGGACGATCACCGGAGCGTCGCGCCTGTGCCGGCGCAACGTACTCACGATGTCCAGGCCGTGATTGTCGGGAAGGGACAGATCGGCCAGGATGGCGTCGAAGGGGCCGTGGGCCAGTTGCGCCAATCCCGTATCCAGCCGGTCCGCCCACTCGACGATGACCGGCTCGCCGCCCTGCCGTGACAGGACGTCTCGGACCAAGGCCGCGTCATCTTCATTGTCCTCGATCAACAGTACGTGCATAGATCACCTGTTGAGGTTGGGGACTTTTGAGACGAGACTCCAATACAGTTCGAACTCTTTCACGATGGCGATGAATCGCGTTAAACTGACTGGTTTGCGAATGTACGAGCAGGCGCCCTGCTCGAACGATCGGACGATGTCTTCTTCTCGATCGCTGACGGTCAACATGACGACCGGAATGGCACGTAATCGTGGATCCGCCTTGATGTCGGTCAACACTTCAAAACCGTTTTTCTTCGGCATGTTGATATCCAACAATACGATGCCGGGTGTGGAAGTCGCGACATAGGCGCCTTGCTTGCGCAGGTAGGTCATGGCTTCCTCCCCGTCGCGCACGAAGATGAGTCGGTTGACCACCTTACCTTCTGAAAAGGCCGCCTGAATGAGGACGACGTCATCGTCATTGTCCTCCACCACGAGAATGTCGATTAAATTCATGTCGCCGATGTCCCTCCATTGTTACTGTGAGTCGGACATGCGAAGGTCATCACGAACTCCGATCCGCCGCCGGCGCGTGGCTGGACCCATGCTCGACCGCCGTGGCGTTCAGCCACCTGACGTACAATGGTGAGGCCGGCTCCGGTCCCCTCCACGTTTCGTCCCACCGCCCGTTGAAACAGCATGAAAATCCGTTCGGCATGCTGAGCCGGAACCCCGGGGCCTCGATCCTTCACGACGAGTCCAACCACGGGAGTGGTAGAAGCGGGGGCTTCGTATGAAGTGATCTCAATATCCGGCGCCTGGCCGTCACGAGTGAACTTCATCGCATTCGCAAGCAGATTGTACAGGCCTTGTGTGGCCCACATTCGATTCACGCACAACCGTGGCAGCGGGTACACAATCTGGACTGCCGCGCCGGTCTCTTGAATGCGGGCATCCAGCCGGGTCAGCGCCTCCTTCACGAGAATTTCGGACTCCACGTCTTCCATCGGCGGAAGCATCCGTTGGGCCCGCGAGAGCTCCAGAATATCGTTTAAGAGTCGGTCCAGCCGCTGTGTCGCCCGCACGACGCGCCGGAGGTAATCACCGCCATTCGCGTCGATCCGATCCGCATAGCGTTCCAGCACGAGTTGAGAGAAACTTTCGATGGCCCTGAGGGGTTCCTTCAGGTCGTGGGACGTCACGTACAAGAGCGTTTCGAGATCCTTATTCTTGTTGATGAGGACGGTCTCGGCCTTCTTGCGCTCGGTGATATCGCGTACGATCTTGGCGATGCCGATGAGACTTCCCTGTGAGTCGCGGACCGGAGAAACGGTCAGAGAGACGTCGAGCGCCGTGCGGTCTTTCCTGATCCGAATGGTTTCATGTTCCTCGATACGTTCGCCTCCTGCCACTCGTCCGAGCAGGTCCGTTTCCTCCGCATGGCGGTCGGCGGGAATGATGGTGCGAATGGATCGGCCGACTATTTCATCCGCGCCGTAACCGAACATTCGCTGCGCGCCCTCATTCCAGGTGCGGACCGTTCCATCCAGAGAAGCGCTGACGATCGCGTCGCTCGACGACTCCACAATCGCCGCCAGCCGACCCTGCAACTCCTCGGCGCGCTTGCGGTCATGAATATCGGTGCAGGAACCGATATAGCCGGCGAAGGACCCGTCTCCTTCGTAGCGGGGGATGCCATGGTCGAGGATCCACCGCCAGGCTCCGTCGTGCCGCCGGAGCCGGTATTCCGTCGTGAACTCGCGTCGGGCATCGAAAGAGTCGATGTAGATGCCGACGCATCGAACCACGTCCTCCGGATGAACGTTGTCCATCCATCCGTTTCCGACTTCTTGCTCCAGGCGCCGGCCGACGAATTCGAGCCACGGTTTGTTGAACCAGGTGCAGGACTTGGTGCTATCGCTGATCCAAATTAAGACGGGCGCGTGATCGGCCGTGAGACGGAAACGGCTCTCGCTCGCCCGTAGCGCCTCTTCCGTCCGCCGGCTTTCTTCGAGTTGTTCTCCCAATCGACGGTTGGCGATGGCCAGCTCGGCGGTTCGATCCCGGACTTGGGTCTCCAGCGCGTCGTGAGCTTGCCGCAATACCTCCTCCATGCGGCGGCGCTCGGTGACATCGACGATCGTGGATCGGCTGGCGATGTAACGGTCATCCGAATCTCGGATCGCCGTCGCGCTCAGCGAGACGGGCAGGAGTGAGCCGTCTTTTCGCACGAGGTCCAACTCCAGGTCATGGATGGATCCCTGAGCCACGAAGCGTGAGAATACTTCATCGAACCGGGTGGTGCTCGAGGGAGTTAAAAAATCTTGAAAGCGGTGTTGTTCGACAAGATCCTTGCGCCGGTATCCAAGCCATTGCAGCTCCGTATCGTTGACTTCGACGTACCGGCCCGTGGCATCCAAGGAGTGGTATCCGCAAGGCGCCCGGTTGTACAGATCTTGAATCTCGTCTGCTTGTCTCTGGAGGGCCTGCTGCTTCACGAGATGGGCACGGTTCTCCACCTCGAGGGTTGCCACATGGATCAGATAGTCGGCCATCTCCTGCTGTCGTTTAATAATGGCGGCCATGGCCCACAACAGAGCCACGCAGGTCGTACGATTAATGATCGGCAGCCAACTTGGGATGCCGGTGAGCGAAGGGTCGAGGAGGTAGTCAACCGCTGTTGCAGCGGAAGCTGCTCCGGCGAGCCAATACGGAGCCTCGCGGCGCTGCAACAAGGACGTCAGCGCCAGGGGTACGATGTAGAGGACGGAAACAGGCAGTCCCTCCGGCGTAAAGACATCCAACAAAAAGACGGCGGTGAAGAGGAAGGCGATCACACCGCTCATCACTGTCGAACTGTGGATGGCGATGCGCCTGTTGTCACTCCTATCGAACACATCTGGGGGGACGATCGCATTGGTTGGAAGCCCAGGAAAGCGTCCCGGCATCGTCATGCATGCCTTTGCGAGAGTGTTACGCGCGGTTTCGGCCGACGGGTGACTTCTCGTCGGCTCCGCTGCAAACCGAAAGCAACTCAACCGATCTGAAAGTATGCGCGAAAAACAAGGAAAAATTAAGATGCGTTCAGCCCTGATCGATGCCGCCCGCGTAGACTCTTTCAGTCCTAGTAAGAGTACCTGGCGGTAACCGAGGGTGACCCGATTCCATGCCGAGGCGTCGGATCTATCTCAATCTATAGTGCAGGGCGAATGGGGGCTAGAGGCCGATGGTTTCGATCTGACGAACCTCCTCCGAGAGTAAGGTCAATCGATCCGATTGCAGGTCTTCTTTCATGTGCTGAAGATTCGTCGTGCCGGTCAAAGGCAGCATGCCGATTTGCATGGCAAACTGGAAGATGACTTGCGCGAGGGTCACCTCATATCGCGCTGCCATGGCTCGGATCTCGGGATTGATGAATACGTCGCGATTCGCGGTCAGGAGGGAAAACCCTTGATAGATCATATGGTGCGTCCGGCAAATCTCCCTCACCTCTTTGTCCCAACCGAAGGCCGCATAGCAGCGGTTCTGCACCACCATCGGCTTGTGCGTGGCTTTCATGCAGAGCAAGGTCAGTTGATCGGCCGTGACGTTGCTGACGCCGATCATCTTCGTCTTGCCGGCATCATAGAGGGACTCAATCGCGGTCCAAACTTCCCAATCTTCAGCCCCTAGGCCCCGCCGTGAATAGGGCCCATGCAACACGTACGAATCGAGATAGTCGGTATGAAGGTGTTCGAGAGAACCGGCGAAAGATTGCTGCACCTGTGTGGTGATACTTGCTCGCGCGTCGTATGGAAGGCGATGATCTTGACCGTTGAGGGGCGTGAACTTCGTTTGAAGAAACAGCTTATCGCGGGTGATGCCCTGCTTCGCCAATTGCAGGAGCGCCTCCCCCACCTTCGCTTCATTGTAATGGACCAGTTGATTCGCCGTATCGATCGCGGTAAACCCCGCCTCGACCGCTTGCAGCACCAGCTTTGTTGTCGCGTCTTTCTTCCACGCTGTACCGTACATAAAAGAGGGAACGGACACGTGATTGTATGTGGTCAGTGGCATCAGAGCATCTCCCATGAATTCCCGTACCATACACAGTTTGCGGTAGCGGTCTCAACGTGGGAATTGCTGAGGCCCGTGCATCCCAAAGCTCCACCGCTATGCCGACATAATCCAAGCGGATCTACCGGATAAGGCCATCTTAGGGGCTTGCGCAGCTTCAAAAATAGCGAGGAAGATACGCCAAGCCTGCTCGCGTTGTTCTTGATGGAGAGGATCGGAGGCTCGGCAAACCTGGCAGGATCATGAGGGCGAGGGGTGTTGAGACATCCGGACTAATAATGGGTGAGGAACCGCTCGGCGGCTGTAGACTTCCGATGCTCTTGGTCGGCTAAACGCTTTGTCGTCTTGATGTCTTCATGCCGCATCATCTCCTGCACTGCCGCAAGGGGCGCCTGTTTGGCCAGCGCCTGCTTGCCGGCAGTTAATCGCAGCGAGAGCGGGGTAATGCCGGGACGCCGCACCCCGACGCGCTGAAGGGCGGTCGTGATCCGTCGCCGCATTTCACGCGTCGGAATCGGTCGCTCTTCCTCATCATAGACCGTGGTAAAGAGCGGCGCGTCGGGTGGAAACTGCCTATCGGGGAATCGCCGCAGGAGATAGGTCTCCAACTCTTGTTTCACATTGGTTACGAGGAGGACCGGTTCGTCCTTCCGCTTGCCTTTACTGTGTAAGAATAACCAGGCCTCCGTACCGGCGTGATGGAGATCCTGAATCTTGGCCTGCGCGAGTTCGGCTTCTCGCGCCCCGGTCTTCAGCATGATGCGCACAATCACGGCATCGCGCAGCTGGCTCAGGCGCGTGCGGTCAAAACTACGCAGCAGTCGCTTCACTTCGTGGAGCTGGAGCCATCCCGTCGACAGCCAGACGGGAAGGCGCGGTCCCACAATCCGATCCCACGGGCTACTGTTCACACGGCCACGTTCTCGCAGATAGCGCCCCCAGCGACGCAACACCGAGAGGTGCAGGCTGCGCGTCCGACTGGACCCCAAGGTGGTCTCCAGGGACTGGGCATACTCCTGGGCTAGCTTGAAACCCCACGGAAGGTTCGGCTGGGTCGTCGTCCACCACGCGAGAAAATGGTCGAGCTTGCGTCGATACGTCGCCACAGTCTCGGTCGCCAGAGTCTGTGCGCATTCCTCCAGAAACGGCGCCACCCAATCCGCCGCGTCGGCATACCCCAACGCCGCCGGTGAACCTGTCGTCATCGCCGCACCATCCACTTGCTCTCAATAATCACAGGTGACCTCAGCCCTGGTAAACTTTTACGTACCTTACCGAAACTGACTTGATGATGCAAGAGTGCGCGTTCGTTAAACTTCTTGGTGTGAGGTATGCAAAGTTTACCAGGGCTTAATCTCTCGTCCGGTGAGTAACGCCGAAAGAACCCTTAGGCTAGTGACGACACGCAGAACAAGACCCTATTCTTGGCCTTGAACCCGTACGCAGTGATCTGCTAATTGACTCGTCTTCCTGTGCAACGGTAACTTCATTCTTAAAGGGTACCCCATGGAGCCGATGTTCAGACCTGGTACGGTGCGGGATGCCGAGACGTGCGGACAAATCGGCTACGAGGCATTCAAGGCGATTGCCGAGCAGCATGGCTTCACACCCGATTTTCCATCAGTCGATAGAGCAGTGGGACTGCTCTCACAGATATTGATGCGTCCCGATGTGTATTCAGTTGTCGCTGAGATCGACGGTCAAGTCGTCGGCAGCAACTTTCTCTGGGAAGGCGATCCCATCGCAGGGGTGGGACCGATCACCGTCGGGGCGACTGTCCAGAACGCCGGTATTGGACGCAAGTTGATGGAATCCGTGCTGGACCGTGCCAACGCTCGCCGTCAGGTGGGGGTCCGGCTGGTCCAGGCCGCGTACCATAACCGCTCGCTTTCCCTATATTCCAAACTCGGGTTCCAGGCCCGAGAGCCTCTGTCAATCCTACAGGGACCGCCCCTTAAGTTAGAGCTGCATGGATATGGTGTACGCAAAGCGATTGTGGACGATCTCGCGGTGTGCGATGCATTGTACCGCAGTGTGCATGGCCATGATCGCCGAGGTGAGATTGCGCATGCCATTGCCGATGGAACAGCAACCGTCGTTGAGCATAGCGGCGGGATCACCGGCTATGCCACAGGCCTTGGTTTCTTTGGACATGCAGTCGGTCGGACAAACGAAGAACTCAAGGCTCTGATCGGCGCTGCGCCGGTCTTTACAGGATTAGGATTCTTGCTGCCGACCAGGAACATGGAATTGTTGCAGTGGTGCTTGAATCATGGTCTACGAATAGTCCAACCCATGACGCTCATGAGCCTCGGGCTGTATCAGAAACCTGCCGGTTCCTTTCTCCCTTCCATCTTGTACTGAACGCGCTATGTCTCCATCATTTCCAGCCTGGCATCGAATTCATGTCCGCAGGCCGTGCAGTGGATGCAGTCCGATTCGACGACGAATTCGTCGGCTCGAATCCCCATGCCTCCGCAATCCGGACAGCGGGCAAGATGGACCCTCTCATCATTCACCGTTTCGTATTGAGTTCCACGAAGGCAATAGACCTGCTTTCCATCGAGGAGCCATGGCCGCCCTTGATTATCGACGACCGGCAGGACGAGGTAATGATGCTTCACGTAGGCTTCAAGGTCCTGCCGGTTCGCGAAGCCATCCTTGATGAGCTTGCCCCGTAACGCTTCGTAAAGAGCTTGTTCTTTCACGATCGCCTTCGTCGGCCCCATAATATCTCCCTCCCCTCTTAGTTAAGGTTTAGTCTGATCCAGCGGTTGGCCACATCACGAGCATACACCCATCCTCCAAATTCCACAGCCCCACCAGGAACTCATCCCCACGCGTGTATCCACAAGGACTGAGTCGACACCACACCGTCACGCGGCTCGCTTGGTGATGATTGAGGGTTCTGGACGTATGTCATCCGATCCGCCGGCACCTTGCTTTGATCCCTGTTGGTCATCGCTGCCATTGGAAGCGAGCATGCGTATGCACACAATCAGCATCATCACCAAGGCTGCGAGACCGATGACGATTCCCCAATATGCCCATGACATAGGTCACCCGCTCGCGTCATGCGACGCGAGTCCTTCGTGAGATTGTTGGCCACGAATATGACATGGCACGAGAAGAGAGCCCGTCTGGTGCGGAATGTACACCCGGCAGGTCCGAACCGTTGGAACTGTGCTCCACGGAGGACCATGAGCACCACCTCCAGAATGAGGCGGCAATGAAAAGTTACCAGCAGCTTACGCTTTGGAGAGTTACCAGGTCAAGGGGGCCGAGCCATACCGGAGAGCCGTACCAATCGATACTGTCCGCATTCAGATCCACCGACCCTCCATGCGTCTTCTTCGCAATAGACGTGTTTGCCCGAACACAGTAGAATGAGGACGCTTCTTCCCCTCATTGATCACACTCAATGCTGAATAAGAGGTCCGCATGATCGCGATACAACCAAACCGTATCTTTCTGGCGGTAGTTTATCGGCATCGCGAACAACAATCAGGACGAACACGGTAACAAAGATAGCGATCCTAATGGAGGCGTCTATGAGAGATATGCGTCCACGAATTATGATGATACGACCCATGCTCTATGCGCTTATCTTCTTATTAGCGACAACACCGAGCCTCGTAGCCAGTGAATCAGAGCATGTGATCTCGACGACACCGGACGGCAAGATCGATTGGACGACAGGAATCGCCACGGCTCATGGAATCGGCATCCCCCCTAGAGATTCCGCAAGCCCTCTGCAGGCCAAGGAAATGACTCGCAAGGCGGCATGGAGCGTCGCGCTGCGTAACCTCCTGGAAGTCGTGAAGGGTATCCATGTCGATTCGACAACTACGGTCAGCAACTATGTCACCACGAACGATGAGGTGCGGACGCACGTCGATGGTTTTGTGAAGGGGGCTCGACTCATCAAAGAACAGGGAATGCCTGATGGATCGGTCGAGACCACAGTCGAGATGACGCTCGGCAGAGAGTTTTCCAAACTCATCATTCCAAAGGTGGATCCCAAAACTGTCCCTCTGAGCCGATATCAAGAGAAACCCACAAGTCCATCAAAATCTTACACAGGGCTTGTGGTGGATGCTCAGGGGCTCAGAGCCCATCCGGCTCTGGCTCCCCGATTGTTGAATCAGCAAGGCGAGGAAGTGTATTCCATCGCCTACGTCGATCAACAAGCCACATCAAAGCATGGGATTGTCCTCTATGAACCAGATCTTGCGAGCGCGCAATCAAATCCCCTTGTCACCAACACCCCTCTGACGATTAAGGCGTTGAGGGCGGAAGGCGCGGATCTGTACATCAGCGATGCGGATGCTCAGACCCTCCATGGCGTACCGCGCTATTTCAAGCTCCTGAAGCAGGCCAAAGTCCTGGTCATCCTCGACCAACATCACCCCTAACGTCAGGGTACGGGAACTGCCATGCAATTCAGAGTTTTAATCATGCTGTTTGTCCATCTCCTCCTAGCCGGTTTGTCTAGCGTGGCCTACGCAGAAGGGGTAAAGAGTTTGGAAACCGTGCGGGGGCACGCGTGCTATGGATTTGGCGACGACCAGACGCCCGCCCAAGCCAGACGCGGCGCCATGATAAAGGCACAGGAAGACGCCGTTCGAAATCATGGCGTGTTCGTGAAATCGTCTTCGCGGATCAAGAACTTTCAGTTGGAAGAAGACATCATCCAAACGACCAGCGCCGCGATGTTGCAGGAGGTCACTATCGAGAAGGAGGAGCGCAAACCACAAGAGCTTTGCATCACTCTCCGAGCCAAAATCTCGCCGATTTCCGTGGAAGATATGATTAAGCAAAGGATTGCGGCAAAAGAAATCGCTCAGGAGGTCAAGACGACTCTTGTCCCATCGCAGCCGAAGTTCGGCTTAAAGGTCTGGACAAACAAACCGAGCGGGCATTTTACCGAGGGCGAGAAACTTATTGTGTATGTGCAGTCCGAGCGGGATGCTTATCTTAAGCTGGACTATTTCCAAGCCGATGGGACTGTCACGCATCTTGTGCCGAATCTATACCGAGGCCAGGCCTTTATCACCGGCGGCAAAACCTATTCGTTCGGCGATGAGGCAAGCCCCGAGCAGTACATCATCAACGAACCCTATGGCGTAGAAGCCATCAAGGCCATCACGGGCGTCCGACCATTTGAAGCCGCTGCAGATGAAGCCGGCGCAACCGGTGACAGCCGCAATTACTTAGGCCAGCTGCGGGGCATTAAAGTGGTGGCGGCAACTTCCTCAGTGGAACTGAACACCACAAGTCGGACGGTTGCAGAGTATAAAAAACAATCCTCGAAGCCTTGACTCTTTTCAAGCTTTCCTCGCTTCTCGCTCGAACATCATGTCCTACGAGCATGCCGGGCAGGGCTCTGTTTTGGTCGTGCGCGGATTACAAAATAGTTCGCTGAGTCGACAACCTCCGGAATGGCCTTGCCCCTTCCACTTGGGTATAATTCTGGTCCAGCCGTTATAGGCATAGGTTGTGCGGATCCGATGGCGCCACAAATCTTAGCCGGCAAGTACGAGATTCAGGAGGAGATCGCCCGTGGCGGCATGGGAGTGATCTACAAAGCCTTGGACCGCACACTGAATCGCATCATCGCGATCAAACAAATCCATGCTCATCTCAGCGGCGATCTATCCTTTACTCATCGGTTCTTACGGGAAGCTCGCGCCATGGCGCGACTTCAGCATGAAAACATCGTGGAGATCTACGCCATCGAGGAAGAGCGGAAGACACAGTTTCTGGTCATGGAATTCTGCCCCGGCAGTAATCTGCGCGCCATTATGCGGCAGGCGCAACTTCCGGTTCGGGAGGTGATTCACATTTCCCGGCAACTGGCGTCGGCGCTCGCGTATGCACATGCCCAAGGCATTATTCATCGGGACATCAAGCCGGCCAATATATTGTTTGACAAGCGAGGGAAGGCCAAGCTCACGGATTTCGGCATCGCGGCGGCGTTGGACGAAGCCGCGCTGACCTCGGCAGGTCAGGTCATCGGCACCCCAGAATATATGGCTCCCGAGCAGGCGCGCGGTCTGAAACCTGACGGACGGGCCGACCTCTATTCGCTGGGCATTGTGATGTACGAACTGCTGACCGGCAAGACGCCCTACTCCGAATCGCCAGGGACAGCCATCCTTGGGAAGTTGGCATACGACAGAGAAGAACTGGTCCTGCAATTCCCCATGCATGTGCCGTTGATCGTACAGGGTGTCGTGCGGGATTTGCTCCGGCGTGATCCGGCCGATCGTATTCCCGATGCGGAGACGTTGGCCAACCAGTTACACGAGATCATGTTTACATTGCCACAGATCACGTCATTCACCGTATCGGACGAACCTGAACCAACGATCGTCTTGCGGCAGATGCAACCTCCTGATGAAGAGCCGACTCGTCACATTTCACAGAGTACGGTCATTGCGCCATCGCAAGAATCATCGTCGAACCAATCAACACCCCCCGTTGAGCGAGAGGCTCTTCCAACCAAGCACCATACAACTGTGCTTCCGGATCGGTCGCTCTCGGAACAAAAGAGGCCAGATCCAACCAATTTCTCTTCTCCGAAACCCGTTGCCTCTTCCCCCGCCCGACCGCTCGGATTGATCATTGCGATAGGAACCCTTGTCGGAGGGGTGACCGTCATCGGACTTATCTCATTTTTCGGGTCGCAGGCGGAGCGTAACAGTCCCGAGAGCACCGCACCTGAGACGCGAGCACCTCTTGAGCCATCACCGGATAGGATCTCTAAAACAATTGAGGAGGAGCTTAAGCCGCGCGAAGAGAACCTGGCCAAGCTCAGCATCTTGCTTAGCGACACCGTAGAGCGTCTACAGATCGGGAGGCAGACTTCGGACTGCTCCGACCTGAAGGCCCTCGCAACGGAAACTTACGGCAAATATGAGGAGACAGCTCGTGATGTCAATCGCTTGCGCCGTGAACTGGAGCGGGAACCAGCCGGCTTAATAAGTAGACCGGCTATACTCGATCTGGAGTGCGAAAGCCGACACCCCTCTCATGCAGTCCTCCCAAGGACAGCGGTGACGGCGCCGACCTCTCCGGTCGTGATGGCCAAACCAAACTCAGAACCGACCCAGGTTGTGCCGATCCCGAAACGGGAGATCTCGGCAACCAAAGATGGGCTCTCGTCTGCTCCTCCGAATCAAATTGCGCCTACGTTTCCAGACGCAGCACTCCGCTCACTGCTTGACCAGTTCACGCATGCATACGAGGGGCGAGATCTGGGCACGCTGCGCTCGATTTCCAACATGGACGCGGCGCGCCGGCGTTACGTTGAGGAAGTGTTCCGAACCTACAAAACGTTGAAGCTCTCCCTCTCAAACATCACACGAGAGGAAAACGGCGCTGTCGCTGTCTTCCTGATCGATTCAGCCGTCACAACCGCAGGGGAAACGGTAGACCTCACCCCCATCGCCAGGAAGATTACACTCCATGTCTCTCGCAAAGGAGACAATTGGGACAAGATTGTGTGGTGAAGAGCGAAGGATCGGTCACCATGCCGATTCTCTACAGCGTGTTGGCGTTGGGGAACGGCGCAGGGAAATTGAAGCCGAAGAGCTGCGGATTCTCGCCGATGACGGCAGCCGCGATGATGTAAAAGACGTAGTCATACGTTTCTTGGGGGATTCTAAACTTTTTCAAGAGCTGCCAGAAATTTCGTTCTTGAGGATTCTTCGGCAACTGCCTGATCATTTTGAGCACATTCCCCTCTCCCCAATTATACGATGCAATCACAAGCAGCCCCGAGGCCTGAGCATCCGTCAGATAAATCCGCTTGATGTATTTAGCCGCAGCTTCTGTCGCCAGCTTGGCGTTGAAACGGTCATCCTCTGGATCGAAACGCGGTTCATGTTGCAGAGGACCGGGTTTGAGGCCAAATTCCTTCGCCGTTTCCGAGACAAATTGCCACAGGCCTTTCGCATAGCCCAGCCGAGTCTTGGGGCCGACGGCTTTGTCATCAAACCCGCTTTCCTTCAGGGCCACGTAAAAAAAGTGAGGGGGGAGGCTATTGGTAAACATGGCATTGGAAATCGTGCCGGTATAACCTGCAGACAATGCGCGCCGCATGCTATTCGATAGACGATCTGTGCTTTTCCATTTTTGAATGTATTGATGGACCTCGGCCAGAAAGTCTTTCGGCATCGTGGCTTCACACTCACCGAAGAGACGAGCGACACGAAACACTGCGCGATCTCGCTCGCTCATATTGGCATAGAGGCCGAGCTCTTTCACAAACCGATCGTATTTGCTCTGTAGAGTCTTGATTTCCTGTTGTTTGGCAAGGATGTCCTGCAACTCTTTCGCCTGGGCATGTTGAGCAACTATTTCCTCCAGCTGGGCAACCTGCAGTTCGACGCGCTTCATCGCATAAAAAATATCTTCGGCGGTCTTGCGAAGCGTCTCAATTTTCTGGTCCTGGACGTCGATCTTCTGAGACTGATAGAGGGCAAGACCGGCAACGGCGATGAGCAAGGTTCCCACAATTCCAACCGTCAAGTAATGCCGGACTGATCGGCGCCGTGCAATCCGTGCGACCGCTTCCCGGTAGCGCTTGGTCTGCGGTCCGGCGTCGGCGATCTCGCCTTGTTGCTCTAACCGTTCCACGAGTCGAGTCACCGACTCTCGCTCTTGGGAAACGGCGGTCCGGTCGGATCCTTCCTGCAATACTTCCGGGGACCGTCCCACGGTGATTTGCAACAGAGCATGGTCTTGTCCAAGCGTCACTCGGCAGGATGCCGGCAACCGAGCCTCATGGATCCTCGCGCCGTCGAGATAGGTTCCGTTACGGCTTCCGGCATCGAGCAACTGCCACCAGCCATCCTTCCACCGGATCTCCGCGTGGCGCCTACTCACCGCCGAGTCCGTGATCACCACATCACAGTCCGGCGCCCGCCCGATAGTAAAGGAATGCGTAAACGAACGTTCGTCCGTCAACGTGGCACCCTGTTGGAGTCGCACAAACACGGGAGGTGGGGCGCCGATAGACTGGGGATGCTTGGGCATCAGACAAACATCTTCCGAAATTGTTCCGTCATCGGGTCGGGGCAGCTATGGAACGAGTTCAATCATCTCCGCTTGCCGTTGACCTTCTTTACCCCTTAGCCATTCTTAAGCTTCAACAGTGCCTGCTGGCGGAAGCCGGGGGCGCTGCAATTGAAGAGCGGCCGGCCGGGTTGGCGCATGGCCAATTCAATCGCTGCGGCTCGGCGTTGTCGTTGCTTGCCGGTCTTCAGAGTTTCTGTAAGCGAGTCGATGGCCATCGGTTTCCCAAGCAAGTTGCGCGTCCCACTGGTGAATTCGAGCCGATGTATGCCCCACCACTTCTCGATCAGTCGCGGGTCGGGCCAGGGCAAATCCTCGTCGGCATCCATCTCGACATCTTCATTCTCCGGATTTTCAGTCGGCCCTGCTCCAAAGCCGTCCGGCTTGTCGGTGTCCAGGTCGTCATAGGCGAGATCGATTCCAGTGATGAGCGTGAACGATTCTCCCGCCACACAAGCGACAATCGGATTTTCCATCTGATGAATCAACCAAGGAATGTTGGCGGGATCGCCCATCACTCCGGCTGCCTGTACCGCAAGACGGAGCGTATTTGGCGCACTGGCAAGTGTCTTGAGCCACGTTTGTCCCTGCTGGATAGACATGTGTCTCAAGGCTATCGCACAGGCTTGCTCGCGCAGAGCCCCCTCGTGTTCGACGAGCCGTTGCAAGATGGGAATCGCTGCAAGTTCGCCGAGCAAGGCTCCAGACCAGGCAGCCCAATATCGAACCTGGTCATCCTCGGCGAGAAGATTGTCCTTCACCGCATTCAGAAGATCCTTGCGGCCCAACTCACCGACGGCTTTCGAGGCGCGCGCACGGAGAGGAAGATTTCGAGACCCCACTGCCTGGGTCAAGATCTTCCCAGGATCGGCTCGATGCACGGCACATCCCGCGAGGCCAATCCGGCGATGGAGATGGACTTGTGAACCGAGAAAGCGCTGAATATGGGGCGAAGCCTGTTCGAAGGAGAGCCACCCCAGCGCGGAAACCATCCCATTGGTGAGTTCTGGTTTCGCAGTCACAGCATCAAGCACCGCCTGAATACGGGCATCGATGCCGGATTCGAACGCCATCACCGAAGCAGCAAACACTTCCCCGGCTTCTTCATTGCCCAACGCCTCCTTGCAGAGATCCCAACCCGGTTCGCCGGCCACACGCAGCCCATCTAAATGTGCCTCAACGCGGTCGTCCAGTTTGGCAAGATCTGTCAACGCATAGTGCGGCTGACGGACGGCGTTGGACCGAAGCAGCCAGAGAAACGCGGTTTCTTCGGCATGCTGGGCGACGATGTCAGGAATAACAGTCATGAAAACCAAAAGGCATCAACTCATCGTAATCGTGTAGCGGTTATAACGAAAGAAGAGAGGGGGACTAAAAGTAGCCTGTCCCTTTTTCTTTCCGTCAGGCTGTCGGCAGTCACGCTTCCTCGGTCTGCTGAAATATGCCATCTCGAATAACCATTTGTTCCATGGGCGCTCGGCGTTCTTACGCGATTGCCTTTGGTTGATAGAGCTTCAACCCATGTACCTTCGCGATGCCCATGAAATCACGGTCATTGTGATACAGTTCCGCATCAGCTTCGAGGCACATTGCCGCTATTAAACAATCGACGGTGCTGCGAATCGTGATCCCTTTACGGCGGCATCTGCGGTACATCTCCACAGCGCGGTCAAAGATCTCCAGGTCGCCCATCATAAGAATTGGGAACGCCCGCAAGACATCGTGAATCTTTTGATGCGTAGGATCGTCATGAATGCCTTGAAGCACCTCGCAATAGATGAGATCAGTGAGAGCGAGCGGCGCGTTCTTGTCGATCAAATGAGCAAGGTGAGCATCAAAAGATGTCCCTCGGGCTTCAAGGAACTCGATCCATACCGACGTATCGACGACGATCACCCAGCTCTCCAGCGAGAGCGGCGCATCTCACCGAGATCACCTTCCCATTTTACCTTACCACGAAGCTCAAGCAGAGTTCTGCGCTTGGCCTTGTTGACCAGTTCGTTCAGCGCCAAATGCACGAGTTCCCGCTTGGACTTGCATTTGTACATGCGCAAGCCCTGCTTCACCAATTGATCATCCAACATGATATTCGTTCTAGCCATGGCAACCACCTCGTACAGGCACTGTACCGAAAGGATGTGTATAAAGCAATCTCAGTTGGTGTATGCATCTTGTTGGGGACCACGAATGCGCCGAGAGGGAACAGGCGACTGATCTCCTCTCCAAGAAATCAATGGTCCTGCTAGACCCCAATTCTGACCCACATGCCCGTGGTGTGGGTTCGGATTCGAAACTGCTCCAAGGCAGCGTTCATTGAGTGGCTTCAATCTCTCTTCTCTTACTCCGTGATGCACAGTTGAAGATCTGACCCCAACGTTCAGCTCCGCGATCGTGTAAAAGTTGCTGTCCCCTTTTCTTCCTCCCCCTAGTTACACGCGCTGTCTGTCCCATTTTTCTGTCCCATTTCCCAAAGAGCCGTTTCTCTAAAATCGCACTTACTCATTGTCTGGATGCGACACATAGGTCCAATGTTTCCCGTCGAAGCATGCTAGGTGGCTTTCTCCGATCGACCAAAGGACCCCATTGCGTGCGCTCAACCGGTAGGCATCAATCTGTCGTTTAAGTCCAGTCTCAACTTTTGACAGCTCCTCGTTATGGTAAACCATTAAGGTATCTTCAACCGCCAGATAGATATCGCCATTATAAGGCTCAATATCCCAGATGTTTCCTTCCATCTCAGGATCGCCTATCATTTCCCAACCTTCGTGATTTCCCCTCAAGAACGTGCCATGGTCACCACAGACATAAATCTCTTGCTTATTCACGCATTTGACGCGTTCAAGATGGACGTTTGTACGAAAACTCACATCGGTCCAGTGTCTTCCGTTGAAGTGAAAGATCTTACCATTGTCGCCAACCACATAAAGATCATCTGATGATGTACCATCAATCCCATTCAGTGATAACTGCTCTCTTTTAATGCGTTCAGTTTGTAGGAGTCCCTCGTCTATATGGATCCATCCCTTCCCCGTTCTTTTATAGACTTGGCCCTGATCACCACAGACAAACGGTTGTCCATCGATTTCACGACTCTGTGAAAGGTAGCCATACTTATTTCGCCCTGTACCTGCCTCCACAATCCGCTCTTCAAAGAAATCTCCTCCACTTACCAGCCCTGAAATAAGGCCATCTCTACCAATTGCATAGGCTGTTCGTACATTTGATGCTACTACACATACCGAAGCGACAATTGTCTTGGCGTCCCAGTGATACCATTTAGCATCATCTCTGAGATAAAACATTCGTGACAAATTATAGTTTCCCGTCTGTAAGTCAGCCGCAACAAAGACTCGAACTTTATCCTCAACAGCAACACCATCCATGAACTGAACATAAGAAACCGTTGCTTGGTTCATATTCCTAACCCTTCTCCTGCATCAGAATGTTGCGCCACTTGCACTTCCAGTCCTTGTCCCCATTTTTGAAGGGTCAGGAGGTGTACGATTTCCTCCCGAATCGGCCCTTAGCTTAGTGTTGTCATTTACATTCCTATCTTTGTGATATTGAGTGATTTGGTGTGCGAGACATGCTTCGTCACATTTTGTCACTTCAGAGCAAGCCTTTGCAGCTGCAGCCTTTGCTTCACCAAAGGTCCATTCTGGGTATTTGTCATCCTCTGCTTTATCAAACCTCTTATGAATTCGTGCGTGCTGCTTCCGCTTCTCGTTCTTATCCTCCCCTGTGACACATATACACAGGCCTTTCCCGTGACTCATGTTTGTTATTCCATGATAATACTCTCCCGATTCCCCTGGCGCTTTAAAGCAATGATCAGGAACGGCGTGATGCTTCGTCCGTTTGGGAGGCTCACAACATTCAGGCTGTGAACCATATGGTGCCAGCACACATTTCTTGGCTTCGCAACACGCACCACTCGCATCGTTCTTATAAGTTTTACTAGTACACTCCTGTTCAACATTCTTTGCCATGCTGTTACACGGATTGCCAGGATCATCCGTCGCTAGACTATCTTGATACAACCACGGCGGCGAATTCGCAGGAGGCGAGCCATGATTATGTGTGGTCAAGTCTAAATGTCTGACTACATTCTCTCCCTCAAACTTCACATCCATAGACCAAGCATTGAAGTACACTTTTCCCATGTTCTTATGTGTGATAACACCTTTCATAGGCGCACAGCCCGCTTCGTCTCCCATGCTCTTCTTAAAATACGACTTATCCTTCAGCATCACTTCTTTACCGGACACTTTCACATTCTTACTTCCGTCCGTGCAGTCTGAGGCCATGCCAGTATTTGGATAGGGAATCGGCACGCCGGGAGGGGTGGCCGGTGTTTGCGGCGGCGTCATGCAAACATCAGGAAAGGCACAGATGGACTTCCCCGCTGCGGCCTTGCATGAAACCTCACGCCCATTGGCATAGACTTCGTTGCCCATTACGTCGCCTGCTTCACAATGAGCGCAACTCGTTCGCCGCTATCTTTTGCCCCATGGCAGAGGACCATCGAACCCAGCGAATATTTCTTCTTCGTTGCGGCCAACAACACTCCTAACATAACCGGGATGATCGCAGCCCCGACTTCTCCGACACAGTCTGCTGGATGCCAAATGTCAAACCGATCTTTTCGAACGCGGAGGATCCTCGCAAGAGCCAACGTTGCTTCTTTGAAGCCGTACTGTTCCCCACTCAAATCCGTGATCCTGAAATCGAGATCGCCCATGCCGCAGCTCGCATCGGCCAACGCAGCCTTGATCGCAGAGACGAGCCCATCTCCCCTGAGAGGTTCCTCGGACAGCACCGTCGCTTGCTCCCGTCCTTGCCCGATGCCGAGGCAATGAATGCTCGTTCCCTTAGCTTTGTTGGGGATGCCAACCAGGATCGCTGCGCCTGCCTCTCCTGGTATAAATCCGTCATGATTGACACTGGTCAGCAAGCGGCTTTGCTCTTCATAGGCGGCGAGTGTGCCTGCGACCAAGTAGCTATCGACTCCCGCAATGAGGCAATAGTCTCCGCCGTGGTCTTGCAACCACTGACGGGCGAGAGCCAGCGCGGTTGCCCCGCTCACCTTTCCCTCTGCAATCACCTTCGATTCTGGATGGAACTGCACACCCAGCTCGACCTGCGCTTCCATTAAAAAACTTTGATCCAAACCTTCCAGCCGTCCCGGACGATCTTGCTCGGCGACACAGAGAAAGAGCAGTACCTTGGCCGGCGTTGTTCCGCCGATAGAAGTCAGGCATTCTTTGATGGCCGGTGCGATCATTTTGACGAGCTTCGTCCGCTCGCGCCACGGCTCATCAAGCGGCACTTGAGCTCCAATAATCCATTCCCCACCCTTGTCCATGAACCTCGTTTCCGTGAAATTGGAGACGGCGCAACGGATTGCGGTACAGGTTGAGGCTGCTGTTAGTCCGACGCCGGTGACCATCCCCGATGCGACAATGGCGACTGGTTGGCTGCTCATGCTTCAGCTTCCGCACGTTCACGCATCCTGGCCGCAACAAGCGCACCGAGCGATGGATAGTAGGTCTTGCCTAACTCACGCGCGCGATACCAGGCTTTCGGCATGACGCCAGCGACAACCTGCACCACATCGAACATGTTTCGTTTAAGCGGATACGACTGCCGCCAGGTGAGCATGAATCGTCGCTGATCCGGTTCAATGATGATGGTATCGATGACACCCTGTGTTTCTTGTTTCTCACCCTTCTTTGGAAAAAAGACTATCGGCATTTCAATAGTCGGAAGCGTAAATTGGGTCGTTCCTTCAGGCGTAAGATTCGTCAAGGTGACGGTT
Source organism: Nitrospira sp. (assembly GCA_018242685.1). Taxonomy (GTDB): domain Bacteria; phylum Nitrospirota; class Nitrospiria; order Nitrospirales; family Nitrospiraceae; genus Nitrospira_D. Next base: position 13,007 of record JAFEBM010000066.1, on the reverse strand, counting down.
TCGCCTCCGCTGAGATAGGGAATCTGCTGATCAACCGGCGCGGCTTGATAGTAGGCATCCTGAAAGTCTGTTGGAAGAAAGGGAAAGACGTTGTCGATCCAGTTCTGATCGTATGTGCCGGCGAGTTTGTACCGTGAGTCCCAATTTCGACCGATTGGGCCAAAAGCCATAGGTCGATACTCACAGTCGGGTTTCTTGACTGGATGCCCTTCCTCTTCGGTATTGGGTAATGGTTTGTCGTCAATGAGTTTGGCGCTCATATCATGATGAAAGCCTCGGCCGACCGGATTGGTCAGGACAAACTTGTGCTTGGCTGGATTTTTATGGGTTGTATCGGTTCCCCCGAAGGCATTGCCATACGAGATTGGCATGACAGTAAATGGTTCTGGTCTTGTCGATGAAACGCCGAACCACCCTTTCTTCCATATTCGGTTTCCAACCACAATAAACGACTTGCGCCAGCTCCCTACTTGAAGAGAGACTGTTACACGCTTTATTGGCCGACCACCAGGGGCATAGGCACTGCCGTTCAGGAGGACATCACACTTAGGTTTCTTGGGTGGAAACTCGCTTTCGTAGACCGGCGCAGAAAATCCTGGCTCTCCTTCAAACGTATCGGCCATGACGAGGGGAACTTGTTCTTCCGCCAGTACTGATTCTTGATTGGGCTTCTCTGGGAATCGGAAGGTGCCTTTGACCACCACGACGAGAGATTCGCCTCCATCCGGGGCCATTCCCATCGTATAGCCCGCTTGCATCTTGGTGGCGTTCAGAAGTTCCATAGACGCGCACGTCAGTTGATCTGCACCGAGCCTCCTTTGACACGATTCACCCCAGACGAGCGGCTGAGGACATAGGCGCCGCGAATGAGTACCTTCCCCGCGCGTGTGAGGATGATGCTGGCTTTACCGCACTTCAATACGATCTCCTTCTTGCCTTCAATGACGATTTGCTCGCCATCGACTTTGGCTTCGATCGGCAGGTGAAGTGCCTCTGGGGGTTGCTCAGGCTGCCACAAGGATCCAATGATATAGGGTAAACGAGGATCTCCTCCCTCAAACGCAACCAATACTTCATCCCCAAGCTTATCCTCGGAGAGCGGCACGATGGAACGCGCGGCGACCGGTTCCATGCCAAGCCGACTCGGTATCACGATTTTTGTCGAGCCTGATGTCGGATCGATCTCCGACAATATTCCGCGATAGACTCCATTCATTGCCTTGGGCGGAGCGGCAGCCTGATGATCTTGTTGCTGCTCGTTTTCGACGAGAAGTTCGAGGCATTGCTCTGACTGCTGGCGCTCCATAGTCGTTCCTCATTAGTTCTGCAGAATCTTCTTGCCCTTCAACACGATATCACCCGAGGCAGTGACGGAAATCTTTTTCCCTTCGATGACGATGTCGCCGTTTTTCTTCATCTGAATGCGGGCACTGCCCGTTTGGATGGTGATCTCATCACCGGCATCGAGCAACATTTTCTTCCCGGCGGTGTCAGAGATGTTATCGGTGGCGCTGGTTGTCACATTTTTACCGGCATTCATCGCGATATCTTTGCCGGCATTCTCGGAAATATTCCCCGTCGCATCGACGGATTTGTTGGCTTTGGTCGTCTCGCTGCTGTTTCCTACTACATTGACGGACTTCAACCCACCGATCTCTTCGGCCTTCAACCCGCCGACCGATTCGTTCATCGCCCCGCCGACTGTGACCTGGTAGCCCGCGCCGATGCTCAGGGCTCGAGCTAGTGCGATGGTATGGGCGGAAGCCATGTTCACCGTGATCGCTTCCGCGCCGCTGATGGTTTCCGTGTGGTTGCCGCCTACGGTCAGCGACTTATTGGCCACAATGGATTCCGTATGGTTCGCTCCCACATTGATGGTCTTGTTACTTCCGATCGTTTCGCTCTGATCCACTCCGACTTTCTTCGTGCGATTATTGCCGACCGTCAGAGATTCGTCATGGCCGACGGTCTGATTCTTGTCGTTCTCAATCGCGATGGTCCAGTCCTTCTGCCCATGGAGATAGACCTCCTCGCTGCCTTTCTTATCCTCAAATCGCAGCTCGTTCGATCCTCCGCCTCCTTTGGAGCTATTCGACTTGACCCCACTCTGAGTCTGGTCGGCGGGCAAGGCATAGGGCGGCATCTGCTCGGCGTTGTACACGCGGCCGGTGATGATCGGTCGATCGGGATCCCCTTCCAGAAACTCCACGATCACTTCTTGTCCAATGCGTGGAATGAAGACCCCTCCCCATTGCTTGCCGGCCCAGTTCTGCGAGACCCTCACCCAGCAGGAGCTGCTCTCATTCATTTTGCCGTACCGGTCCCAGTGGAACTGGACCTTGACCCGGCCGAATTTATCCGTCCAAATCTCTTCGCCGGATTTCCCGACGACCACAGCCGTCTGAGGGCCCTGAACTATGGGCTTCGGTGTCATTTGTGATGGGCGGAAGGGGCGCTTCGCAGGGATGCAGGTAAAGGAGTTGGAGTAGTCGCCTTTTTCTACGCCTCCCGTCGCTCCGGTTGCATAGGTGTCCCCCACTGATGCAACGTGCTGGACCTGCGTGAGGACATAGTCTCCATTGACATCCTTCCGGGCATCATAGTCTTGCAAGGTGAATGTATAGCCGGTCGTGAACACCCGCGCCGTGCCGGAGCCGCTCATCACCTTATACTGCGCCTCTTCTTCCTGCATTCGAATTTTGGCGATGCCGTCGCCCTCGGCCTTTTTCCCATATTCCCCAGGATAGTCGTAGATCTCGTATTTGCCGTTTCCGCCGACTTCAATTTGAGTCTTGACTTCGGCACGTAAGCTCGTGCTCGGCGTCTCAAAGTTGTAGTCTGTGACGGCGTATTGTCCGAAGCGGAAGGTCTCTTCCCATTGGAATCCGGTGATGACGTCCTCATTCAGACTGGCGCTCCCCTGCGGATTCCATGAGACCTTCGATTGCTCCAAACAAGGCTGATGCGCCGACAGGTCGTCCGCCAAGACCACGGTATGTTTCTTTTCTTCATGCTCAAAGAAATAGAAAATGCCGTACTGCTCCATGAGACGAGACACAAAATTAAAATCCGTCTCTCGATACTGCACACAGTACTCTCGCGGTTCGTAGGTCGCCTTCAGCACCGTCTTGATATCGGTGACCCCATTCTCCTTGAAGATCTCTTGGATAATGTCCGGCACTTTTTTGCTTTGAAATATGCGGCAATCCGCCGTGCGTGTCAGAAACCAGAGAGACGGCGCCATCGTCGCGCGATAGTTGACGAGACCGACGCTGCTCCCCGTCTGCACAAAACGGTTGATCATCCCATGGAAATACCGCTCCTTGTCCTTCCCTAATCTCACTCGAACAGTGACCTTCTGACCAATGATGTTCTCGAATTTGATCTCTGCATCGGTAGAAAGGAGATCCAGCTCAAAACTGAAGAGCCGTGAAAGAGACTCCTGTCCGGTGAACCCCCGCAACAGCAGGACATTTGGCCCCAGCGGCGTATCGATCGCGATTAACCGGTTCGTTTGCGTAGGAGGAGACATCCGCTTCTCCGAATTTAATCCACGTGGTACCTGAAACTCCCTCCCTCATTCACCGAGATATGCACTTTGGTAACCGGTTCCCCCTGCGCCATGCGAGCCAGGAACTCTTGTGACAACTCCGGCAGCATCGTGCGTGTGAGGATATGATCCACATTGCGCGCGCCGCTGTCCACCTCGGTGCAACGGCCGGCGATCGCGGCAATCAACGATTCATCGTACGTGAGTTGGGCGCGATGATTCTCGCGAATCCGCTGACGCACACGGCCAAGTTGCAATTCGATGATTCTTCGCATGATGTCCGGCGCGATCGGATAGTAAGGCACGACAATGACCCGGCCTAGAAACGCCGGTTTGAAGGATTTCAAGAGATCGGGCCTGATGGCCTCGGCAAGGGCTTCGGGATCCGGCTTGGTGTCCGGATCGGCGCAGAGCTTCATGAAGGTGTCGGTCCCGGCATTGGACGTCATGATGATGACCGTATTCTTGAAATCGATATCGCGCCCTTCTCCGTCTTTCATCATGCCCTTGTCGAACACCTGGTAAAAAATGTCCTGCACGCCGGGATGAGCTTTTTCCATTTCGTCGAGCAACACGACGCTGTACGGTTTTCGTCGCACGGCCTCCGTCAGCACGCCGCCTTCTCCATAGCCGACATAGCCGGGAGGCGATCCCATCAAGAGCGAGACTTTGTGCTCTTCCTTGAATTCAGACATATTCAGGGTGGTGAGATTCTGGTCGCTCCCGAACAGCAGCTCGGCGATGGCCAGCGCCGTTTCAGTCTTCCCGACTCCGCTGGGGCCGACAAACATGAAGACCCCGATGGGCTTTCGGGGATCTTCGAGTTTGGCGCGGGCTGTGCGAAGCCGTTGAGCCAACGCATCAAGGGCATGGGACTGGCCGATGATCCGTTTCTCCAACTGCTCCTGGAGATTGAGCAGGGTGTTGATTTCGTCCTTGACCATCCGTCCCACAGGAATACCGGTCCAGGCTGAAATCACGGTCGCAATGGCTTGCCCATCGACACAGGGTTGCAGTAATGGATGTTCTCCTTGAAGACTCGCGAGTTCCTTATTGAGTTTGGCCAAATCCGCCTGTAATGACGCCACCTCTTGAGGCGTGAGCGGCGGTGGAGAATCTTTGGCCTTCACATCGCTTCTTGTTGGTCGCGCATGCTGTTCGAGCTTGTGTCGAATCCCCGCAATCTCGCCCACCAGTCGTTTCTCTTCTTTCCAGCGTGTCTGTAATTCGGTGAGTCGAGCCTCTTCCGTAATCTTTTCGTTATTCAATTCTCTGAGCCGCTCACTGTGATTTCCTCCGGTGACTGCTTCTCGTTCCCGGATATCGATTTCGGTATTGATCAACGAAATCCGGCGGCGGCTGTCCTCCAGCGCCGGCGGCTCAGCCAGTTGCCCCAGCGCGACCCTGGCACAGGCTGTGTCCAATACACTGACAGCCTTATCGGGCAACTGCCTGCCCGAAATGTACCGATGCGAGAGCTTCACCGCCGCCTCGATGGCTTCATCCAGGACGCGCACCTTGTGATGTTGTTCCATTGTCTCGACGAGTCCCCGCATCATATTGATCGCCGTCGCTTCCGTCGGTTCCTCGACTTTCACCACCTGGAATCGGCGAGTCAGCGCCGGATCCTTCTCGAAATACTTCTTGTATTCCGCCCAGGTGGTCGCGGCGATCGTGCGCATTTCACCCCGCGCCAGGGCCGGTTTCAGCAAATTCGCCGCATCGCCTTGTCCCGCCTGCCCGCCCGCTCCGATCATGCTGTGCGCCTCATCGATAAACACGATGATCGGTTGTGGCGACGCTTTCACTTCGTTGATGACGGACTTGAGCCGATTTTCAAATTCTCCCTTCACTCCTGCTCCGGCCTGGAGCAACGCGAGATCCAGCGAGCGCAGCGAGACCTGTTGCAGCGACGGAGGCACGTCCTTTGCCGCAATCCGCAGGGCCAAGCCCTCCACGACCGCCGTCTTTCCCACGCCGGCCTCACCCGTGAGGATCGGATTGTTCTGCCTGCGTCTGGTCAGAATATCGATGACCTGCCTGATTTCCGCATCGCGCCCCAGCACCGGGTCGATCTTGCCTTCTTTAGCTCTGGCTGTAAGATCCACCGTGAACTGATCCAGCGCCGGAGTCTTTGTCGAGATGGGCTTTCCCGGTTCGGCTGTGTCGATCCCGCCGGTTTGGACTTGCTCCATATCCTCGACCGATCCGGCGGAGAGACTCACCATCTGCTTGTGCAGATCTTCAGGAGAAATCTTCTGAAATTCTGACGAGATCTCCTTTGCCATTCTGACCAGATCGTCTTCGCTCAAGAGGGCCAGCAGCACATGTCCTGAGCGGACTCGGTTCGCCCCATACTCGATCGAGGCCAGCGACCAAGCCTCATTGATCAACCTGGGGATACGCGGCGCCAAGGTGGGATTGCGGGCATTACCGGTCTTGAGCCGATCCAGGGCTCCTGTGAGATCACGTTCAAGCCTGGCAGTCTCCACACCGTAACGCTTGAAGATTTTCTGAAGGTCGCTGTCATGGATGTCCAAAAGTTTGACGAAGAGATGCTCCACATCGACATCATAATGGGTCCTCGATAGACAGAGCCCTGCCGCCGCCTCTAAGGCGCGGCGGCAGGAGTCATCCAGTTTTCCAATCAATCCTTTCAGATTCACGTTCATGGAAGCCTCTCTTCTCTTACTGGTTCTTAGGCCACAGCCGCGCTTTGGTTGGAGAATTCGCCGGAAAACATGACGTCCTCCGCATCGGTGATTCGTGGCGTTGAGGAAAGCCAGGTCGTCCAGCCTAGCCGTGGCATATAGGCGTCACTCTCACACAAGCGACAGGGAGGGACTTCCGACGCCTTCAACGCCAGGTTCACGTGGAACTCAAATTCTGGTCCGGCCAACAACTTGGTGACGCGGACAAGCGTCGCAAAGGCCTTGCCGGACGGCAGCAAACCGGAAAACTTTTCAAAATCAAGCGGCCCAAGACGCACCTGAAACCCCGCCTGCTGATCCCAGACTTTGGCGCCGGCCACGGCCGTTTGCCCCAAGCGATTGTTCGTTCCCGGCGTCCCCAGCCTGGTCCAATCCTCTTCCTGGACCGGCAGCCAAGCCCCGACGAACTGCGTGATCCGAACGGGAACTTGAAAAGAGTCGGTGAGGCAGTGGACCAACGCCTGAGCCGAGCGCGGCCGTTGAACGATCAAACCAGCGTAGCGCAGCAGGCTGCCGTCGTCACCACCCAACCGTTCGCGTATTCCCTCAGTTCCCAACCCGAGTAGGGCATAGAGCAGTCGGGCAAACCGGTCCTCTTCTCCGGTCTCACAGGCCCGCTCATAGCCGACCACGCAGTGATGCTTCTCCCAGGCTCGATAGAACAACGAAATCAGCCGATGGTTAAAGAGATCCAGAAAGTCTCGCAACGCATGGTCGTTCACCTGCGCTCGTTGCAACAGCAGTTCCGTATAGTATCTCGGGAGAGCCCCTTCGGAGCCGGTGAGGCCCATGAAGGTCACGGTCATGCCGATCGGCCTGTGCGCATGTTTTCCCGGTTCAATGCGAAAAATTTCGCTGGGTGGGAAACTCAGGGACAGATGGGAACGGAACCGGAGAATTTCTTCTCCCGGCATGGCGCGTCGACCGACCGGCTGACGCGAGGAATGCCAGCGCGTCAGCAGACGAACGGCTTGGAAGAATTCGAATCGAAACCCTCTGGTGAGCAGTTCTTCCCTTAAAGAAGAACCTGTTCTCCTGTTCGCGGTGGCCATAGTTTGATCGGCTTGTCCCGTTGACTGCTTGTCGCAACCAATTGTGTAAAGGAGTTCAGCGTCGTATAGAGTCCCAGGAACTTCTCCAGAACCGACGCGAACAAGAACAGACTGCTTCCCACATATTTCTCTTCATCGAATTCGATCGTAATCTCCGTCCCGCGGCAGAAGCCATGCCAACCCATCGTGCCGGGGCGTCGAACCACTCGGCGCGAGCGCACCCCCACAATGCCGGCAATTTGCTGGCGTATGGCGGGAGATCCCGAGAAATCGTAGAGACCAAGAATTTCCTGGAGCGCCTCCGGTCCGTCGGCGGTCAGCGACAGATAGCTCAGCGACAAGTGGGAGATCAATCGCCACTGGCGCTCGCCGTTCAATGGCGGGCGCACCGGTTCCGTCGGCTTGATCAACGCCCGTATGCGCGCGACCGGCGCAGCGCCTTCGAGTTCGAATTCCCCTCGCACCTCATCCGCCGACAGTTTGCTCGGGAGATCACGATTCGTGCAGAGAGTGTGTAACGTGACCGTTTCAAAGGGAGGGAGCGTGAGCTTCATGTCCAGATCAACCAGAGACAGGAACATTTCGGTTCCGTTATCGCCCTTCCTGACGGCGGGCCGTCTGACAGCGTACCAATAGGCCGGCGGTTTTTCGTCCGTCCCTCCGTGCCTGATGGAATAGAGGGGATGGACCGGCTGTGCCGTCTCCGAGTCTGCGGCGGTCAAGCTCACATCGGTCACTCCATAGACCTCATGGGCCTGTTGGCGCCGGATGTCCGGGATGATCCGATATTCATGTTGTGTATGATCCAGGCGGATCGGCTCGGCGACCAGCGGGAACAGGTTCACGATCGGCGTACAGCCCAGCTTGAAGTGCTCCGGCCTGATGACATGATCGGCCCGTGGAACCTGATCGAGAAAGATCAATACCTCGGCCTTGTCCCCAAGGTCACCGGGCGAATCACTCGGAAAACCGGTGAGGTCCACGAACAGGAATTTCTGGGGAAACGTGAAATATTCCTGCAGCAGTCGATAGCCCATGAGCGCATGGGGAGGATAGGGCAAGAGCCCCTCGTCTTCTCCGAATCCCACCGGTTGAAGACAGGACGGAGGCAAGACGACCGATTTACGCCCGAGCTTCGATCCAACCGGCCTGATCCACACCTCTCGGGTTTTGTTCAGGAGTAATTCGTAGAGCGCATGGCCCACCTGCCCCTCTCCATCGAGATAGAACCGGAGGCGATCGAGCCGGAGTTCGCGAAAGGAGACGCCTCCCTGGCAGTGCAGCTCCAATCGGATCAGACCGAGCGCCTTGGAACCGATAGCGACCCGTTCAGGCAAATCGACGTATGCGGACGCCACCGTGATCGGCCAGAGTGTCAGCGGGTACCCGGTTCGAAACCGGCATTGAATGCCCTGGATCGGGCGGGAGTAGAGCAGCGTATGGCGGGGAATCTCGTAGCCGCTCGTCAATTTGCCCTGTGCAGGATCCAGGGTAAACTCCGCAACCGACATCGACGGAATCGGCGCCAGGTAATGCGGATAGAGGAGCCCCAGCAACGCGGTGGTAATCTCAGGAAACTCGTCGTCGAGTTTGTGATGAATGCGCGCAGCGAGGAACGCGACGGCTTGAATCAGCCGTTCAACATGAGGGTCTTCGCATTTTCCCGGCTCCAACAGGAGTCGGTTCGCAACTTTTGGGTAGGCCTGCGCGAACTCCTGTCCGAGCTGGCGAAAGATCGTCAACTCTCGTTCATAATATTCCAGCAAGGATTCTTGCATTACAAATCCCCGCGGACGGTGTACTGGTTGGTGACCACGGACAGCGACGCGTCGAGTGTGATCGGCTCCGGCGCCGGGTCGGTGCGGAGGAGCGCGTCGATCCGAAACCGCAAGGTCGTATCGTACTTTTCCCGCGTTTCGAGTGTGACTCGAACCGATTTCAACCGAGGTTCAAACGTCACCAGCGCCTCTTCAACGGCCCGCCGGAGGGACTTGCGATCTTGCGGATTCAGCAGGCTGTAGCTGGTGAAATCCGGCAATCCGAACAGCAGAATGGACTTTCTCACTTCCTCCATGTCCTGAGGCAGATCGAACAGCAGCTCACGCCTCGTATTCAACAGCGTCTCAATGTCCCGGGCGACCGAGGCTCTCAGCTCGCGCAGCGACAATGAAGACGGAGCCGGCTTGCGCATCTTCTCCAGCTCATCTGCATAGGCTTCGTCCAGCAACATCCGATTGAAGGACGACACATTTTTGCTTTTGCGACTATCTTCCATCAACGTGAGGGTTTCGGCGCTCAGCCTGACGTTTCCGAATCGTTGACGCTCATAGAGAAAAGGTCCAAGGATCACACGGTTGAGGATGTCTACCATCGCGGCGACGACCGGATGCGGCGCCGGAGTCGCGCCGTCATAGTGGTCCAGAGTGGCGAGATCTTCCGGATAGGCTTGGTCGCGAATGTAGCGAGCTAAGGGGTCGTTGCCGGACTGAAGCTTCTTGAGCAGTGACGGGATATTCTTGAGATCGAGGGAATCGATTCGGGGGTCGCCGGCGCGAGGATCGTCATCCAACAATCGATCCAAAATGGAGGCGGCTAATCCCCCTTCTTCTTCTCGCTTGGCCACGAGCGTACCCTCTTGATAGACAGGCCTTCGTTCCTCCGTTCACGGGCGCCGGAGTAGGCCCTAACCGGATTCAAGACTGTACCCAAGGCGGACGATGTTGAATTGTAGGTCGAGAGGAATCCTCTTGTCTAGTTCGAATTACGTATGTCAGGTCGTTATTTCTACCAGCTGCCTGCAACATCACATAGCCGGCACCGGCGATAGAGCGGGTTTGAGACGGATTCAGGAAAAGCTAGAAACCTATATCTATCCTCAGCTGAGAACCGACCCACATCACGGCCTCAATATCAAGCGACTGAAGAATTGGGAACCGCCAACCGCCTTTCCGGACGAACTCCTGCTCTTCACAAGCAGATCGACATCGCAGTCCAATACGTGAAGCAACGTCAGCAGTTGATCGATCGATTTACGGTAGTTCGTTTGATCCAACAACCGATATAACTGCGTCGCCGAGATGCGCAACCGTCTGATGATTTCTCGTTTTGAAAGCAGACTGTTCTTGATCCGCTTCTGAGCTTCAATCGTCAACTTGTAGAGCAGCGCATCTCTCAGGAAGGATGGGTCTTGATTGTATTCCAACACCTGCTCACTATGAACCGTGCCTTCCTTCCCGGACGCCAAGACATACGTGAAACCCTCTCCTCCCAACTCCTTATCGACAAAGACTCGGACGACCGGATCGTTGCCGCTCGGCTGGACCTCAACCTTCGAATAGGGCAGCATCCATGTGGCTTTTGCGGACTTCACCTGAAAGGATTTCTTGCGGTTATGACACTCCACCGACCGAATCTTCATAGCGCCCCCTCGTCGTCCAGTTCTTCAATCAAGGCGCGAACTCGTCTCGACGCCTTCGCTTTCAGGCCCCACTTCCTCTAATCATCGAACTGGAAACGTGGCTATACCAGTTACGCAGCGCCTGTTCGTTACAGATGGCGAAGAGCATCAAGGATGCAAACTAGCAGTACGATGAACACGCCGGACGCGGATACGCTTTGCCCGCTTGCGGGTCTCGGCAATGTCGTAGGCGGATTGCATCCGCATGAGTGTGTCCATCTTGACGCCGAAGGCTTTCTCGATGCGGAGCGCCATGTCGCCGGACAAGTCGGCCTTGCTGTTGAGCAAACTGGACAGGGCTGGGCGGGACACCTGAAGCGCTGCTGCAGCCGCCGTGACGGACAGTCCTACGGGATCGATGATCTCCGTCCGAATAAACTCTCCAGGATGGGGCGGGTTCTTCATGGGCATAGCCGGTACTCCTTTTTCTAGTGATAGTCCTCTAAATTCATGTCGCACAGTTCGCGCTCGGTGGCGTCGATGCGGAACGTCAGACGCCGATTGCGGGTGACGCTAAGGCTCCATGTACCTTTGCGATCTCCGGTTAAGGTATGCGCCTTCCAAGAAGTCAACACCCGCAATTCTTCAGGGTCTTCGATGGTGTCAAGGTACGCGAGCATCTTTCGCAGCTTGTTCGCCGTATCAGCCGGCACACCCTTCGTGCTGCCGTCTTCATAAAGACGCTTAAGACCCTTATGAATGAAGTTCCGTATGTTCACGGCAAGACTGTAGCCTGTAACGCAACAGTTGTCAATGTAGCCATCTGTCGCCTGCTTGATCGGAGCAATCCGAGGAATGTGTGAGGTGACCCGGATTTCGCATGAACACGGGAACAAACAGCTCAATAGGGTCAGGTTGAGGCGCATCGGCATCGACAGGCCGTGTGCGTTTTCCCACATCGTGTTGGTTATTCGGCATGGATAAATGAGAATCTTTCAACCTCTCTCCGCAGGTGAGACGGATACAGTTGAATAGCTGGACGCGCGATGACAACGACGCGCCCAAAAAGCAGGCATGCCAGGCGTTGCCCCAGACGCCGAGAAACTGACATGCACAAAACAAGGTGTGCCCTCAACTCATTGCTTCGCGATAGGTCCAAGCGTCCGCTGTTGATCGGGCTTGTCCTGCATGGTCCAGCCGATCACTCGGCGTGAACAGAAACCCAGCAACACCGCACCCAAAAGCCACCCGGCACGCTTGGAGACCCCGCGTGACATCGCCCACCTCCTCTGAAGGCTCTTATCGTGCCCCCATTTGAGGTGTCCGTCAAACCCGGGCCAGCTCACGACCCCTTTGTATTCGTTACCGCCAAATCGTCCAACGGCTCAAGGCCCTGGGGTTTCGGTTCGACTGTCCGACCGCCGACTTCTATAAGATCTTCTAAGCCTGCCGTGCCCAACCACGACATTCCCTGGAATAACATTGATCTTCACGTGTTGGTGGCGTTACCATGAGCGCTATGAGTTTGCTTTCGCGCATTACGATTGATCCGGCCCAGTGCGGCGGTCGTCCCTGTATTCGCGGCATGCGGATCCGAGTGAAGGACATCCTGGATCTCCTTGCTGCAGGCGTCTCGCCGGAGACCATCCTGCAGGACTATCCCTATCTTGAGAAAGAAGATATTCAAGCGACCCTTGAGTTTGCGGCTGCCCAGTCCGATCACGTCATCCTCCGCGCCGGATGAACTTCCTGATTGATGCTCAACTCCCTCCGGCCTTAGCGCGGCTCATCATATCGCTCGGTCATGGGGCCGTTCACGTCGAAGAAGTGGGCATACTCCTCTCAACAGATCAGGCGATCTGGAACTACGGCGTTGCCAATGCATAGACCATCATCACAAAGGATGAAGACTTTAAGAACCTCCTCCTGCTGACCTCCACACGGAAAACACCGGTGGTGTGGATACGCATTGGAAACTGTTCCAATGCCGCACTAATCAGGTGGTTTCAACCACTCTTTCCCCAAATACTTGCGTATCTTGAACAAGGCGAATACCTCATAGAGCTCTCCTAAGAAAGGCGCTCATCCAAAAGATGGTGACCTCGTCAGCACCATCCACGAGAGAGGCGCGCCACCCTTTCAATAGCCCCCCATCAAGGCAGCCGCTTCGGCATATCGAGAGACATCTGTGCTGGCACGAGCCGGCCTCCCCCAGAGGACGATTCCCGACCGCATGGCTGGCCCCACCGTTCTTCCGTCTCAAGCAGAACAATGACTCCCGATAATCATCTCGAAGG
>JAFEBM010000065.1 GCA_018242685.1 Nitrospira sp. | reverse complement strand
ATTGGAGGTGCGGGAGCGTTAACCTCAATCACAGGATCGCCGTTTCCAGCCGAGACCACTCCCAGTGCCGTAACCGTCTCGCCGAACGGCAGTTTCCTTTATGTGAGCAACCAGGGTTCGAACAATGTGTCGGCCTACACGATCACGGCTGGTACAGGAGTGTTAGCTTCTATTGCAGGGTCACCATTCTAGAACGACATGATCATATAGCGGTAGTAATGCCGACAGCCAAGAGGTCTCACCAAGCCTCTTGTTCATACTCACACCGACCCTGTGTTGATTCCACATCGCGACCGTACCGCAGCCCAACTGTATCGTTGTCACTGTTTTGCAAGAGTGATATATACGAGAAATGGTCCGTCGAGGAGCTCGCAAGGTTTCGATTCTGAAGAAAGCATTTCTGCCGTGGTTTTTACCATTGGTCTTACTTCCAGTTGGATGTGGGGATGGAGGTGGGGACGGGGGGACATTGGGGGGAGTTGGAGGAGGGCCGTTGGGAGGGGGAGCTGGATCAACATCGATCCTCTATGTCACGAATAAAGACTCCAATAATGTGTCGGGGTACAGCATCAATGCGACAAGCGGAATCCTCGCAGCGATTCCCGGCTCTCCGTTCTCGAACGTCTCTAGTCCTTCCGCCATAGCAGTGTCCTCGAATGGATTTTTTGCCTATGTGGCGAACAGTAGTGCGAACAATGTGACGGCATTCAGAGTGTCTACAGAGGGCGTCCTGTTATTGGTCCCACCGACTCCGGCCAATCCCAACCCGGTTGCAGTTGATGCGGCTCCAAGCGCACTGGCCATTTCTTCAGACACAAAGCACCTGTATGTCGCGAATAATGGCACCGATACTGTGACCGCGTTCAATATTGAGGCTGCCGGCGCCTTGGCGTTGATACCGCAAACTGCCGGCAACACAAATCCTACGGCAGTCAACGGAGCGGATCCCGCATCCATTGCAATCCCTCAAAGCGGGAAATTCCTCTATGCGGTCAACAGCGGCTCCAACGATGTCACGGCGTTCTCGATCGGAGCAACCGGGCTTGTGAGCAGGATCGCTCCGTCCGGGGCGAACACCAATCCTATCTCGACCGGTGGGACGGTCCCTAAAGACGTGGCCATCTCGCCGAACGGATCGTTTCTCTACGTCGCTAACAGCGGCTCTGATAACCTGACGGTCTTTCAGATCGGAACAAACGGTCTCTTAACTTTGGTGACGCCTGCGGGGGCCAACACGAATCCTGTTTCCACAGGCGGTACGACTCCCAACGCCCTCATGATCTCTCTGGATGGCCGATTCCTTTATGCCGCCAACGGGGGAGGCAATGTATCGGCGTTCACTATCGGGGGCGATGGACTGTTGACGCTCGTGCCGAGCGCGGCAGGCAACCTCAATCCCGTCTCAGCAGGGACAAACCCCGTTGCTCTGACGATGTCTCCGGATGGGCAGTTCATGTACGTGGCGAACCAGGGAGGGCGTGTTTCGGCTTATACTGTCAACACGGAAACAGGGGCGCTGACTCCATTGACGGCGCTGGTAGGCAATCCTTTTTTAGCGGGAACCACACCCTCGGCGATTGCGACGCCCGGTCGTCCACAGGTCGGGCGTTGAAGCCATCCTATATTATCTACACTCTTTTCAGATCCAACCAGGTCAGCATTTCACTCGTGACCAATTCCGGCTTGTCTTCATGCACGAAGTGTCCGGCGTCGGCGACCGTTACCACCGTCAGGTCGGTGACGAAATCATTCAGCCCATCGAGGTTCTGACGGACGAGTGCATGATCTTGTAATCCCCAGATCACCAGTGTGGGGACGTGGACAGTAGGATACCCCAACTTTCGCTGACGCATCGCCCCGCCGCCGCGTAAGGCCGCTCGATAGTAATTCACCATGGCCGCGAGCGCTCCAGGCTCGCAAGCCTGTCGTCGATACAACCGAACGAGATCGTCAGCCATCTGCTCGCGATGAATGGCCATGCGCCCGAAGATCTCACCGATCACATAGCCATGACCGGCTGACAATGCCGCTTCCGGAAGCCAAGGAATTTGGAAAAAGCCCATGTACCAGGAACGATGCCACTGACGCCAGTGCCGCACTTCCCGCTCAAAGCAGGCGGGGTGCGGCGCGTTCACAATCACCAAGGCTTCCACGCGATCGGCGTGCCGCATCACATAGTACCAGGCGATGATTCCACCCCAATCATGCCCGACCAGAATGGCGCGTTGCACTTGCGCGGCATCGAGGAGCCCGGTGACATCGTCCATCAAGGATTCGATTTGGTAGGCGTCAATGCCTACCGGCCTTGTCGTGCCGCCATATCCCCGAAGGTCAGGCGCCCAGACCAGAAAACCTGCTTGCGCCAGCGGAACGATCTGGTACCGCCATGAAACAGCGGATTCTGGAAACCCATGTAGACAGAGGATCAATCGATCGCCGGACCCGGCTGTCGCCACGCGAAAAGACAGTCGGTTCGCAGAGATCTGTTGAAACGTCACTGCTTGTGCGTCAACAGTATTGAGAGGTATGCGCGTATTCTTTCTCATTTCGCTGCGCGCCTAGGTAAAAACTTACAAAATTCTGTTCGGAACTCCGACTTGCAGCTATACTCTGCGACATGACGAAATACATGATTTGGCAAGATCAGGGTAAGTGGCGCGGTTGTCTGCAGAACTCTCCTGACCAGCAGGTTCAAGGGGAGTCGTTCGAAGAGCTGCAGTTCAAGCTTCTCCAGCTTCACCGCGATCTTATCAGCGGCAGGCCTTCCAACCTCCGGAAGATTGCCTGAGCGATAGTCCACACTGAGACACCGAGGTCTCGAGCCGACAGTGTAAGCGGTCGTCGGACTCGCTCGTTCGACGCATCCGACGAGTGTCAGCCATAGTCAAAGCAGATGCTCAAGCCGAGGCGCACAGAGAATCCTTTCCTATGACTCGATATCGCACGCTATAACGTCCGGAGAATGTCTCGCCGGGAACGAGCCGCTTCAGCCCCCAGTCCGGATGATTGAACGCATCACTCGCGCAGGTCATCGGTTCGATGGCAAGCGCGACTCGTGGCGCGTCAGCAATCGCATCTCCGGTATACACGACCACCGAGGAAAACGCGTGATCCATCGTCATGTCGATCCTGCGATCGCACGCGGTATGACGCAGGGATACTGTGGCCATGTTCTGTGCGTCACGTTCGAGCTGCACATAACAATGGTTGAAGCGCCGACTGCCGATCGCACGAAATCGTCGATAGTCCCACGGCGTGCCGGTCACGTTCAGAATCGCCCCTGTCGGAACGAGCCGCTCGTTGAATTCTAAATAGGCGGTTCCCGGAATCTGCACCTCGGCCTCGTCGATTGAAGATGTTCCAACGGTGAAGTAAGGATGAAATCCGGCTCCGACCGGCGCTGCCTGTTGCCCTACGTTCTTGACGGTGAATGTGCAGGTGAGCCCGGAGGCGCCGAGTTCATACGTCACCCATACGGCAAGTGAAAAGGGATAGCCTCGCTCAGCGTATGTATCAGCGTCGAGGCGAATCTCAAACGTCACCTTGTTTGAATGGGTTGCCTGCACGTGCCACGGCAGACTGCGAACGAATCCATGAATGGCATTCGGACCTTCCTTGTCGTTACATTCGAGCTGCAGTGACTGCCCCTCGAACGTATAGCGCCCACCGCTGACGCGACCGGGAAACGGGATGAGCACGTCGCCCTGTCCCCCTCGCTTCCCACTGCCACCAGAATAACCCCACACAATATCCGTTTCCTGCCCGCCGTCGTTGATCAGCAGGTACCGTCGTAACGAAGCTCCCCATGGAGAAACAATCGCACGTTGGTTCTCAAACGATATGGAGAGTTCAGTATCAGGTGTGACCAGCGTCATGGTCGTGCAGTATAGCACTGCGGCAATGGATGGCGAAGACGTAGGTTTGAGCGAAGCTGGATGTAACCAAATCTCACCATAAGCATAAAGTGACACATGCTCGCTTGAAAGGGAGGGAGAAAGTACTTCGGGACGCGGGGTAGATTACTTTGTAAATGGATGGCTGGCCTTCTGCCAGTCGTCGAGGTTCATGACGACTGCCGTCGTTTGCGTGAAGCCCAGATCTTCAAGGGACTGTGCCGCAAGCGACGCTCGCCTTCCGCTTTGACATTGAAGAATGATAGGTCTCTCCATGTCGGCCTTATCTGGAACGCCTACGTAGTTCCAGATTTGAGATTCGATGACGCCACGGGGAATATTGATCGCTCCAGGCACATGCCCTGCCGCGTACTCATGCGGCTCCCGCACATCCACAATCAAGGCGGCGCCCGGATTTTCAACGAGCTTCCGATACTCTTCCATCCCGATCGTCTTCACCTGCTTCTGCGCCGTTTCCACTTTCTGCTTCACGATAGGAGGCGCGCTTTGTGCGAATGTCACTGACGAAATGGTTAGGGTTATGCTCATGACACCGGCCAACGGTAATAGGATCCACATGATCATGTAGTTTTCTCCTGGAGACTCCTCGCCGACTCAATCACGATGATTCCGACCTAGTCTAACCAAATCCTGTGGATGACTCAAGGTTGAGCAGGTCGAGGGTAGGGGGAGCGCAATGATGGTAATTGGATGATTCCGTGCTGTTGGGTTTCCCCGGCTGTGCTCATTGCACAGATCTGACGATGGTCGTCGTGTCTAT
The DNA here is from genome assembly GCA_018242685.1 of Nitrospira sp. Classification (GTDB taxonomy): domain Bacteria; phylum Nitrospirota; class Nitrospiria; order Nitrospirales; family Nitrospiraceae; genus Nitrospira_D. Next base: position 20,336 of record JAFEBM010000065.1, on the reverse strand, counting down.
TTGGCTGCGCGTACCGAGATTGACGGACTGCGTCAGTGTGAGTCTGTCTACCCATCCCGTGCGGACGTCGGCCACGATGTCCGCCTTGTCCTCCATGGATAGGGTCTTAACGAATCCTTCCTCCGGTGATTTCTTTCCTCGACGTGCGGCCAGGTCTTTGATTTTCGATTCCAGAATGTGCGCGACTTGTTTGGGATCGGTCGTTCGGTTCCAGCTCAGCATGGCTTGTCCAGACTGTTGATCGAGCGTCTTTAAGATGATCCTTGCCCGCGCCGGGAATGGATCGCCGCCGATCGGACTCGGAAGCAGATCATCGTATTCGTGAGGTTCATTGAGCGCATACCTTCTCCCAAGAGCCATAAAATAGATCCGGGCGTCTCGAGTACATAACTGTTCAACGTGCTCTTTCGTCGCGAACATGGTTTCCCATTGGGCGCGTAGATTCGATAAAAGCGTTTGTTTGGTGCTTCCGTTGTGTGAGTTTGGAGTCTTGGCCATCATGAGGACATCCATCGCCTTCAAGGTTTCGCGTTGAAGTTCTTTCCAATTCCGGACGCCTGTGATGGTCCCGTGATCGTCGACCTGGAGGACGATCTGCTTGCCTTTCATGACGTCGACGACCTGTCGCAGGAAAGTGTCCGATGGAAGAGAGGCCTCAAACGTCGTGTCTCCCGCAGTCCACCCGACGAGGTACCCATTGTCATCTGCGCGGAGGACTTCAATAGTAAAATGCGTGCGTGTTTTCCCTGAGACGGTTGATTGACCATCTACGGATTTTTCTCGAGTTCGTGTAATGGTAAGCGCAAACGAGTCTCCCTTCTTCCAGCGAGGTAGAATCTCAACGGAGCGGCGGGTGAGGTCATCGAAACCCGACAGTGTCAGGCAGAGAATAACGAGCAAAATAGTGCGAATGATTGACGGCTGCATACCTTCTTTAGGAACGATGAAGAACCGGAGACAGTATGCGCCGGGACGTGTGGCAGGATACCATGCGGTTCTTAGCTAGAGGATGGCTATTCATATGATCTCCCTTGGGTACCGCAGAAGAACATACAGCGTTGCTCTCGCGACCATCCCTTTCCCGTCACCCGGTTCAAACTTATGTTCTTCCCGTTTACCGCAATCATTTTGTACGACTTCTTTAAAGTCAGGGAAGTCGAAATGGGTGTATTTCACCTAAAGCTATTGCAGTCAGATTCACAGGCAAAGAGATGATGCAGGTCGCCGCGCATCGGCTCAATTTTCCTGAACCAAGATTGATAAGCGTGACCCCCAATAGTCGTAAGGCCGGTGTACCTGAGTCAGCCGGGTGTTGTCCACCTTCCCTCCATCTCTTCCGTCTCCCAGTAGTGCGAGCCTCGATCCGTATACAGCGAACTGAAGAGCCCCGTCGTCTCAATGACCTCCCGCAGACCTTTCAAGCTGCTCTTCTAGATCCCAATTACAGATTGACAAAACAGAGACCTTCAACTTAAAGTAGAGAAGATTTTGAGAGTCGATCTCAACTAGAGACCAGAGGGATTTTCCCCCAGAGTCCAAAGCAACCGTCACGGCTTTGGGCTCTTTTTTTTGACCCGTTCAGGAAATTGAAGGACCGTGATGATCATGACTCGGCTGGTTAGGGCGGGGCTTGATTTGTCAATGCAAACTGAACTCACGTTTCGGGCAAGGATTACAGATCCAGTTTTTGAATAACTCAGTAGGAGACTCCATGCTTGAACAAATACGATTAAAGATGAATTGGAAGGTGGTGGTTATCGTAGTGGTCTTTGCGATGACGCCGGGTTGGGCCTTCGCCCAGGTGGACATGCCAACCGGCGAGTTTGCTCCCGCGACCACGCTTTTGATGCCCGTCCCATCAGTGGCGAATCCTTGTCCCAGATTCAGCCCGGGTGAAGTTGTGCGCCAGCCTCCGGCGCTCTTTAGCCGACATGGCGTATTGGCCGTCCGATTGTCCTATCAAACCCGAACTGACGGTGCGAACCGACCGTTGTTTTGCTTTATGACTCCGGCTGGTCAGGAAAACCCGACCCTGCATGTGAAGCCGGGTGATCGTCTTATCATCACCGTGACCAACAATACGCCGGCACAAGCAGGGCACATGACGATCAATCCCCCAAACTGCGGCCCCGGTGGCAACCGGATGACGGGGTCGTCGCTGAACATGCACTTCCATGGCACCAACACGTCCCCAACCTGCCATGCCGATGAAGTGATCAAGACCCTCATTAATTCCAGCCAGACGTTCCAATATACGCTCACTATTCCGGCCGATGAGCCGCCGGGTCTGTATTGGTATCACCCCCACGTGCACGGGCTGGCCGAACAAGCCCTCCTCGGTGGCGCTTCCGGAGCCCTGGTCGTAGAAGGGATTGAAAACGTCAAACCGGCGGTTGCGAGTCTGCGTCATCGCATTCTCATGATACGGGACCAGCCGACGATCCAGGGCCTACCAGAAGGCGCAGGGGGAGACCCCAATGGCATTCCATTCCAGGACCTCACGGTCAACCAGATCCCCATGAACGCCACCACCGACGCGAACAATCACACGACCTATACCCCGGCCATTCTTCACATGGAAGCGGGGGAGCGGCAATTCTGGCGTGTCTCCAACTCCACTGCCGACAGCATTTTCGATCTACAGGTGCGGTTCGACGGCGTGCCACAGCCCATCGAGATCGTGGCCATTGACGGGGTGCCGGTCAATTCCCAGGACGGCGCTCAGCCTGGGAGCCTGATTCAGGTGACGCACTTCCGTCTGCCGCCTGCGTCCAGGGTAGAATTTATCGTGAATGCCCCTCCTGCCCAATGTGAAAAAGCGCAATTGGTGACCCAGAATATCAACACGGGAATCGATGGCGACGACAACCCCAATCGGCCCCTCTTCAACATTCACGTGCGCGCTCATGGACATCACGAACCTGCCGAGGATGACCGCGTCGGCCACTTCGAGGCGTTCAACCCTCACCTGAATCGGTTTGCCGGTCTGACCGCTGCGCCCGTTGCCACAAGGCGGTTGGTGTTTTTCAACGAGATCCAACCGACCCAGTTCTTTATGGATGTGGAAGGGCAACCGGAAAAGGTGTTCGACCCGAACGCCGCCCCTGCCATTACCGCGACCCAGGGAACCGTCGAGGAATGGACGGTAGAAAATCGTACGCTGGAGAACCACGAATTTCACCTCCATCAGCTGCATTTTCTGGTGGAGGAACAACGCAACTTTGAAATCAACGGCAACGAGCAGGCGCCGGGGATCACCGGGCAATTCCTCGACATGATCGAAGTTCCACACTGGGATGGAGATCCGGCCCATCCGTTTCCCCGTGTCGCACTTCGGATCGACTTTCGTGGACAGGACATCGGTGATTTCGTGTTTCATTGCCACATCCTGGGCCACGAGGATTTGGGCATGATGAACATCATCCGCGTCCAGCGAAAGTCCCCTCTGGGGAACTAACCGGTTTTTGAACAGGAATGGAGTAGCTAGTCTCGCATCACGTGTGGGGAAATTGGTGACAGAACCTAGCGGTGCGCCGTCCGACCCGTTTGTTGATCGGGAGCGACAGAGGGAGCGTGAGTCCGCTTTATGTGGCTGCGGAACCGTGCCGGGGGCACTCCGAACTGCCGCTTGAAGGCGCGATTGAAGGAAGGCTCGGACTCATATCCCACATCGCTTCCCACTTCGGCTACGCTCTTGGAGGTTGACGCCAATACTTGAGCGGCGAGCTGCAACCTCCAACGCGTCAGGTACCCCATCGGCGTGTCCGACAGATAATGCCGAAATCGCTCAGCGAGCACGGAGCGAGACACACCGACCTCATTCGCCAGCGAGGCGATCGTCCAGGGTTGAGCCGGCTGTTTGTGCAGGACGGCCAGAGCCTTTCCCACGTCCGGATCGCGTACGCCTGCCAACCAACCAGTATGCGACGGCGGCAACTTCGCGATGTACCGTCGCAACGTTTCCACGAACAACACTTCTGACAATTTGGCGATGACGGCGGCGCCGCCCGGGCCTGCGGCTTCAGCGTGATCGACGGAATATCGAAGGTTGTCTTCCAACCACTGCCCCGATGGGCTGTCACGGATATGCACCTTGACGATCGAAGGCAGTCCGGCCAGGAAGACGTGGCTGAGTTGCGAATCGCAGGTTAGAAAACCGCAGATCAGCTTGGTGAGTTCTCCTCCACCGCCAAATTGAGAGATCATACGTCCTTCGGCCAGCACCGATCGGAGGATTGTCGTATTGTCGATCGGTGTGATGGGAGGTCCGTTGCCCATCAGGTGCGCATCGCCATGCGGAAGGACGACAATGTCGCCGGTTTCAAGAGGCACTGATCGGCCGTTTTCTTCAGCTCGAACGTAACCTCGTCCTTCAGTGACCAGGTGAAAGACTATGACGTGCTTAGAACGGGCGGGCAGATACGGTGCCATCGTGCTGGCATCGGGTTGGCGCGCACACCAGGGCGACGAGAATTCGCCGTTAAAGAACACTGCGCCGTCCAGTTTCACGGCTTTCAGGACTTCAGAGAGCACATCCATATCGGTTGCTACAAGTAAGGGGCCTTGCTAAGCCAATCGGACGCTCGGATAAACGAGCCGCAGCTTAGCATGCTCCTGCTAAGAGAGCCAGACGCGCTGATAAGACGCCAATAGGCCTGTCCGGTATAGTGCGAATAGAGATGGCGAGGCGCAAGAGACCGCGCCGTCTATGGAAATCAAGGAAGGAGGCCATCATGACGCATACAACAATTGGGGAAACGGACAGTGTGAAGACTCGGCTCAAATCGATCTGGACAGCGGGGGACTATGATCGATTTTCGCGGTACATGGAAGGTGGCGCACGAGAGTTTTACGAGCGGCTCAATATCGCGCCGGGAGCTCGGTTGCTGGATGCCGCCTGTGGGTCCGGGCAATTGGCGCTGATGGCGGCAAAAGACGGTATTGATGTAACCGGCGTGGATATCGCGGTTAATTTAGTGGAGCGAGCACGGGCCCGCGCACAAGCGGAAGGACTGAGGGCTCGTTTCGAGGAGGCTGATGTCGAGTCGCTTCCGTTCGATGACGCGAGCTTTGATGTTGTGGTAAGTCTGATCGGCGCGATGTTTGCGCCGCGGCCTCAACTGGTTGCTCAAGAGATGCTCCGTGTGTGCGTGCCGGGAGGCGCCATTGCCATGGCCAATTGGACGCCGCAGGGATTCATTGGGCAGATGTTCAAGGTCGTATCACAATTCATCGCGCCGTCCGGGATGCCGTCACCGGTCCTGTGGGGCGAGGAAGCCACTGTTCGTGAGCGGCTCAGCCACGGACTCTCGGAACTCAGCCTCACGAAGCGGCAGTACCTCTTCACCTATCCCTTTCCACCGTCGGAGGTCGTGGAATTCTTTCGCCTGTATTACGGGCCCACGAATCGGGCATTCGCGTCGCTCGATACCGATGGCCAAACCCAATTGCGCCGAGAACTCGAATCGCTCTGGACCACCCACAATCGAGCCGGGGCCGATTGCACCACGGTGTACGGAGAATATCTTGAAGTCATCGGTGTTCGGGCCTGATAGGGAATCTCAAATGGAAGCGAGATCTCTCACTGTATTCTTGCATCCAGTAGAACAACGTAAAGCCGGATACAAGCCGGTTTCTATGAAGGAGGCTGCCATGAGATCATTAGGATTACTCGCGCTGACTGGAAGGAAGCGCGCCATGAAGTCATCACACATCACTGTGTTAGCCGCAGCTGCTCTGCTCCTCTGTGCCGCTCCCAGTTGGGCCACAGAATCGACGGACGAGCCCGCGCCGCCGACGAGCCAGTCTGACAAGGTCCCTCTCTATACGAACCTCGGTTCTCATCACAAACGCATCTCCACGCGAGTTCCGGCCACACAGCAGTACTTTGACCAGGGCCTGCGACTTGTCTACGGATTCAACCACGCGGAAGCGATTCGCTCGTTCACGCGCGCCGCAGAGCTCGATCCTACCTGCGCCATGTGCTACTGGGGGATCGCGCTCGCCTATGGGCCGCACGTCAACGCTTCCATGGACAAGGCGAGCGGAGTTGCGGCGTATGCGGCGGTACAGAAAGCGCTGGCGCTCAAGTCTCACGCTACGAAGCCTGAGCGCGCGTACATCGAGGCGCTCGCGCAGCGCTACGAAGCGGACCCACCGGCCGATCGCGCCCGGTTGGACACATCGTATTCTCGCGCGATGGGGCAGGTTGCCAAGACCTATCCCAAGGATCTTGACGCCGCGACCCTGTATGCCGAATCGTTGATGGACCTCCGCCCCTGGAACTACTGGAAGCCCGACGGCACTCCCTACTCTGAGACCAAGGAAATCGTACGCCAGCTGGAGAGGGTCCTCACGCGCAACCCCAATCACCCCGGTGCGTGCCACTACTACATCCACGCCGTCGAAGCGGTGAACCCGAAGGCTGCGGTGCCCTGCGCCGAACGGCTCGCTCGGCTCATGCCGGGGGAAGGACATATGGTGCACATGCCTTCGCACATCTTCATCCGAGTCGGCCGGTGGAACGACGCGGTGCAGTCCAACCACCATGCCATCCATACGGACGAGGAGTTCATCGAAGGGCAGCGCCCGATGGGCGTCTATCCGCTCGCGTACTATCCGCACAACATCCATTTTTTTGCCTTTGCTTCCACGATGGCGGGCCGTAGCGCGCAGGCGATCGAAGCATCCAATACACTCACCACCAAGGTAAACCTTGACGCCGCGCGCCAGGTTGGGATGCTGCAGGAGATGCTGCCGTACCATGCCCTCACCCTCACGACCTTCGGAAAATGGAACGAGGTGCTTGCCGAACCGCTTCCGCCGGAAGATATCCGCTTCTCGTACGCGATGGCATCCTACGCCCGAGGCGTGGCGCATGCCGCCAAGGGAGAGTGGGCTGAGGCGCAAGCCGCGCTCGACCAGGTAACGGCGGCGGACGCTGCGCTGCCCGAAGGTGCTGAAGGCAAGACCTCGCTCTCGATCGCCGTGCACGCGCTGTCCGGCGAAATCGCGACTCGCCGCGGCGACCTCGACGCGGGCATCACCCACTTCCGTGAGGCCGCCAAGATCGAGGATGCGGGACTCTACTTCGAACCGCCCAAGTGGTATTACCCCATTCGGCATTCACTCGGCGCCGCGCTGGTGAAAGCGGGACAAAATGCCGAGGCCGAGAAGGTCTATCGCGAAGACCTCAAGCGCTTTCCGGAGAACGGCTGGTCCCTGTTCGGTCTCGCACAAGCGCTCCGGGCGCAAGGGAAGGATACCGAGGCGGACGCAACGGACGCACGCTTCCACCGAGCGTGGACAGGCGCGGACGTGACGCTGACGGCATCGAGGTTCTAGCGGATAAAGAACGACGGGGTCGAGAAGTCTTGCGTTGGATCGACGTAGGCCTTCCGACCCTCTTGTCACGTTCCTGCCTGTTTGAAAAGCACTCGTGCGCCAGACTTTTAGTCGTAGCATTCCTGCTTTGGGAGCAGGAAGTTGGGCCGGCTTGATCAGGCTGCGTTGTTGCGTTTGAGCAGGTGCGCGAAGGGTGTGAAGGGTCGGTATCGGATGCGCGGCGGTCAGGTCAAGAAAAGACTCCCGATCCTTTGGCCGCCGCGCTGGCGCAGGTCAGGACCTCGCGTCGGGTGAATTCCTGCAGCTTCATATTCGTCCTCCTATCTGGACTGAACCGTCTTCTTCCATGAGAGTTCGCTCACTCTTCTTGCTTATACCACCGCATTGCGCCTTGCCGTCTCACGGAACCACGAGGCGCTCCCCTCGCTGCTGCGTCTTGAGGTCCACCATGCACCAATCCAAACCGGTTGCCGAAGTTGGCGTTCCACTCGAAGTGGTCCATCGTGCCTCTTTGGGCTATGGTCTACGGCTCACCGCTGCTTCCACCGGCTTGCGGACACCCAGCGTGATGCTGATCAGCAGGTCGGCGGGCGGCTGTTGCATGGTTACCACCTCGATGATGCTTTCCGAGGCCTTTTCGGTCGCGGCCTGACGATCGAGGAGTTCCTTCGCGCGCCCGCGCCAATCAGCGCCTGGTGCACGCCCGCTCTCGACCGCCGCCACGGCATCCAGACCAATTCCGGCCAGCGCGGCGATGTCAGCGGAAATCGGCAGCGCGGCCTCAAGCTTCGGGTTCCCTCTCGCGACCGCTGCGAATCGGTCATGATTGTTGCGCCATGATGCAAGGGTTGCCTTGAGCGCGGCGGTGCCGGAGCGGTCGCCCCGCACGAATCGCTCGGCATCTACTGCGAAGCGACGTGCCACGAGGCTGTCGGCCGACGCCGCGTCGGCCAACTCGTTGAACTCCTGAGGTGTCGGCTTGATCCCCTTCAGGAGCATCGCCCCCATGCGATTGTGTGCGTGGTTGCGCACCGGCGCGACGAGATCGAGCAACAAAGACACCGGCTCGGATTCGCCCGGCGCTAGCCTCGCCGCCATCCGCCGGCGGTTGGCATCGTCGGCAAGCCCCGCGATCCGCAACCCGTCGTGGACGACGATGAGCCGTCGGTACATCTCGTCCGCGTCGCGGATGGAGGCGGGCGACCAGAGGCGTTCGGCGACGACTGCGGCATTTGGCCAGAGCCGACCGTCGAGCATCTCTTCGGTGACCATCTCGCTCCACAGGGCTGCTTCGCCGCCCAGGACCAACGCTTGCTGTGCGAGAGAGAGCTTGAGCGAGGGATCAATGACCTGGTCCTCGGCGAGGATGACAGGAGGAAGTCCTATCGCCTTCCCTTGCGCGAACTGCTTGTGTGTCAGGCCACATGCGGTCGGGTCGTGCGGATCGACTCGATAGTGGTCCTCGGCCGGCCAGAGTTTGTCCAAATAGTATCCGCACGTCGCAATCACCCGGTTCCTCTGAGCAGTCACTCTGGCGACGGCGCTCGAGCTGCGCCACGGCTGGACGAGGACGTCATCCGGGATTGCCGCTCTTGCGACTTCCTCCCACCCGATGACGGTCTTGCCGTGAGCAACGACGCCGTTGCGTATGCGGTCGAAGAAATAGGACTCGAGTTCCCCGAGCGTCTTCAAGTCGTTCGCCTTCATGAACTCCTGGACGTGCGGATTGGCCTTCCAGTCCGTGCCGGAGACCTCGTCGCCGCCGACGTGGAAATACTGGTCTGGGAACAACGCGGCCATTTCCCCGAATAGGCGGTCGAGGAAGGTAAAGGTCTCCGGCTTGGCTGGGTTGAGCGCCGATCCCATCGCAGAGAAATAGTCCCTGCCATGCACTTCACCGGATGCGTACTCCGGGTACGCCTTCAGCATCCCCAGCGAATGTCCCGGAACGTCGAACTCCGGAACGATCCGTACGCCACGATCCGCCGCGTACGATACGAGCTCGCGAACCTCGGCCTGGGAATAAAACTGTGGCGACGAACCATCGTGCAGCTTCGGATAGAGACGGCTTTCGACCCGAAATCCCTCGTTGTCGCTCAGGTGCAAATGGAGAACGTTCAGCTTCACGAGCTCCATCGCATCGATCTGCCGCTTGAGCGTGGGAATCGAAAAGAAGTGCCGCGCGACGTCGATCATGACGCCGCGCCACAAGAAACGCGGAGCGTCGTCGATCACCATCGCTGGGATGGCGAACCCTTCTGGCCCGTTGGTGATGGACTGTCGGAGCGTCGCCAAACCGCGCAAAACGCCCGCCGGCCCGTCGGCCGTCAACATAACGGCATCCCCTTGGACGGCCAACGAGTACCGCTCACGCGCGTCGACTGTCAGATAGCCCTTGTCTTCGTCCCGGCAGTCGATCCGAAGCCGCGCGGCACCCGGGCGATCAACATCGAGCCCGGTTCGTCGCGCGACGTCGTTCTGAAACCGCAACACCGCCTGCTCAAGCACGACGTTGCGATAGCTCGGCCATTCGGCCCGGAAGTGTCCCGTGATGGGTAGCCAGCCATCGCCGTACTCAACGGAGCGAGGCTGGGGCATCAATGCGGTGATGGCTGCAGGGGCCGGTCGGGGAGTGGGTGCCTGCACCGGACCATTCTCCTGGCCCTGAGCCGCGTCGGACAACGCAATTGTCAGCATCATGGTCGGCAGGAAAGCCGACATCCCGTATCTTGTCATTTGCATGGTCGGACTCCTCTTATACGACCGCATCCCGGCGCGCCGCCTCACGGAACCACGAGGTGCTTGCCTTGGGCATTCGCTTCTGCGTCTTGAAGTTCACGTGCACCAATCCGAGCCGGTTGCCGAAGCCGGCGTTCCACTCGAAGTTGTCCATCGCGCTCCATTGGAAGTAGCCGTTGACCGGTACGCCGTCGGCGATCGCCCGTTGCAGCTGCGTCAGGTAGTTGCGCAGGTACATGATGCGGTCGGTGTCGTAGATCTTACTGTTGTCGCCGATCACGTCGTCACTGGCGCAGCCGTCCTCGGTGATGAAGATTGCCTTCTCGTTCATGTCGTTTCGATCCATTTCCTTGGACTTGGTGTCGTGCAGCAATGCGTCGAGAAACTTAGTTAACGGCGTGTATTTCGCTGCTGTTCGCTCGTTTGTGAAGTCCACTATCATGCTCCCTAGGATGGCGACGCCGATGTACGTGATGGTGAAGAGAGGCAACGAGAAAAATGCAGTGGTTCTGATCAACGACAGTTTCATCACCTGGCTGAGGAGCTTCTCTCAACAGGCTTTCCCCCGTTCGCCTTTGGAAAGCGTGAGGACGTGGCTCTTTGCTCGAACACCGTGGGACGAAATTCTACGGCCAGTCTATTGAGGCTGTAACGGATTCGGTACGGTATTATTCTATTCCGCGCCAGGAGAGTCAACGTATCGCTATGTAAACGAATGGGTTCACACTTTGCCATCATTCCACACGGGTGGATAAGGATGAGATGGTATGGGATAACGGCATGGCCCATACAGGGCCGAGAGATGGCGCTGAATGCTTGCTTTCTCTCTTTGCTGACGATTTTCTCCGACTGCCAGTACGTCCGGCCGATGCTCAACGTTCTCTTGAAGCAATGAGACTTTCAGTACGGGTGTCGATTTAGTAACCTCGCACCGCCGGAAGAAGGGAGTACAGACAGCTTTTTTTCGTGGCGGCCTTCTCGGGTGGCGGGACCGGGTCCTCGGTCCTAGTCTACGGTGCGCTTCGCGGAACTCGCGTGTCAGCGCATCATGTGGGAGGGAAAAGAAAAGCGTCTGCTGGATGAGATCGATCTGGTTCAGGCCTTATCCGGCGGCACCTTCACCGGCGCCTACTATGCGCTATTCGGTGACCGGATCTTTCCGGACACGTCATCAAGGTTCTAACGGGTGGTGAACCACAAGAGGTGTCGAAGGTCTTGGGTCGGTTAGGCGCATAGGCCCTTCCGACCTTTGGCTACGTTCCTGCGGACTTAAAAAACGGTAGTGTACGAGACCTTCGGTCTTAGCATTCCTGCTTTGGGAGCAGGAAGTTGGGCCGGCTTGATCAGGCTCCGGTGTTGCGTTTGAGCAGATTGGCGAGATTGGCGAAAGGTGTGAACGGTCGGTCCGGCTCTCGACTCGACGGAGATTTATCTGACTCGCCACTTATCTGATCGCGCTGATGTTCATTGTCGTGACAGTAAAGACAGAGTAGCTCCCAGTTGCTGCCGTCCGGGGGATTGTTGTGATGGTTGTGGTCCTTGTGGTGGACCGTGAGTTGGTTCAACTTTTTGCCGTCAAATTCGCGTCCGCAGTGAGCACAAATCCAGGGGAATAACTTCAAGGCACGCTCTCGGTAGGGTTGTTCGTGGTTGCTCCGCACCATGCGAGCCTCCAGGGGGGAGGGAGAAGGGTGACTCGTCACAGAGATATTGTACGCCAAGTCTGCAAAATGCACCACATTGCGAGCGCGGTTCCTGACACCGCCTCATCGCCTTGATTCGAGGAGTAGCCATAGGCGAATGGTGGAGAACTACGGTGAGAAACTATTGACCTATCGATCTCCCAGGTTATACTGAGGTCCCGATTCAAAGAGTGGCAGGTCGCTGGTATGGTCGGTCAATGCGGAGGAGACATGAGAGAGAAAAAGGGGAAGAGAAAGGGAGAAGACACGGACACGACGAATGAGATTCGAGCGGCGAGCGATCCTTTTCAGCGCCTGCTCGGATTGATGTTCAAGGCGCATCCGTGGCACGGCGTGTCCATCGGAGAGGAAGCCCCGGATGTCGTCACGGCCTATATCGAAATTGTCCCGACCGATACGGTCAAATACGAGGTGGACAAGAGCAGCGGCTTCCTCAAGGTGGACCGGCCGCAGCGGTTTTCCAATTTTTGTCCGGTATACTATGGCCTCATTCCGCAGACCTACTCCGGAGAGCGGGTGGCCAATATCTTCGCCAAGCGAGCCCGCCGCAAGGACATGGTCGGGGACGGCGATCCGCTCGATATCTGCGTGTTGTCGGAAAAGAGCATTCCGCACAGTGACATTCTCCTGACGGCGCTGCCGATCGGTGGATTGAGCCTGGCCGACGGCGGCGAGGCCGACGACAAGATCATTGCTGTGATGCGGGACGATGCCGTGTACGGCAACGTCACGGATGTTTCACAATGTCCGAAGGCGCTCATGGATCGCCTGCAACATTATTTTCTGACGTATAAGAGTGCGCCGGGGACGATTCATCACAAGGTGGAAATCACGAGCGTGTACGGACGGGAGGAAGCGCTGAAAGTCATTCGCGTCAGCCACGCCGACTATCGCGCGAAATATCCGGAGCTGAGTTCCTTGTGGCCGAAGAATTTGTAGCGTGTAGGAATGATCCGACTGACGTTGCCAGGGTCGGCATTTTCACCGGGAACAGTCCACGGAGACACTGCTTAACTGGTTAGAACCTAATCCAACAAGCTTCCGACTCCAGCCGTGACAGCCATGGCCAAAGCGCCCCAAAAGGTGACTCGTGCAGCACCCGTCATCATCGATGCGCCGCCGGCCTGTGCGGCCAGGGAGCCGAGCAGTGCGAGAAAGATGAGGGAACTGCCGGATACAGCCCACATGATCGTCGCGCTCGGCACTACCGCAACGATCAAAAGCGGAAGCAGTGCTCCGACTGAAAACATGGCGCCCGAGGCGAGCGCGGCTTGGATTGGTCGAGCGGCCATGGTTTCAGTGAGGCCCAGCTCCTCACGGCTGTGGGCGCCCAGTGCGTCATGTGCCATCAATTGGGTCGTGACGGCAGAGGCGAGGTTGTGATCGAGTCCGCGCGCTACATACATGGCGGTCATTTCCGCATGTTCGCGCTCGGGATCAGCGGCCAATTCCTTGCGTTCCCGATCCAGATCGGCGCGTTCCGTATCGGCTTGCGAACTGACTGAGATATATTCCCCGGCCGCCATCGACATGGCGCCGGCCACGAGTCCGGCCACGCCGGCAATCACAATGTTCTGCGAACTGGCTCCTGCCGCCGCCACGCCCAAGACGAGGCTTGACGTCGAGACAATCCCGTCATTCGCGCCAAGCACTGCTGCGCGAAGCCAGCTGGTGTGGTGGACCCTGTGCGGTTCACTGTGTCTCACAATTCGACATTTCGAGCGCCCGCATGGACGGCGATGGCGGCGAGCCGATCCCTTGCACGATTAACGGTGAGGTGAGTGAGGTGGTGATCAGGCGCTCATCGCCTCCACGATACTCACGGCTGAATTCGTAGGCACAACCCTTGTCAGACGAAGACCGGCTTTGTCGAGGAGCGCGCGATATTCCGGTACGGTCCGCTCTTGTCCGCCTGGGCCGACGAGCATCATCATGTCGAGCATCTTTCCCGGGTGCGGCGCGTTGTCTTCCGGCAGGACCATTTCAATGATCAGCACACGACCGGCCGGTGCGAGAGCGCGCCGGCAATGGCCAAGAATCGTCAGGCACTGGGCCTCGGTCCAATCGTGAATGATGTGTGAAAGCAGATAGGCATCGCAGCCGGTGGGTACACGATCGAAGAAACTGCCGGACTCAATCGTCACCCGATCGGCTACGCCGTGGGATTGCAGAAGTGCCGAGGCGTCGCGGAGGACGTGCGGAAGATCGTATAGGATACCGCGCGATTTGGGATATTGCCCCAAAATGGTGGCCAGCAGATTGCCCGTCGCCCCGCCGACGTCCACGATCGTGTGCATGCCGGAGAAGTCGTATGCGGCCGCCACGGCGGACGGTTCCGCTCCGTGGAAACTCACCATTGTCTCGCTGAAGAGGGAGGCCTCTTCGGGATGCTGGGTCAGCCAGTCAAAGATGGGCATGCCCATGGCCTGCTCCAAGCCGGGCTTTCCGGTCTGGACTGACTCAAGCAGATGTCCCCATCCCTGCGTCATGATCGGGCTCGCCAGTGTCAAGATCGCTGCACGCGCCGAACCCGGAGCGCCATTCTTCAACGCTGCACCGAGTGGGGTCAACGTAAAGCGGCCTGCATTGTCCTCGGTTACGAGTCCCAGATGTCCGAGCGTCCGCAGAAAACGGCCAAGGGAAGGGGGATGGGTGTTCGTCGCAGCGGCCAAGTCAGCGGCATGGGTCGGGCCCTTGTCCAGATGGTCTGCCAGGCTCAATTTTGCGCTGACGTAGAGGATGTGCGACACCCAGTGCGTCGTGCCCATTTGAACGAGTTGTGCATGAGGGGGTAGAGAGGTGATATCGGGTTCGGGCATCGTGTGGCCTCCGGTAGCAAGGTGTGTCGTGCTATGCGGAGGAGTGTACCGCAATGAAGGAGACGTATTCACTATTGAAGTGAGAAAAACGGAAAGGTGATCGAGAGAGAATACACCAAAGCCGCGCTGGATGACGCTTGACAATTGATGAACCAACCTCAAAAATCTCGCGTCAGTCGCCGGTGCGTCGGATGCTGATCAGTTGCTCGATCGTCATATCCAAAAGGAGACTTCCATGGACTCAAGTTTTTGGCACCAACGCTGGGAGAAGAATGAAATCGGTTTCCACGAAGGCAAACCGAACCCGCTCTTAGTCAAACATTTCCATGAGCTGTCGGTAGCCAAAGGCTGTCGGATCTTTGTCCCATTGTGCGGGAAAACGCAGGATATCTCGTGGCTGCTGTCCCGTGGCTATCGCGTGGCGGGAGCCGAATTGAGTCAACTCGCCATCGAGCAATTATTCATCGAACTTGGCATGCAACCGGAAATCGCGACCGTCGGCAGCGTCGAGCAGTGGAGCGCGAACAATCTCGACATATTTGTCGGCGATATCTTTGCGGTGTCTGCAAAGATGCTCGGGTCGGTCGATGCCGTTTATGATCGGGCTGCGTTGGTGGCGCTTCCTGAAGACATGCGAAACCGATATACAGCACACCTCATGGAAATTGCTAACAAGTCGCCCCAATTAGTCATTTCCTATGAGTACGACCAGAGTCTGCTGGAAGGTCCCCCGTTTTCAGTGAGTAACGAGGAAGTCCACCGCCACTACGCCACGACGTATGATCTCACGCTCCTTGCCGGCATCGAGGTTTCAGGTGGATTGAAGGGGAAAGCACCAGCCAAAGAGAATGTCTGGTTGTTGAAAAAAAGTGAGCCTCTTTCCGCTGCCGTTTTGTCAGGCGCAATCATTCGCAGAGAGGCTGAGCATTGAGCGATCATAACCATCGGCGAACAGAACGCTTGTACCGTGTAAATGGCTCTGAGAATTTGGAGGCCAGGGCTCGTTCTTCGGGTAGGATTTGAAAACGATTCATGTACCATACGAAGAGCGGTAGGAATGCGAAGGCCAGTAGGTTAGAGAGATCAATCGCCCATCCAGCAAGAATGAAAAGGAAGCCCAGGTACATCGGGTTACGGGTGAAACGGTAGATGCCCGAGGTGACCATCGTCGTGGTCGCTTCCGGTGTGAGTGGATTGACGGTGGTTTTCATCCGGCGAAACGTCAAGACTCCGGCCAGGACGATCGTTGATCCTACGGTATAAAAAATAAGGGCAAACGCCGAACGCCCTGGCAATGCGATGGTGAACGTAGAATAGGTAGAGACGAGCCACATCAGCGCACCGAACAAGAATACAAGCGCAAGCGGCGGTACTTTTAGTTCCAGTACATTGACCATGCAAGTTGGGAACGAGTTGGGCTCAACTGGAGGTTGTGGCCACCCCACAGGCCACTTCCCATAACGCCTGATTGATGCTGCCTGGTTCCACGGGTTGCCCATAACCTTGACTGACCAACACTGCATTCTGAGTTCCGGTGCCCATATGCTGAGAGAATTCCGAAGACGCCAATAGTCGAACACGGTTGTGTACGCAGTCAAACTCCTTGTGCGTCTTCGTCGAGAAAAACCGGTGAGGGCTCATCATGAACTTCCCAAACGGCGCATTCCCTTGCATCCACTTGTAGTCTGTTAACTGCCACAGCGTCACGAGATCCCCGTCTCGGCGAATTGTCTTGGGATCGTAGTATGCCGTTTCCCGCGATGGGGATTGGTACGTGCGATCGACAGCGACCCAGGTTTCCCCATGCGGCATCTCGCCATATCCTTGGGGTTGACGGACCTGATAACTGGGGTCTCCACAGGACGCAAGGATGAGAAGAAGGACACAGGAAGAAAGGCCGATACCAATCACTTGGAGCATAGATCCCTCGCGCTCCTAATCGCACTCTTTAAACCGAGACTGCTGACAACGCCGTGCCATTTCCTGCGCCTGTTCGATCTGCGCGGCAGTCATTTGTGAGGTCAGATGGTCTTGACGCTTCAAGGCTGCTTTCCCTTCATCGCCATTTAACATGGCGCCGGCAACCTGGTACCACATGAGTGCGCGAACCAAGTCTTTCCGGACGCCCCGTCCCCTCTCGTACATCAGGCCCAGATTGTTCTGCGGACCAGCGTAGCCCTGCGCCGCAGCCTTACGAAACCACACGAGTGCCGTGGAGTAGTCCTGCCGGACGCCTCGTCCTTTTTCATACATGAGGCCCAGATAGAACTGGGCTGACGCCACTCCTTGCTCCGCCAAGGGACTGAAGAGCCGGGCCGCTTGTGTATAATCACCACGATCATACGCAAATTCCGCCTCCTCAAGGGACTGTGCTGCAACAGCGAACTCCGGTCCCGCCCCTGACGCGCAGGCCAGAACCAAAAGCATTGCAAAGACACAACGCCATATCGACATCATCCTTTCACCAAGATCTATCGCCACAGGGGAGCATAGCCTCAACGCTGGGAAGAAAAACAGAGCATAGCGCATTGTACGTTGTGAAATCCGGCGGGTCTATGGATTTGAAGACGGGCGGCAAGTGAGGAGGTGAGGGTGGGGAGGTGGGACAGAACTTCTGGCGAACATAGATGACCTCCCCACAGGGAGCAGCCTCCTGTTAGGATCTTCTTAGCGCATGACAACGGTCTGGGATTCTCGCGCAGCCAGACTCTTTCGGCGATTATTGGAAATGGTGCGGTCGATAATGGCGCCGCAATTCATGCATTTCCACGCATAAAACACGAGAAAGAAGTCCGAGAATCGCTCTAACATCATCAATCCCTTACACTTTGGACATCCCATTGATCCCTCCCAGAATGATTGCGTTCGCAGCTGATGGTGAACTCAAGCAAGAGCTAGACCAATTGTTATGTGTCAATATTTCAATGACTTTAAGATTTACGTAGTTAACCGGGGGGGACCGTTTTCACAAAATTGACGGTGCAAAGAGTTCAACCCGTCAATATTTTGTCAACTTGCGCGAGAGAAACGCGTGAGGAGTCTTTGTGTAAGCGCTTTTGAGGAACGAGAGATCGGTGTCGGGAAAAGACTCCCAGCCCTTTGTAAACAGGCTTCGTCCTTATCGACTTGACCAGGATTGGATCGGCACGGTGGAGATGGCATTTTGCGGCGAGCCCTCGATCACTCGATCGCTATAGGCGAGATAAATGTAGGTCTGGCGTTTCTTGTCGAAAAATCGGACAACTTGTAGGGTCTTAAAAATCAGGGATCGACTCTCACTGAATACCCGTTCCCCTTCTTTCGGCTCACCCACAATGCGAATGGGACCGACTTGGCGACAGGCCAGTGAGGCATCTGAGGTTTCCTCTGCCAATCCGACCATCCCTTTCAAGCCGCCTTTTTTTGATCGACTCAGATAACAGGTGATGCCTTCAATTTTTGGGTCGTCAAACGCTTCAATCACAATTTTGTGATCCGGCCCCAATAATTTGAATTTCGTGTCGACACTCCCCACTTCCTCAGCATGACTTGCTGAAACCACCGCTGCGCAACAGAGCAAGATCGTCACAAATATGTTGGTCTTCATCTACTTATTCTCCCGTCATGGTTCAGCGTTACCTCCATGTAACGTAGTACTCGGATATGCTTGAGCGCAAGGGCTTCTCACTCGGGTCGTTCTGACGAACTGAAAGAAATAACAGTGGAGTGATTCCATGTCACCCCAAAGAGTTTCTCGCCGAGCATGACATCGCAAAGCAGTTCAACCACGGGGGAATTTCGGCCAGAGGGCGAGGCGGCTGCTGAGATGTCGAGATAAGGCCGAACTTTCATTCCTAGTCATACAGGATTCAAGATCAGACCCTCATAATTTACCGATTCAAGATCAGGCCCTAACTGTCCACGGGCTGAAGATCGTGTCACAGAACGTGTGAGCGTCCTGTCGGTGATTAAATGCGGTTCGAATCCCTGTTCCGGGGGACTCCTGCTGGTGTCGGAGGCGGCCTTCAGCTACACTGCTCTGGAGCATCGCGGGCTTCTACCTTAACCAGGAGCGTATACCATGCAGAACCGCTGGCCGGTCGTCGTCTGTAGCGTCGCACTGAGCCTCTCCCCCTTCTCGGTTCAGGCCGGAGACTTTGAAGGCATTCTCCATATGACCATCAAACATGCAGGAACCGGTGTTTCAGAGTTCGATGGATCGAAATCTCAGCCTCCGAGTACGATGAATTGGTATCTCAAAGGGGACAAGGCGCGAGTGGAGTCATCTCGCGGCGACGGACAAATGCATGTGATGATCTTCGATGCCCAGACCAGGATGATGCAGATGGCGATGCCGGGGCAGAAGCGCTATATGGAAATCAGCATGGATGGTGAACGAGGCGAATATGTCACAGATGCCTTCGAAAAACAGGCGGTCGAGCGCACGGGAAAGACCGACAAGATCGCCGGCTATTCCTGTGAAATCTGGCGGATCACGGACAAGGAGGAGAATCGGCTGAAGAGCGACGTCTGCGTGGCGAAAGGATTCGGCAAGGCGGCCACGTTCTGGATTGATCCGAAGGAGATGCGCCGGTCTTCGCAGCCGAGTTGGGTCAAGCGGCTCGTGGAGGAGGGAGGATTCGGACTCCGGAGCATTCACTATGACGACGCGGGCAAGGAATCTTTCCGCACGGAAGTAACGAGCATCGACAAGAAGAGCCTGGAGAACGCCCTGTTTGCTTTTCCTGCCGATTGGGTGAGGCAAGATATGTCGGCTATGCAGGAACGGATGAAGGCGATGCGGGGGCAGAAGGGGCAGGGAGGCGAAGACTTCTCCAAGATAATGGAGGAAATAAAGAAGCGAAAGGCCAGCCGAGGTGGTGCGGGGGAGCCTTCCGGCGAAGGCGGGGAGGAACCGGATATGAAAGAGGTCATGAAGCAGTTCGGCGAAATGATGAAGAAAAGACAGCCGGGCGGCCAATAAAGGCCGTCCTCCCGCTCACCCGGAGCCCTTGTTTAAGAGCCTTTTGGTCGTCCACGTGGCCGTAACGTGGATTCCATCCCAAACCGTGTTGCCGTGCGTTTTACCCAGGTTTCCTCGCCAAACGGACGGCCTCGCTGCACACTGAGTCGGAGTGCCTCCAACTCCGACGCACTCTGCGCATGATTGACAAAGGTGAGCCAATGCCGTGGGTGCTCAACCGGCCAATCACTCAGCTATGCGGTCAGTTTGGAGTCTCCCTGTGTTCGTCGCCACAAACTGGACCACTGCCAGTCTTCTGCACGGCGCACCAGCTTGGCTCGTAGCGCATTGCGCTCCACATAGCGCGCTACGGTGAGAAAATGCTCGTCGGTCTGAACCGGAAACGATCGAAAGCGGCCTTGATAGAGCGGTCCGGTCCCTGCTGTGTGATGGTGAGCATGCCAGCGTTGCGTATGGGGCACGGTGATCCAGCGCATGATCTCGGAGAGTTCTCCATCCTGCCGAGGCCAGAGAAGGAGATGCCAGTGATTGGGCATGAGACAGTAGGCTGCAATCCTGAGACGAGAATGAGCCTGAGCTTCAGCCAAAATCTTTTCAAAGGCGAGATAGTCGGGGGCGTTCTCAAACAACGGTAGTCGTCCAACACGACGGTTCAGGACGTGATAGGCGAGACCGCCGGCAGCCAATCGGAGACGGCGAGGCATAGAAGTTTTCTAACAAGGCGATGTGATGCTGTCAATAAAGGACTCCCGATAATCATCTCGAAGG
>JAFEBM010000064.1 GCA_018242685.1 Nitrospira sp. | reverse complement strand
CATGTGATCTCCGGACACTACTGCCGATTCATCAGAATCTTGATACTTCGGAAGCCCCTTGTCGGTCTTGCGCGTGATGGCCGGGAGCGAGAGATTCCAGCCCAGGCCGAAGGGTCCATTGCCTGCGCTGGAATCATAAGAAAGTGAAAGCTGCGGGCCGAATCCAGAGCGGCCGGGGCTCATGGCGATGGGCACCGTCATGGAGCCGGTGCCGGTGACTGGATTGGCGGAAAATTTCGCTCCCACCCCCCGAATGGCGCCTCCGCCCTTGGGGAGAGAAATCGCCGGTGCGGTTATCTGAAAAGATCTTTCTTCTGGCGCTTGTGCGGAGGAAGGTATCGGCGGATCGGAACCCGGATGGTCACGTGGCTCACCCGGCTGATTCCGTCCCAGCACGTTCATACATGCCTTCGAACGAGTGCCATTACTTCTACGCTGATGAAATACGTAGGTTGGCTGCGCATGGCATCTATCGCACGACGATGACGATGTGCATATCTATTTTGCTGCGAGCAACAAAAAAGAAAGCAAGAATTGTACTGTGAATACTACTTACCTGGCCGAATAATTTGGCGGAGTTTTTGAGGATAGCAAGGCAAGATCAACTTCAAGACGTATCCGATTGTGGTTTATAAGGACTCAGTGTGCCACTAAGACACAGACTGAATTGTGTCTCACTTTAGAACATCTTAATGCAGTACGGTCCATTCTCTCTCAGGCATTCCGGTAAAGTTTGGGATCAAGCTGCAGGCAACTAGAAGAACGCCATGCTGGCGCAGGTGACCGTGGAGTTATATTGGTCAGTGATGCCGCGATCATAGCGGAGGACCTGACCCTTTTCCGCTTGGATCACCATGAGCAAGCTATAGATGAGCGAGGAGCCGGAGGTCCAGCATTAAACCGCCAGCCTCTTCGACTTTGTCTTCGATTTCCTTACGAGAAGGTGCGACCTTGTCACTGAGGTTCTGTCCTGATTTTTGTAAGAGAGGAATAATTTCCTTGTGATCTAACGCCTCGGCAATTTTCACTGGACTCCGGAGAAACCACGCATCGCCTCCGGAAACAGCGCCACGGTCCAAGAGGAGCGACACCGTCCCCACGTCTCCTGCAAACGATCCGGCGTGCAATGCAGTCCATCCGGTGAAATCTTCGGCGTTCACCTCTGCCCCAGCCTCAAGAAGCACACGTACGATATCGGTATGCCCATAGGCCGCGGCAAGTGTCAACGGTCTTGTCCCCACAAGAGGAAGCGCTTCATTCGCATGGTGTCCTTCGCCTAAAAGACGCAACACCCTTTGAGTGTCACCTGAAGCTGCTGCATTCAAAAGGGGCGCGGCACAACCGCCGAACGCCACGAGCAAGACCAGCCCACCGACGATATTCAAAACCCAACCCGCTCGTTTCATCAAGTTCTGCCTCCGACACACAAACCCTGTGAGAGGTTGCGTGAACATCAGAAAGGGTAATCCAGTCCTACAAACGCATTCAGGCCGTCTTTTCCATAGGCGACATCGAACCGACCAACGACGCTCGGCACTGCCAACAAACGAAGCCCGACTCCAGGGTTGACTTGGACATTCGTGAAGAGATGTTTCGCGAGATCAGGTCCGGTTCGTCCGACACGCCCTATGTCGAGAAAGGGTGCGAGTTCCAGTCGAATATCATGGTCGAAAACTTTCTTGTCCAGCACACGCACTCGCTCTTCAAGATTAACCAACACGGCCCAGTTGCCGATGTATCGATTACGACCGAACGCACGGAGGGTATCTTCTCCGCCAAGCGTCGGTTGCTCATAAAACGGCACCCCGAGCTCAGTCCCTTTACGTTCGATTTGCCCAAATACGCCGTCGACGAACAGGCGGGAGACGAAGACCATGCGGTTGGAGGCATGAGGAATCAAATGTCGTGCATCCAGAGTCATACGCCCCCACCGATTTTCGTCACCCGACTGCAAGTTCTGATTAAACTCGGCAGAGACAGTCATATACGTACCTTTGGTCGGAATAAGTTGACCATCCCTCGTATCATAGCGAAGAACAAGACCATGCCCCAACACCTGAGCTCCCTGGATACCAGGAACCGCTGAAAATAGTTGCCCAGTTTGAGGAAGCGAACTGACTACTCCTTCACCGACTCCCACCATGCGGAATCTCTCCGTCCACAGAACCGTAAGATCTGGAGTAAGGTTGAGACCGACGGCCACTTTGACGAGTAGTTCGCGAGAGTTATAGTTTGTTTGCTGCGCTTCCGTTGTTCTATCCCCGAAGCCAAAAAACCTGGCAAAGGGATTGTTAAACGCGGCAAAGTCAGCCGTGAGCATGTATCGTCCGCCTCCGGCCGCCACATGCTTGTACCCAAAGTCTACCCCACGATCAACTTTTTCGGAATACCAGACGGAGGCGCGGTATTGTTCGTTATCTGAGGGGTATCCATAGTAACTCAAACTACCGCCGTGCCCGACAAGCGGATTATACAGATATTGTGGAGCCCAAATATCTCTAATATGCCCTTTTGAATCGGACTTTAAGATGGGCGCAATCGCCCCGACCCAGTACCGTTCGTTGAAATTGTAAGAAAATGAGGGGAGCGGAATAACCGTATACTCGGATTCTGCCGGGAGTGACTTGAGAGCATGCTCCGCCGGATGGCCATCGGCATCGATCAATGGCTTGGGTGGAACGTTCTCCTGTCCCTTCTCTTGAATGGGCGAACCACCCTGCTGTGGCTGGGAAGGACCATGGACCTCTGCGGCATCAGCTCGATCACATCCAGATAATAGGACGTATGCCAATATTGCCACACAATAAATCCGCACTATGTCGATACCGTTTCATCGGGAGGACTCGTTCATCAGTCCGAACGACAAGCCTATTGAGACAATAGCAACCAGCGTGAGAGGTAAGCATACACCCGATAAGCAGGTCAATAGGAAGGCAGCGGGCAATCCTTCAGATCTCAAGAACGCCTGAGGGAGGAGATGGTCGAACGCGGAGGAACCTCTCTGCCGAGGTAAAGGGCCTCATTGAATTCTGGCCAAGACCAGATGCGATTTTGTTCAAGAAGGACGTTCGAGGTGAGATACAGTGAGAATAATTCTCGCAACGTCGACGGAACATCTGCCGATTGAGGTGAATCGACGCTTATGGAGCGTAAGGCTAAATCGGTCCAATACAACCTTTCCTTTCGGAACGAATACAGCAAGATTCCCTTATCCTTCACCAACCCGATCAGATCATCATAGACACTCGTTAAATAGGCGGTATTCTCCTTGAGACAATCTCCCGCCAATACACAACTCACGTCATGGCCGACGAAAGGAGAGAGGTTGGGGACCGAACGGGTAAGGGCGAGAATCGTGGGAGCCACATCGACCTGGCTGGCGATCGTGTCCACAGCGCGAGGACGAAATGCCGCGTCTGTTCGCAACGAGTCATCCAGCCATATGAACAGCGGAGTCAGGAAATGACCGACTTCTTTCTCAACATCTGTTCGGCCTAGTTCCTCATGTCGCCCATGGTCCCCTAGCACAAACACGATTGTATTCTTCAGCAAATTCTCACGCTGCAATCCGGTAAAAAATCGCTCGAATTCCGAATCGAAATACCGAAGAGCGGGTACGTATCGGTCTTCCTCTCCATGAAGCGCCTTGACCTCTTCACGAGTTACTGGAAATACGAACGGATGGTGCATGCTGAGCGTGAGCGCCGCCAAGAATAGCGGCTGCCCCGAACTCTGGCCCGCTCTCAGGCGCGTCGTTATGAAATCAAAGATTGCGGCATCGGTCGTGCCAAGACCCATCCGCTCGGAATGTGGAGGGAAATCGTCGAGGTCGTACAAACGGTCGATCCCGTTTTTTGTAAAAAAGGTTCGCAGATTATTGACGGATCCATGCTGTCCGACCACCATTTCGGTCCGGTAGCCCCGCTCATGCAGTAACGACGGAAGACACAAGTAATCAAGTGACGGGCGGGTCTTCATCGCCGCGGCCCCGTGACGAGGATAATAGGAACAGAGTGTCGCGAAGAGACCGCGCGATGTCTGGACACCGTTGGAATAAAAATTGTCGAAATACACACTGTCTTGTTTCAGATTATCTAGAAACGGGGTCACCCGAATCGGACGGTCGGCATGAACGGTCCGACCCACGTACCGTCGATCCAGCGCTTCCACAAAAATCACCACCACGTTCGGCGGTTCTCGAAAATGCCGCACATCATGGCTCGGCGCCTGCCCCACGAGCGGATACCGCTGGGACGGAAATACAGCGCTTTCGGCGCGGGAGCTTTGATAGAATCCAACGGCGGCGTCAACTGAGAGATTGCTATCAGGAAGCTGGGACACCCATTCCCAATGGTGGAATAACGCAGCGCGGGCGGCATTCTCCGAAAACAGAATAGGGTTTTGCGCAAGCATGAAGTATGCGTTGCTCTCGATCAATGGCTGGATGGATGTGCTATATGGCGAAGCCCCCAGGGTTCCTAGGGCGATTATCATGGCGACGACCGTCTTCAAGACGAATGGTCTCGGCAACGTCGCTCCCGCCCGTTTTTGAGTGCTCATTCGGTGAATGATTCGCCACCAGGCAAACAATGCCGCACCCTCCAGGAGCAAAAACACGCACGTTCGAACTCCCCATGTCCCCATGTTCTCAAACTCCGCGGCGGTTTGTTGTGCGGCCTGAGACTCCTGGGCTCCACTGACAGGGGCGCTCAAGAAATCGGCAACGTATTCAAAGAAGACAAAATTCATGCGCTGATTGTTCCAGTGATAGTAGCTCATGTCTACCATCATGATTATTGCCAGCGCGAGTGCGATGAGCCCCAAACACACCTTAAGACAGGTAGCGAACATCCGACTTGTCGGTGCAACAGTACGACGCCTCGAAAACAGAATTGCGACTAGACTAATGGCAAGAGCGAACACAGTCCCAACCGCCAAGGCGCCGCCAGTGACGGTCAGGTCCTGCGCAAGACCAGCGACGAGTGTTTTTATAATGAGGGATGGCGTAGGGATTTCGATGGAGAGGGTCGTAGGAAACAAGAAAAACCGTTCGACTTGTTGAATCAGGAGCAACAGCCCCCCCCAAAGAATGAAGAGCGACGGAATCGAGAGAGGGAGGGGCTGTTCAGCGGAGCTCACCGCAACGAAATTACCTATGGTCTTCACGGATTACCCACGATCATTAACACTCCCACTTCTGCCGGAACCAGTGGATGGTCCGATTCAATCCCTCTTCGAACGGGGTCGTCGGATACCAATCCAGTTCCTGGCGAGCCTTATTGGCGGCAACTTCTTTCCCTCCGAAATCACCCGGACGCGCTGGAACGAACTCAAGCTTCACATCATCGCCAAGGATCTTCTTGATACCTTCAGCCACTTCCAGAACCGTCACTTTTCTCGTCCCTTCGAGATTATAGGTTTGATTGGCGGCGCTCTCTCTCATGGCATCCACGTGAGCCTCGGCCATGTCACGAACATAGACAAAGTTGCGATATTGTTCGCCCTTACCCGAGATAGTCAGCGACTGGCCGTTCAACGCCTTCTTGATGAAAATTGGAATCAGGAGCTCTTCGCGCATCCGGGGACCGTATGGAATCCCGTACCGCAAGATCGTAAAAGGCACCTTGTACAACTGAGAATAATTGTGGCAGATCATCTCCGCCGCCATTTTGGTCGAGGTATAAATGTGGCCGGCTCCCGCCAAGTAAAAAGGAACTGTTTCATCTGCCAGCTTCCCATCCGGCGCGCCGTTATAGACCCACACCGTCGAGGCCAGGTGGATACGTTGAGCGCCGTTGATCTTAGCCGCCTCTAGAATGTTCGTCGTCCCCATCACATTCAGAGCCGCCGTATAGACTGGGTACTTATAGGCATAATTCACGTTCGCGACTGCGGCCAAGTGGAAGATATGATCCGCTCCCTTGGTAGCAGCAAGGACTGACGAGAGATCCATGAGGTCCACGTCTTCGAACCCCACATCGGTCCGATGCGGGCGGACACGGTGATCGAGCACGGTTACTTGATGTCCGGCATCCGCCAGAGCATCGACGACGTGCGAACCGATAAACCCACTTCCTCCTGTGACGACGACTTTTGCCATGACATCATCTCCTTTGGTTAACCGATCACGGACGTCAATGTCTCGACGACGTGACGAGCCTCGGCCTCTTCCATGCCTGAAAATATCGGCAAACAGAGATGCCGCGCACAATAATCCTCGGCCACGGGAAGTGGACCGGACACGTATTCGGCGAATACCGGCTGCTTGTGCAACGGCTCCTCATAGACTTCTCCGGCCAACGAGACTCCGTACTGTCCGCGCAGCAAGGTCTTCAACGCCTTTCGATCTCGCCGCTCGTTGAGCATCACAAGATACTTGTAATAATTACAGACGCCTTCCGTCGGCGCCGTCACAATCGTGAGCCCCTTCAAGGCCGAAAGCTCACGATCGTAGAGCGCGGCGATTCTCTGACGATCGCTGATCATAGCCGGCAGCCGCTCCAGATGCTTGAAGCCGATGATGGCGTGGGGTTCGGACATGCGCCAGTTGTATCCCATGCGCACGTGCGCGTTGACGGTGAAACTCGCTTTGCCTTGATCACGATAGATACGCGCCTCTTCGGCGATGCGTCCATCGTTCGTCACGATCATGCCGCCTTCGCCGGAAGTCATCACCTTGGTGGGATAGAAGCTGAACGAACCTGCGATACCGAAGGCGCCCGCTCGCACACCTTTGTACGATGCACCGTGGGCATGAGCTGCATCCTCGACCAACCCGATTCCCTTTTGGGCGGCCCATATCTGCAAATCCGGCAACCGTCTTGAAACAATGCCGCCGATATGAGCCACAATAACTGCGGCTGTGCGTGCAGTCAGCTTCATCTCCAGATCCTCCGGTCGGACGCCGAACGATTCCGGATCCATGTCCACGAGTACAGGACGTCCGCCTGCGTGCACGACGGCGGCCGCCGTGGCGAAAAACGTATTGGTCGGCACGAGGACGTCTTTTCCCTCCACACCAATCGTGCGGAGTATGATTTCCAGGGAACTGGTTCCACTGTTCACGGCGATCGCATGCCGCACTCCGCAGAACTGGGCGAATTTCTGTTCGAATTCTGTCCCGTATTTCCCCAACGTCAATTGCCCCGTCGCCAAAACTTCCTGGATTCGATCGGCGATCCAGGCCCGATCTTCCGGCAGAAACTGGATTTTGGCCGCCGGCACTGTTCGGGTCGGCGATTGGACTGTCGCACCGGAAGCCGTTGACAATGACATACGATTCCTCCTTTCGGCATTCGCACGTAATGGATTTCAAGTTGTCTCTCCACCGGCTAAGGCAATCAGGAACACGCCCGCAATCACGAGCGCGATCCCCGCCCAACGCATGGTGGGGATCACTTCGTTAAGCAGAAGTACGGCCAGAATTGCGGCCATCCCGAACTCAAGTGCCGTCATCGGTAATACCACCGTCACATCCGTCCAGGACAAGGCGGCCAGAAACAGAAAATAGAACACCCCGTTGAGCACCGTCCCGATGACGACGTAGGGATTCAGCAGCGCTCGCCCGAAATATCCCAGTAACGCGAGGGGCGCATACTGTTCCAACGCACCCACTTGTTGCATCCCTTGTCGAACGAAAATCTGGCCGACCGCTGCTGCAGCGGCCGCAATCGTCATAGCAATGAGAACTTTCAGCATGCGTGACCTCTTGGCTGTCTAATTGGGGAGTAGTTGGCTGAACGTCAGTCGTTGCACACCCCGTTGCAACAAAGCAGCTTTGATATCCGGGTTGATCAAGGCTTTGAACTCTTCTTCATGCTCGTAGTCGGCCATGGTTTCATCTATTTCCGGACAACGCCTTGTCGCGGGATGACAGTGAATCTCCGTGACTCCGGCAGGAAGGTGCCGGATAAACCGTTTCAACAAGTCGGATGTGAGGTGGCCGCTATCATGAAACCCGAAGGCAAAATCGTTACACTCCATTCCGGCGAACTTGACTCTGGTTTTGAGCAGCTGCATCCAGGGCCACAGCACGGCCCACGACAAAAACCGGCCTGTGCGGCGATTTCGGCAGGCACGCAGGGAGGGTATCAACGGCTCATACGGGAGACGGATGGAGCGCAGCCCGAAGTCTTGCCCAACTTTCAGAATAATGCTCAGCACCGTCGGATGGAGATGGATATGATTGTGTGCATTCACATGGTCAAGCACCAAACCCGTTCTTTTGAACGCTTGAAACTGCGCCCGTGTTTCGGCTTCCAACTGCCGCGCGATGCCCGGACGAAAGAAGAATTTGAGCCCTGTTCGTAGGAAACGCGTTGAAAAGAGCCCCCGTTCGTCGACCAGGTTCGGAATCACGGCTGGGGACAGCACAGGCCGACCTTCGACGAGGACAAGGTGCAATCCAACCTTGAGCGTCGGAAGCCGCTTGGCTCGTTCAATCGCATCAGCAGCATGCACCGCCCCGACCATCAAGCTGGCGGTCGTCAGGATACCGTTCCGATGGGCCTCTTCAATCGCCTCGTTTACCGGGATTGCGAGACCGAAGTCGTCCCCTGTGACAATGAGTTTTCGCACACAGCACCTTCCTGAAGGACAAGCCGTCCATCCTTCGTCAAGACAAACTCTGTATCGCGCCACACCGTCGTTCGTTTCGTGAATGCCAACGCCCACGATCCCAAAGCCGCCATATCCCGAAACGGCACAAGCCACAGGGCGCGAACCCCTTCGCGATCATCCACCCCCCACCACATGACAATTCCAGCCACGATAAGCCGAATAACGATCGTGCAGGCTATCACTATAAGACCGAGCCACGAACCAAGCGTCGAGAGGGCAAATAAGACCGCGCAGGGAACGGGTCGAATGATGATCGTGGAAAGCAACGCCCCTGGCCTGGCGGCGCGATTGTTTTGATCCCAATACACCAGATGATTCCACCATGCCGTGGCGGTTTTGAGGTCTACGATCGTA
Source organism: Nitrospira sp. (assembly GCA_018242685.1). GTDB lineage: Bacteria > Nitrospirota > Nitrospiria > Nitrospirales > Nitrospiraceae > Nitrospira_D. The sequence goes on along the minus strand of JAFEBM010000064.1, from coordinate 5,209 downwards.
TCGACGAAATAGGGCAGACAGACCATACGTTTCCCCTGAGACCAAATGCGACGCCCCATTTCATAGTCTTCGACCAAGTAATTCGCGAGGCTGGAGAGGCCGCCGATTTCATCGAGCGTTGACCTCCGCACGGCAGTGGACGCTCCCAAACAGAACTTGGCTGAACCGGTCATCAGGGCAAATATGATGTTAGGCGTCAACTCGGCATTGATGGTGAGCAACTCCATTTTCTCGAACCACGTGTCCGCCATGACGGCTCTGTACAATGTACAGACGAAACCAACGTCCGGGTCCTCCAGCGGAGCGACAATGGTCTTGAGGTAGTCCGGCCTCAGCCGCACGTCACTATCGCTGATGACAAGAACGTCATGCCGCGCGTGAGCCAATCCCCCGATGAGATTGTTGATTTTCCCGTTACTGCCGGCTTGACGGTTTTCAACGGCGACCGTGAGCAGCTCAGGGCCGAATTCCGCTTGGAGATTCCTCAAGAGAGGGATCGCAGGGTCATGCTCATGCTGTACGGAAAAGACGACTTGATACTGTGGATAGTCTTGCCAGCAGGCGCTTCTGAGATTCTGTTCCAGGTTCTTTTCAAGTCCGTGCACCGGTTTTAGAATCGTAACGGGCGGCCAATTGACGGTCGGATTGTTTTGAGGGCGGACGGGCTTCGCTCGGACGATAAGGACACACGTCAAGCAGACGATACTATAGAGCGATCCCACAACGACGGGAATCAAACAGGCCCACTGAAGCACAGTAAGTTCGCGCACTGATTACCTCGGAAAACTACTACCTACCTCGATGTGTCATCACGTAAATGCCGAAGAACATGACGGTTCAACTGTTTTTGAAAACAACGCAAGAATCTGACCACGGCGTCTCTACGAAGGACACTCGCTCTTTCAGGGAGTTATGAGGCAGTCTCGTCAAACAGGAGGAAACGACGGTTTCAATGTGTTAAAGAATTTGAATCGCCGTCAAAATATTTGGACGGTCCTACTTTTTCGTCGAGGGATCGGTTTGAGGAGCGGAGAGCGTCTTTAACTTATATTGCAACAGACTGCGACTGATCTGTAATAAATCGGCGGCCCTCGCTTGAATCCCGCCCGTGCGTGCCAATGCGCGAGTAATCATAAGCCGTTCAACAGTTTTCAACGTCGAGTCCAGCGGCGCATCGTCGGGTAAGATGCGATTGAAAGACTGCTCCCATTCTCCGGTCGCCGAAAGTTCCAAAGGGAAGTCATCCGGCTGAATGTCATCTTCCAGCGCCATTAGAGCTGCGTGCGCGATTGCGTTCTGCAACTCACGCACATTTCCCGGCCATCTATATCGTTTCAGCAACTCAATGGTCGCTTGTGAGAATTGCTTGCCACGAGCCTTTCCTTCTCGAACAAGACCCTGAAGATACGCTTCTGCCAGCTGTGGAATGTCGTCAGCCCGTTCACGAAGCGGGGGAATATCGATTTGCACCACATGGAGCCGGAAGAAGAGATCCTCGCGGAACCGCCCCTCTTTCACCTCTGATTTCAAACTACGATGAGTCGCGGCCAAAATTCGGACATCGACATGAAACGTCTTTTCGCTCCCGATCCGGCGAATCTCTTGACTATCCAACACTCTCAAAAGCTTGGCTTGGAGCGGCATGGGGAGATCGGCGATCTCATCCAGAAAAAGCGTTCCACCATTGGCCTGTTCGAAGAGCCCAAGATGACGCGACAGGGCCCCAGTAAAGGCTCCCTTCTCATGCCCGAACAACTCGCTCTCGGCTAGGGAATCAGTCAACGCACTGCAATTCACGGCAAGGAATGGGCGACCACTGCGGAGGCCGTTGCAATGAATCGCGCGCGCGACCAACTCCTTCCCCACTCCGCTCTCACCGCAAATCAACACTGCGCTCTTCGAATCCGTGACCCGATGAATCTTGTTCCAGATTCCCAGCATCCCGGCGCTTCGTCCGATCAGACGGTCAGGATGGAACTGTCGAGCCAATGAGCTGGATAAACGGACATTTTCGCGTACCAGCACGCTTCGTTCGATCGCACGGTGGATGGTCCGGATGAGATGGGCATTCTCGAAGGGCTTCACAATAAAATCATAGGCGCCGCGCCTCATGGCCTCGACCGCCCGTTCAATGGTGCCGTAGGCCGTCATCAAGAGGGGGGACGTGGCCGGGGATATCTCGCGCGCCTTCTCCAGTACGGTCAATCCATCCATTTCGGCCATCCGAAGGTCGGTCAGGAGAACATCGATTGTCGCTTCTCTCAGCACAATGAGAGCATCCGTCCCCTTCTCGCAGGTCACGACGTCGAAGCCTTCCCCTCGGAGTAGTTCATCGAGCATCCAGAGGTAGTTTTTTTCGTCGTCTACGATCAGAATCGTCGCCATTAAGCTCGCCTCCACCCCGCAGCGCCAGTCATGAGTCTCGTAGAATCATGTACGGATCTCGGAAGAGAGATCATGACCGTCGTCCCTCGGCCTTGCCTGCTGGTCACTTGTAACGCTCCTCCATGTTCTGTGATCACCCGGCGCGCAAAGGAGAATCCAAGTCCGACACCTCCTCTGCGCCTCGTAAAGAACGGTTCACCCAAGCGCTTGACCTCCTCATCCGACATCCCCACCCCCTCATCAGCGATTAAAATATCGAGCCGTTGATCGTTGTCAGAGATGGTCGAAGAAATTTTCACAACCCCTCGAAACGGCATGGACTGAGAGGCATTCCGAACCAGATTGCTGAAGGCTTGGTGGAGGAGATCGTAATCTCCTTCAAGGAAGATTTCCGCGGGCATTGGGACAACTTCGATCCGCACGCTAGGAGGGAGAGACCATGCAGAAGAAAGTTGTGTCACACTGTTCAGAAGGTCAGACAGACTGACGGACGCTTTGTGCATACTCAGGGGAGCTCCGAGTCGAAGTACGCTCTCCACGGCGCTATCCAGCCGAGCGGTTTCTTCGAGCAAGATCGCGATATGGCGTTGCCTGGAAACGTCTTTCGTCCTCGCTGCCAACATTTCTACCGAACATTTGATGATTCCGAGGGGATTACGAACTTCGTGAGCGATTTGGCCTGCGACCTCTCCCAGCACGGCCATCTGACTGACTTCTTGCAGTCGCTGTTCCATCTTCGTCACTTGATCGAGACGTTCTCGTAATTGAACCTGAGCGGCCTGTAATTTTCCGTTGCTCTCGACGAGGGCAGTCGCCAGATTTTGATACTTTTCGCGTCGTTTCCGCTCATCATCTACGAATAAATAAACCAACAACCCTGCCATGGTGAAATAGACCATTGCAGATACCGCATCTTGGAATGCCTTGACGTAGACGACAGAAGACGTCAACGTTTCCCCGGCCACAATGAATCCGATCATAGAAATCACTGCTCCAGCAACGACAATGACCACCTCCCGTCCAGGCAGCTTCGTCGATGCAGAAACAATCGGCAGTAAGTACACCAATTCATAAATGCTGCCGCTCCCATCCGTAACGGCAACGAGAGACGAAGCGAGGATCAGCTGGGTCAGGATGCTAAGACGCAGCAAGAGAGTTCGGTGCTTGGAGTCGAGTGCACTCGTTGAGAGCGAGGGAGTAAATATCTCGATTCCTTGAAGCATCATAATGGCAGAGAACAATAGATAGGCACTGATTGTGGTGGGATGCGTTGCGCTGCCGACGGAAAATAGTAGGACGGCTAGTATGCCGAGAGTCGTGGCCTTGAAGACTTCAAATAGATTCAGACGGTCCGACCACATACGAGCGCACACCTTACAACGGGAATGATCGATCGCAACACATACAGATTCATGAGAGACTGTTGATCTAAAAAATTTTCAGAGTACCCCGCAGTCGCAACGCCTCTTCCCTATTTCCCTATGATGCCTGTCGCGTACGGATGCGTCGGCTGGGAGAGCAAGCGGTAGGTCACTCTCCGAACCCCTGGTTTCAGGCACGCCGGTTCTTAGCGTACGCAAATGTCCGTTTCTTTAGGTGTCCCCTAAATCGGCTAGAAATGCCAGCCGAGGCCGCCGACTGCGATTTGTGACTCGTAACGCCCCATTTTCCCCCCAGAGACTGATCCAATGGGGAAGTTGCCGACATCGAAATCGAATTGGTTGTACTTCCATTCCGCGAACAGCGCAAGGTGTTCCGTCATCCTCCATCGCAATCCCGCCTTCGCGATGAGACCCATGTTCGCATTGCTGTTTGCCGTTGTGTTACTCGCGGCGTCATGGAGGTGGAGAAAGTACACCCCCAATCCAACCCCCCCATACGGCTCCAGGGAACCAATTGGATAACGGACCATAATAGTGATGGGGGCCCAGGTGGTGACTCGGACATCTTTGCCGGAGGTCACCTCGACGGAGGTGGGATTTCCTCCACCTTGACCGATCCCGACACCTTGCTGGTTCACATGCTGGGTCGATGAGTATGCCTCCATCTCGAATCCCAGCCATTTCAACCCGGGGTCGTCGAGATAATATCCGACCTTCCCTCCGTATAGGAACGATGTATGAAGAGTGAGATCTTCGAAACCAAGGCCTGCGCTAGAACCCGACGTCCCGCTAAGATTATGAAAGCCACCTCCAAAGGTGGCTCCCCCCTGCCCTGCCACGTACCACTCGGCCTGAGCAGGGCGACTGAAGAGTACCAAGACGAGTATTGCAACCGCAAGCCAGTAGGATCCCATGGCAGAACGTAATCTACTCATATGGAACTCCCCCTTTCCACTCATGCGCCTATGCGCTTGTGAAGGCTCCTCAACCGACATCTGACTGGACGTTCAGCAAGGGCGAGGCCGGAGCTCGTTCAGCCGGAAGCTTCGCACTTGAGCTATCTTTCCATCCGTGACGGTGACGAGAAACGAAGCGAATATCAACTGAGCCAGGACGCTGACACGCAACAAGAAAGTCCGGTGCTTAGAGTTGAGAGCATTCAATGAGAGCGCAGGAGCACATATCTCGACGCCTTGAAGCGCCATAATCGCGGAGAACAATAGATAGGCACTGATCAGATAGGCACTGATCGTGGTGGGATGGGTTGCACTACCAACGGAGAACAAGAGGACGGCAAGTATGCCGAGAGTCGTGGCCTTGAAGACTTCAAATAGATTCAAACGATGCGACCACATACGAACGCACACCTTACAACGAGAATGATCGATCGCAACACATACAGATTTATGAGAGACCGTTGATCAGTAGTGTCCGGAGATCAC
>JAFEBM010000063.1 GCA_018242685.1 Nitrospira sp. | reverse complement strand
TACACACCTATTGACATGACCTCAGCGTGGCTCCTCACACAGTTGAGGGCTCTGCCTCTCGGCCGTACCGATCACCAGATTGAAGGCGCCCCTTTTCGCATAAGTATTTTGAAGGAGGACGGGTGTGGCAGAGGGTTTGGCGTTGCGCGGTGGGCACCTCCAGGGCTAGACACTCATTAGGTTTCATGACAATCGGAGGTATACACAATGAGTACAAAACAACCATTAGACGAGGTCATGAAACTGAAACCAGAAGAACGATTCACCTTGGTTGAGGTCTGATAAAGAGCCTGGACGGTGTCGTTCGGCGGAATCACGAAATCCGTCTCGTTAGCACTGGTGCCGGAAGCCGGGGTTGGTGACCACGTCATCGTCCCTGTCGGGTTTGCGATCAGCAAGCTGGACGCGGAAACAGCACGACGAACGTTGGAAACCTACGCCGACCTGGCGGCTTTAGAATCGCCAGAGTCGACCGAGGGATGAAAGCTGTCGCCTGAACACGTCAGACGCATAGTATGGAGAAATTCATAAAACCATGCGACTTGCACAGTCTTTATCCGAGAACATCCGGCATCTTATGCCGTAGGAAGCGAGGGTATGAGCCTTATGCGGACCAAGATGAGCCAGAGGTAGGCTGCATTACTCGATAGCAAGACACCATGGCTCAAAGAGGCCATAATGAAACTGAGTTTTGAGTGGGACGATGAGAAAGCTAAAGCGAATCTCAAGAAGCACAGAGTCGGTTTCGATGAAGCCATCACAGTCTTCACCGATCCATTTTCAGTGACCATTCCTGACCCTGGGCACTCAGCAGATGAACAGCGGTACGTTGACATTGGGAGTTCCGACAAGGGCCGCATGCTGGTAGTGGTCTATACTGAACGTAACTCAAATATACGCATTATCAGTTGCCGAAAAGCAACTCCATCGGAGCGGACACTTTATGAAGAGGAGAATGAGTAAAATATCACAGGCGGAGGACACTGATATGCGTAGCGAATACGATTTTAGGGGTGGGGTGCGTGGCAAGCACCACAAAGCCATGCAAGCCGGCTATACCATCACGATCCATAACGCGGATGGCACACGTACTGTTAAGGAGGTTGTGCCAAAAGAGGGTACCGTTGTTCTTGAACCGGATATTCGACCGTATTTCCCCGACTCGGACTCTGTGAATAGGACGTTGCGTTGTCTCATTCCACTGCTACCCCAAAAGCGTAGAGCAAAGGCGAAAGCCTAACAAGAGACTCGGGGCCGACCACGCAAGTGCGGGGCATTAGCGGCAGACAGTCCAGTAGGAAGAGCGGGACGAGAAACGATGGGTTGTCCCGCGCTTCTTGTCGATAGATTCCTCGTGAGGCCGTAAAATGCTCGCGGGATCGTACATCTCCTGATCTGTGATAAGGCTCACGGTGGACAAGGTCCAGCCCGCAATATTCATGATGATTCGTGACGAAACCGTCATGACCCATAGCGCGATCAAGCAAGCCTGGCTCAAGAAGGAAAGGTGAAACGTATGCGTTTGCCTTCGCCATTCTGGCTATATACCTGCACCACCCGAGCGACAAGTTTGCGGTACATGCTTCTTACCGCGAGCAGCTTGGTCGTTACCGCCTGAAGCGCAGAAACTTCGGTCTCGGTTGAGTGAAACGCCACTTCCTGTGGTGGCATGGTGTTCTATGGGGACGGATCAGGAAAGTCCAAGATGTCCCATTCGCTGGAAGGAAGATCGCGAAGATTGCATGAGTTCATTGCGGAGCTTCCTAATGACCAACATCACGCAATGTGTGTTTGCCAAGACACCTAACGATACGCATGCGTTAACCATCCAAGATGTGGTGTCTTGGGTTTGCGCGCTGCGTGACGCCGGTGCCCTTGATCAATCAGGCGATCTGCATCGCAGCATTGCCACAGATGATCTCCCTTGGCCATCAGCCGCTATGAACTTCGAACGTTCCAACGGGACCGTTCACGCGCGAATCTGCTCAAGACGTATGTTGAGTTTAAGGAATCCCCCTCTCCAAATTCCGGCTGCTTGTATGCCAAAATCAGACGAGGCCGATTGACAGGCCTGTCGCGCAGGAATTGCTCCTTGGCACAGCGCCGATGAACGAACTGATCTCTCGCAAGGCATCTCAGTCTCTGGGCAGGCTCCTTCTTCTCATGGCGCTCGCCATCGGTCTCATGGCGGCGGTCGTATGGGCAATCTCATGGTCTCTCAACGCACAGTCCATCAAGAATGTCTTGCTCCACCAGGTCGAACAGCGAACCGGCCATCGCTTGGAGTTCGAGGATCTGGAACTCAGACTTTTCCCCCGCCCTCGCTTGGATCTTCGCCATGTGACGATATTTGATCGGCAAATCGACGCGCCTCTCTTATCCGCAACACATGTGGACGTCGCGCTTCAGATCGGTGCCTTGTTGGAGGGGCAGGCTGTGGCAACGCATGTGGTTCTCGAAAGCCCGCGTATCACTGTGCGGCGTCATCCATCGGGGCAATGGACCATCAGTGAGGGGAAGCCGGAGACTGCCTCAGATAAGAAAGGAAACCCGTTTGGCTTCTTGGCCTTCGTACGAAATCTCTTGATCGTGGACGGTGGGATAACGATTGTGGACCAATTGAGATCGGTTCAGACGGATCCCATGCTCTTGACCTCGTTGCAACTGACTATGACGGAGGACATACCGGGGCGCTCGGCGAAGATCCAAGTGTCCGGAGAAATACCGCAAGGGACCGATGAAAACGCCTTGTTCAATATCGATGGTTCTCTTGTTCTGTTGAACGGAGCGGATGGGGAGTCGCTGGAGACTGCAACCTTGGCGCAAGCGGAGGGAGCCATACGTATTCATCGGTTGGACGTTCGTTACCTCGCCGGAGTGTTTGGTGCGCGCCCCGTTCCGAGTGGTTTCGTCCCGCCGGTCCAATTGCTCGGACATCTGCGACTGATACCTCGTTCTGCCGGATACGATCTCATTGTGACGGATTGGCGAGCCGGATTTTCCAATGTCTCCATGCAGGGAACCGCCGACATGACCGGACTCGGCACAACAGAGCCTCGAGTATCTGCAGACCTGTCGTCCTCTTCTGTGCCGTTGAAGCAAACATTGAATCAGGTGCCGGCGGAATGGATTCCCTCTGACCTGCGGAACAAATTGTCCGAGCATGCTGTCGAAGGATTTATCTCGGTGCACGATACGCATGTAGAAGCCGTCTTGGGGCAGGCCGAACGCTTCCACATTGCGGGGACCCTGGAAATTCGGGACGGGCGCTTCCTCCCCGCCGGTACCCATCCCGCCGTCCGAGAACTGTCGGCGACGGTGACCTACGATCTCGAACAGATTCGGGTGACCGCTCTGCGGGGAAACTATGGGCCAGTTCGTCTTTCCGAAGGGGCCCTACTCATCACTGAATGGAGACAGGAACCGATGGTCGACGCCCGTATCTCGGGAGAGGTCCGGGCGGAGGATCTGATCGCATTGCTGAACAATCAAGGAAGATTCCCGCAGATGACGAGGAGTCTCTCTCAATATGAACAGGTCACCGGGGAAGTCGGGATGGTGGCGCATGTGGCCGGTCGGCCGGGTAAGAAGGACCTGGACATTGAGGAGATTTCCATAGCGATCCATAATCTTGGATTTCGCCATCAAAACGTACCGGTTCCATTTCGGCAGATTGAAGCCGCCGTAAGAATTCTCCCCAAGGAGGTCCACCTTGACCATCTGAACGGTCAAGCCGGTTTTGCGCGAGTGGAGGCCGGGGGCAAAGTGACTCTTGCGGACGAGCCGTCGTTTCAAGACGTGGCCCTGAAGATCACGGCCGATGGGGAAGATATCGCTCCTTGGTTGCGCGGAGCCGACGGTGAACCATTCAAGCTGAATGTTGAAGGTCCCGTCTCATTGAGCACCTCCATAGATGGTCATGTTCGCACGCCCCACTTCCAAGGAAGACTCACGCTGGACGGGACGGATTTCCGTGTTCCCCATGTATTCGACAAAACCAAAGGGGCGCCGGCTGGGATACGGTTTGATGGCCGGCTCCAGAAGGACCTGCTCTTGTCGGTCACGCGCTGTGAATTGATCATTCCGCCGGTCAGGTTGACCGGCGAAGGCCGGATCCAGCTGACGAATGAATGGGAGTTTCGAGCGAAAATACGGTCCGATGCGCTTTCGCTGGATAAGCTATCGCGAGGCGTGAGGCTCGGCTCGGTCAGTACTGGGATTATCGAGGCAGGGCTTCAAATGGAGGGCCGAGCCATGGACCGCGCCTCATGGGTCACGAGCGGCCGCCTACGCTTCGACAATGGAGTGGTCGAAGGGCAGTTCCAAGATCCCATCAGAAATATTTTTATGAGGCTGCGGTTCGACGGCAAGAACATCGCCATTCAGCGGCTGACCTTCACCGTCGGCAACAGCGATATACGCTTGTCAGGATCCATTACGGATTGGTTAGAGGCCCCGAGGGCCAAGTTGGTCGTTCAATCCCCTCAGATTGACGTCGCTTCGCTGAAGCCCGCGAGCCCTAACGGCTCGGCCGCTTCCGATTCGTCTCCCGCCGTCAGAACCTGGTGGGCCAATGGCTCGCTCGACGCCACGGTCCTGGTCGATTATCTCTATTATGAGCAATCTCTGGTGAGCGGACTGTCATGCCGGATTCGGTTCGAGCACGGAAATGTGAAGATCGATCGAATCAGCGGCGATACGGATGACGGTCATCTCGCCGGACGTGTCAATGTGAATATCCCGGAACGAGGTCCGCGGTTGGTCAGCAGCAGGTTCGGTATCAGCGGCGTGCCGATCGACCACCTGTTTTCTCTTCTAGAGGAACAGCCGCGAATCAGCGGATGGATGACGGCCAGAGGAGGGGTCCAGGCGGAGTTCGGACAGGACCGCGCCTTTCGTTCGTCGATCACCAGCCGCCGGCCGATTTCCATCATGATCGAGCGCGGGCGTCTCATTTATGCCCCGGTGATCTCCAAAGTGTTGGTTCTCATCAACTTGCCCACATTGCTGAAAGGCAAGGCGGATTTTACCAAAGATGGCATACCGTTCGACCGATTGAAGATCGTGTTCGGCGTTGAGCATGGCGTCATAAACATCAGCGAATTCCTGCTGGATAGTCCTATTCTGAAAATCAGCGGAACAGCGCGATATGATTTCATCGACGATAAATTCGATGGGATGGTGGTGGCGAGTCCGCTCGGCCAATATGCCGACCTCCTGAAAAGCGTGCCGTTGTTCGGGAAGCTATTTGCCGGTGAGCGACAAGGATTCGATACCGCCATTTTCCAGGTCAAAGGATCGGCGAAAGATCCGACCGTAGTCTTCTTGCCGGCTGAATCCTTGATGGCCGGAGCGAAGGGAACGGTGAAATTGGCCTTCGATCTGCTGGTTAACGCGATCACCCTCCCCGAAGAAGCCTTTTCAATGGCTGAGGATGGTTCGCCCGTAGAGGAGGATGCGGTGCGGGAAGGATCGAGCGGTCTGTAAACCAGGAAGCCCCCGACCCCGTCGGAGAGGCGAACGGTGCGGAGGGGATGCATCCGTGCGGCGGCTATGGTGTAGGCGCCTCGCTTGCTTTTGTCCGTTGAATTTCAAGGTCATTCTTCACGCGTTTCACACCTTTGACTTGGCGGGCCAGATCCGCCGCTCTGGCTTTCTGTTCCGCCCGTTCGACCGTGCCCACCAGCATCACAACGCCTGCTTCGGTTGTGACCAGGATTTCCGACAACCCTCCGCCTTGATCGCCTACGAGCTTGGCCTCCACTTCTTTGGAGATAGCCCCGTCACTGGGGGAGTCAGAAAGCCTCGAGCCTGCACCCAAAGCGCAGCCCGCAACCATGATCCACAATAATAAATAGAACAGACGCCAGGATCGTGGACGAACCATCAGTTACCTAGAAGGCCAATGGAATGGCTGCCTCTTGTTCCTTACATATCGAGATGCGACTTCTTCTTACCGATGCGTCAACTGATCGCGCGCGCAGGTTTCTTCCGCCAGCATTCGCTGACCCGCCGTGGCGTCTGTGGGGATGCACGCCATGCAGGCCTTCAACGAATCACCTTGCGTCCCGGCGGATGCGCGATTACCGCTTTTCGCGATGGCCGTCCCGACTAGGCCTTGATGAAGTTTTTCATTATCTTGGCAACTTTGTTCGGCGATCATCCTCGCCCCATCGCTGGAATCGCTGGAGATCTTGGCGAGGCACGCCTTCAGAGAATCCGACGGCCCAACGGAAACCGACTCAGTCGTGACCGATGGCATGGATGAGTCTGCTGATGTCGGCTGTCTCGCGGCCTGTTCCGAGGCACAACCAGCCGATGCCAACATGCAAGCGAAGCCGATATGTACAATTCCAAACGGCATCCTATCCATAATTAGCATTCCTCCCTTACGGCGGAAATCGTGAGCCGGCGCTGTTTACCCGTTTCTATATAGCGGAGTCCCCTCAAAGGCGCAAGCCGCATCGCGGAGGTTCGTGTGAGGCTTCATCCTCACTTGCTGGTAGTCCGAAGTTTGGTTGGCGGTTGAAGATGCGAGGTGTCAGGGATTCAAGCAGATTTCTTCAATTCTGCTACCGAGGCAGGGTACGGAAGCGCGTCGCTCGAAAGTGGACCAGATCTTTCGAGAACAGCACATCGAGAGTCCGATCCGAGGGTACGAGTCGCCATCTGTTGTCATGCCACCACCCAGATCGCCACTCCCTTGGCGGCGTGCAGGAGATGGTCGGTCGTGCCGCCCCCGAACAGCTGTTTGATCCGCGAGATCCCCTGCCGCCCCACGGCGATGGTATCATGATGCCCGCTGCGAGCCTCGTCGAGGATATTTCTGACAATATCGTCGTCATGCCCATACTTCACCGTCACGCGGTTCATGTCGAACCCCGATCGGGTCAACGTCTCACAGGCCTGCTGCAGGACATGACACTCGGATTCCCGCTCCTTCTGAATCCAGGTGTCCTGTTCATGGCGCAACTGCGCGCTCAATTGCGCCTCGACCGCCGGATTCTCCGATCCCCCATGCTCCAGGAATCGCCGCGGCATGGGCTTGAGCACATGAAAGAGGGTGATGACGGCGTCGGGCGTTCGGCTCAGCAACGAGCCCACATACTGGACCACGCGATGGGAGTTTTCGGACTCGTCCACAGCCAGCAGAATGCGCCCCGCGACCGACAGGCTGGCCTCCGGCTCTCCATTCTCTTTCTCTTTATTGTGCTCTGCTTGTTGAAACATCGGCCCCCCTCCCATCCTTGACACGTTTCATTTCACATCATGCTATCACACGCATGGCTGAGCGTTGGAATCTCCCCTGGCGTTGCATCTCGACCCGCTCCTCGTCCACCCGGCTCTCGGCTCGATGCAGAAACCTCGGTTTATCAAACATACCGATGCTCACCACGGTCGGCTGCTCTCAGCCCTCCTCCATACCCGGCATGACGAACCACACAATTCCCAGCACGACGAACCACAGCATCAGTCCGAAAGAGAGGACCGCACTGGCCATCACGAGACAACAGAGGAAGAACAGCGGCACCTAGGTTATACCCTCATAGGAATCCAGACACCCCGTCTCATCGAGCCAGCGTGTTCCTGCTGTGGTGCAGCCGGCTCTGCATGATGGCGCTCCTGACCGGATTTCCATTCCACTCGCTGATTCATGACCACGCTCAGCATATTCAACAGGACATCATCCTTTCCGTCTTATTGTTAAAGTTGGTGCAAGATCAAGACCAATGAATTGCAAATGTATACCGTGTATTGAGTCGACCGGCAGGCTAAAACAGGTACCCATCAGTTCGTCAAGGTGAAAGAGAGTCAATGTGGGCGGTACCGGCGGTGTCCCCTTTCTTGGCCGAGCACCGGCCAATGGGTTTGGTCAGGCGAAAGGTTGACCACAATTTTCCCATTTCCACACCTTCTGTTTATAACCCCTTATCAGCTCAAAGAGCGATTACGCACTCTGCGCCTTTGGGAATCTCGCTCAGTTCAAAGTCAAGACAAAATAAATCAATCTTCCTTAAGTACCGGTCCTTAGTCTTAGGACCACTCGCCATGCTGGTTTTATGAATCCAGTGCGCTTGTGCGTTGAGATGAAAAACGAAAGCTTCAGTTTGGCACATAATGTGCTTAGGCCGATGTGAGTTCGAGGAAACGAGGTGGCTCATGAGTGAGGCAGCTATCGTTGATCGTGTCCGGTCCGTGCCGGAAGAACAAGGCACAGCCTGTTCGTTGGACGACGTCACGCAGCTCTGTCCCGACTTGACCTGGAATCAAGTGTTTCTAGCCATCGACTTTTTAAGTCGGACAGGCCAAGCCGATGTTACTTTGGATCCTAGACGGGTCTATTGGGTGCAAACCCGCCGCACAGCCGCATGAGCGCATACCGATGGCCTCAGTCTCCGCTACTGCGATGCAGTCTTTGTCAGTCCTTTGAGACAGCCCTTGACATGACCGCCGTGCTCATCGCAAACGTGACTTCCTTTGTCTATCCCACGGATTCATAACCAGCACGGCAACACGCCGTCGTGTCTGTTGGCCATACAATCTCGCATTCACTCCTAATTCAGTTTACACGGAGCGACTATGATGAAATCCGGCCTCTGGTTGTCGGGTGCGTTTCTGCTGGGTCTTACATCGGTCGTGGCGGCGGAATCCGAGGCGCCGGTCATTTTCCCGAACCTGTTCCCTTTTCCCAATGCGACAGGCATTCTGAAAACCTTCAACTCGACCGGCAAACTCGATCTGACCGGTCCCTTCTTTCAAAGTCTGGGAACCAACGGCCGCAGCTGCGCCAGCTGTCATCAGCCGAGCGATGCCTGGTCCGTCTCGGCGGCGCACGTCGAGAACCGTTTTGAGCGGTCGCACGGCCTTGATCCGATCTTTCGGACCAATGACGGCTCCAACTGCGATCACAGCATTGATACCGCCACAATGGAGGGCCGTCGCGAAGCCTATAGCCTCCTGCGCACCCGCGGATTGATCCGTATCGCGCTTACAGTCCCGGCAGGAGCCGAGTTCGAGGTGGTGAGCGTCCGGAACCCCTACGGGTGCAGCGAGACAAGCACGCTCTCCATGTACCGACGCCCTCTGCCCTCCACCAACCTCCGGTTTCTCAGCACCGTGATGTGGGATGGGCGCGAATCTTCGCCACAGACCGCTACGAAACCGATCGCGTTTGCCACGAATCCCGCCGACCTACTCTCCGACCTCGCACACCAGGCGATGGGTGCCGCCCTCGGTCATGCACAAGCCACAACGGCGCCTACCCAAGAACAACAAAAAAAGATCGTCGACTTTGAAATGGCGCTCTCCACGGCTCAGGCGATCGATTTCGGCGCGGGAACCCTCGATGTTCATGGCGCGAACGGTGGTCCCGTCATCCTCTCGGAGCAGCCGTTTTTTATCGGCATCAACGATCCATTGGGGCTCAATCCCTTCAAAACACCGTTCACACCGGTGGTCTTCACCCTCTTCACCAATCACTGGGCCCATACTTCCGGTCACGAGCAGCACAGCCATCACCCGGATCGTCGCGCGAGCATCCTCCGAGGGCAAACTCTCTTCAATTCACACCCCATCAACATTGTGGGGGTGGGCGGGCTCAACGACGCGACCGGTCTCCCGGTCATCAACGGCACCTGTGGTACCTGTCACAATTCGTTCAATGTGGGTGACCACTCCCTAGGCGCTCCGCTGAATATCGGAATTGCCGATGTGACGAACCCCTTGGGAGTCGATTACCTCCCGATCATCACTCTGCGTAACAAGGCAGATGGAACGGAAGTGTCCACAACAGATCCAGGCCGAGCGTTAATTACAGGAAAGTGGGCCGATATTGGGAAGTTCAAAGGCCCGAGTCTCCGAGGGCTGGCCGCGCGAGCGCCTTATTTCCACAACGGCTCCGCCGCGACCCTGAAGGACGCAGTGGAGTTCTACAACATCCGCTTTGGCATGGGTTTGACCCATCAAGAAAGAGCCGACCTCGCCGCGTTTTTGAGTGTGCTGTAACGGCGAAGAGGTGACTGCTGTGAGGTACCTGGCAACGTCTTGCCGGCGCCTCCATGCCTCTTACGTTCGTCAAGGCATCGGAAGGCGAGTCAATCGGGATGGCTTCCGATGGAACCAAACTTTGACGTCGCCGATGCTCCTGCTTCAGATCGCCTCCCGCACGCAAGCACCTGGACATGACAGTTTCTTCTGTGATTGAATCACGACACCAGGAGCCGCAATCATTGGATCAGATCGAACGAAACTATCGCGCACTTTTGTCCGTCGCGCTCGTGCTGAACTCGCAGCGCGACATGCGCAGCTTGTGGGAAGCGATTACAGTGGAGATCACCAAGGCCATCCCATGGGCCCGTGCATCGATCACCCAGTACGATCCTCAGACCGATGCATTCCGGTTTTATGTCCTCGCGACCACGGTCCCGCTGGTCGCGCTGAACCGCGATGCCCTCGTCCCACGCCATGGAAGCGGGATGGGGTGGGTATACGAACACAAAACCCTGCACATTCGCCCCGACCTCAAGAAAGAGCAGGTCTTTCCTGAAGACAAGTTGTACGCCCAAGAAGGCCTCGGACGGATGATCAATCTTCCGCTGCTCGTGAAAGATCAATGCCTCGGTATTCTCAATATCGGCACTCGGGAATCAGGCGATCCCGATCCCGGAGATATCGAATTCCTTACACAAGTGGCGATGCAAATCGCCTATGCGATCGATCACGTCCAAGCCTACGAACAAATCGATCAGTTACGGAACCAACTGGCAAAAGAAAATGTGTACTTGAACGAGGAACTGCGGCTCACAAAAAACATCGATAGATTGGTCGGGGAAAGTACCGCCTTTCAACATGTCTTAACTCTTGCGCGACAAGTTGCCTCGACGTCGACGACCGTTCTCCTGACGGGTGAGACAGGAACGGGCAAGGAATTGATCGCTCAAACCATTCATGATTTGAGTCAGCGCCATCGGAAACCCATGGTTCGCGTGAATTGCGCCTCCTTTCCGGCCGGACTGGTTGAAAGTGAATTATTCGGCCATGAACGCGGCGCATTTACCGGAGCGGACCGCACCCGGGAAGGACGATTCGAACTGGCCCATGAAGGAACATTGTTCTTGGATGAAATCGGTGAAATGCCTCTGGAAACACAGGCGAAGTTGCTGCGAGTCTTACAGGATGGGATGGTTGATCGTTTAGGTGGGAAACAGCCGATTCGAGTGGATGTTCGTATCATCGCCGCCACAAACCGCGATCTTTCTGCAGCGGTCAAGCTCGGTACGTTCCGATCGGATCTTCTGTATCGGCTGAACGTGTTCCCGATCCGACTGCCCACACTGAGCGAGCGTCCGGAGGATATTCCCTCGTTAGCCCGACATTTCCTTGAACTCTACGCAACAAAACTGCGTCGTTCGTGCACGGATATCGATCCTGATTCGTTAGAACGATTGGTTCGCTACTCGTGGCCGGGCAATGTTCGAGAATTGGCCAATGTGATCGAGCGAGCCTTGATCCTCTCACACGAGTCGATCTTGCGGATCGATAACCATCTCCTGGGATTGCAGGATCGTTCGTTCACCAGCTTGCCGTCGTCCGGCCTCAAGGATTTCGAACGTCGACACATTCTCCAAACTCTGGCATTGACCGATTGGCGCATCGAAGGTCCTGACGGAGCAGCAGCACGTCTCGGCATCCCGCCCAGTACCTTGCGCAGCCGGATGAAACACCTTGCGATAAAGCGACCGACCGCTAACTGAATCACGCGCACTCCTCTACTCGCACATACGCTTCTAGCATCAGAGGCCTCGATCCGTCGTGAGTAGAGCCCGCGATGAATCGCGACATATCGTGGGTTCTCGATGATTTTCTTTTTCGGTTTAGGAAGACAATCCCTCTCAGCCCTGCAATTTCACTAGGTTGAGACTATGCAGTTGAAGAGGCGCAGTCTTTGCTTATGTACCTCTACAAATGTTGAGGCTGGCTTACGCATCACCGATGACTTTTGTGCGGGAGACCTCAGCAGTACGATTTTCATTGAGCGAAGAACCTCGCCTTCGAGGTGGGGCTTTGTGAACAGGCAGCCGTGGCAGCATCCAATCTGTTTGGAGGTTCAGGCATTGATTGTATGGTCAATTTCTCAGACGGTCGGTCGAATGGTCCAACGAGAAAGGGAGATAGCTATGAAACACGCAAGTCTTTTATTGAGCATTGCTCTGTTATGCTTTGTTGCAAGCGCATGTCAGCACACGACGGAAGTGATTCCCGATCGTTTGGAGGGACATGTCGATCAGCATCTCCGTTACGCCGACATCAAGGATCATCCTGAGACCTATCGAGGAAAGCTTATGCTGGCGGGCGGCGAGGTCTTGTCGGCAAAGCGGACGCAACAGGGGACAGAGCTCGAGGTGTTGCAGATTCCGCTGTCCGAAGAGTTGATTCCCACCGGACGTGAGGCAGAGTCGAAGGGCCGGTTCGTCATTATCGATCGCAACAACGAGAAGGTACCGGATCCGGCGGTATTCGATAACGAGAAGAAACGCGTGACCGTCGTGGGAGAAGTGGTGGGCATGACTACTATCAAAATCGATGATGTCCAGCAGCAGGTTCCTGAACTGGCCGTCAAGAATATCACGGTGTGGGACTGGGATCAGAGGAACAGCGGGCATGGTCCGTATTATAGCTACGCGTATCGCTACGGATATCCCTATTTTTGGTAACGCGAGTTCACAGCCTAAATCGATGAACCGGCTATCGACGTATCGCCCATGGTGAGGCAGGACCAGTGTTAAGGCGTGTGGTCAATTAAGCCAGCTGAGGGATGCTGCGAGATAGGTTGCGCCGAGTAAGATTGAAGCGCGTTTGTCGTATCTGGTGACGATGCCTCGGAACTGTTTGAGTTTGGCGAAGAAATTCTCGATCAGATGCCTGATCTTATACACATCTTCATCGTATGCCCGCTGGAAGATGCGATTTGATTTCGGCGAGATGACGCGTTGCACTCCGGCTTTTTCCAACAGGTCAAGTACGCGCTCCTGCGCATCGTACGCTTTGTCGCCCAGCAACGCCTGAACCTCGGCAACAAGAGCCGGCAGCAACGCATCCGCGCCCTGAAGGTCATGGGCCTGTCCCGGCGTCAGGTGAACGCCTGTGGGATTGCCAAGCGCATCGCAGGTCGCGTGGATTTTGGTGGTCAGCCCACCTTTACTGCACCCGATCGCTTCTTGCTCACGGACATCTTCGGTTTCTTGGCCCCCTTTTTACGTGCGCCGGCTGCGCGTTGATGCACCCGAACGATGGGGGAATCGATCATCGCCCAATCCATAGCGTCTCACCATTCATAAGCCCCTCCAACGGCTTACAAACAGTGAATCACAACTCGATTCTCAGGGGAACCCTGGCTATCAAATTAATTGTCCACACGCTCCTAGCATCAGAAGCCTCAATCCGTCGTGAGTAGAACCCGCGATGAATCGCGGCCCATCGTGGGTTCTCAGTAATTTCCTTTGTCTATTTAGGAAGATAATCCCTAGCAGCCCTGCAATTTCACTAGGTTGAGACTACGCAGTTTAAGAGGCGCAGTCCTTGCTCGTACACCTCCACAAATGTTGAGGCTGACTTACGCATCACGGATGACTTTTGTGCGGGAGACCTCAGCAGATGAACAACCAAGCACACCATGTTTTGTTGAACGAGCCTGTTTATGACGACATGGGATTATCCAGAGACCCGCCGCCTCGGATGGCACTTCCTCCTCCTCAACCTCGTGTTGGGCCTAGCCCATATCGTGGTGCTGTTCAACGCCGGCTCATACGTAGCGCTGGAACCGCACGCGGCAGGAGGCTTGGGCGGCGTGTATGTCAGTTTCGGAAGGTGGGCGCAGACGAATTTCATGATCGCCCTGGCCCTGGGCTTTCCCCTCGCCCGTTGGCTCTCCGACCGTTATGGAGAACCCCGCGTCTTTTGCGGCGCCTTCATCGCCTACGCAATGGCATCGGTATTCTGCTCGACAGCCGACAGCATTGAAGGCTTCGTGTCGGCTCGCGTCCTGCTCGGTCTCGCCGGCGGCGTCACCTTGCCGCTGAGCCAATCTTTGCTGATCAAGGAGTATCCCGATCACCTGAAGTCGTTGGGGCTGGCGATCTGGGGGCTGTTCACGTTGATGCCCTTTACGTTTGGCTTGGTTACCGGCGGGTGGCTTGCCGATCATTGGGGTTGGCGCGCCCTGTTCTCCCTCAAC
>JAFEBM010000062.1 GCA_018242685.1 Nitrospira sp. | reverse complement strand
AGCCTTCTCCGGTGCGGCTTCCTTCTCTTGTGTCTGCGAGGACGCTGGACCCACACCTATTAGTCCTAACAAAAACAAACTCGTACTCAGTATGATCAGCGCTCGTGGCGACTTGGTCATCGCGGGAGCCCCTCCTCGTGACGGCGTTCCTGAGAATTCACTCGACCATTCTAACTCGCGACGGCTTTCGTGTCATCTACTCCGGAGTGAGACGGCCCCCTCGTGTTTCAGAGGGCCGTTCCAAGTGATGCGTCTGTTGATGGAAACTTCGAGACGGTGTCGGGTTAAGAGGCCAAAGGGCTGGACGTAGAAATGGCCAAACTCCCTGTGTGCGACTTGTAAAAGCTGAACAGCCATGCGGTCGCAGCTGTCATGAGGAGAATGAGGCTGATGCCTCCCAAGCTGGCGGCTGGACCGATGGTATCGGCAGCCCATCCAAAACCCGCCATACCGGCCATGGATGACGCCATTCCCCCCGTGGCGAAGCTCGTAAAGACCCGGCCCAGGAGATGCGATGGCGTCAATTCTTGGAGCATCGTCCACACCATCGGAGTAAACATGGCGGTGCTTCCTCCGATCACCGCGATCAGGGCACCGGCCACAACAGGAGCTTCTAGGAAACCGAGCGCCGCGACGGCAAGACCGCCGACGGCTAATGTGCCGGACATGAACCGCAAACGCCAAGATACGTCTCCTTGTGTGATCGATGTCAGGCTAAGCGAGGCGAGCAACATCCCGACTCCGAGAGCCGACCACAGCCACCCGAGTTGGATTGGACCCACTCCAAGCACGTCTTTGGCAAAGACCGGCAGCAGAAAGATGAAGGCACTGATGCCGACGCTGTAGAGAGTTGCCGTCAACATGAGGAGAAGAACCGTCTTCTGCTCGACGAATACGAAACGGAAGCCCGCCAGCAAATCGCTGGTGATGCCTTCCGTCAATCCTTTACTCGCTGTGCGCCAGTGGTCGAGGGTTTCATGCATACGAATGGGGAACAAGCACAGTGCGGAGATAAAAAAGGTCGCCGCGTCGGCATAGAGTACGTTTTGTGCTCCGATGAGCGCAATCCCGAGGCCACTGACGGCAGGCCCCACAAGAAGCCCCACGTTGGTCGTTGTTTGTAGTAACGCGTTGGCAGCGATGAGCCGCTCTTTGGGCACAATGAGAGGAACCGCAGAGGTCAAGGCCGGCCCAAAGACCGTGGAGAAGATTGCGGTTGCAAACACGAGGAAGTAGAGCCGGTCGAGAGTCAAGGCCCCCATGGCATAAAACAGCGGGATCAGGAGAACCATTAGGGTTCGGAGAAGATCCACCCCGATCATGACCGGTTTCTTTCGAACGCGATCCAGATATACACCAATCAGCGGCCCTAGCAGCAAGGGCGGTAGGGTTTGAAGCAGTCCGACCACCGTCATCTTAAGCGCCGACCCGGTCATCTCGTATACAAACCAGAGCAACGCTACTTTATTGAGGCTGTCACCGATCTGAGAGATCGTCTGGCCGGCGAACAAAAATCCGAAGTCTCTGGTTTTGACTAACTCCCAGCCGCGAGCACGGCTGGGAGTGGAACCGGTCTCTTTTGAATCAGCAAGTACGTCAGACATGTCGGCCTCGCCCAAGAGTCTTATGCTGCTCGGAGGCGAAGGCCGGTGTGGCTTGAACAGCCTCATCTTCAAGAAGCCGTTCATACAGCGCGACATAGTCGCGCGCCATTCGATCCGCAGTAAACCGCTCGTCAAAAGCAGCCCGGCAGCGCCGCCGATCGACGAGGGGAACCTGTCCGACTGCATCCACCATTTCGGCTACTGTCTCGCAAATAAAGCCGGTGACGCCGTGATCGATGATTTCAGGAATCGATCCACGTCGGTAAGCTAACACCGGAGTTCCGCAAGCCAGGGCTTCGATCAAGACCAATCCGAAAGGCTCCGGCCAATCGTAAGGACACACCAATGCCATCGCATTGCCGAGAAACTCATCTTTCTCGGCATCGGAGATCTCTCCGATGAATTCAATCAAGGGATGGTTGAGCAACGGTTCAATTTCGGCTTCGAAGTAGTTCTGGTCGGCAGGGTCGACTTTTGCCGCAATCCGTAGAGGAAGACCTGCGCGTTTAGCGATTTCAATCGCTTGGTCCGGACGTTTTTCAGGAGAGATGCGCCCCAGAAATGCCAGATACCCTTGAGTCTGAGGATGAAACGTGTAGAGGTTGCGAGGAAGACCATGGTGGACAGTCCCCGCCCAGTTGGCCCAAGGCAGCGGTTTACGCTGGGCGTCTGAAATGGACACCAAGGGCATTTCAGAAAATTCGCGGAAAACCGGCTCCAATTCCGGAAGATCCTGACGACCGTGCAGGGTCGTCACGACCGGGATAGTATTTCTCCGTGCCAGCGGAAATCCGATGAAATCCAAGTGTGAATGGATAATGTCGAACCCTCTCGCCGCTCCAAGGCCTCGTTCCTGAAGCATCATCATCGGAGCGTCCCGATTGAAGATGCCTGTATTCAATCGGAGAGCCTGTGGGCAGATTGCTTCAAGCCGTGCGGCAGTCTCTGAATCACCGCTGGCAAACAGCGTAACGTCGTGCCCCAGAGCAACCAACTCTTCTGTAATGTACGAAACGATTCGTTCGGTTCCCCCATAGAGCTTGGGCGGGACACTCTCCCACAACGGAGCCACTTGTGCGATTCTCATAAGCCTTCCTTTCTCTTCCCTTGTGTAGTTTAGTTGGCTTGGTTCGATCGCCAACTTGGTTGTGGATTGTTGTTTCTATATGGGCTGGTTTGAAAGCACTTGCCCGTTGACCGGTCGGACGTTAACCATTGATGACATGTTGCTGTCTCTTGGCTGCCCGTATGACTCGTTTCTTCCTCTCCCCACGATTCATGCTACTCATTCCATCTCACTTGGCTCAACGGACAAAACTTCTATGATCGGGCCGGAATATGTCCAGTCGAGGGCGCTTGACCGGACATTGAGCCTCATGATCGGCATCCCTCTGAAAAATGCACCGTTGCATGGCTGATTTGACATGATCCAAACGTTTTGCCGTCAACGAACGTCACCATGTCCCTCTCCCGAATGCGACACACCGAAAGATCCTGTTCGTGTTGGTGTCGACACGTATCACGTGCGAGCGACGATGCGGGGTAGGCATTCTCTCCCCGGTAATACTCCTACTGACTGATCCGCGCAGCCTTGACGATTTTTTCTCCTCTGATCTGCTCCAAGAAGCGATCGGGCGGGACTGGTGGAGGGACAATCCGTACTTCCTGCCAACCTTCGTTCACCGCTCCCTTATGGCCCTTCATCCCATTGACCCATTGATCGATGCTCTCCTGACTGGTTCCATCGCTGAACGTAACCCAAAAGAGAAAAGGCTGCTGTTGGCTACCCTGCAGGCTGTCAGCCAGCTGCAACGGTTGCCTCCCTGGATCGTTTTGCCGAGCCAACAGACGATCAGGGTTCGGGTCGACCGCTTTCGATGCGTTAGCCGCTTGTAACTTGGTCTTCAAAGCCTGGTTATGCTCTTCTAATCCCGCGACTTCCTTCGACAACCGATCGTTATCTGCGGTGAGACTATGGATCGCAGCTTCAAGCTGTTCCTGCTCCACCCGCCCTTTGCTCGCAACGTGTCGCGTCGTGCGGTCGGTTTCACGACCAACTGCTTCCAGCCGTTTCTCAAGCTCTTCCTTGACTTCTTCCTTGACCATCACCACGCTGGACACCACAGATTCCTGGGTCGACGATAATTTAGCCACGGCTTGATGGAGCTGCACAATGCCATTCTGTTGAGACGCGAGGGCTTCCCCTATCTTCGTCTGTATCCGTGCCACCTCATCCAGCTGCTGTTCCAGTCTTGTCGTTCCTGCCGGCGGAGCTGCAGGAAGACTCGCTGTTTGGATGACCGGAGAAGGCGTGCGCTCTGCCGTCATCCACGTCGTCACACGGTCGGCGACCAACCCCACAACGGCAATTGCCAAGAGCGCTTGCGTGAAGGCGACCATTCGCATTCCATATACGAGCGCTGTATCCGGACGGCGGGCGACCAATCTGTCGGCAGCTTCCGCGATACTCTTCCAGGCTCGACTCCAGAAACTGGGCGCAGGCATGAACAGCGCACTGAGTGTTCCCCCTTGTGAGGTGTTGTGAACACAAAGCTCGATCGTATCAGCGGAAAGCCGGAGACGGTCCGTCCTAAATCCATGCTCGGGAGCCACGAGCCCTCCCAAGAGCGTCCCCTCTTCGGTGCGAAGCTGCACCGTGTCGATGTGATCGATGCACTGAACTTGCAACATCGCGCCGATTCCCGCTCCCTCGAGCTCCCCGACACGACGCTCGTTGACGTAGACCTGAATGGGATCCGATACTCCCCGGAGACAGCGACTGGCGTGGCTGTCCAACGATTCAAGGAGTCGCGATCGATATAGTTCCAGATCCTCTTCCTGACCCATATATCCTCCTTAACTCCTCATTCTTTTTCTTCATAGATTCACGGTTACATCCGCGATACGGGCTCGGTCCCTTTAGGGCCGCACCTGTAATTCCAGACGCGGTTTCTCGCCGATAGTTGATCCGTTGGATCCCAATCCCCAGGCGGTTTGCATACAATCGAGGCAGAGCGCCAAATGCCAAATCCTGTAATCGCAACCATAGCCTTGAGTAAACATCTCTCCCCATTGAGACCGCGAAAGACAGGGATAATGGTTCGGCTCGCTTTTTCGGTAATGAGTCTGAGCGACGCGGATGAGCCGCTCAGCTTCGCTGTTGAATCGTTGTCGATGACGCTGTTGCTGATTCCCAAGCTCCGCAAGCTCCACCTTCGTCAGGCCCATCTCATCCATCGTGCGCTGCCAACCGCTTTCACGCCAGCGTCGAAAGTTTTTATAGATGCGCTGACTCTCCACCCCATTGAGTCCGGTCACTGCGATCACTTCCCCAGGGCTCCATCCATAAGCATGATGATAGAGAGCGATCAATGCGTCACGGCTAATGACCGCCCGAGCTGCAAGTCCGTCGAGAAATCGACCGAGCGGTCTCAGCAAATCCGGATGATAACAAAACGGTTCCGGCTTGCTGTGCTGTTTGGCCACCAGCGAGTCGAACAGAAACAACGGCCGGCATGGAACTTCGGTGCGTCCACAGACGAGAAACCGCTCGAGGTATTCAGAGCCCCAACGCAACGCAAACTTCTCATGCTCAATGTCATCATTCCACTGGCCGGTCTCCCGTAAGAACCGTTTTGTGGAACCTGCCGCACGATCTAACAGCATCGGCAGTGCCTGTAAGACAACCTGATCGAATTCGTCTGGCGTAGATACCACCTCTTCCAGGCGGCTTGCCGTTGCCGTACGATCAGACATCGTCTGACTCTTACTGACCATGGTCTGCATTCTCGTCACCGGCATTCTGCCTCCATTAACGACAAGGAGCACTGGACAAATATCCTTTCTCGCTCACTGGATTTGTCCGTTGTTCGATAAACTCTATCCTGTTACCGTGACTTGATCCATGTTGAGATTTCTAATCGCTACAGCGCTCCCATTGGAAACGTATCAGTCGCTTTTGAGTGCATACACACATCGTCCTTCATCAAAATCATCCCGCCCACCACACCGCGACTCCGTAGAGCTACGCGTTTGAAAGCATCATTCGGGCCAAGTTGCTGTAAGTAAACCTCAGCCTATGTTTGCGGATGAAACGGAAACATATATCGCCTACTCCGCTTGATGGATTATGGAAAACTGTTTCCTTCCACCTACCCAGTGTCCTAGGCGGATGCGACGGATTAATTAACCAGATTTCCCTGGGCAATTGCCAGTGTCTCGGCGAGCCTTACTCGCTGTAGTTAGGATTCCGATGTCTCGAACAAATAATGGATCGTGGCCGGAGCCGGCACGGACACTCGGGCCAAATTATGGAATGAATGAAAGGGCACGCTGACCCTACGCGGATAAAGGAATCGAGAAGACAACCGTTGTACCTCGCCCAGGTTTCCTGATGATCTTGATGGTTGCTCCAACCGACCATCCTCGCTCCCACATGCCGACGATTCCCATCCTTTTTCGCCCATCCTCATGCGCGAATTGTTTCGGATCCGATGCCGCCATCCGCCGCGACAAGTTCGGCTCCTCCTTGTTCGGTTTCCCAAAAGTTATCGCGGCGTGCTTCGCGTTCGCATGTTTGACGACATTGCAGAGACTCTCCTGGAGCGCACGAAAAATTGTCGCCATGGTGTCAGGCGGAGTTCTTGCTGGGCAACAATTTCTGAAAGGTTTGCCGTCCTAAAGACGGACACTGGATTCAAGTGCCTCCATGACACTATACTGCCCTGAGGGATTCCTTCTGCTAGGAACAAGATACACGAAACGACCGGCTCTTTTCTTGACTGCGCGTTTAGGGCATTACCTAGTCGTTGATCAACTTGATGATCACCATAATAACATTATGATGACAAGGTTTCTTGTCGACGTCTGGCCGTCGCAGGAGAGAGGTTTCCCTGCACGATCAGCGCGTGCTAACGGGCCTCGATTTTCAAGGATTGTTGGACAGTGAGCGACGACCATCGTACTCCGCAGCCGCAGACCGATAGTGATCCACAGGAAACCCGCGAATGGCTGGACTCCCTTGAGTATGTCCTCCAAGCAGGAGGCGTGGAGCGGGCGACCTACCTCTTCGAACGTCTCCGCGATCGACTAGCCCAACGAGGGGCGCGGATCTCTAACCCCTTCAACACGCCATACGTCAATACGATTCCTGTCGCCCAGGAACCGGCGTATCCCGGCAACCTTGATCTTGAACGTCGCATCCGAAGTCTCGTCCGTTGGAACGCCCTGGCGATGGTCGTCAAAGCGAATAAAGAACATTCCGGTATCGGCGGGCATATTTCGACGTATGCCTCGGCGGCCACCTTGTACGAGGTCGCCTTCAATCATTTTCTGCGCGGCAAAGATTCACCCGATCGCGGAGACCTCGTCTATTTCCAAGGACATGCCAGCCCCGGGATCTACGCGCGTGGCTATGTCGAGGGCCGTTTTTCGGAAGACGCGCTTCATCACTTCCGGCGTGAGATTGAGGCTGACGGAACCGGCTTGTCGTCCTACCCCCATCCCTGGCTCATGCCGGACTACTGGGAATTTCCAACGGTCTCGATGGGACTCGGGCCGATCATGTCGATCTATCAGGCTCGCTTCAACCGGTACCTACGGGATCGCAGCCTGAAGGATACGGACCTCCAGCGCGTATGGGCCTTCGTCGGAGATGGTGAAATGGACGAGCCGGAAAGCGTCGCCGCACTCACGCTCGCGGCTCGCGAGCAGCTGGACAATCTCACGTGGGTCGTCAATTGCAATCTTCAGCGTCTGGACGGCCCAGTCCGCGGCAACGGCAAGATCATCCAAGAACTGGAAGCGATCTTCCGCGGCGCCGGCTGGAACGTCATCAAGGTGATTTGGGGCGGTGATTGGGATCCGTTGCTGGCGCAGGACGATGAAGGCTTGCTGATGAGACGGATGGGCGAAGTCGTCGACGGCTGGTATCAAAAATACACCGTGGAGGGCGGTGCCTTCGCCCGGAAACATTTCTTCGGCGCGGATCCTCGACTGCTCAAAATGGTGGCGTCCTATTCGGACGAGCAAATTCACAAACTGCTGCGCGGCGGGCATGACCCCCGGAAAGTGTACGCCGCCTACAAGGCGGCCGTGGAGCACCGAGGCCGACCGACCGTGATTCTCGCCAAGACGATCAAAGGGTATGGCTTGGGAGAAACAGGGGAAGGGCGCAACGTCACCCATCAGCAAAAAAAGATGAATGAGCAGGAGTTGCGCGAGTTCCGCACGCGATTCAGCGTGCCCTTATCGGATGAACAAGTCGCTGCGACGCCGTTTTTTCGGCCTGCGGCCGGCAGTCCAGAAGCGACCTATCTTGCCGAGCGGTTAAAAGCCATGGGTGGTTCTCTTCCGAGACGCCAGGTGAAAGTCGAACCGTTGCAGACACCGGGCCTCGATCAGTTCAAGGAATTCCTCGAAGGGTCGAACGATCGGGCGTTCTCCACGACGATGGGCTTTGCCCGCATGCTGGGCCGTCTGTTGGGTCTCAAGCCGTTCGGGAAACATCTCGTACCCATCATTCCCGACGAGGCGCGTACGTTCGGCCTTGAGGCGCTCTTTCGCCAATACGGCATCTATTCGCATATCGGCCAGCTGTATGAACCGGCGGACAAGAGTTCACTGCTCCATTACTTCGAAGCGACGAACGGACAGATTCTCGAAGAAGGCATCACCGAAGCCGGCGCGATGTCGTCCTTCATCGCTGCCGGCACGGCCTATGCGACACATGGGCTCAACACGATTCCCTTGTTCATCTATTACTCGATGTTCGGGTTCCAACGAGTCGGAGACTTGATGTGGGCCGCTTCAGACATGCGCGCCCGTGGCTTTCTGCTGGGCGCCACAGCGGGACGTACGACGTTAGAGGGCGAAGGCCTGCAACATCAAGATGGACACAGCCATTTGTTGGCCAGCGCGTATCCGACAATTGCCGTTTATGATCCAGCCTTCATGTTCGAGCTTGCCGTCATCTTGCAGGATGGGCTCAGACGCATGTACCAGAGTCAGGAAGAGCGGTTGTATTACATCGGGCTCTACAACGAACCCTATCCGATGCCGACCATGCCGCCCGGTGCAGAAGAGGGAATACTCGAGGGCATGTACCGCTTCCGGCCGGCGCCCGAAGGGGCCAGGCATCGAGCGCAGATGTTGGCGAGCGGTCCACTGGTCAACGAAGCGCTCAAAGCACAAGAGTTGCTGCTGGAACGCTACGGCGTCGCGGCGGACGTATGGAGCGTGACAAGCTACAAGATGTTGCGGATGCGGACGCTCGAAGCCGAGCGGTGGAACATGTTGCATCCCGAAGAGCCGCAACGAAAGAGTTACCTTCAGCGGACTGCCGAAACGTTTCATGGTCCCTGCGTGGCGGTGAGCGACTACATGCGCTTGGTCAGCCAGCAGATCGCTCCATGGGTACCGGGCGGCCTGCTTACGCTCGGCACCGACGGATTCGGCCGGAGCGATACCCGCAAGGCCCTGCGCCGGTTCTTTGAGATAGATGCCGAGCATCTTGTCATAGCGACACTCTACGCTCTCCATTGTCGAGATGGATCCGTGGAGGCAAAGACAGTCCGCCAAGCCGCAAAAGATCTGGGCATCCGAACAGATGAGCAAGCACCCTGGCAGCATTGAGCACTGAGACTAATAAAAGAGCCATGAAAGTCGAGTTGCCATTTCTCGCGGAAGGGATCGAGGGCGGCGATGTGGTCCTGGTTCTGGTCCACGAAGGCGACCAGGTCAGCGAAGGCCAATCGTTGGTCGAGTTGGAAACCGACAAGGCCACGGTCCCGGTGCCGTCGCCGGCAGCCGGAAAGGTCGTCCGTCTGCTTGTGCGGGAGGGAGATCACGTCAAGGTCGGGCAAGCACTCATCGAGTTGGACGGCGCACATGGCGCAGAGCAGTCGATCAAGACGTCAGCGCTGGACAAGCCGGAGGTTGCTCCGGCTTTGCAACCTCTGCCGGCCGTCGAATCATCCCCACCAGCGCCACCGAGAACGGAAGATCCGCCGCCCGCTCCGCTTGAAAATAAGATTGCTGCGACGCCCTCATCGTCCACCGGCCCCACCATCCCTGCGCCTCCTTCAGTGCGCCGGCTTGCCCGCGAGTTGGCGGTAGACCTGATGCAAGTGAAAGGCACGGAAGCCGGAGGTCGGATCACCGCCGAGGATGTAAAAGCGTTTGTTCGTGAACGAACCAGACGCAGCGGCGTTGCGCCTGCCGCAGGGACCTCCAAATCGGGCGGCGTCTTTACCACGGCGTACGGCATCGAGCGTCGCGAGCCCCTCCCATCATTGCGACGGAAGATTGCGGCGAACATGACGCAGTCTTGGACGACCATTCCACATGTCCATCAATTTCAGGATGCCGACATCACTGATCTGATGGAGCTGCACAAACGCTACGCGCTCGAATTCAAGAGGAAAGGCGCGACACTGACGCTCACCAGCCTCATCATTAAAGCCGTCGTCCACGCGCTGAAGCGATATCCTTTACTGAACGCCACCCTCGATCTCACCAGCGGCGAAGTGATCTACAAGGACTATTACAATATCGGTGTCGCCGTCGACACGCCGGCAGGATTGATCGTGCCGGTCGTGCACGACGTGGATCACAAAGACCTGTTTCAAATTTCCGTTGAGCTCGCCGATCTGGCGGAGCGGACACGCAAACGAGAGGTGAAGCTAGAAGAATTGCGCGGCGCCACCTTTACCGTGAGCAACATGGGCGGGCTCGGCGCCGGTCCGTTCACCCCGATCATCAACGCACCGCAAGTCGGCATCTTGGGCATCGGGAAGGCACGCATGACGGCGGTGTATCGCGACGGGCAATTCGTGCCTCGCCGTGTGCTGCAACTGTGCGTGGCTTACGACCATCGGCTGGTGGACGGAGCGGTCGGGGCTCGATTTACGATCGAGATTGTCAAGGTGCTGGAAGACTTCCAGGGGATGTTTCTTGGGCTCTAGTGAGTGATGAGTCCTGTGAGCAACATGAGGTACGCATGGCTGAATCACAGTACGATGTAGCCGTAATCGGCGGGGGGCCGGGCGGCTATACCGCCGCCTTCCACGCGGCTGATCTCGGCCTCCGCACCGCATTGATCGACCAAGAACCGCAACTCGGAGGCGTTTGTCTCTTGCGGGGGTGCATTCCCTCGAAGGCCTTGCTACACGCGGCCAAGCTGGTTACCGATGCAGCAGACGCAGAGAGCTGGGGGATTCGTTTTGAGAACCCCAAGATAGATCTCGAAACGCTCCGTGAACGGACGAGGAGCATCATCGGCAAACTGACCAAGGGTGTGCGGACGTTGGCAAACAGCCGTCACGTGGATGTGTTTCAAGCCCGAGCGACGTTCATGAATGCGACGACGCTGACGTTGTCCGGTTCTGATGGAACAAGAACACTCACCTGCGCCCACGTGATCCTCGCCACCGGCTCGCGCCCGGCTGTTCCAGAGTCGCTCAAGCTCAACGATCCGCGCGTGATGGATTCTACGGGCGCGCTCGACTTGCCCGATGTTCCCAGGCGATTGCTGGTCGTGGGCGGCGGATACATCGGGTTGGAACTGGGCACCGTGTACGAAGCGCTTGGATCCGAAGTGACGGTCGTAGAGATGCTGCCGCGCCTGCTCAACGGCGCCGACCCGGACCTCGTGAGGCCTCTGCAGCAACGTCTGCAGCGGCGATTCAAGGCGATTATGCCGAATACGAAGGTGGACAAATTGGAATCCCGTCAAGACGGTATCGTGGCGATGTTGGCTGGGCCTGAGGGAACCACCACAGAGATCTTCGATCGCGTGCTCGTCGCCGTGGGGCGCAAGGCCAACACGGAGCAGTTCGGACTCGAACAGACCAAAGTCGCCATCTCTGAGAAAGGCTTCGTGCAGGTCGATCGCCACATGCGCACTGCAGAGCCCGGCATCTTTGCGATCGGCGACATCGTTGGTGAACCGATGCTCGCGCATAAGGCCACGCACGAAGGATTGGTCGCGGCCAGAGTGATCGCCGGGAAAGAGGCAACATTCGACCCTACCGCTATTCCAGCCGTCGTCTTCACCGATCCCGAAATCGCCTGGTGCGGCCTGACCGAAGAAGCCGCCAAGGCAGCGGGACAAGCCATAAAAGTGACGCGCTTCCCCTGGGCGGCTTCAGGTCGAGCCACCACCATGGGACGCAACGATGGTCTGACCAAATTGGTCTGCGATGCCGAGTCCGGAAGAATCCTCGGAGTAGGACTCTGCGGAGTCGGCGCGGGAGAACTGATCGCCGAGGGAGTCCTGGCGGTGGAGATGGGCGCAGTTGCAGAAGACCTGGCGGCCTCAATCCATCCGCATCCCACGCTGAGCGAGACCGTCATGGAGGCGGCGGAACTCTTTCATGGGCAAGCGACGCATATTTTCACAGCCAAACGCTAACGAGGCGCCCGCTCCATCTGTCATTCGACCTTGCGGGAACCTCACGCTCGACTAGAACAACGTGTAAATGAACGGCGCGACCGTGGACCCTTGCATGAGAACGATCAGCGCCCCAACTCCCAGCATCACCATAAAAATCGGCAACAGCCAAAATTTCTTCCGTTCTCTCATGAAGTCCCACAACTCGGTCAGGAATTCGCCCATGCCTGATCTCCTTTTATCCCGCATTCCGCAGTTGCAATATAATGTATGTCGGAATAGTAGTATGTTTGAATACTAAGAGCAAATACATGCAGTACAAGCAGATGATGATCGGCATTGGCATGCGGTTCGGAATAGCCTTTTCCTGGAATTCGATCCGCACGTGACTAGTAGAGGTGACCTCCCGGACAAGGGACTTCAAACTGGATTCAAGAGACACTATGTTGAAATTCCTGGGATGGAGCTTGCGACAGATGGCGGAATTCGAAGCTGATCAGATCAAAAGACCCCATGCTTCGACCACTGATCCTCACTCTGATTTTTCACCGTCGCCTTAGCCATTTGACTGCTTCCATCACGACCAAGGGAAATATTCCCAGAGAAGCCATGAGTTCCCAGTCTTCCAAGGGTACGGAGGTGACTTTGAAAATCGACGCGAGGGCTGGAATCTTGAGAACAGCGAGGTGCACGGCGAGCGACAGGAAAAATGCCCAGATGAGCAAGCGATTGGTGGCAATCCCCAATTGCAAAATCGACAGGCGGTCGCTTCGCGAGTTGAAGGCATGCACGAGCTGCGCGACCACCATGACGGTAAAGGTGACCGTGCGAGCCTGCTCGATACTCTGACCCCAGAGAAAAAGACTCGCGCTGAACGCTCCCAAGGCGATGAGAGCCAACATCAAGCCTTCACCGCCGATCGACAGAAGACGACCTCGACCCAGGAGCCGGTCATTGGGGCGGCGCGGAGGCCGATTCATGAGATCCGGCGCCTTTGGATCCACGGCCAAGGCAAGAGCCGGAATCCCGTCCGTCACAAGATTCATCCATAGAATCTGTATCGGCAAGAGAGGAAGCGGCAAGCCGAGCAAGGTTGCGAACAGCATGACGAGCACCTCGCTGACGTTGCACGACAAAAGAAAATGCACCGTCTTCCTGATGTTGTCGAAGATGCCCCTGCCTTCCTCGACTGCGGCGGCGATCGAGGCGAAGTTGTCGTCCATGACCACCATGTCCGAAGCTTCTTTTGCCACGTCGGTGCCGGCCATCCCCATGGCCACACCGATATCAGCCGACTTGATGGCCGGCGCATCGTTGACCCCGTCACCGGTCATGGCGACCACGGCCCCGTTTCGCTTCCAGGCTCGGACGATCCGGAGCTTGTGCTCGGCCGACACGCGGGCGTACACAGTGATTCGCTCCACACATTGCGTCAATTGCTCATCGGTTAAGCCATCCAATTCTGACCCGGACAACGCCGCCCCGTCATCTCGATATAGGCCTAATTCGCGAGCAATCGCGATCGCCGTCTCCTTGTGATCACCAGTGATCATGGAGACGCCGATGCCCGCATCCCGGCAGAGACGCACCGCCTCTGCCGCTTCGGGCCGCAAGGGATCCTTCATCGCGAGGAGGCCGAGAAAGATCAACTCGCGCTCCACCTCTTGGTCTGCACTCACCTGTTGGCCGAGGGACCTATACGCGACGCCCAGCACTCGTAGGGCTTGTTGCGCCAAAGCAGCGTTGGCTTCACCGATCAGCAGCCGATGCTGTTCGTCCAGGGTTTCGGTCCGTCCATCCAGCGTGACACGTGCGATGCATCGTTTCAGCAAGACATCGGGCGCTCCTTTGCAGTAAACCATACGGTCTTTCCCCGTTCGGCGGACCATTGTCATCATCTTCCGTTCGGCATCGAACGGAATTTCTCTTTCCATCGACGCTTGACGCTCCAACTCAGCCTTCGTGAGACCGGCCTTCGCCGCCACCACGAGCAGCGCGCCTTCGGTCGGATCGCCGATGATTCGCCAGGCTCCGTTCTCTTGTTGCAATGTCGCGCCGTTGCACAACACCGCGGCAGTGAGCAACTGATGCAGGCCCGGAAACAGTGCTGAGTCCTGAGTCCCGAGTGATGAGTCATCAGAGCGATGATCGAACCCCTGGCTTGGAAACTCAGGACTCAGGACTTTTGGGTCAGCACTGCTTTCCCGAATCTCTCCTTTCGGTTCATATCCCTCGCCGGTCACTTCGAAGTGGGAGTCGTCCATGATCACACGCGTCACCGTCATCTCATTCTTCGTCAAGGTGCCGGTCTTATCGGTGCAGATCACTGTGGCAGAACCCAGGGTTTCGACGGCGGGGAGTTTACGAATCAACGCATGCCGCCTGGCCATCCTCGTCACGCCCAAGGCCAATGTAATCGTAACGACAGCGGGAAGGCTCTCGGGCACAGCCGCCACAGCGAGGCTCACCGATATGAGAAACATTCCAACCAGCGGTTCTCCCCGGAGATATCCGAGAGCGAACACGACTGTGACCACCCCAAGCGCCAGCCACAAGAGCGTATAGCCGAATTGTTCCAACCGTCGTTGCAGCGGTGTTTCGGCACGCTCCGCCTCATCGGCCTGTTGGATCATGGCGGCGATCCTGCCCAGTTCCGTGGCAAGACCTGTCGCCACGACCAACCCACGGGCCTTGCCGGAGACGGCCACGGTGCCCATGAAGACCATGTTGCGTTGATCGGCGAGCGGTATCTCTGTGGAATCGAGCCGCTCCGCCTGTTTTTGTACGGGTGTCGACTCGCCGGTGAGTGAGGCTTCTTGAGCGTGGAAATTCGTTGCGTAGAGCACACGTGAATCCGCAGGAATACGGTCGCCCGCTTCGAGGGCGATCAGATCTCCGCTGACAAGTTCTCGCGCCGGAATGGACTGCAACGTGCCGTCACGAATGACGCGGGCCATCGCGACCGACATCTTGCGCAGTGCCGCCAGTGATCGCTCGGCTCGGAATTCCTGCACAAACCCCAGGACGCCGTTGAGAAATACGATCGCCAAAATTGCCGCTGCATCGATCCAGTCTTCCAACAAACCGGACACAATGGCCGCTCCGATCAGCACCCACACGAGAAAGCTCGCGAATTGCGAGACAAAGAGTTTCAACAGCGAGGGAGGAGGAGCTTCAGGTAATTCGTTGGGGCCTTCATATACTCGCCGGCGTGCCGCTTCATCGACTTTCAAACCGGCATCAAGGTCGGTCCGCAGTTCATCAGCCAGTGCTTCTGCCGGCTGGGCATACCATGCTAGTGCTCTCTTCATCTCATTGACGCCCCTGTTCTCCTCTCAATCTGCATACGTCCCTTTCGCTAGATGGATTCGCAGCAGGGTGCATGCCATCCCAGAGCATCGACTCTCAAACATCCTTACCCTGTTCGCTGTAGCGTTATGCCACGTCGGCGGAGAGCCTTGGTAGTCAAATGCAACACAAAGAAGGAGAGTCTTAAGGATACTTTAAGAAATTGGTGATGGTGGGTTGCTTTTTGTTAGCCGTTGAAGGAGAAGCCTAGAAGTGAGCGCTTTTCAACGGAGGAGAAGTCGCCACCGAGGTCGGGAATGGTAAATCATGCGGCCGCTCGTGGTAGGTCGGCTCACCTATTGATCCCGGAAAAAGAGGAAGTATCCGACTGCGACCGCGATCGCTTGGAACAAGATCAGCCAGCGCATGAGACCCCATGGCGTCTCCGCTCGGCTCTCCTTCAGTCTCATTGTCGCTTGCAGAGAAGGTTGCGAGAGGATAAACGCGGCAACCACGTCTCTCGCCTCCTCGCGGCTCATGTTTCGTTCCAGCTGAACCTGTTCGATGGCTTTGCTGCGGTCGCCTTGCGACAGCGCCTCCAGGGCTTTCATGGGAAGATCGTATTCCACGCGTGATTCCTCCGTCGTTGTGACCAGTCGAGTCTACCAGAAAAGACCGCTGCTCGTCTTCCAGATTTCCACAGTGACTCCGTTTACGGTGCAGCGATGCAGTACCCTCGATTATCCCCTGGTCAGTCCCCATACAATGCGTGTGTGCCGCCCCAACCCGCACGTCTCACACTCGACGAGATATCGAGGAGGAGGCCCATCATGAATAGACTTTCAGATGTTCGTCTGAAACACTATAGCGCCAACGCTAACCGCGAGTCCTTTCTAGCGTGCAGCTGATTTGCCCATGCGAACCCTGCAAACGGCAGCCCTCTACTTTCTTTTGGTGTTCGGCGCAGGGTTCGTGCTGGGAATCGGGCGAGTTCTCATAGTTGTGCCACTGCTCGGTGAGCGCGCCGCAGAACTCTTGGAAATCCCGCTGATGCTTGGAGTTATTGTCGCTGCAGCCGCATGGTTAGTCCGTCACAGGCTTGATCATGGTCGACTGTCTTCAGCACTCGCCGTCGGCTTCATCGCTCTGGGGATGGTTTTGATCGCCGACCTGGCGGTGGGAATGTGGCTCAGAGGACTGTCGGCAACTGACGTCTATCTCGATCGCGATCCAGTCTCAGGCGCTGTCTACTATGCGGCTCTCCTGTGCTTCGCCGTCATGCCGACCATCATCACTCACGTTCGACAGAACTAGCCTCTTTCGCGCGGATCAGAACCCGGCGTACATCGCTTTCTTTCAACCCATGGTAGTCGTAAGACGGTGCATAGCTCGCCTCTGGCAACACTTGCACCTTGGCCATCGCCACGACGGGCGCAAGAGTCCAATACAGTGAGCAACTCAGGATAAGCAACGCAGGCAACTTCCCGCCACGTTTCATGTTGTCCCCCTGTCAACATAGATAACTCTGTAATTTCTACCGCTTCGTCCTTTCTATGTTCCCGGGCCCCCCATCACGAGATACGCCATTCCTGCTGCAAGGACGAGAAATCCGATCAGCCAACGGATAAATCTCTGTTGCGCCGTGGCAAGCACCCGATCCATCTTTTTCTTGAGGGTGGGCTGAGAGGCGAGATAGAGCTCCACCTCTTCCTTCGCCTCTTTCAGACCGATCTTCCGTTCTTGACGAACAATCTTGATCGCCCCGATCAGATTCCCACACCGCAGCGCCTCAACCGCCGTTTTGGGAAGATCTGGCGAACGTCGTGGTTTGTTTCTCATGTGAGGATAATGCCGGAACAGACGATCTTTGCGCCATGTCCTGTTTATAGCCGCCAAGTGAAGAGAAGGCGACAATGACGATAAGTGCTAACATCCTACTGTGTCCTGCCGAGAAACCTGGGCCGATCCCGGACGGAGACCATTTTCACTAAGTCCCGTACGGAGAGCACCCCGACGATCTTCCCGTGCTCCGTCACGGTCAAGTGACGGACTCCCTGTTCGGCCATCGCTTTACTGGCATCGCGTATCGTGCGATTGACATCGATGCTCAGTAAAGGAGAACTCATCACGGCGCTGACGTGAGTGCTGCCCGCATCCCGATTGGAAGCCAGCCCTTTCCGGACCACATCGCGCTCGGTCACGATACCGACGATTTCGCCCGCTTCGATCGTCAGCAATGACCCCATCCGCTTCTCGCTCATCAGGTGAGCCGCTTCGAGAAGGGACGCATCACTATGGATCGTCGCGAATGTGGTCGCCATCAAGACGCTCAGCGGGCGGTACACCTTGTCCAGTTCGCAGACGGGGCCGCTCTCGGCATCCACAAACGATCGCACCAGGTCCCGCACCGACATGATCCCGACAATCTCACCAGCCTCCACCACACAGAGATGACGTACATGATTGGCTTCCATCAGCTGGCTGGCGTCCAACATGGAGCGGTCCCCTGCAATCGTCAGAATCGGGCTGACCATCACACGATCCACCGTCGTGACCGTGGGATCTAATCCCTTCGCAAGCACTTTCCGCACGAGATCCGTCTCCGTCATGATCCCGAACGGTCCGCGCTTGGGATCAGCGGATTCCACCAACAGACAGCCGATCCGCCTAGCACCCATCCGCTCCGCCGCGGCCGTCACCGTCGTGTCTTGTGGAATCACTTCCAGGTAGCGATGCATAAAATCCTTAACGGCTCCACCCCCATGCTCGTCCATCTCAGCTCCTTGCTCCATGAACAGGTTGTACGTTCGTTCAACGAATGGTCCGCGACCATCTCCGCCTGAAATCGATTGAGACCACTATACTCGATTACGAGGGGACCCGCACAGACACGGGTGTGCCGCCATGAGTGGAAGGAGCCCATTGAGCGCCAAACGCGTACGCCCCTGTCCATCGACTCAATTCGCGGGAGGGCTTGCAATCCATCGACGCTGCGTTACACATGGCATCACATGCCGGGTATCGCATCGACTGAAAGATTCCGTCACGCGTCACAGCAGGCTGATGGCTAAGGGAAACAACTGTCCGGTAATTCGATGAGACGTTCTCCTTCGTGCATTCCACGCCGCGCGCCTCACATACCCGCTTCAGCTCCAGATATGTATCCCAGGGTTGTTCCTAGTATCATTAGGAAACAGTAGATCCTATATCCTTCACATTCTCCAGTTCACCGAATACTGTGCCATTCACACTCTTTGTAGGCAACGATATTGCTTATTGCTGATAAGTCATTAATAATATGTAACTACTCAAACGGTTGGGCAGAACCAAGAAACAACTTGTTCGCATTCCTCTCGTGGCATTCAACTTGCTGTACGTATGCTTGGATGACTAACTCGGATCACGAGAGGTAGGGTGAAGCATGAAACAACCGACAAACCCCGTCAACCTTCGAATCGAATGGTGCCGAAGGCAATCGGCACAGGCTCGCACCGAACCGGAAGTGGACGGGTGGCATGCAGAAGCAGATGGACTGCGGGATGCTCTGATGAATACCGACCACACTGACCACTATCGACTGTGCCCTCCCGAGATCCTCAGGCGGTACATGCTGGGCTTTCAGGATGGGACGGCGTTGCTGCGAGCCGCACGAGTGCAGCGCATGATTCACACCGCCACATCGGGGACGCCGCTACAGGCATCTCGGATGAGAGGTGATGTTCTACTGGGAGATGATCGATGAATTGTCTACGATGTAACGGCCTTGCCGTCAGTGACGACAGCATCTCGGTGCAGACCGGCTCGTCATCGAACTTTCATGGTTGGCGCTGTGTCAATTGTGGAATGGTCGTCGATGATGTGATCAATCACAATCGACAAGTGGTCTCTCGACAGAGAGTGTCGACCGGCTCCGAACGCCGGCGGTACGGAAGCGAAGCTGCGTGACGGATGTACGGCCTGCCGACAGGCCGTACGCATCTTACCGGCTTAACTTTGCCTACCGATATAACGCTCTTCCGTAAGACCTCTCATCGCCTGCTCGCAAAGACCAGGCAACCATGCTTGAGAGTTCCCCTTCCTTCAGTTATGAAAGTCACTAGCCAAGGATCTGCGTTGTGATTCACATTCGACCAGCGATCGAGGCAGATTTTCCCGCTCTCCTCCAAGTGCAACAGGCTGCGTTCGGTGAATATGCCGGCGTCTATAAGGTCAGCGGCTGGACGACGGAAACCCTCGAGAGTCTGAAAGAAGACGCGAGGGAGAAACATATTTTCGTGGCAGAGGAGGGAGGAGCGATCGTCGGTTCCGTACGCTTCTGGACTGTGGCGGGCGTCTGTGTGATCCGGTTGCTTTCCGTGAGTCCCGCGTACCAACATCACGGAGTGGGAAAAGCTCTGATCTGCGAGATCGAACGTGCGGCCACCGATGCCCACAAGTTTTACGCCTGCACCATGTTGCGCACGGCGAAAAACATTCAGTTCTTCATGAACCTTGGCTACAGAGCCGAAACGATTCTCCCCGATCATTACGACCATCTCGACCTCATGTGCTTCGCGAAATATCGCTGAGCCTACCTCCCGTAATGTCGACAATGCCCCGTTTAATCACTACCTACGGCACGAACACTACGGCGTCTTTGCGCAACGGAACCCATATCCAAAGAGCCGATTGGTCGGTTGCGCATCAAACCGATGCGCGGAACGCAGAAACTCCGGAACATACAACCAAGACCCACCTCGTACCACTTTTCCATCACCCTTCGCCGGTCCAATAGGGTTCTTTTTGGGGCCTTTCTTATAGTAGTCATGGTCGTACCAATCGAAGACCCATTCCCAGGCATTGCCGGCCATGTCATAGATGCCATAGGGACTTTTCCCCTCTTCGAACGATCCCACGGGCGTTAAGGCTTGATGGTTGTTCCATTCATTTCTCCCATAATTTGCGTGGAGCCTGGTCGGCGCTTCGTTGCCCCAAGGATAGATGCGCCCATCCGTTCCCCGAGCCGCTTTTTCCCACTCCGCTTCCGTCGGTAGGCGCTTGCCAGCCCATTTGCAATACTTGACGGCATCCTCCCAATCCACGTTGACGACCGGCCGTCTCTGATGTTGGGGTTGATTCATGACGTTCCAGTCCGGAGGCTCCTCCATGTCCGTCACCTCCAGATACCTGGCATACTGTCCGACCGTCACCTCAAATGTGTCCATATAGAAGGCATTGAGATAGACGCGCCGCACCGGCTTTTCGTCGTCTCCCATGGTGCTCCCCATCGTAAATTCCCCTGCCGGTATTAGGACCATCGGCATCGCTTGCGTCTCGGTCTGAACCCCGCCGATGGACAATCCGCCAGACGGCAGTTTGCTCGATACCGCAACGGCTCGCTGCCGTGGAAGTTTCATTTGCAACTGTTGATAGAGAGCCAGTTGGTCATCCTTGAGGCCTAACTCATTGGCACTGTCCAACGCCTCCTCCACTTGCCTCACCTTTTCAGGAGAAACTTTCCCGCCGCTCAGCAGGCCCTTTGCATCGTTGAGCAACCGCCATGCCGTCACCTCCTCGAGCGATCGCCACACTGTCGCTTTGCGCAAACGCGGTTGCGTCGACCCAATGACCCCAGATTTGGCGTCCAGGTGCAGCGCAGCCTCGTAATGTTCTTCCGCGCAAGTCCAGTCCTCTAAACTTCGGCAGGATTCAGCCAGGCTCAAGTGCGCCTGCACATTCGACGGATCCTTCTGTATTCCGGCTTCCAGCGATGCGCGCGCCTCGGCATACTGTTTATTCTTCAACAGGCTTTCCCCTTTGGAAAAATCCTGCTCGCCGACCCCGGCAGCATGAGCCACCGCACCCGGAGCCAAGAAGACGCACAACAAGATTATCCGCGCGAACACATATTTCATAGAAGCCCCCTCTCCCCGTTCTAACTGATCGCCTTGTGAATTCGGCCTCGCCTGCCGCGAAGGAATCAACCCTGGACGCCTGACAGACTTACCAACAAGCATCTACAAGTTTAGTGCCTGGCCCTTCATGACGGGTGGAAAGGTGGATGGTTGCTGTGGCGGGATCGCAT
Organism: Nitrospira sp.; assembly: GCA_018242685.1. Lineage (GTDB taxonomy): Bacteria > Nitrospirota > Nitrospiria > Nitrospirales > Nitrospiraceae > Nitrospira_D. The sequence continues at coordinate 1,750 of JAFEBM010000062.1, read as the reverse complement.
CGCCGAGGCACAGCGTCCTTTTTTCCATTCCTTTCGGCCTGCGGCGAAATGCGGCGTCGTGCGCCGAGACTTCCCAACATCAGTGATTGTAGATATGAGATACTGCTTCTGAAGGAGCGATCCTCTATGGGAGTTCAAGCTCAGTTTCCAGATGAGCAATCGACAACCGGTGAGTTCCTGCGCCAACCGGACGCGTTCAGGAAATGGGTCACAGCCGACGGCAGCACGGGCTATCCCTCCGCCGCCGGCCGATACCATCTCTACGTGTCATGGGCCTGTCCCTGGGCCCATCGCACGATCATCGTACGCAAGTTGAAGCAACTTGAAGGTGTGATCGGTATGACGGTCGTCGATCCTATTCGCGACGAGCGAGGATGGGCATTTCGCGAAGGTTCAGGACATTCCCTCGATCGGATCAACGGCTTTCAGTTCCTTCATGAGGCGTATCACGCGACCGATCCGACTTACATCGGACGCATGACGGTCCCGGTGCTGTGGGATTGCGTGACCAAACGGATCGTGACCAACTCCGATGACGATCTGATGAGAATCTTCAACGGCGAGTTCAACCGATTCACCACAAGCCCGATCGATTTGTACCCCGATGATCTGCGGCAGGAGATCGACGAGCTCAACACCTTCATTTACGAAAACGTGAACGACGGGGTCTATCGAGCAGGATTCGCCACATCGCAACAGGCGTATGAACAAGCGGCGCGGCGATTGTTTACCGCGCTGGATCAACTTGAGGCGCGCCTTGCAACCCGCCGCTACTTATTCGGACCGGAATTCGTCGAAACCGACTGGCGTCTCTTCGTCACGTTGGTTCGGTTCGATGCGGTCTACCACGGACATTTTAAGTGCAATGTCCGACGAATCATCGATTATCCTCATCTCTTCGGGTATCTCAGAGATCTCTACCAAACCGACGGTATTGCCGATACCGTGAACTTCGACCATATCAAACGGCATTACTACATCACACACGACGATATCAATCCTTCCCGCATCGTCCCAATCGGCCCCGACCAAGACTTGTCGACGCCCCATGGACGTGACCGTCTGGCCTAACGACGTGCGCTTCCTCAACGCAATGTAAGTATTCGATGCTTCCGCATCCAAATGTCTAAGCAAATAGACAGTCTTGAGGTTATTTTCCCCATCTCTACTGACCTATAAAAACAGGCCCACATCGAAACTTCCCATTCTGACTGGGTTTTCGAGCGGTCTTCTTCGGGCTCTATCAAGCACAAGAGTTGCTCACTTGGGTGACAAGCGTTCACGTTGGTTTTGTGGGTCTAAATGAAAGGAGTTGTTATGGATATGATGTGGTTGTTCGCAACTGTGATGGGGGCACTCCTTCTTGGTGGGATAATCGTCTACAAGAAGAGTGCATAGCTCGCCGCCTAGGAATCAGGTGTCCCGTGAGGGTTAACAGTGCGCTGACGAGTCCGAGCTTTATGCGTTGGGAACCTTCCCCGTGATACTGTCGATTCATCGGGCCCTCCTTCCAACTGATGTTTTCCTCGCCCCCACTGTGGGGCGAGGAATGGCTCGACTGTAGATCCGACCTCGCCTTGTTCCTCGGCTAAAGACTCCTCTGAACCGATATACTGACTTCGTCTTTGTCTTGCAGTTCCAGCATTGTGCAGGGTGTACACGATTGTCCTCTCACGGATAAGAGTGACACAACGTTGATCCCCCTCCCCCCAGAAAACAATATCAGAAATCAGTAGTGTCCGGAGATCAC
>JAFEBM010000061.1 GCA_018242685.1 Nitrospira sp. | reverse complement strand
TCAATAACTATAGGCTTAGCTATAGAACTCAAGCTGCTGAATCTCGGTAGTCAGAGATGCAATGTACGAAGATATCAGTGCCAACCGATAACAGGCGAGGAACCGCCGCTGGGACGCGATTGAAATGAAATTGAAAGGGGGAATAACAACTGGTTATTCCCCCGACTTTTGACCACAACTTGATATTGTGTGAGCTTATGCTGTTACCGGCAAGTGTTGCTTGGCGAGGCCGATTAATTGTTCAAAGCTTGCGGCGTCTTTGATCGCCATGTCCGAGAGGACCTTGCGATCGAGGGCGACATTGGCCTTCTTGAGGGCATTGATGAATCGACCGTAGGTCATCCCTTGTGCTCGAACTGCCGCGCTGATACGCGCGATCCACAGTTGCCGGAAGTCTCGCTTTCGGTTCTTGCGACCCGTGTAGGCGTAGGTCAAGCCCTTATCCACGCTTTCTGTCGCTGAACGAAAGAGGCGGCTTTTCCCACCGTATTGGCCTGACGCCAGCTTAATCCGTTTCTTTCTTCGCTGCCGAGTTTTTGGTCCGCCCTTTGCGCGAGGCATAATTCGATTACTCCTTATAGGGTCCTGATGTTCTTCTCCGTGGCAATGATCCTGTTATTCGTATGGGAGCAGCCGGCTCAACGACGAGGCGACGGTCGGATCGACGACCGTGGTTCCGCTTAATCGGCGCTTGTGGTCGTGCCGCTTGTGGGTCAGCAGATGCCGTTTGCCGGCCTTACGGCGAACGATTTTTCCACTCCCGGTCTTTGTAAAACGCTTACTGGTCCCTTTATGCGTCTTCATCTTCATTTGGAGATCCTTTTTGTTGAGCCATCACCATGCTGTACGTCAATGTTTCGGAGCGACGATCATAATCAAACTGCGTCCTTCCATCCGAGGAGCATACTCAATGGTGCCGGCTTGGGCCAACTGTTCAATGACGGACTTCATCACCTCGCGCCCCATCTCTTGGTTGGCCATTTCTCGTCCGCGATAGGTGAGGGTGACTTTGGTCTTGTTGCCCTCCTCTAGAAAGCTCTTCATCTGGCGGACCTTGATTTCGAGGTCATGTTTATCGGTCCGTGGGCGCAACTTGATTTCCTTCACTTGGGTGGACTTTTGATGACGCCGGCTTTGATGATCCTTTTTGCTCAACTCATACTTATACTTCCCAAAGTCCATAATTCTACAGACTGGGGGAACCGAGTTGGGAGCGACCTCCACTAGGTCATGGCCGCTTTCTTGAGCCTGACGAAAGGCATCCGGAGTCTGAAGGATACCGAGTTGCTCTCCCTCCGGACCAATGACACGAACTTCTCGGACTCGAATCTCACGATTCACGCGTAGTTTGGGAACGATAAGCCACCTCTTTTTTAATGTGTGGGTTGAAGTTCTCGCTGTGTGTGTGAGGTCTCAGCTTGCAGGAGATCCAACACCTCAGCCACTGTCTTATTCCCTAAATTTGACCCGCTTCGGCCTCGTACCGAGAGCGTCCCGCCTTGCACTTCTCGATTCCCCGCTACCAGCATGAATGGGACCTTGGCCTTTTCTGCTTCACGAATCTTGAACCCGATCTTTTCATTTCGAAGATCCGCCTCGACACGAAAGCCAGCCGCCCTTAACTGCGCCGCGACGGCTGCAGCGTAGTCTTGCTGATGATCGGTGATGTTCATGACCACTGCCTGCACGGGAGCCAGCCAGGTCGGGAACGCGCCCCCGTAGTGCTCGATCAGAATGCCGAAAAAACGTTCGATGGATCCCATCAAGGCGCGATGGATCATGATCGGACGATGAGCCTTGCCGTCCTCTCCGATGTAACTTAACTCAAACCGCTCTGGATTGTTGAAATCCACCTGGACCGTGGAACATTGCCATGAACGGCCCAACGCATCTTTGATCTTGATGTCGATCTTCGGGCCGTAAAATGCTCCCCCTCCAGGATCAAGGTGAAAGGAGATATTACGGCTTTTCAGCGCCGCTTCCAATGCACTGGTGGCCAAGATCCAATGTTCATCACCACCCACAGACTCTTTGGGCCGTGTGGACAAAAACACTTCGAATTGCTGGAACCCAAATGTCTGTAATACGAAAAATGTAAAGTCCAGTACCCGGCTGACTTCGTGTTCCATCTGATCCGGGCGGCAGAAGAGATGGGCATCATCCTGTGTGAATCCTCGCACTCGCATGAGCCCATGCAGTACGCCGGTCCGTTCGTAACGGTAGACCGTTCCGAGTTCCCCGTAGCGAATAGGGAGGTCTCGATAGCTTCGCAGGTGTGACTGATAGATCATGATATGGTACGGACAATTCATCGGTTTCAGCTGGTACTCACTGCCTTCCAGCTTCATCGATGGGAACATGTTTTCGCGGTAGTAATCGAGGTGCCCGCTGGTTTTCCAGAGATCAAGACGTGCGGTATGAGGCGAATAGACCAGCTGATACCCATCTCGAATATGTTGTTCTCTCCAGAAATTTTCAATCAACAGGCGAACTGCCGCGCCTTTCGGATGCCAGAGGACCAGCCCAGGTCCGATCTCATCCTGAATGCTGATCAAATCCAGCTCTTTTCCGACTTTTCTGTGGTCGCGCCGCTTAATTTCCTCCAGTCTGGCCAGATAGGCATCCACTTCCGCCCTCGTCGGAAAGGATGTCCCATAGATCCGTTGTAGCATCGGGTTACGTTCATCGCCACGCCAATAGGCTCCGGCCGTGGTGAGCAATTTTATGGCCCCAATGGAGCCGGTGGCCGGGAGATGGGGGCCTCGACAGAGATCGACGAAGTCGCCTTGTGTGTAGGCGGTGATCGGCTCTCCATCGGGAAAACCTTGAATCAGATCGACCTTGTAGTGCTCGCCACGGGCCTTGAAAAAATCTATCGCGTCCTGTTTCGAAAACTCCCGCCTTGTGATAGGGAGATTACGCTTGATGATTTCTGCGGCGCGATCTTCGATCCTCTCCAAATCTTCAGGAGTAAAGGGACGTTCGAAGGCAAAGTCATAGTAAAAACTATCTTCTAGGGCTGGGCCGATGGTCAGTTGTGCGGATGGGAAGAGCTCTTTTACTGCTTGAGCCATGAGGTGGGTACTGCTGTGGCGGTAGACCTCACGACCCTCTGCACTATCGAACCGTAATGGTTCGACTACCGAACCATCAGACAGAGGACGCGACAGATCAACAACTGCTCCGTCTACTTTGGCCGCCAGAATACCCCGGCCTGCGACTCCTAGCTCAGAGAGAGCGTCACCGACAGTCCCTCCGGTCTGAACGTCACTGCTTGGACCGTCTTTAACTGATATCTTCATGACTTATTGAATGGGGATCCACAGCACAAAAACAGCAAAGGCACCGAGCCTCCTAGAGGCAAACCAGTGCCTCAACCTGAATGGTAGGCGCGGACGGTCTTGAACCGTCGACCTCTACCGTGTCAAGGTAGCGCTCTCCCCCTGAGCTACGCGCCTATCGACAAAAGACGTATGCTAATATAGCCTCGTTGACGCTGTCAAGAAAACGAAAGAGGAGGTCGCATTTCCTCAACCATCTGAAAGAATGTGACCTCCTCTTTAATCTCTGGGATCAGACACTCTTCAGCCTGTGGGCCATCACCTCACAGCAGAGCGAAGCTCTTTCCCAGCTGAAAACTTCGGGACCTTCGCCGCTGGGATTCGGAGTGATTCACCCGTCCGTGGATTCCTTCCCATTCGTGCTTTTCGCTTTGAAATCGTAAAGGTGCCAAAATTGACGAGAGAGACGCGTTGTCCTTTTTTCAGTGAGGAAGTCACCGCACCGGTGAATGCTTCGAGGGCGGTTCCGGCCGCAACCTTCGTGATTCCTGCTGAAGCGGCCATCTTTGCGATCAGCTCTTCCTTTGTCATGATGTCCCTCCTTCATGAGTTTTGAGAGATGGTATGGGAAGTAAGCCCAGCAGCATGCCTGAGGAAGTTCCTGTTCAGGCACCATGACTTGCTCTCACTTTCGTTTGTTTCAAGGGAATGTGAAGATTCACGATTTTTTTTCGCAACGTGTTTCGGTTGAGTCCGAGAAGCTCAGCTGCTTGTATTTGATTGCCTCCTGTCTCCCGCAGCGCAGAAGTGATGAGCGGGCGCTCCACGGCGGAAATCAGGATCGGATGAAGGTTTTTTGCCGATCCGTTCCTCATCCCCTTCACGAATTCCCCCATTTTCACCTCTAAATAGCTCTCTAGAGAGGCGTCGCGGGTTTTGTTTTGCTGAAGGTTAGCTGGCTGATTCATCAGCTGGATTGTTTTCAGCGTCTTTTTCAAGGCAGCCTTAGACCCCTTGATACAAAGAGTGCGAGCGGGGTCCAGGTGTTCATTGAGCGCGTTCATCTGTTCCTGTCCGTTCTGCGACTCCATCACGACGGCATCAAACCGATGTTTTGGTAACTCTTTCTGAAAGGTCGAAATATCCCGAGCGATCGTAATGGAAGCGTCCTTGAATATTTGCCTCACCAGGGCTTGCACGGTTGTATCATTCGTGCATAACAGAATAGTAAATGAGGATGACGGCACAGACATGAAGGCACCCACCCGAAGAAGAGGGCGGATTATTGCCTAGGGCGTAAACGATGTCAATTGGATTTTATGGACATCACGGCTTTCTGACCTGCTTTCCATATGGTTTTGCTGGTATGAAATAGATAGTAAAACTCTTGGTTTCTGGTTCGATCACGACCCTCAATTTTCACCGCAAAAATATAGCTTTGGCAAACTAAGTACCAGGGCAAGCATCGATCTTAACCAACAAAATTTCTGGCACCTTGACAGATATCGAGAAGAGAATGTATAGATGTCATAATTCCTACCGGAATAATAAAGAATGAAAGTGTCCAAGCGTGCCACATATGGGATTATGGTAGCCGTCGATCTTGCGATACATGCAAACGAAGTCCCGATTCAAGCGCGAGCTATTGCGAGGCGTCATGGGATTCCCGTCCGTTTTCTCGAACAGGTTCTCCACGCGATGAAGAAGGCCGGCTTAGTAGAAAGCCAGCGTGGCGCTCAAGGAGGATATCTCCTCACGCATGAACCAGCGGCGATGTCGATCGCCGATATATTCGAAGCGTTGGAAGGAGCCCTCTTTCATCGGTCATTTGTCGAGCAACGGACCCGCGATCGTCATGCGACCAAGCCGGAGCTGCTGTTAGATGATGTCTGGGAGCAGGTTCAACAGGCGGAGCGGAAAGTTCTCGAAAACATTACTATCGAACACTTGGCAATGCGTCTACGGACAATCGACGCTCAACGTACTCCGATGTACCACATCTGATTTAGAAGGCTCCTCCCCTGAGGAGGCAAGGAGATCGGTATATGAACTCAGTTGAATCCCTCACCATTCCCCAAATTGTCACCAATCTGATTCCGCCGGCCATTCTAGAAGAGATAGAAACCTTCGAGGTTGAAGCCCTGCGAACATTGTCCGGAGAGCTCCCTACCGATATTTTCAAGCCTTTTCGCCTGCAATACGGCATTTATGGCCAGCGTCAGCCTGGTGTGCAGATGGTTCGCATCAAGATCCCGTTCGGCGGCATCACCGCGAATCAGCTGCGACGTGTAGCGGAGCTTGCCGACCGCCATGCAACCGGAGTGGGCCACGTCACGACGAGACAAGATATTCAGCTGCACTTTGTGGAGCTCAAGGATGTGCCGAACATCATGCGAGGACTAGCCGAAGTCGGCCTGACTACCAGGGAGGCTTGTGCCAACACGGTGAGGAATGTGACCGCGTGTCACTTAGCCGGCGTGTGCCAAGGAGAAGTATTCGATGTGACGCCGTACGCGAAGACCGTGGCCTATCATCTACTGCGAAACCCCTTGAATCAAAGTCTGCCACGAAAGTTCAAAATTGCGTTTTCCGGCTGCAAGCATGACTGTGCTCTGACTCCCATCCACGATATCGGTCTGTTGGCCGTCAAACGAGCCGACGGAGAAATCGGCTTTCGAATGGTGGCAGGTGGAGGGTTGGGTTCTGCTCCGCGGATCGCTCAACTTCTTCGCGAGTTCACACCGATGGAGGAGCTGATTCCCAGTATCGAGGCCGTTATTAAAGTCTTCGATACGCTCGGCAATCGAAAAAATCGAAACAAGGCCCGGATGAAATTCGTGATCGACAAACTGGGATTTGCCGAATTCAAACGCCGCTGGGAAGCAGCCTACATCGCGATGGGACACACGCTTCCCCAAAACGGACCTTTGACCTTGCTTCAGCACCAGGATGACCTTCCTCGGCTCATTATGCCGACGAAAAACGGTGCGGCAAATGGAAACGGGAATGGTAACGGCAACGGGACTCACCCGATTGGCCACGAAACGTCGTTTGAGATGTGGAAGCGAACCAACGTCGTCAAGCAGAAACAAGATGGGTATGTCACAGCGGCCATTAAGTTGTTCATGGGGGACATTACAGCGGAACAAATGCTGTTCGTGGCTGATCTGGCTGAGCGCTATTCCAACGGAAATCTTCGCACCACGATCAATCAGAATCTGGTCATCCGATGGATTCCTGCCGATCAAATCCCGCACTTCTACGAGGATCTGGCCTCCCATGGGTTGGCTGATCCCGGCGCTGAACTGGTCGAAGACATTATCGCCTGTCCCGGCACAGACACATGCGGTCTTGGGATCACATCATCCAAGGGCCTTGCACGGGCATTGGCTGAAGTGTTTCCAGCTGGCCTGGTTCCGGAAGATCTCCAGGATGTAAGCGTGAAGATCAGCGGCTGTCATAACTCCTGCGCACAGCATCACATTTCGACGATCGGGTTGCATGGAGTCGGAAAACGCCTCGGTGACCACGTCGCACCGCACTATGAATTGCATCTCGGCGGTTCGGTGAACGGCACGGCAAAGATCGGCCAGATGACCGTGAAATTGCCCGCAAAATCCGTACCGGCGGCGATCTCTCATCTGATCGACGTCTACCGGCGTGACCGCCAAGCGAACGAGAATTTGCCGAAATTCATCGCACGCGTCGGGAAGAACAAGCTGAAAGAAGAGTTGATCCCGTACACCATCGTGCCGTCTTATGAAGCGGATCCCACGTTCTATTATGATTGGGAGGGAGAAGAAGAATTTATCCTTGAAGATCTCGGCCCCGGCGAATGTGCCGGTGGTGCGCTGGACATGATCGAAAACGGCATCCTGGAGGCCGATCAGGAGCTCTATCAAGCGAAGTTGCTCATAGAGAAGCATCAATATTCCGTATCGGTGAACAAATCCTATCGAGCTGTACTGGCTGCCGCCAAGGCAATGCTGGTGACGGAAGGATTGGAGCCCTCGACGGACTCCGAGACATTCGTCGAGTTTGACAGCAGGATTGCACAGAAAGATGTTGTGCCGTCCGTCTATCGAGACCTCACCAAAAAGGTCGGCGATCTGGGGCCGAAAGAAACATCGGCTGAATCGGCCCGGGAGAAGATGGCGTTTGCCAAGGGGTTTGTCGATGCCTGCCGTGCGGCGACGGATCAGATGGGGAAGGATCTGAAGCTATCGGCCGTGAAAGAAGAAATGCCTCCGGTCGCGCCTGCACCGGTTGAAACCAAACCAGTTGCTCCTGCTCCGGCTGGTGCACCTATTTACGACTTGCGTGGCGTGGCTTGCCCGATGAACTATGTGAAGACGAAGTTGAAGCTGGAAATGATGGACGCCGGTGAACAGTTGGAAGTGTGGCTCGACGCGGGCGAACCGATCAAGAACGTGCCGATGAGCCTTAAGAATGACGGACATAAAGTGCTGATACAGGAAGCGTTGGAACCGGAAGCCTCGCATTATCGGATTCTGGTGGAGAAGGTCGAAGGGTAAGGGATCTGTTCGCCATGGGAGCAAGCGACCGATCGAAACTCACCGGAGAGCTTAAGGAATGGGGCGCCTCATTCGAGACGAAGCAGCCTCAAGATGTATTGGCGGCTGCTCTCGAACGATACGGCGGAAAGATTGTTGTGGCTTGTAGCTTCGGAGCGGAAGACGTGGTCCTCGTCGATATGGTGCATCGCATCAATCCCACGGTGCCGTTGTTCTATCTCGATACCGATTTTTTATTTCCTGAAACCTATGCCACGCGGGACCGAGTGATTGAACGATACGGTCTTCAGGCGGCGCAGGTTATCCAGGTGAAGTCTTTGCTCACACCAGAGGTACAGGCGGAATCGTACGGCGAGGCGCTGTGGGCGCGAGATCCGGACCAGTGCTGCCGGTTGCGGAAAGTCGAACCACTGGCCCGCGTTCTGCGGGGATACGACGCATGGATTACCGGAATCAGGCGTGATCAAGCCCCGTCCCGTGCGCATGCCGGGTTGATCGAGTGGGATCAGAAATTTGACTTGATCAAGGTGAACCCCCTGGCCCGGTGGACGTGGGCCGATGTGTGGACCTACATCAAGGTCTACGAAGTTCCGTACAACCCTCTACACGATCAACATTATCCCAGCATCGGCTGCACCTACTGCACCACCCAAGTGGCACCCGGCGATGATCCGAGGGCCGGTCGCTGGAAGAGTTTTGCCAAGACCGAGTGCGGGCTACACAAGTCGTAACATGCCGATTCAAGATCTCCTCGCCAAGATTGCCAAGGGCCCGAAGGCTTCCAAGGACCTCACATGGGATGAGTGCAAACAGGCGATGAAGGCTTTGATTGAAGGTGAGGCCTCGCCGGCGCAAGTGGGGGCCTTCCTCATTGCCATGCGATTTAAGACGGAGTCGGTTACGGAGTTGGCGGCACTGACGGCTGCTGCTCGACAGTACGTGCCGCCTCTCGCTGTCTCACGGGACGTGGCCTTGGTGGATGTCCCGACCTATGCTGGGAAGCAGGACACGTTTCACGCGACTATTGCCGCGGCTATTGTTGCAGTTGCAGCCGGAGCTGCAGTCTTGATGCATGGCTATGACGGCATTCCCGGCCGGCCGGGCAGTGCCGGAGTGCTGAGAGCCATGGGCATTCCAGTTGATGCCAATCCCAAACTGGTTTCCGAAAACGTGAACAGAAAAGGCTTTGCCTACCTGGATATCGGACTGTACCATCCACCCCTCTATCGATTTCTGGAGATGCGTCAAGAGCTCGGCGTCAGGAATGTGTTCCATCCAATCGCCAGGCTTCTGAACCCGGCTCGGGCGGCGGTGCAAGTCGTGGGGTTGACGCATCCACCGCATTTTGAAAAGACAGCCGAGGTCTTGCGAATCCTCGGATGTCGACGAGCATTGGTGATCCGTGGAGTTGAAGGTGATCCGGAGTTGTCCGCTTCGATGGCGACGAGGGTCTTGGAATTGAGAGACGAGCGCATTACCCCGCTCGGTGTGGCGGCGAAAGACTTTGGATTGGCATTCGCCTCATCGCGCGAGATGGCGGGATTTCCTCCCGATCAGCGGGACAGGGAGGCCGATCTGATCCGGCGAATTCTTCGGAACCAGATTCAGGGCGGGCCTCGAGACTGGGTGCTGATGAATGCGGCCATGTTGCTCTATGCGGCGGGCAAAGGCGTGTCCCTGTCGGCCTGCTTTCCGGCTGTACGCGCGGCGCTTGATGGAGGGGCCGCAGGGCGCAAGCTCGATGAATTGGTGCGACAGCCGGTCGCAGTGTAGGACGAAAGGTGGAAGGATTCGAGGTATGAAACACCTGCGGCAACTTGAAGATCAAAGCGTCTATATCCTTCGTGAAGCCTACAAACACTTCGACAATCTCGCCATGCTCTGGTCCATGGGCAAGGATTCAACGGTATTGCTGTGGTTGGCGCGCAAAGCTTTCTTCGGGCATGTGCCGTTTCCACTGCTCCATGTCGATACCAGCTATAAAATTCCGGCGATGATCGAGTACCGCGATCGTCTTGCGCGGGAATGGCGGTTGAATTTGGTCGTGGGCCAGAACAAGGAAGCCTTGGCGGCGGGGATGAATCACACGATGGGTCGGGTAGTTTGTTGCACGGCGCTGAAAACGAACGGTCTCAAGCAACTGTTGGAAAACAAGGGCTACACCGGCGTGATCCTCGGCGTCCGCGCGGATGAAGAGGGAACGAGAGCCAAAGAACGCTATTTCTCTCCACGGGATAAACATGGAGATTGGGATTTCAGAGATCAACCGCCGGAGCTGTGGGATCAATATAAGACGACATTTCCGCCCGGCACGCACATCCGCATTCATCCGCTGCTGGATTGGACCGAGATCAATATTTGGGAATATATCAAGCTCGAGAATATTCCGTTCATCGATTTGTATCTCGACAAGGGCGACGGCACGCGCTATCGCAGCCTCGGCTGCGCACCCTGTACCTCGCCGATCAAATCCACCGCCAAGACCGTGGACGACATTATTGAGGAGCTGCGGCATACGACGGTAGCCGAACGGTCAGGACGGGCACAGGACGAAGGACGAGGAATGGAGTTGTTGAGGAAGGATGGTTACATGTGAGCATGAGCGAGACGACCAAACCATCTGAGAACCTCAATATCGTCATCGTCGGCCATGTGGATCACGGCAAGTCCACCTTGCTCGGTCGGCTCTATGCCGACACCGGCTCACTGCCCGACGGCAAGTTGGAAAAGGTACAGGCTATTTGCAAGCAGCAGGGGAAGGAATTCGAATATGCCTTCCTCTTCGACGCCTTTCTCGAAGAGCAGGAACAGGGGATTACGATCGATACGGCTCGCACCTTTTTCATGTGGAAGGGCCGGCAATACATCATCATCGATGCACCCGGGCATAAAGAGTTCCTGAAGAATATGATTTCCGGCGCCGCGCGCGCCGAGGCGGCGCTGCTGCTCATTGATGCGTTGGAAGGAGTCAAGGAACAGTCGAAGAAGCACGGCTACCTCTTGTCGCTGTTGGGCGTCCGGCAGTTTGCGGTGGTCGTCAACAAGATGGATTTGGTCGGTTACCGGCAGGATGTGTTCGACGGAATCGAAAAAGAGTACCGAGAATTTCTGGGGCAGTTTAAAGCCGTGCCGTCACAGTTTATTCCAGTGAGCGCCAAGCTCGGCGACAACATCGCCAACCGCAGCGGGCAGATGTCATGGTACAGCGGCCCAACCGTCCTGGAAACACTCGGTGCCTTCAAGAAGGAAGCAGCTCGTTCGGAACAGCCTCTCCGATTGCCCGTGCAGGACGTCTATAAGTTCGACGCGCGCCGCATCATTACGGGCCGCATCACCGCCGGACGTCTCAAAGTGGGTGATCACCTTGTCTTCTCGCCCTCCAATAAGCGAGCTAATATCATGACGGTGGAGGCCTTCAATATCGAGCCGCAACCGACTGGAGGTCAGGCGGGGCAATCGATCGGCGTCACGCTCGATGAACAAATCTTTGTCGAGCGAGGCGAAATCGCCTCGCATCAGGAACATCTTCCGCAAGTCTCCACAGCTTTTCGAGCCAACCTGTTTTGGCTGGGGAAGCGGCCGCTGGAAAAAGGGCGCAAATATCTCCTGCGCGTGGCGACAAAAGAAGTGGACTGCGAAGTGGCCTCGATCCATCGGATCATCGATACGATGGACCTCGCCCAACAACAGGGCAGCAATACTATCAGCAAGAACCAAGTGGCCGAACTGACCTTGCGTACGAAAGCGCCGGTGGCGTTTGACCTATCGGCATCGTTCGAAGCAACCGGCCGCTTCGTTTTGGTGGACGAATATGATATCGCAGGCGGGGGCATCATCACCGAACTGGTCCACGACGACCAGGAGTTTCTCCGCGAAGAAGCCAGGCGGCGTGACTTTGCCTGGGTGAAGGGTGAAGTGACTGTTGAAGACCGCGCCCAACAGTATGGCCATCGGGCGGCAGTCGTTCTGATTACCGGCGGGCGGCACACCGGCAAATCGTTCCTAGCCAGAAAGCTCGAAGGACGCCTCGTAGCGGATGGGCGCCATGCTTATTTATTGGATGGAGAAAATCTGCGCCGCGGTTTGGATGCCGATCTCAGCGAAGAAGAGCGGGGGCAAACAACGGAAATGGCTCGACGCTATGGCGAAGTGGCACGCCTGCTCACCGATACCGGCCTCATCGTCGTCTCCACAACCAATCCCTTCGGATTAGCCTATCGCGAGGCCTCACAAACGATCAGGACTCTCGTACATCCCGCGCCTGTCATCGCCGTCCACATGAGCAAGTCCGAAGAAGAACCGCCGCCGAATACCGATGTTGTCCTCAGCGGACCGACGGATTTTGATGCCGCCACCGCCCGCATCCTTGATGAGCTAAAACGCCGAGGCGTTCTAGCCCAAGCGATCGGAGCGAAACCGATCTTTCAGTATTCGATCTAGCCAGCGATCATACCGGCGTCATCTGAGCCACGGGCGCTTCCCTCTGAACCGTTGATCCCTTGTAGCAACGCCCTGAACTCGTCAACGGTCAGACCGGCATCACGAACGATACCGCCCATGGTAATGGCGTTGACCGGATTGTGTCGAGGGATAGTGACGATTCGCTGGCCATTGATCATCACAATATGCTTGCTCTGACGGACGACCCGAAAGCCAGCTTTCTCGAGGGCGCGCATGACCTCAAGGTGATTAACTCCGGGGATCTTAGAGCGTTTTCTATTTAGCCA
>JAFEBM010000060.1 GCA_018242685.1 Nitrospira sp. | reverse complement strand
AATGATTATCGACTTGGCCATAACAGTGCGTAAATGATGCGTTAATGTAGATGAGCCCTATAAAATCATTCTGTATCTATTGCGATTCGCCCTGCATCTGTTTTGATACCATCAGTTCCTTGGAGTTATCGGCCGAAGCGGGTAAACCCTTTGGAATATGTACTAGAGGAGAATGGATTATCTATTGCATAACCATCGCAAGCCAAACTTCAATGACCAGGAAGTACCGTGAGGTGAGCTATGGAAGCATTAGAAGAGATGGTCGGAGCAAGCCCCTCCATTCGCGCGGTCTTCGACTCGATTCGTAAAGTGGCGCAGACTGATATTCCAGTGTTGATCACCGGCGAAACCGGGACGGGCAAAGAACTCACCGTCCAAGCGATTCATGAGCGCAGCCAGCGGAAGCAAGGCGCCTGTGTGCCGATCAATTGCGGCGCTATACCCGACACGTTGTTGGAATCCGAACTCTTCGGACATGAACGGGGAGCCTTTACCGGGGCGGTGCAGCAAAAGAAAGGCAAGCTCGAAGCGGCGGCGAACGGCACCCTGTTTCTTGACGAAGTCGGCGATCTGCTTCCGCCGCTGCAGGTCAAGCTGCTCCGCTTTTTGCAGGAAGGCACGTTTGAACGACTCGGCGGGCAGCAGACTCTCCGTGTCAATGCGCGCGTCATCGCTGCGACCAATATCGATCTCAAGGTCGCCATCGGCAAGAATCTGTTCCGAGAGGATCTCTATTATCGATTGGGGGTGATGCACATTCACCTCCCTCCGCTTCGGGAGCGAGGGGAGGACACCTCGCTCATGGCCATGATCTTTCTCAAGCGCACTGCAGCCTTCTATCGGAAGCCGATACGGGGTTATACCCCTGAGGCCATCAAAGCGATTCACTCCTACTCCTGGCCCGGCAACGTGCGGGAACTCAGTAATAAAATCAGGCGAGCCGTCGTCATGGCGGAAGGCGATGACATTACGCCTTGCGACTTGGATTTGACTTGCGAGACGGTCCAGCCTGAAGACTCTCTGGCTTCCTTACGAGTTGCTCACCGGCGGATTGAAGTGGAGCTGATCGTCAAGGCGATCAGTCTCCATCGAGGGAATTTGACCCGTGTGGCGCGCGATCTGGAAGTGAGTCGAACGACGTTGTACAGAAAACTCCGAGCCTACAACCTTGAAAAACTCGTGCCGTCCCCCGTCGACTCGTCCGTGACCATGTCCAATCACCCGGAACCATTGGGGCGGCTCCTGATGTAGTGAGCGAATCTCCAGAGGATGCAAACCGGCGTACTCCGTTCGAGATCAATGCAACCGGAACATGGCATCGAGCCGCTGTTTCGCTCTGAAACGTATCCTTCCTAAGGAAATCTCTTCAAGGCTCGCATACCGCCTCACTCACCCACGCATTCGCGTGCCGAAGATCGAGAACTGTGGAGCACCTCAAGTTTCTGTCTGGAGGGCCGTTCGGCTCCGTCCATTTGCGGAACGGTGCAAAATGCCCCAGCGATTCTGTCTACAGGTAGAAATACTTGCGTACGGTACAAAAACACACAACCAATCAATTGGTTCGCATACATTCATCTGATCCATGGAAGCCCGGTCTATTCGTTTGAACATGAATTGACCCTCAGCCGACTGTAACGCAACTGAACAATCGGCCCAATCCTCTCTGTAATCGGCCCTACTCATTTTACTAGGTCTTTCGAAATCAAGCGCTTACACCTAGGCATTTGGATTGCTCATCCCTGACTCAACAACATTATGTGTGGTGGTCGGCGGTCAGGGTACATCGGTGGGAATATCTAAAAAGTAATAGAGCCATTGTCATTAAATAATAAGAACTAAGAGCAATTGTGCTTACCATGAGAGAAACGGTTTGCGTTTACAGAAGGCAGGGTTCGCGGAAGTGTGACGAGTTACGGTTTAGCAGCCACGCATGGCTGCGGGTGCTGGCATGGTGCATCGTGAACCGAATGAGAAGAACGATCACTTACGCAACCGTCAATTCGCAAAGCAAGTCCAAGATCAGGTTCCTGCTCTCCATGTGCACGTCCATGTGGTGCTGTGGGACGAATCGCCGGGTGAGGCCGCAGAGGAAGGGGACGGAAACGTCGATGAGTGTCCCCAGGCCGGAGGCGAGGAAAAATGAGCTGTGTAGCCGGTAAAGACGAGAGAGTAGGAAAGAGTCATGTGAAGGGAGGTGACCAGTAATCGCTGTGCGAACGCCAGGCAGCGTGGTTCGGCAGTTTTGTTTTTAACCGTTCATTCTGAGGAGGATGCAATGAAGAAAGTGATGATCACAACAGCAGCGGTGGCATTGGCTTTCGGTCTGTCACCCTTCGCGGGAGCTCAAGATCAAGATGTCAGAGATCACTCGACAGGCACGCAAGATAATCGAGTGAGCGATAGCTTGAATGACAATAGCGACAATAGGAAGACCATTACAAAGTCGGATACCGACACAAGAACCATCACGAAAACGAATCACGACTCCAAGAATTCAGGACAAGCATCAGCCGGGGAGTATGGAGCAGCAGCCAATAACCATTCGACGGCTACTACCAATCTGGATGTGAGTCTGACCAACGCGTTCAACAAGACTCATATCGTCAATGCCACTAAACTTGATGGATATGTGTCACATAACAACATCCACGATATCGGCAATAGGGGCGGCGACGCCTATTCTTACAGCCCCGGCGGGTATGGCGGAGACGGCTACGCCAAGGCCAAAGCATATTCCGGGGATGCCTATGGCGGCGACGGCGGGAAAGGCGGCAAGGCTAGGAGCGGCGACGGTGGTTACGCCTATGGCGGCGATGGTGGCAAGGCCAAGGGTGGCCATGGTGGCTATGCTGAAGGTGGTAGTACTACTTCCAACGGCACCAATGGTGGTCAGTCCAACGGCGGCGACAATAAGCACAATACGACCCACGGTGCTACTGATTGGGATGCCGGACCAGGAGGCTCAGCAACCGGTGGTCGTGGAGGAGATGCCAACGGCGGTAATGGCGGGTATGCACAAGGCGAGCGTAGCGGAGATGCAAACGGTGGCCGTGGCGGAGACGGCGCCTACGGCGAAAGCGGCTACGCAGCTGCACAGAACCAAAATAGTGGAAACGGTGGAAACGGCGCTCGAGGAGGGGACACATACGGCGGAAGCGCCGGAACCTTCAACGCGTCGAACACGCTCTCCGGGTTCAGCGGCGCCGCCGGTGTGACCGTCGCCATTCAGAACACGGGGATCGCGGCCTTGCAGCAGGTCGGCGTCACCACAATGGCGAACGTCACGGTTGGTCACTAAGGAGAATCTGGCTGGAGGAGCGTCCGCTCCTCCAGCTGCACTCCACGACCTATGAGCAGAGAGGGCATCATGCGTCTTTACTTTTTAATAGTGGTGAGTGTGCTTGGGCTCTGCATCAGCACGGCTCACGCTGACTCCTTGGAATCGAGGTCGGTCACATCGACGGCGATCACATCGTGGGGCAGCCCCGTCCCCTTGGAGCAGTTGGACACCCAACGCGGGGGAACGGATACCGGCCCGTTCACGATCAATGCCAACGTATTGAACGCCAAGCTCTACAACAATGCCGCCATCGACAATGTGACCGGCCACAATACGATTACCGGGAACGCATTTGCCGGAGCCAGCGGGCTGCCGACCGTGTTCCAAAATTCCGGCAACAACGTAATTATGCAGAGTGGCACGGTGTTGAACTTAACGCTGAAATAGATTGCTATGCCGACGAAACAGATCATCGGGTACATGGTTGCGGTGATGCTGTCGATCGCGACAGGGGCGATGGCGGCCACAATGGAGGTGACTCCGGGCGTGGGGGGTCGCATGCTGCTCCAAGTCTGGAGCATGCGCGAACTGAAGGTCCGGTCCGTCATCCTGCAGAAATATGACTACAGTTGTGGTTCGGCCGCCGTCGCCACCCTTTTAACGTATCACTACGACCATCCTATTACTGAAGAGACGGCCTTTCGCATGATGTTCGACCACGGCAACCAGGACAAAATCCAGCAGGAAGGGTTTTCGTTCCTGGACATGAAGCGATTCTTAGAGGCCCATGGTTATCCCGCCGACGGCTTTCAAGTCTCGTTGGACGATCTCTCGAAGGCCGGCATTCCGGCGATTGTGCTGATGGTTGATAAGGGATATCACCATTTTGTGGTGGTGAAAGGCATGCGGGGCGATAAGGTCCTGCTCGGCGACCCGGCAGTCGGATTACGTGTGGTGCCGCGCGAGCAGTTTGAAGCCTCATGGCCCAGCCGGGTGGTGTTTGTTATTCATGACTTTCCGGAGCGCGGGGAATTTAATTCGGCCCGTGATTGGAGTGTCCGTCCGATGTCGCCACTCGGACGACCGTTGAACCCTGACACATTAAACAACATCATCCTGTTTCGCCCAGGAGGGAGGGATTTCTGATGAATCTCTTACTGAAACCGATTCGCCGGATGGTAAAGATTGTCACGCTGACTCTCCTGGGCATTCAGTCCCTGACTCCTGCCATGGCATCCGTGAAGGATGAATATTTTGCCCGTCTTACGCCGCTGAGCGAAGCAGTCTTGGACAGCATGCGCGGGGGCTTTCAACGAGACCCGGATGGGCCCTTCATGTCATTCGGGATTGAACGGAATGTGTTCATCAATGAGAAACTGGTCAGTTCAATAATGCTGAATATCCCGGACATGAAACGATTGGCCGACTTCAATCCCTTTGCCGATCATTCGAATACCAAGCCCTTTGCCGATCGTCCGAGTGATACCTTCACGCTCATCCAAAGCGGACCAGGCAATTCGTTCCCTCACGACTTATCCTCACTTCCTCCGTTTATGACGGTCATCCAAAACTCGCTTGACAACCAGACCATTCAGAGCCACACGGTCATCACTGCCACAGTGGAGGCACTGACGTGGGCTCACTCGCTCGACCTGGGGAACGCGCTCTCACAGGCCAGTATCGAGGCGATCCGACATTGAAAAGGACTCAGCAAGACGAATCGCATAAAAAAGAATGGCCAATGATAGTCAAAGGATCTCCAAGAGATCGAAGAAACGACGGAGGCTGTATTTGTATCAATCCAAATGGGGACAAGCTATCGACGTATTGAGGATTGTAAGACAAACTTATGAAGTTTTTTGGATCGTCTTCTCTCTGGGAATCATCATAAGCCTGACCGCCTCCGAGATCGATGCAGCCCAGCATGGGCTCGCTGACAGGCATGCTGATCAGTCAGCTACAAGCCAATTCACGAAGCTTCAAGGGCCTAGCCCCCAATGGTCGGCCGCCAGGTCTCAATATGTTGTCGCAAACAAACAGACCGCTCAAACCCCCGAACCTCCGCGTCCCGAGCAAGGTGAGTCCGTTGCACAAGCGCCTCCAGCAGAAGCAAAACCTGCCGGTCCAGTAGGGGTCGCCCCTGAGGGTAAGAAAGAGATTCTCCCTTCATGGATGACTCGGACTTTCGATTTGCCTGGGGCTGGAGTGTTGGCGCCCAAGGGCACGCTCATCGTGGACCCGTACCTGCAGTTTGCCCACCTGAGTAATAGTCGAGTGACACTCACTGGATTCACCATCGTCCCGGCCATCACGATCGGCCTCATCAACATCCAGGGTGTGAGCCGGGACATCTATACTGCAGCTCTGGTAGGGCGCTACGGAATAACGAATCGGCTGGAAGTCGATGTGCGAATACCCTATCTTTATCGGGAGGATTCGATTACGCAACGACCCGTCGCCACACCGTCTCAGGCTGATACCATCTCGACCGTCAGCGGTTCAGGCCTTGGTGATGTTGAAACAACGGGCCGGTTTCAGATCAACCAAGGTGGACCCGACAAACCGTATTTCATCGGATTTGCACGGTTCAAAAGCCGCAGCGGGACCGGTCCGTTTGACGTGCCGACAGATCCGCTCACCCGCGTTCAAACAGAGTTGCCGACAGGGTCCGGGTTTTACATTTTCCAACCGGGCTTGACCATGCTATTCCCCAGCGACCCGGTCGTCCTCTTCGGCAGTGTGAGCTTCATTTATAACATCCCTCGCGATGTCGGCGGGCAGATCGGCCGCGTCGATCCTGGAAGCGGGGGCAATGCCAATTTGGGGATCAGCGTGTCGCTGAATGAAAAGCTGTCGCTGACCCTAGGATACGACCATACTATCTTTTCGAAACCCACATCTGCCTCGAACGTGCTCCTCACTACCACGCCGCACGTCACTCATATTGGAGTCTTGCTCATCGGCGGCTCATATCGATGGAGCGACCGCAGCTTCGTAAACTTCGTCGTCGGAGTCGGCGCGACACGAGAAGCACCGGACCTCCAAGTGACGCTCCGGATCCCGACGGCTTTCCCTTTGTGGAAATAGGTAGATGCGTCAGACGCGATGACCCCAGAGATCGCCGTAGTGGATGCCGAAGTAAAAGCCGATGACATCCAGGTCCGGAACAATCGAACAGACTGCGCTCGACAATAAGACAGGCCATGTCATGATGGGATGTTGAAACGCTTTGCCTAAGACAAGGGCGGCAAGGGTATGAGAGAACGCAGAAGCCATAGGTGGTTTCGTCAGCCGGCGAGTACGACCCTCAGCCGATGTCAAACCTGATTTGCCTCCAAGCCTCGTACACCACGACTGCGACAGTATTGGAAAGATTCAAACTTCTGCTACCGGGCATCATGGGAAGACGAATCCGCTGCTGTTCGGACATTGCCCCCAACAATTCGGTCGGGAGTCCTCGGCTTTCTGGTCCGAACAGAAATCCATCGTTCTTTGCGTAGGCAATCTGGTCGTAGCGTTGAGTGCCTCTCGTAGAGACGGCAAATAGACGGCTGTCTGCAAAACGTTTTTCACAAGCCGCCCAATTGTCGTAGACGCTGATGGCAGCAAATTCGTGGTAATCCAATCCGGCTCGTGTCAGCTGCCTATCCTCAAGCGAAAATCCCAACGGTTTGACGAGGTGTAGTCGCACACCGGTGTTGGCGCAAAGGCGGATGATATTGCCGGTATTCGGGGGGATTTCCGGCTGATAAAGGATGACATCGAACATGGTGAACGACTCACTCTTTCCCCGGCTTTGCTCCTATCTGAAGGTGCTGGAATAGCATGATTCTTTGATTGGTGGGATGGAATGCTGCCGCTGAAACCGCCGATTTCAACTGGTTTCAGTTCATCATTCCGACAGTTGAGGCTGGCTGGCTCTCAAACGTCGCAGAGTCCTATTTTCTCTCCAATCCAGACCGGTCTAGCGTTCTGCCTCGTAGTAGAACAGCGTGGCAATCGACAAAATCTTTGCGCAGTATTGACGACGAACTTTTCCCGCCGTCTTGGGCGACATGATTGTTTCGAATGACCGACGGTCGACATAGTCCCATAACACGGACCTGCGTTGGTTGAGACAGACATCCACGATCGTCTCGCGCTTTGCCTCAACCCACTCGGCCTGCACGGGGCCAGGTTTATCCTTCGATTGTCTCTGGCGCAACCGCTTGGCGCCGTCCCGCAAAATTTTAAGCAGCCATCTCGGCGCCGCTTCTTTGACGGCCTGGACGACTAACCACTTCACATCTAGTTCCGGCTCGATGTGACGCCGTGGCTTGTCGTAAGGTATGTCAAGTAGAGCTGGTGTGGTAGCACGAATGAGCTCGCGGTGTAACCGTACGGCGATCCGGTCAGACAGTGGCGTCGCAAGAGCGGCCTCGATATACGGAATGGTGCAAAAAGGCGTGAACATGTCGCAAACCGGAGAAGCCTTTCGTGTGTTGGTGCCCGCCCAACGCGGAACGCGATCAAATGTGTAGAAGGTGTCGGGCACAGTGTGCGGCTCAAAGCCATCATCCAAAAGGGCCTGGCATGTTTCACGCGCGCTTTGCAGGGCGAGTTGTCGAGTTTCCGGTGTAAGTAGTTCACTGTCTATCGGTACGAGGCTCGAAAGAAACGCCCGAAGCATTTGGTTACTGCTGATTGTCGGTGGCAAACGTCTGCTACTGTAAAAGACGACGTTGCCGATCTCACCTCCGACTCCCCAGAGCGACACCGGTAGTTTGTCGATCTGCTGGACCTGCGAGATCGAATTCGCCACCTGCCACAGATCGACCATGCCGTCGGTCTGTTGAACCAATCGGCGTACCCCTTCGTCCCAACGATCCGTCACCATTCCCTGTGGGTAGCCGACGCGATGAGTCAGGTGAAGGGCTTCGGCAATTTGTGTGGCAATCTGAACGTCGGCGCTGTCTGGCGAACCCATGGTGACAAAAGAGGCCGGCACACCTGAGGCAATTACCGCAGCGGCGACGACTCGGCTGTCTCGACCGCCGGTGAGGCCGCACCCCAATGGGGCGCCACGGTCACTCAGTGCGCGACACATAGACGTAAAGCTGTGTGCCAATTCATGAACCCGTAATTCTTCGCGATCCCGGCGTAACCGGGCCAGGCCTGTTCGAGGGAAGTACGCTGTGGCGGTAGAAGACCCATTGGATTCCCACCGATGCAGATATCCGCCCGGCAAGACGTGAACGGACTCCCGCAGCGTCCGATCTCTTCCCGCCCAACCGAGCGAAAGAAACAGACTCGCGCCGATCTCGTCGATGGCCGTCAAACCGCAGGTTTGTTCGATAAGCCGAACGCTATTGCTGACGACAACTGTCGGACCGCGATGGTGCACATAGACCTGCTCCATTCCCAGCGGGTCGGTGAGGACCTCGAGCTGAAGCTTTTGCAGGTCCACGTTCACCGCAGCGAACTGGCCGTCCAGTGTCTTCGGTAACTGACTCCAATTTTTTGCAAGGTCTGCAGCGTGGTGAGGAACAATGCTTCCGTCCCAACTGATCGGCGTGCCGGAAAAAAAGGTGAGGCATCCCTCGGACCGTGCGACATATTGTCGTGGGGACGCCACGACGGGGTTGGTGTGAAGTGTCCCAACAAAAGCCTGGCGTTCAGTCCATATGTGTAAGGTGTCCAGGTCGAGTTGAGGGTACACGGTTGTGACCGATTTCAGCGTCTGCGTCGCAGCGGCTTGCATCGACTCCGTCAGCCCAAATCCCACCAAAAAGATGTTCATGGCCTCTCCGACTCGTTGCGGATTTAAAAATCTCCAAGCTAAAACTTATTCAAAATAGTTAGGTCGATAGAAGAAGCCTAGACTGTACTGGCATGCTGTGTCATGTCGTCGTGTCGTCTTGCTCAAGAGTATTTCAGAACGTGCAGGGTTCGTTCTATGCGAACGAAGCGTGTGTAATGAGGGCTACAAAATTGCCATCGGCTGCTGGTAGTCCACTTCGATGGTGAAGCCAAGGTCTTTGATCATGCCCCAGACTTCGGGCGCCGGTGCGCCTGGAGTCGTCAAGTAGCCGTTCACGAAGACTGAGTCGGCCGGATAGAGTGCCAACGGCTGGAGGCTACGAAGGTTGTGTTCCCGACCGCCTGCGATGCGAATCTCCGTTCGAGGGTGCAGGAACCGGAAGAGGCAGAGCACTTTCAAACAGCGTTGAGGTGTGAGGGAATCGCAATGTTCCAACGGTGTGCCGGCGACCGGATGCAGCGTATTCAAGGGAATGGAATCCGGTTTCACATCACGCAGAGCCATCGCGAGTTCAATGACATCCTCATCGTTCTCGCCCATGCCGACAATGCCGCCTGAACAGATTTCTAGCCCAGCTGCTCGGGCATTCTGAATCGTCGCGAGCCGATCCCGGAAGGTGTGGGTGGTGCAGATCGATGAGTGAAAGGCTTCGCTGGTATTCAGGTTGTGATTCACGCGATCGACACCTGCGGCTTTTAGCCGTTTGGCCTGAGACTCATTCATGAGGCCGAGTGAACAACAGATCTGGATCGGAATCTCCTGCTTGATCGAACGAACTGCTCCGGCGATTTCGTCGATTTCCCGATCCAACGGGCTTCGCCCACTGATGACAATGCAATAACGCTGGGCTTTGGAGACAGCGGCTTGTCGCGCGCCTTCGATCATCTGCTTTTGTGGAAGCAGGTTGTAGCGCTCAATCGGCGCCGTCGAGATAGTAGACTGTGAACAATAGTGGCAGTCTTCTTGGCAGGCTCCGCTCTTGGCATTCTGCAACATCTGGAGGCGGACGGTCCGGCCGAAGTATTTGGAGCGGACTTGAAAGGCTGCATGCAACAACGCAAGCAATTCATCATCCGGCGCCGTCAAGACAGAGCGACACTCTTCGTTGGTAAGGAGTTCATCGTGCAGCGCCTTTTCGGCTAGGGTTGTGTAGGTCATGTGAGCCTCAAAAAGGTAACGATAGAATCATCTGATGGTCGGTTGATCTGTCGATTGCTCGGATGACATTCAATAGATCCGCGGATCAACAGATTCAGAATTTTACGAGGGAGAAACCTACACGGTTTCAAACGGAGAAGCAATGCTTTGATAGGGCACGACACGGACGGAGCTGGGCTCTCCAGTCGGGCTGGTGGTGTGGCCGGCTTCAAGCCAGGGAAGGGCGGTGAGCGTGTTCCACTTGGCGCAGCGGCGGCAGCGCCCCGTCCACTCAATGGATTCCTGTTGACACTGTGTGCAGATATAAGGGACGACCACACGCTTCTTGAAATTGAGGGCCTTCTTCAATTCAACGATCGCCTCTTCAAAATGCTGTTTCCGCAAGTACAGGTTGGCCATGATCTTGTGGTAGTCCAATAGATGGTCCTGCGGGCCTTCGATCGTCGACAGCAGGTCGAACGCTTCATCCACCATTTCCAGCCGATAGTAGAGCTTACCGAGATAGAACTGGAGGATCGGATTGTGCGGATCTTGCTGTAAGGCTTCCTGATAGACTCGAATGATTTCACTCGGCTCGCCTTGATCCAAGAAAAGTTCTTCCAGTCGATGCAGGATAATCACGCTTCGCGTCCGTGAGTAGACCTTCTTGAGGATTTCGACGGCATCTTTGGTTTTGCCTTCGTGGAGCAGAATTTCGCCCATCCCGATATAGGCGGGGAGAAAACTGCGGTCCTTCTTGATGGCGCCTCGGAAGTATCGACGAGCTTTATCGGGATGCCCGCGTTCGAGCAGTTGGCGCCCGACTTCGTACATGCATCCGACCAGCAGAGCCGCTTCCGCCTGCTTTTCAGGGGTGGGAAGATTGGCTTTGAGTAAACGGTGTTGAATCTCAAGAGCTTCACTCCACCGTTCCATACGGATATTGAGATTCCGCTTCCGAATGAGCGCCGTCAGATTATCAGGTTCAATCTTGAGAATATTCTGAAGCGTCTGAAGCGCTTCCTCGTAACGTTTGGCCTCTTCCAAATCCTTGCCTAATTCCAACAGGACCTCAATGTTTCGATCGTCCACCCGTTGCGCATGCTGATGGAGTCGGATCGCCTCAGGATAATTCTGTTCTGATCGGTAGATATTCCCCAGCCACAGGAGCGAATCGACTCGATTAGGATCGATGGCCAAGGCCTTCTCCAAGAGGGTGATCGCCTCACTGGTGCGTTTCGACATAAACGCATGCGTTCCGTCTCGGTGGAGCGTATCGACTTTCTCCTTGCGACGGATGAGGCGGCTACTGCGCCAGTTTAAGATCAGGTGTGCCGTTTGTTGCAACCCTACGACAAGGGTCGCGAGTACCGCTCCAAATGCCATGGAAATCAACACAAGGGTGACAGGACTGAGATCAAACTCGGCGCCCGGCGCGGTATGGACGACGACCGTTCCCGGATTCAACTCGCGGAAATAACTGTAAATGAACACGCCGGCGCTGATGATAAAAATGGTGATCAGCAGTTTGAACATGGCCTAGACCATCTTCCGTGAGGTCGTCTTCTGGATCACGTGTCTCTTCGATGTGGCAGCCGAAGGCGCCGCATTGTCTGGAATCGAGATAGATTGGGCGTCGCGCCATAGGCGCTCAAGAGCATAATGAGCGCGCGTGTCGTGTCTGAATACATGGGCGACAACATCGCCGAAATCGATCAGGACCCACTGGCCCGATGTTGTGCCTTCGAGACTCAGCGGCCGTTGGCCCACGCGCGAGAGTGCCTCAGCGACGGAATCAGCGATCGCACGTGTTTGTCGGTCGGATTCAGCCGACCCAATGACCAAGTAATCAGCGATTGAGGTAAGCGGAGCAACATGGAGGACTTGGACATCAAGAGCCTTCTTGTCGAGCATCGCCCTTGCTACGGCTAGGGCGCTGGCCTTAGCGGTGGCCTTAGATGGGCGTGCGATCACTCTCCTCCTGATAAAGGCTATGACAAAGTATATAGGATTCTACCGGGGGGGGCAATATATTTGCCAGCGATAGTCCGCTCCGAACTCTCCGTCTAATTTCTGAGGCAGAGGTCGGACAGGGTGGAAGGGCCAGGCAAGTGATCCCCGGGCAAGAAGGGACTCCGATATTGAGTCGTTTCTGAGCTCCGGTGTCAAGCGAGGCAAGGGCCGGTGGATTCAGGTCAGGGAGCAACGGCATTTTGGACAGTGCCTGGAACGATTGCTCAGGTCGAGGCACCACTACGAAATGACAGAGCTTTAAAAGCTCGTGGGGTTCTCTCCATGTCGGGAAGTCAAGAAACGCGTCGAGACCAATGATAAAGAACAGCTCGGTGGATGGCCCATAGTGGTGTTGTAATTCGCGGACAGTCTCGATCGAGTAAGACTTTCCCTTTCGCTGTATCTCGATATCCGAGACTAGGAAAAGTGGGCTGTCAGCGACCGCAAGACGTACCATTTCGAAGCGAACATTCGCCGGAGCCAGTGAGCCGTCCCGTTTATGGGGCGGGTCGCCGGTCGGGATGAATAGAACCTGAGAGAGCTGCATGCGTTCATGGACGTGATGGGCAATGGTCAGGTGACAATTATGAATAGGATTGAAACTTCCACCGAATAAGCCGAGACGTTGTGGAAGGGAATGTTGAGTGTTGAGTGCTGAGTGTTGAGGGTCGGGGTGAGAAGAATTCATGACTCAGCACGAGAGGATGACTAAATTGTCTCGGTGGATGACTTCTTCATATTCTTGAGGCCCGAAGTGTTCATGAATGGCCGCTGTCTTGAGGCCTTTCATTTGACGTAATAAGGCGGACGAAACGTTCACCAGGCCTCTTGCGAATTCCTTTCCGTCTGTATCGACACAACTGACCGGATCGCCTGCTTCAAATGATCCCATCACTCGAAGGACGCCCGATGCCAGCAGGCTTTTCCCTCGATTGGTCAAAGCGTCCACAGCCCCCTGGTCGAGATGAATTTGGCCTCGAGAGCGAAGCGTAAAGGCGATCCAATGTTTGCGGCTGTTCAGTCGGCGCTCCCGGGCAAGAAAGAGACTTCCACCTGGACCCCCGCCAAGGACCGTTGGAAGGAGCCCGGCCCGCTCGCCATTGAGGATTAACGTCGAGATTCCATATTCGCCGACTTTTTTGGCCGCTCGAAGCTTAGTCGCCATTCCGCCTGTACCTTCAAATGTGCTGGAAACTCCCGCCAGGCGCTCGATATCTGGAGTAATTTCCGTGATCAGCGGGATCAATGTCGCCGACTGGTTTTTACGCGGATCTTCCGTATACAGTCCATCGACGTCAGAGAGGATCACCAGCAAGTCCGCATCGGCCAGATGAGCCACTTCGCTCGCGAGGGTATCGTTGTCGCCGACCCTGATTTCATCAACCGCAACGGTATCGTTTTCATTGATGACGGGCAAGATGCCGAATCCGATGAGGGCCGCAAGCGTATGACGAGCATTAAGAAATCGGCGGCGATCGGCGAGATCCTGGTGGGTCAGGAGAATCTGCGCCACTTGAATATTGAGACGTTCAAATGCTTTTTCATAGGCCCACATGAGCCGGCTCTGCCCCACCGCTGCCGCGGCCTGTTTGACAGGGAGGCTTTTGGGGTAATCCTTCAGCTGCAACTTTCGGATGCCGGAGACGATGGCGCCGGAAGAGACCATCAGGATTTCACGACCATCTGTTCGGAGCGCCGCGATTTCATCAGCCAATCGCTCGATTTGTTGCGGACGCAGACCTTCTGCGCGCGAAGCGATCAGGCTGCTGCCGATCTTGATGACGATTCGCTTAGCCTGTATTAAGAGTTTGTCTCGCATGGCGTCTTGCGCAAACGCTTGACCTGTTTCCCGAGGTAGGTGATCAAGTCATCAAGCCCTCTGTTCGTGGCAGCGGAAATCGGCAGGCAGGGGTAGTCGTTGAGGCGACAATAGTTCTGCAGTTGGACAAGCCGTTCGCTCGTGCCGATCACATCGATCTTGGTCGGGACAACAGCCGATGGGCGTTTGGCCAGCTCCAGGTCATAGGCGGCCAGTTCCCGCCGTAAGGTCTCAAGAGCGACCACTGGATCGTCAGGAGCCCATTCTGACACATCGATCAAGTGGAGCAAGAACGCGGTGCGTTCGATATGGCGGAGAAACTGTACGCCCAAGCCTTTCCCCTCGTGGGCGCCCTCGATCAGGCCGGGAATATCGGCCACGACAAAACTTCGGTCGGATCCCCACCGGACCACGCCGAGATTGGGGATTAGAGTGGTGAAGGGATAGTCGGCGATCTTGGGCCGCGCCGCCGATATGGCGGCGATGAGCGTCGATTTGCCGGCGTTGGGAAAGCCAACCAGCCCGACGTCGGCCAGCAGTTTCAGCTCGAGCCGCAAGGCTCGTTCTTCACCCGGCGTGCCGGGAGTGCACTTCGTCGGTACTCGATTGACGGATGTGGCAAAGTTACTGTTGCCTTTCCCGCCTCGCCCTCCTTGGGCGATGACGGCCGTTTGGCCGTCATCGATGAAATCCGCAAGTGTTTCTTTCGTCTCATCGTCATAGACGATGGTGCCGACAGGAACGACGATGGTCAGATCTTCGCCGGAACGGCCCGTACAATTGGATCCCCCGCCGGCTCGCCCGTCTTGAGCTGCATAATGATTTTGGTAGCGAAGATCGAGCAGAGTGGTCAATCGATGAGAGGCGGTCATGACGATGTCGCCACCATTGCCTCCATCTCCGCCGTCCGGGCCTCCACGTGGAACAAACATCTCTCTCCGGAAACTGCAGATGCCGTTTCCGCCACGACCGGCTCGTACCGTGATGTGTACTTCATCGACAAACATAATCTGTCAACGTTTCTCAGTCGGCTCAGTAACTACGGTGAGAAAGTATACCTGACCCTGACCCGAAGGGGGGAGCGAGAATTTATCCAGTGTGATTGTAAAGAAGGAGGTAGAAAAGAGAATCAGGATTTGGTCGAGACAGGATAGACACTGACTTTTCGTCTGCCGCGCCCACCCTCAAACTTCACCACACCACTCATTTTGGCGAACAGGGTGTGGTCTCTTCCAAGGTCCACATTGAATCCAGGGAAAAACTTGGTGCCACGCTGACGGACGATAATGCTGCCAGCCGTCACTGTCTGACCACCATAGGCCTTCACGCCCAAATATTGGGGATTGCTATCACGGCCGTTACGTGATGATCCGCCGCCTTTGTTTGTTGCCATGGGTAAGCCCTTCCTGTGTCTTTAGGCTGTCGCAATAGTCTTAATCAAGAGCTTGGTGAATCCTTGTCGGTGACCACGGGTACGGCGATAGTTCTTGCGGCGTTTCTTCTTAAACACGGTAATCGATCGAGTCCGTCCTTGCCGCACGATTTCAGCTGTGACCTTGGCGCCTTCAATCAGCGGCTGCCCGATCATAAGACCGGTATCCCCTTGTAACAAGCGGACCTGGTTGAGTTCTATCTGGGTCCCCACGTCTCCAGCCAGACTTTGGACTTGAATTGTAGACCCGGCTTCGACTCGATACTGTTTGCCGCCTGTTTCAACGATCGCGTACATAATCCCTTCTCCAAGCTTAAAGAACGGTTCATTTAACATGGGGATGTGAGAGGTGTCAAGCCAAACGAGGAGCGCGTAGAGGCATTGATCAACCAGCGGCCCCTCTTTAGAAGGCTATGAGGGAGGTCGTGCTGGCACGTATGCTTGGCGTCATCCACAGCGATAGCGCTTGATCCGGTATTTCGCGATAGAAACTGGGCGGTGGCGATCAGCTTATGTCTCACGCGAACAAGTTTGTGATCCGCACCTATCATCGGATTCCCGTTCGCTGCGTGGTGTACTATCTGGGCGGAGATTTTCTCGGAAAAGGAACGGTCATGAACCTATGTCGTAACGGGTTCCGCGTCCTGGGCGATCATCAAGTGGTTCCCGGGATGCAGCTGGTCGTTCGGCTCACCCTTCCCGACAAAGAGGAGCCGGTCGAAATCCAGCGCGTCGTGGTGCGATGGGTGCGCGGGCTGTTGTTTGGCGTCAAGATCGTGACCATGCGTCCGGAGGAAGAAGATCGAGTCGGAACGTTTCTGAGTTCCCGCCTACGTGCCTATTGCGCCTCTTCGTAGATGTTCATCAGCCGAGTCGATTCTGAATCAGCCGCTGCCTGCTTGCTTGACCCACGTTCGACCTCACGCTATAGTCCATCACGCCCATAGGGGTGGAACCGTTACGATCCTTGGCTGGAGATCGCTTTTGATGTTGGAACCGGTTGAAAAGATCTGGATGGATGGGAAATTTGTGGGGTGGGGGGAGGCCAATGTCCATGTCCTTACCCATTCGCTACACTATGGACTCGCGGCGTTTGAAGGTCTTCGGTGCTACAAAGGTAAGTCAGGATCCGCAATCTTCCGGCTTCGTGAACATGTCGATCGACTGTTTGATTCGGCTCATATCGGCATGATGGCCATGCCCTATGACAAAAAGCAGATCACCGACGCCATCATCGAGACCGTTCGCGTCAATCGCCTCGATGCCTGTTACATTCGTCCGTTGGTCTACATCGGGTATGGCGCGATGGGCGTCCATCCGGGAGACAATCCAATTCGAATGGCCATCGCGGCTTGGAAGTGGGGTGCCTATTTGGGAGACGATGCATTGGCCAATGGAATGCGCGCCTGCGTATCGTCTTTTACAAGACACCACGTGAATGTGTCCATGACCAGAGGAAAAATATCCGGCTACTATGTGAACTCCATCATGGCCAAACGGCAGGCGAAGGCCGATGGATATGACGAGGCGATTCTTCTCGATCCCGAAGGCTATGTTGCGGAGGGAACGGGAGAGAATGTATTCATCGTGCGGCGGGGGGTCTTGAAAACGACACCCTTGACTTCTGTGTTGGAAGGGATAACGAGAAATTCCATCATCCAATTGGCACAAGAACAAAAAATCATGGTGGTGGAGGAGCGATTCACACGCGATGAAATGTATATTGCCGACGAAGTCTTTGTGACGGGAACGGCTGCTGAATTGACTCCGGTCCGAGAAATCGACAACCGGCGAATCGGAAATGGTGCGCCCGGACCGATTACACGCGCCCTCCAAGACACCTTCTTTTCGATCGTGCGCGGAGAAGATCGCGCACACGAGTCCTGGCTGACACGGATCTAGCCACATTGTCACCTTTGCGCCGGTGCCGTTCTCTTTCCACTGAGCGATTCGTTGCTTCTACCGTTCCGCTCACACCATTTCTCCTGACTTTCTTGTCCGATTCCACAGGCGATCTTAAAGCGTAGAAGTGCTCGCGGCCTATGCGCCCATGCACTGCCCCCTGTCAGGCGTAACGCAACGAGGAAATGCTGGGGGTTCATTTTGTTGTGTGCATCAGAGTTCTTTCTATTTCCCGCGTTACCATCAATTTACTGAGCCTTAGCGTGATTTTTGGCGAGGAAAGAGATAAGCTTCGGCAGTCATTCAATTGGGAACTCCAAGTAGATGAAAGAGGCCTCCGCCCGCATCAGGATCAATAAACTTCTAGAGGCATCAGGGTGGCGGTTTTTCTCGGACAGCAACGGCCCTGCAAACATCCAGCTCGAACCAAGTATCGCAATACATTCTCAAGACCTGGACGCCCTTGGAAACGACTTTGAAAAGACGAAAAAGGGTTATATCGATTTTCTACTGCTCAACGACAAGGGATTCCCTTTCATCATTCTCGAAGCCAAAGCCGAGAACAAGAATCCTCTCGTCGGAAAAGAACAGGCCCGCAAGTACGCTCGTTCTCAAAACTGCCGCTTCGTCATTCTGTCCAACGGCAACCTGCATTACTTCTGGGACCTTGAGCGCGGGAATCTCTACATCATTACCACGTTCCCTTCACCTGATTCTGTTTCCGGCTATCAGAAGGTCACACCGAACCCGCAGCGTCTGGTCGAGGAAGCTGTCGGAAGCGATTACATTGTCCTGACCCAGCGTCCGGCGTATCAGGCCGAAGCGGGCTGGAAGCACGAGGCGGAGCGCTCGGCCTAC
This sequence comes from Nitrospira sp., assembly GCA_018242685.1. Taxonomy (GTDB): domain Bacteria; phylum Nitrospirota; class Nitrospiria; order Nitrospirales; family Nitrospiraceae; genus Nitrospira_D. The sequence goes on along the minus strand of JAFEBM010000060.1, from coordinate 11,297 downwards.
ATTCAGGCCAACAAGCTACGGTTTCTGCGTCCCTACCAGCTCAACGCCATTCACCAACTACAGGCTGCGGTGAAGGATGGCAAGGACCGTTTCCTCTTCGAGATGGCCACCGGCACCGGGAAGACCCTGACCGCTGCCGCCGTCGTGAAACTCTTTCTGCGAACCGGCAACGCCCGTCGTGTGATTTTTCTTGTAGACCGTCTCGAACTCGAAGACCAGGCAAAGAAGGCCTTTGCAGCACTCCTGTCCGCCGATTCCAAGACCGTCATTTATAAGGAGAACCGCGATGATTGGCGGCGCGCCGAAATTGTCGTCACCACCGTCCAATCACTCCTGTTCAATAACAAGTATCAACGCCTATTCTCGCCAACCGACTTCGACTTGGTCATCTCGGACGAGGCCCATCGCTCCATCGGCGGCAACGCTCGCGCGGTGTTCGACTATTTCGTCGGCTACAAGCTGGGACTAACCGCCACTCCGCGCGACTATCTGAGGCGCTTCGACAACGGCAACTCGAGCACTCGCGATCCCCGTGAGGCCGAACGCCGGCTGCTGCTCGACACCTATCGCACATTCGGTTGCGAGAGCGGACAGCCGACCTTCCGCTACTCACTCCTCGATGGTGTGAAGGACGGCTACCTGATCAATCCCACCGTGGTGGATGCCCGCACAGAGGTCACCACACAGCTGCTCTCGGAGGAGGGCTTCATCGTCTCATTCACCGATGACACGGGCGAGAATCAGCGCGAGTCGTTCCAGCAGCGGGAGTTTGAGAAACGATTCTTCTCCAAGGCCACCAACCAGCTCTTCTGCAAGACGTTCCTGGAAAACGCCCTGCGCGATCCGATCAGCGGCGAGATCGGCAAGTCCATCGTCTTTTCCGTCAGCCAGAACCATGCGGCCAAGCTGACGGAAATCTTCAATCAGATGGCGGACCGCATGTTCCCCGGCAAATATCAGTCCGACTTTGCGGTGCAGGTCACCTCGTCGGTTCCCGACGCCCAGCAGTTCACGACCAACTTCGCCAACAACAACCTTCTCGGTTCCGGTAACTTTATTCCCGGCTATAAGACCAGCAAGGCGCGGCTCTGTGTCACGGTAGGGATGATGACCACCGGCTACGACTGCACCGATGTTCTCAACCTCGGTCTGTTTAGACCGATCTTCTCTCCGACGGATTTCATTCAGATCAAGGGCCGAGGCACGCGCAAGCATGGGTTTCTGGACCAACTCTTTGACGGTTCTTGGCAGTTTAAGTGTCCCCCTCCCAGGCCTCCCTATGCAGTAAGCCATCATTGCCGAGATCGAAGCCGAGCAGGCGCTGGTCAACGCCAACCGCGAGCTGATCGCACGCATGGAGAAGAAGATTCAGGTCACCCTCGCCCGGGTGTGGGGAGAGGACAAAGGGATTATGAGAGGGGCCCAAGACATGGTCGGGGCATCTGACTTCATAGCGGATCTAGAAATGAAAGTCGCTCAACAGCTTCATTCGCAGCGAGTTGGCTACCTGCTCGGGGCTGGGTCGTCGTATCTGAATGGGAATGGGTATCCGTTCGCGTTTGAACTTTGGGATCTTATCAAGACCTCTATTTCAGACACCGCAAAACGCGACGCTATCCAAGCGAAGCTCGATGGCGGCGCAAGCGGCATAGAACAAGCTCTTGACCTTCTTGACGACGGTGGAGCAAACGACACGCCCTACAGACACCTGGTTACAGCGGCACTCGCCGATTTATTCATGACGAAGAAACCATCGCTTGATCATCACTGTGAATTCGTACGGCGTATGGCCCAACGTGCCGATCCGCATGTCAAGGTGTTCAGTCTCAACTATGACCCGCTCATCGAAAGAGCGGCGGAGAGGGAGCGAGTGAGGATTGTTGACGGGTTTCTCGGCACTGAGCACAGCTACTTCAATGCATCGGTCTTCGAAGAGCGGATAGGATTAATCCGAGGAACGCACAAAGGAAGACAGTTCGATGAGACCGTCAGGCCAGTTCACTTACTGAAGCTCCACGGATCTCTTGGCTGGTATGAGTGTCCGACCAATGGCGTGAGGCGCTGCTCGTTCGATCTTGCGCTCCCACCCTCCGCCAAACGCCTCATGATGCCGCCGCAACGCCGCAAGGCCAACGAGACGATGATGCCGCCCTACGCAGCATTGTGGTCGACGTTCCGGGGATGCCTGGGACACAACTCGGCGCCAATCAACAGGCTTGTCTGCATCGGATATGGTTTCGCGGACGAGCATGTCAATGCGGTCATTGAGGCGGCGCTTGCCCGGACGGATTTCACGCTGCTGATTTTCACGAAAGCCCTCAAGAATGAGGCCTGGTCACGGTGGAGTGCAAAGGCCAACGTGATCGTTGTCACCGAAACACAATGCTCGATCAAAGGCCAGATGGGCACGGGCCATCCTGACCTCTGGAGCTTCGAACGCCTCGGCAAGGAGGTCTGACCGATGTCTACATGCGGCAACACGGTGATCGGGTACGTCGTCGATGTACAGGGAAATCTTCTCACGGCGACTTTGGTCGAGGATGATCAGGGCCGTGTTCCCACCGTCACGATCGGCGACGAAGACATTCTCGTCGGGCAAATCGGCTCCTACGTGGCGATTCGCCAAAACGCGGTTCATATCATCGCGATTGTCACTCGAATGACCGAGCAAGAAGCGCTTGCGGCGGCGACGATTGACACGCCTGGAGAAGACGTTGCTCGCCTGCCTTTCGCCAAACGCATTGCGCGTCTCACGCCCATTGGCTCCATTAGCGCCAATGGTCAGTTTGACCGCGGCGTCGGACAATACCCGACTACTGGGGCCGAGGTTCACGCGATCGGGTCAGCGGGCATCGCCAGAATGTTCGAGCGATTTCAATCCAAGGGCTTCTCGGTCGGGACCGTGGCAACCCATCCATCGCTCAAAGTGTGTCTCGATCCATCCAATTTGTTTGGCCGCCACTTCGCCATTCTTGGCCAAACCGGATCGGGCAAGTCCTGGACGGTTGCCTCGCTGGTACAGCGCGCCGTCGAAGTCATGCCCCGTGCCCACATTATCATCTTGGACCTGCACGGCGAGTATTGCTGGAAGCGAGAAGACGGAAATCGCCACTACGCTTTCGCAGATACCATCGTTCGTCACGTAGACGCCCGCGAGCTGGAGATTCCGTATTGGCTGATGACATACGCGGAACTTTGTGACTTGCTGATCGACCATACCGACTTCAGCGCACACAATCAGACGGCGGTTTTCCGGGAAGTACTCGGCACTCTTCGGCTTGCCGAAGGTAAGAAGCTTGCCTTGGTAAGGACGACACTCGACACGCCAGTTCATTTTGATCTGATGACTTTGCGGAACGCGATTGACGCAAAGAACGGCCTGGTTCCAAGCGAGAGCACCGGCAAACTCATCAAGGGGCCACTCACAGGGGCCTTTGACAACTTTCTAATGCGGCTTGACAGTAAACTCAATGACGTTCGATACGATTTTCTGCTGAAGCCCAAGATTCGCAAGGACTCCGCGTCGCTCACGTCTCTCCTGCGAGATTTTGTCGGCCTCGGAACTCCCAAAACGGCGGTTACTGTAATTGATCTGTCCTCCGTGCCGTTCGACGTACGTCCCACCGTGGCTGCACAAATCGGCCGCCTGGCGTTTGAATTCAACTATTGGAATTCCCAATACCGAGAGTTTCCGATCCTCCTCATGTGCGAGGAGGCGCACGCCTACATTCCTCGCGCGAGCGAAAGCCAATTCGCGAGCTCGCGGAAGTCAATGGAGCGCATCGCGAAGGAGGGCCGCAAGTATGGTGTTGGCTTGGCGGTGGTCAGCCAACGGCCCCACGAAGTATCCGAAACGGTCCTCGCACAGTGCGGGACGTTCATCTGTCTGCGGATCACTAATCCTGACGATCAAGGCTACGTTCGCAGTCTCGTTCCCGAGAGCGAGGGCGACTTGGTCAGCGTGCTGGCAGGCTTGGGACGGGGCGAAGCATTGGTTCTCGGGGAAGCCGTCCCACTTCCGACGCGGCTTCAGTTCGATAAACCAAACCCGACGCCCAATAGCGATGACGTCGACTTCTACGGTAAGTGGAAAGATGGTCCAGCCGATCTGGACGTAGACGCCATCGTGAAACGGTGGCGAAGCCAGGAGCGGTAAATCGGCATGGAAGAAGCTGCTGGATGGGTGAAACGGGGACATTCTACTTATCCGCAGGTGCCATTCCCGACACCGAAGCCTCCGCCTGGGAGCGCGAGATTGACGCGTGCGTCTCTCGCCTCTATGGCCTGACACAGGATGGCATCAGATCCATCGAGGATACGCAAAGCCAGGGTAACGAACGAGATTACCGAATGGGGTAGGATCTTGCTGGTAATCGGATCCGGAACATGCGCGCGGATATGATGAAACCCATACGGATGTCAGGCCATGCCCTCGGATACGTCGTACGGCGTGGCTTTTCTGTTTCGGAGGTCGAAGAAACCATCCGCGCGTCCGTCTGGGAGCCGGCTGAACTTGGTAGGCTACAATGTCAGAAAGATTTTGCCTTCGGCAAGCAGTGGAACAACGTCTTTTATGGCACCAAGAGGGTCCGGCCGATCTTCGTCGAGGAGCCGCATGAAATTGTCGTCGTCACCGTGTACACGTTCTATTTTTAAAGGAGGACCGTTGTATGAGAATCGCGTATGATGCCAACGTGGACGCGCTGAGCATCGTCTTCCGAGAAGGCACCGTCACAACCAAGGAATTGGGTGAAGGGATCGCGCTGGAGTACGCTGTCGATGGGCGGCTGGCCGGAGTGGAGATCCTCGATGCGGTCAAGCGATTTGGGGATGCAGGCACTTTGCGCCAAATCATCCTTGAAGGGGTCGGGCCTGAGGCGCCGGTGCGATAGACACGTTCGAGAACCGTCACGGCCCAAGTGCGCTCTTCATTTTCAGCCTCCAGTATAGGCCGACAGATCGGCGCGCGAAGGTCTACTCGACCGCGTTGAAACGCATGTTCGAAGCTCGCTCTACCATCTTGATGGACGCGATGGTCTTGTCCGAGTTTGTGAATGTCCTGACTCGGCTCGCCTACAACAGTCTTCCCGCTGAGCAACGACCCTCGGACTTTAAAGCGTTCCGAAGGAGTTCATCATTTAAGACGACGGCCGCGAGCATAGCGGATTCGTGCACACGTATCCTTCAGGTTGTCACGCGAATCGAGAGCGGCTTTACCTCATGCGTTCCGGCGGATCTGATCCATCGGTATCAAGCTGGTCGGTCGGACTTCAACGACCTCTTACTCGCCCATGTGTGTAGGACGGAAGCTCTGACCCTCGTGACGGACGGCGCCGATTTTGCGGGGAGCGGGTTGGCCATTCTCACAGCTAACGTAAAGTTGCTACGCTAACATTTGATAGTGGGGCTCATCTTGTTCTGGGCGCAGTGATGGGGTTACGCCCTCGACCAGTGCATCGGAGGCCATCGTTCAATACTGATGACCGTGCACGGTTCAAGATCCGGCCCTACTGCTATTTGGAAACGGTGAATCAGCCGGACTACGTTCAAGAAGGGGATAAAGGTGTTCGAAAGAAAAGATGTGCCTCTGGATTGGGACTACGATGACGAGGCTGATACGCTCTACCTGAGCTTCGGCAAGCCGAAAGCCGCTGTTGGCCTTGATATCGGGGAAGGGGTCGTCGTTCGATACGACGAACAGGCCAAGGAAGTTGTGGGGCTGACAATTGTCGGCGTCGGACGTCGGTTGGAAGAATATGTGAAAAGTAAGCCGTGAAAAGGCTAAGCGACGCGAATTAAACGAGGTTGGGAATCATTGTTTGAGAAAGCCGCGTTCCAGAACGTGTTGGTTCAAACGCAACGCCTCGTGGAGGACTTGCGGGCTTCATGTGTTCGCCCCACCCCGCCGGCAGAGGCACGCTCTGACGGAATGGATCGAATGATACTCGGCCACTCGTTGCACGGCGGTGTGCGGTGGAGGATCTTGTCCATATTACATGACCCGTTGACATTGCTTGAGACACGCAGGTACGGTCTGTGTCACTAGACGAGACATGGGGCGCAACAAGAAGCTGAGAATCCGCCTGGAGAGTTTGAGACAGCGGATTACGGATCATCAAATCAAAATTGCGCTCGAACGCCAGCGCACAACTCCCAATGCGAGCCTCATCCGACATTGGGCGGTCGAGATCAGAGCTTGGGAACATACCATTGGGCACTTGGAGCGGCGGCTGAAGAAAAGGAAGCGCCATGATTAAGAAACGAGGGCGCTCTGTGGTTGCTGATAAGGGAGCGTTCCTCTCGCCATCGAGTGCATTGCTCGACAATCACCTCGACGAACTGCTTGAAACCATCGAAGAGATCCGAGGACTGACCGCCATCTTGAAATCTCTCCCGCCTTCGAATGAAAAGCGAGAGGAGTATGAAGGACGGCTGTACGCAGCCCTGACCCACCTCGACCACCATGTCAAACCAGCGATCAAGGAGTGGGACCGCGTGGTGGATCGGATGCCCGATGAGTGATCTCTGTATGCGTGGATGAACCGCTCGCTATGCTCCGTGCATCGCACTTTTTCATCAAGTCCTTCAGTGGGGGAAGCCGCTCTACACCCACCGGTCAGATCTCAACGTGAACCTTCTCTCGATGGGGGCTCTGCTACTGGATTCTGTGCCTAGGCTCCGACTTACTTGCAGAAACGCTGATGCAGATGATCCGTGCGCTTACGGATGGAACGTGACTATGGCGTGGGTTTAATGCAACCGGTTCCGAGCTTGACACCGTGACGGATGACTGCCATTCTGTTGTTGAAAACTTCAACACATGGAGTCCATGATGGCTACGGTAAATTTTAGCGTCCCATTGGACGTGAAAGAAGCGTTCGACAAGGCGTTTCGACGGCAAAACAAAAGTGCCGTGCTGACCGACCTCATGCGGCAAGCTGTCGAAGAACGCCGCCGCCGTCAGCGCAGAGCCAAGGTTGTTGAGCAGTTATTGGCCTTGCGAAAACGAACGCGACGAGTCACCGATAAGGCTATTGGAGCTGCCAGAAGACGCAGAAGACCGTGACGACGGTCGTGCTCGATGCCAGCGTGATCATCAAATGGGTCTTTGCCGATCGTGCCGAAGAGTCCCACTCGTTCCAGGCTCTCCAGATTCTCCAACTGATCAATGAGTCGCGGCTCGGCGTCGTTCAACCGCCGCATTGGCTGGCTGAGGCGGCCGCAGTCATTGCACGCTTGGACCCCGTCCGGGCGCGCCAGGCCGTCTCCCTCCTGTATGCACTCGAATTGCCCATCATGACGGACGTCGAGGTCTATCAGAAAGCTTGCGATCTTTCCGCATCACTGGCGCAGCATGTCTTCGATACTCTGTATCACGCTGTGGCGTTACATGAATCCGGCGCGATGTTGGTAACCGCCGATGAACGATACTATCGAAAAGCTCATCGAATCGGTCGGATTGCGATGCTGAAAGACTTCATCCCGTCGTCGATATGAGAAATGCCAAGATCCATGAAAATCGAGCCTTCCGATATGTTGAGCCAGGTACTCCTCCAAGTTCGCAGCATGCGACGATACTCGTACAACAGCTTAGTGAAACGTCAGCCGTGAGCGAGCAGACTCGACTGGGTACCTGGCGAAGAACAGGTCAGTGCCCGGCCGCGGGAGCTTCTCCCGAAGGATGCGAATCCCCTGAAGGCTGAGCGGGTGGAGCAGCCGGGGGAGCTGTTGGAGCGCTCTTGGGCTGCATATCGATGATGGTCGAAGAGACGTTTCGTTGCTTGGCTAAAATTGCAAGAGTGAGCGATGTTACCATGAACACGGCCGCCACAACGACCGTCAGTTTGCTCAAAAAATTAGCGGGGCCGCGACTGCCGAACACTGTCTGACTGGATCCGCCGAACGCGGCGCCGATCTCCGCGCCCTTCCCTGATTGGAGAAGAATGGCCCCAATCATCAGAAAGCAGATAAAGACATGGACGATGACAATCAACGTATACATCATGGAATGATCTCACACTCCTATTGATCGTGCGGCTGATACGACTCGGGCGATTGTAGCAAAGGACTCGACTTGGAGACAAGCGCCGCCGATGAGTGCGCCGTCGATCTGGTCCGAGGCAAGTAGCGATTCTATATTCTCGGGTGTGACGCTCCCGCCATAGAGAATCCTCATACAGTCAGTTATCGCCGGAGAGGTTGTGGAGGCAAGGACTCGCCGAATAGTCCTGTGGGCGGCGACGGCTTGCTCGGTCGTTGCCGATTTCCCGGTGCCGATGGCCCATATCGGTTCATAGGCGATGGTGACTCCAGCTATTGCCTCACCGGTAAAGCCGGATAAGCTCTCGTGCAGTTGTTGCATGAGCACGTCGTCAGTCGAACCCTTGTCTCGCTGTGCGAGCGATTCACCGACGCAGAGGATCGGACGGAGTTCGTGTTTGAGCGCCGCTCGGATTTTCTTCTGGATACTGTCGCTCTGTTCGCCAAAGAGGGTTCGCCGTTCTGAATGCCCCAGAATCACATAGCGGCAACCGAGGTCTTTAAGCATCGGTGCGGAGACTTCTCCCGTATAAGCGCCGCTCTCCTCCCAAAACATATTCTGAGCCCCGAGCTGAATCGGAGACGAAGTACCCAGCGCCATGCGGACTGATTCCAATGCGGTGAATGGGGGAGCAACGACCAGTTCGACGGTTGCAGACAGAGTGGGAAGGCGCTCTTTCAGCTCATGAACGAAGGCGACTGCTTCGGACGCGATCTTATTCATTTTCCAGTTGCCGACGATCAGGACTGTACGCACAGTGTTTCTGCTTCCCGGAGCTGAGGTTTCGTTGAAGGATCGTGATCAGTTTGGGCGGTCAGGCAGCGCTGCGAGACCAGGAAGCGTTTTGCCTTCGAGCAATTCAAGGGCCGCGCCGCCTCCAGTCGAGATGAACGACATGTTCTCCGAGACACCGGCCCGATGAACGGCCAGTGACGTCTCACCGCCGCCGACGATCGTGAGCGCGTATGCATCGGCGATTGCGTGAGCCATTGCCAAGGTGCCCCTGGCGTAGGCGTCGATTTCAAACACACCCATTGGTCCGTTCCACAGGATGGTTTTCGCATTTTGGACCGCCTCATTGAACAGCTTGACGGAGGCCGGTCCAATATCGAGAGCATACCATCCCTTGGGAATTTCCTGTACCGGAACAATCTTGGTTTCAGCGCCCACCTCCCGGCTGGCCGCCACCACGCAATCGACAGGCAGGTAAAATTTGACCCCTCGCGAGAGGGCATGGTCTTCGATTCCTCTGGCAAAATCCAACATGTCAATTTCGCAGAGAGAATTACCGATCTCCATGCCTTTCGCCTTCAAGAACGTAAACGCCATGCCGCCGCCGATGATGACTTTATCCACTTTCTTACCTAAGTTTTCGATCACACCGATCTTGCCGGACACTTTTGCACCCCCCAGAATCGCGGCAAACGGCCGAACGGGATTGGCGACGGCGCCTTCAAGGTATTCGATCTCTTTCTTGAGCAGTGCGCCTGCCGCCGCATCTTTTATGTATCGGGTGATGCCGACCGTCGATGCATGGGCACGGTGGGCCGCCCCGAAGGCATCATTGATGAAGACATCGCCCAGCGAGGCAAGAGCCTTGGCGAAGGCGTCGTCATTTTGTTCCTCGCCGGCATGAAAACGAAGGTTTTCGAGCAAGAGGACGTCGCCATCCTTCATCTTCGCGACGAGTTTCTCGACGGCCGGCCCTATACAGTCCGGAGCGAAGACCACGTCTTTCCCGAGCAATCGTCCCAGTCGTTTTGCAACAGGGGCTAGGCTATATTTGGGGTCGAAGGTTCCCTTGGGCCGACCGAGGTGAGAGCAGAGAATGACTTTTGCTCCCTCGTCGACGACGCGATTGATCGTCGGCAGAGTTGAGCGAATGCGGGTGTCATCGGTAATTTGAAGTGATTCATCGAGCGGGACGTTGAAATCAGCACGAATGATGACCCGCTTGCCACGAAGTTGCACATCGTCGATCGTTTTCTTGTGCAAATTCATGAGGCGTTTCTCCAGTTATCCTATGACCTGTGAAATAAAGCGATTGAGACGGGTGTGTCTGAAACCTGTCCGATCATCTTCGACGTGTCATTAGTGAGTGGTGGATTTTCCGGCCAGAACCTTGACCAGGTCGCGGACTCGGCATGAATAGCCCCATTCATTGTCGTACCACGCCGTGACTTTGACGAGACGCTTATCCACGACGTTGGTCAGCGGGGCATCGACGGTGGCCGAGTGAGGGTCCCCTTTTTGATCGATCGACACGATGGGGTCTTCGGAGTACTTAAGAATGCCCTTCAGAGGGCCATCCGCGGCCTTCTTGAAGGCGGTGTTGACGGACGCGATGTCACAATCCTTCTCGGTTTCGACGGTGAGATCCACCAACGACACGTTCGGTGTCGGCACCCGAATGGCGAGCCCATCCAACTTGCCCTTGAGTTCAGGAATGACGAGGTGCAGCGCTTTGGCCGCGCCGGTGCTGGTGGGAATCATCGACATGCCGGCTGCGCGGGCGCGCCGAAGGTCTTTGTGAGGAAGGTCCAGCAATTGCTGATCGTTGGTATAGGAATGGATCGTGGTCATGATCCCATGCTTGATGCCGAACGTTTCCAACAAGACTTTGGCGACAGGCGCCAGGCAGTTGGTCGTGCAAGAGGCATTGGACACAATATGATGTGATTTCGGGTCGAATTTATCCTCGTTCACGCCGAGAACGATGGTCACGTCGGGGTCTTTTGCCGGTGCAGAAATAATCACATGCTTGGCGCCGGCAGAGAGGTGTTTGCCTGCCGCTTCCCGATCGGTAAATCGGCCGGTCGATTCGATCACCACGTCGATATCCAACGCTTGCCAGGGCAATTCCTTAGGATCTTTGATCGCGAGCACTTTGATGGGTTTCCCATCGACGAGAATCTGGTCTTCCTTTGCTTCGACGTTGGCAGAAAGGGTGCCGTGTACTGAATCATACTTGAGCAGGTAGGCGAGGGTCTTCGCGTCTGTGAGATCATTGATGGCGACAATATGGAGGTCTTGATCACCCATCGAAGCACGCAGCACATTGCGCCCGATACGTCCGAATCCATTGATTCCAACACGAATGGCCATAGCGTAATCCTCTACATGCAAATATATTGGTTGAGTACACCCGGATGGTCCAGCACGAACAATGATAGTATCGACGCCCTCTCCTTCTTGTCAAGGCACTTGGTTAGTGTCCAAAATGGAATAAGGCGGGTCGCCCATCTCGAAGGCCCGG
>JAFEBM010000005.1 GCA_018242685.1 Nitrospira sp. | reverse complement strand
GACAACTTAACTTGCTATCTACACGAGACGAACTGGAAAGTGTTCAGGCGAGAAGTGGTATGATGTGGCTCAAATCGTATGGCGATCCTGACGAAAGGAGAGAATTGAGTATGCCAAAGAAGGTGACCTGGCGGATGGGGCAGAAGCATGGGGTGATTGCGACTGGAATAGGGATGTTGCTGTTGGCTACTGGAGGCTGCGCCGGCCAAGCGCCGAAACCTGCACCGACGATGACGCAGGATCAAGTCCGCGAGCATGCCGATAAGACGTTTGACAAGTTGAAACAAGAAGAGAAAAATCGTCCAGTGGGGGGGCCTTACTGATTGGTGATGGGCGGTCGGCGTGAGAGTTGCCGTAGGGGTTTCAACAGCGGCAGTTCCCATAACAATCGGTGATGGGCGCGTTGTTCCACTTGACGCGGTTCATGAAAGGTCCGGAGAAGGGTCGCTGACACGATCAAGCGTAATAGACCGGAGAGAAAGAAGATAAACGGGAGATTGGAGACGGACTCTAGAGTCAATGCCCCAACTTGCAGCTTGGCCGGAAGCGTATTGATCAATACGCTTCCGATCATGGTTCCCATGGTCCACCCGATTGCATTGACAACGCTTGAAATGGCAACCGCCTTTGCCCGATCCGCAGGCTGTACCGCATCGAAGACATAGTTATTCAGCCCAAGTCCAAGTCCTGCCCATACCACGCCTCCGAAGAAATTCACTGTGACAAGAAACGACCACGTCGTCCCGCACAGGTACAGCATCGGCAGGAACGCGACGAGTAGACCAGTGAAAGAAAGCAATGCCTTGTTTCCAAAACGATCACCGAATTGCCCCCAGGCCGGTAAGGTTAGGAATTGCCCGATGATGCCCGCAGCAAGCCAAGTTCCATATTGCCAATGAGCGAGGTGAAGATCCTGGAGCAGGTAGATGACGAAGAACGGACCGGCAACCAGCACGGCAGAATGCATGAGCCCGGAAAACAGTAGGAAGCGGCGAAAATTTTTAGACATGCCGGTACGGAGAAAGACCCTAAAGCCCGTTGAATTGCTGCTCGGTTCATGCGGTGGTAAGTCGCTTACCTTCATCAGCAAGAAAGCCGACGCACTACGGCAGAGTCCGGCTATGAGGAACATCACGGAAAATCCGACCCACAGGAGTTGCTGTTGCTCGAAGAAACTCAATAGGGCTCCAGCCAGGCAAAGTGCAACAAAACTGGTCATGGCAATGGTCCGCGCCCGTCTGGCGAAGTACATGCCTCGTTCGTTGGGCTCGAGCAAGTCAGTGATGAGGCTATTCCATACAGGAGATGTGAAATGAGTGAAGGTGAAATACACGGCGACGGCTGCGATGAGCATCCACGGCCCTTGGCGAGGCCAGAGTAACGGCAGCGCAAAAATAGGGATCCAGGCGACTGATTGTCCGATGATGCCCCAGAAAACTTGTGAGGCTCGGCTGGGGAACCAGTGGGCGACTTTGACGGAAACCAATTGAGCCCATGTGCCCAAGAGTTGAGGAATGGCAGAGAGAATGCTTAAGTGGAATGGTGTCGCGTGGAGTAGCAGGGCAAAGGCCGAGAGATACTGCTCGCCGGCGCCTTGGGCGACGGCTTGGAACAGCCCATCACGAACGCCAAATCGCCGACCGGATTCGTGTGGGCGTATGGAAGTAGGATGGTGGTTACCAGGAACCTGCTCTGACGAATGTGGCAATACTGATTGGACCGTCATAATTCGAAAGCCAAGATTACTCTACCATAGAACAGAAGGCGCACAAGCATTCATCGGATCATGGTGAGGTGAGTCGTGATTGACCCCTGCGATGCCTCTCAGTACGATACCTCCACGACTGATGATGGTTCGGTAAGGATATTGTCAAGAGGCCGGCCTAGATCTGCATGACACCATAGAGTACCAGCCGTATCATGCAGTGAATCAGGTCGGCACGAAGCGCTTTCCTATCAAGGATGTTGCGCCCGCCTTGTCTCAGGATGAAAAATCGGCAGGGGTATGTTCATGGAGAAAGGGATTTATGGGAGAGCGCGTTAGGATTACCGACTCTGAAAAGTTGAGCTTACTGTACGAGCGATTTCGGGATGTCTGTCTGGTCGAAAAAGAAGTCTGGAAGGAAATCTTCATGCCTCGCGATGTGGCGCATGGGCCTGTTCGGACGAATATCCAGGATCGATATGAGGTTGAGATTGACGATCCTACCACTGAACAGACGATTGAGAACGCGATTCCTCGAGGGAGTGCCGCATTGGGCGCGGCGATTCAAGAGTGCCGCGCCCACATTTTGTTCTTTAAGAGATCGTGATCAGAGCGCTTCCAATGCTGCGATCCGAGCATCGATCGATGGGTGCGTCGAGAACAAGCTCATGAACCCGCCGGTTTTCCCGGAAATCTTCATGGTTGCCAGTGCGTCCTGTGTCGAGTATTCGAACTGAGCACGATTGACCCAGCGATCAATCGCCCTTAGCGCGCCGATCATGGAATCCTTCCCATAGATCCTAGCGGCAAACGCGTCGGCTCCGAACTCGCGCTGGCGTGAGAACCAGCTGATGACGATAGAGGCCAAAATACTGACGACGATCTGAAGGACCAGTGACAGGCCGAATCCTAACGCCGCTTGATCTCGTTCCGCGAAGAAACGCTGCACCCACATGGCGATATAATACACAAAGGTATTCATCAGCCCAGCTAGGACGGTCGTGGCGAACATGTCGCCGTTATACACATGGCCCATTTCGTGAGCCAGAACCGCCTTGACTTCGTCTTCTCTCAAGTTCTGAAGCAAGCCGGTTGAAACGGCCACCATGGAATTGTTTTTGCTGGGTCCGGTTGCGAACGCATTGGGATCCGGCGAATCATAGACCCACACTTCGGGCATCGTGATGTGCAGGCGTTGAGCGATTTCCTGTACGCTGCCGTAGACGACTTGTTCAGCGCGTGAGCTGGGTTGAAGGATTTGCTGGCAATCGAGCATCGCCCGCGCCATTTGTTTGGAGAATGCCAAACTGATGAATGCGCCCCCGAACCCAAACATCGCCGCCCATACCAATGACGAGAGATCAACAGAGCCACGGACATCGATTCCGAACATCGGCAGAATGACATTGATCAGAATCGGCACGGTGAGCGAGAGCGTCACCATGATGAGAATGTTCGCGATCAGCAGTAGGCCTATGCCTTTCATCCACTTCATCGAGAGCCTCCTTGAAGACAAGCACTTGCCTCACACGACGCGAGGAACGAGTGGCCAGACTGGATTATACACAAATTCTTCTCCTGCAATACAATCGTGGGCACGGAATTCATTGAACTCTGAATAAGACTTCGTGATTAAAAGTCAAGATCTCCGAAGTCTCTGAAAATACGTAGATAACATTGACCCTCTCCCGTGGTTCCTGTTAGAAGGTTCTCATGGAAGTCATCTGGAAGTTGGGCTTGGCATGCTCAGTCATCAAAACAAAGTGATGGAAGGACTATTGGAAGTCAAGTAATGGATCTTTCCACGACCGCATCTTCCAAACAGGAGCTGCTCCGAGACCTCCTCAAACAGGTCTCCCGTCTGTTCTATACGACGCTTGTGGTCGTACCGTCGGATGTTCGCGATCAAGTAAGTTTGGCGTATCTCTTTGCCAGGGCTGCCGATACGATCGCCGATGCGGAGCTGATCGACCGATCGCGTCGTCTCGGTTTTCTCAACCGCCTCAGAGAGCAGTTTCTCGGTGAGCAGGTAGACTGGGTACAGATCCATGCGATTCAACAGGCTATGGGGCCGCTTCAACAAGATTCGGCTGAGCGAATCCTGCTCGAACGGCTGGACGAGTGTTTCCGGCTCTTCCTCGACTTTTCGTCGGACGACCGACGTCGGATTCAGCAGGTGATGACGACCCTGACGCAAGGAATGGAAATGGATCTGGGCACGTTCTCTGGAAATTCCGTGGCGGATCTCACCGCGCTCAAGACGCTCGAGGATTTAGACCGCTATACGTATCAGGTGGCTGGATGTGTGGGTGAGTTCTGGACTTCCTTGATGTGTGCTCATCGCAAAGCACTGGCGAACTGGGACATTCAGCGGATGTCTGAGGTTGGGGTACGATTTGGAAAGGGGTTGCAACTGACGAATATCGTCAAAGATCTTGCTCACGATTTGCAGAAAGGGCGTTGCTACATTCCCGAAATGATGCTCGCCGAAGCCGGGCTCAAGCCTCAGGATCTACTGAATCAGAACAATCTCCCTCGTTTCAGGCCTGTGCTGATCAGACTCGTTCGCTTGGCTGTCGAGCACCTTGATCAGGGTTGGCTCTATACGATGGCAATCCCACGTTACGAGACTCGGTTACGGTTGGCTTGCATGTGGCCTATCCTGTCAGCAGGGGAATCCCTCAAGCTGGTCATGAATTCCTCAGACCTTTTGAATTCTACCGTGAAAGTCAAAATCCCCCGCAGCAAGGTTTATCAAATCATGGCCATGACGACAGGCACCGTTGCATGCGGATATGCTGGGACCGCTTACTGGGGGCATTTGCGCAAACAGATCGTCTGAGCTACCGCATCATTTCCTTAGGCTTTCCTGCTGCTTGGGAAGCCTGGCGCTTCTCAAATGCGCCAGCACGAGAGTCTAGCCAGTCTTTTTTTGCGGCTCCAAGAGTTTGTCGCCTTTCCTAAAAACAGCATAGATCGCCTGCGATGGACAGGCGTCCAGACAGAGTCGGCAGCTCTCAAGGCAGCGCGACGGATCGAATTTGTAGGGTGGTGTTGAGAGCCAGGCGCTGGTCGGGCAAATCGGTACACAGACGGCCTGATGAGTGCAGCGGTCGGGATGGCGGATGAGATGATCGCGGATGACCAACATGGGTTTGACTCCTTCAAAGAGGCCCTGCGAGAAAATCTCGAACATGTTCTTATTCGGCAGACTGCTCACTTCCATTCCTTCACGAGTTCTTTGAGCCGTTCTTTGAGCTCGGGGATCTGTTCCAAATTGTTACGGATTGCTCCCAGGATCTTTTCCAGCCTGGCGATTCTCAGCGCTTCCTTGTCCTTCCCGACCAATCGATCGTATTCTGCATAAGCTGCGCGGTGCGCTGGTTCCAGCTGTGCGCGAGCATCGACGATGGCCTGTCCGAGTGTCCAGGGGTCAGGTGAAAGCGTGGGAACAACGGTAAAGGTTGCATCGCGACAAACAATCACGGCGGTACCGGGTTTTCCGGTCAATGGAATCACGGCTTGGATCGCTTTGCCTTCAAACGATTTCCAGTCCCGCAGCAGCCCTGGAAACTGTTGCGTGAAGGCTACCTTTTCCATGTTGGCCTTCCATTTGTCTTCTGTCGGCATAGAAATGATAGTAGGGAAGTCCTACGGCTTCTTGATGGGGTCCAACCGTTCCGGAACCGGATGGTCGGGCATGAGCAATCGAGTGACGATCTCGCCCTTCAGCACATGCCGTTCCATGATCTCTGTGACGTCGGCTTCTGTACCGACCCAATACCACACTCCCTCAGGATAGATCACCACACTGGGACCCAGATCGCAATGGTCCAGACAGCCGGCTTTATTGGCTCGAACAAGACCTTTGAGATTCAACCGTTTTGTTTCGTTCTTGAAATGGGCGTGGAGTTTTTCCGAGCCTAGGTTTGCACAACACCCACGTGGATCGTCTTGAGGACGCTGGTTTGTACACACGAAGATATGGCGGTGAAATGGTGGCATACGGATGCGGCAGCTATACCGGCATGGTAAGGGTATTGAGCCGGTCTATCAGTAACGTCACATCGTGCCCGCTCAAGAATGGAGATGGCTGTTGCGTTCCTTTCAAAATAGCCATGATTTCCTGTAACCGCAATGACGCGCGTCGGAACTCGTCGCCTTTCGAAAGTTCCGATCCTTGGCCGGCACGTAGTTTGTCGAACTCAGTCCGGATATCGCGAAAATCCCGCTGCAAGTTCTTGTGTACCGAACAAGTGACACAGTACCATTTCGGGTTCTGATTCGATGACGGTGACAGACGATCGTACGGTCGGCCGAAAAAATCTTTCCCCAGCGAAAACTTCGTAAGCGGGCCATCAGCGGCTCCACAAGCTTGACACGATTCGTTCCAAGAATCCATCCTCACCCCCTAAACGACAGTGAAGTTTCGTTATCTTACAACAGGCCTTTCCAGACTGTCCACGGGCTGTGTGTGCGGCGGTCAGGCCCGATCACTTCGGGTATCGAGGTATAATGGCAGTATCGAGTTCGCAGCACTCATCGCAGGAAAGGGGAACTGTTATGGTCATCGGTGTTCCGAAAGAGGTCAAAGATCACGAGTATCGTGTCAGTCTTACGCCGGATGGCGCAGCGACACTCTGTCGGAGCGGGCATGAAGTCTGGCTCGAACCGTCCGCCGGGGAAGGTAGCGGGTTTAGCGATGACGAATATCGCGAGGCTGGAGCCTCGGTTGCCGGTTCGAAAGTCGAGGTATTTAAGAAAGCTGATTTGGTTCTGAAGGTTAAAGAGCCGTTGCTTTCTGAGTGTCCTCTGTTTCGTCAGGGTCAGGTCCTGTTCACCTATTTGCATCTTGCCTCATTACCGGATGTGACGAAGGCGCTGCTCAGTAGCAAGATCACGGCTATCGCCTATGAAACCACCGAGTCGAAAGACGGCAGTCTTCCGATGCTCAAGCCGATGAGTGAAATCGCCGGGCGGATGTCGGTACAGATCGGAGCACGCTATCTGGAAAAGACGCATGGAGGGTGTGGGTTGTTGCTGGGAGGAGTTCCAGGCGTTGCACCGGCGACGGTCATTGTGCTTGGTGCTGGGGTAGTGGGGAGAGCTGCGGTTCGTATTGCAGTTGGGATGGGGGCCCAAGTTCGAGTCATCAGCTTGGATGTGGAACAGCTGCGGTATCTTGACGATCAGTATCAAGGACGAATCGTCACCTTGGCATCGACGACGGCGGCGATTGAAGAGGCTGTATGTTCAGCCGATCTTGTCATCGGTGCCGTGCTTGTCCCCGGCGCCAAGGCGCCCAAGCTGGTGTCCCGTTCGCTGGTCTCTCGGATGAAACCTGGATCGGTAATTGTGGATGTTGCTGTCGATCAGGGCGGTTGTGTTGAGACAACGAAACCGACGACTCATTCGGAGCCTGTTTACGTCGTCGATGGAGTCGTGCACTATTGTGTGGCCAATATGCCTGGAATCGTCCCTCGCACATCCACCTATGCCCTCACCAATGCAACATTGCCGTATCTGCTACAACTTGCCGGTGACGGTGTGGATCGAGCGATCCGATCTGATCCCGGGCTGGCCAAGGGAGTCAATCTCAAAGATGGGAAGGTAACCCACCGGGGTGTGGCGGAAGCTCATGGGTTGCCTTTTACCCCCGTTTTGTAAGACAATCACGCGTCCGTTTTCTTCACTCGGTCTTGTCGGGGCGTAGCGCAGCCCGGTAGCGCACTGCGTTCGGGACGCAGGGGTCGGAGGTTCAAATCCTCTCGCCCCGACCAAGCCGCATTTCGTGTGAACCGGCGCCTATTTATCGCAGTATCGAATTGAGCGCCAGGTAGACACCTCCAATAATCTTTGTTTTAGGCCAAACCAAGCTTGCTCGTATCGCGATTCTTGATCGTCTTATCATGGTCGGCATCTGTGCCATGGGCAGAGTCTACCGTCGTCTTTCTAGCATTCCAGACACATCCGTGTGAATTGCCTACTCATTCGGGTAGGTCTTAGTCGATTGTCTATCAAGACTTATGTCTCGATCACAGTTTCTGGCGCAGAATTGTAAAACACGTGACGCATCGGAAGAGGTGTGAGAATATCCGCTGAACAGATGCGTAAGTGGTCGTTTACACGTAAAGATTTTGATAGGACCAGATGACTCAATCGGTTGATGAACCGTCGATGCGAGCACGTATCCTCGTGGCTGGTCATGTGCAGGGGGTAGGATTCCGAGCATTTGCGGCACGGACTGCCACCCGACTTGATCTCGTCGGTGGTGTCCGCAATCTCGACGATAATCGGGTTGAGCTGGAGGCGGAGGGCAGAAGAGCGGTGATCGAAATACTTTTGCATGAATTGAAGACCGGTCCTCCTGCCGCCCGTGTCACAAAAATTGAGACGGAGTGGAGTGCCGCGACCGGGCGTTATTCCAACTTCAGTATTTGGTATTAGAAAACGAGGAATTATGAGTCGACCGCATGACGAGGACTCCGAGTTGAGTGAAGCTCGAAGGCAACCCGTCGACGACATGGACGCCTCAGAACCTGCGAGCGCACCGGATCAGGGTGAACGGGAACGAGGTCGATCGGAAGGTCTTGATACCCTGAAGAGCTACTTGCGGGAGGTCCGCCGATCGACCCTGCTGACCTTCAAACAAGAACAGCAGCTCGGTAAGCGGGTTATGGCCGGCGATGAGCAAGCTCGACAACAGATGATCGAATCGAATCTGCGGCTTGTCATCAGTATCGGGAAGCGTTACATGCACCGAGGGTTTCCGTTTTCCGATATCGTGGAAGAAGGCAATTTAGGCTTGATCAAAGCGGTCGAAAAATTCAATTACAAGCGAGGGTTCCGGTTCAGCACCTACGCGTCTTGGTGGATCCGGCAGTACATTGAGCGGGCGATTATTAATCAAGGCAAGCTGGTGCGTTTGCCGGTGCACGTGGTAGAGCGTCTCAATCGTTACCTGAATCGTGTCGAGCAGCTGGTGCAAGAGCTTGGGCGGGAGCCGAGGGCGGCCGAAGTGGCCGCCAAGATGAAGACATCGGAAGAGGAAGTCTTAGACCTGAAGCAGTTAGTGCGCACAACCTGTTCGCTCGATAGCCCGTTAAACGACCGCACTGATACCTTCTTGCGCGACGTGATCGAGGATCCGGTTGGGCTCTCACCGGATGAGACCGCCGACGGGGTTCGGCGGAGGACGGAACTGATGGCCTGGGTGAGGGAGTTGCCTGAGAAAGAGCAAACTGTTATTGTGTCACGGTTCGGGCTTGATGGAGACGAAGCGAAGACACTCGAGGAAATCGGCCGTACTATGGGACTGACTCGTGAGCGCGTCCGACAGATCGAAATGGCCGCGTTGGTTCGGCTTCGCAACACCATCGAGCGAAAAACTATGACACAGGCAGACTTGCTCTAATCCCGTGACCGCCGTTAACTATCAAGCGCTCATTCGAGAAGTGCCGGACTTTCCGAAGCCCGGCATTCTATTTTATGACATCACCACACTCCTGAAGAATCCCGCCGCCGTTCGGAGTCTGGCCGACCAATTGATGACTCGGTATCAGGATCGAGGGATCACCAAGGTTGTAGGGATTGAGTCCCGGGGGTTTATTTTCGGCGGGATTCTCGCCGCGCGTCTTGGGGCCGGCTTTGTCCCGGTTCGCAAGCCTGGAAAGCTTCCGGCTGATTGTTATGAAGTGAAGTATAGCCTTGAGTACGGGCAGAACAGCCTTGCCGTGCATCGAGATGCGATTGAAATCGGAGAGCATGTGCTGATTGTCGACGACCTGTTGGCGACCGGAGGAACTGCAGAAGCGACGGTCCATCTCGTTCGTCAGCTTGGTGGCACGATTGTCGGGCTCGATTTTCTGGTTGAGCTGAAAAGTTTGAAGGGACGCGACAAACTCATCGGCTATGATGTCCATTCGATGATCACCTATCCCTAGGGGTTGATGCATTTTCACCGCCTCTTGTTCAAGGGGCATAGACCGTGACGTAGTAGCCGGAATTCTGACCCTCCAACCACTTATTCAATTTTTGGAGCGGACTCTTTATGACCATGAAAACACAGGCAAAGAAAAAGGGAGAAGCAAAGACGAAATCTTCGGCCACTGCGGTTAAGAAACCTCAGCCGGTGATTGCGGAGGAGGCGGCAACGTTCAAAGCGACGCCCGAGGTCGAAATAGAGGTGGTGCCTGTACGGCCTAAGGAGACGGCAAAAGAGCGAGAAGCACGGGAGCGGCGGCAGGAAGTGCTTCACAAAATGCTTATCGGCAAACGTCAGGAGATTATTAAGGAAATCGAAGAGAGTCTGGGGCAGTCCTTGACCGAAGATCAGCAACGACGGCTGGAGTCAGCGCGTGATGTCGGTGACCAGGCCTTGATGGATCTGGAGCGCGAACTTGGTATTTCCTTGATGGAGATGCGTAACCGCCGACGGCAGTCGATCGACGAAGCCCTCACTCGGCTACGTGATGGGACATACGGGATTTGCGCCGAGTGTGGAGTTGAGATCAGCGAGAAGCGTCTTCAGGCGGTTCCCTTCGCCAAGCTATGTGTAGAGTGCCAATCGCGCGCGGAATTGCTGGAGAAAATCGAACGCGAAGAAGACCGCGATTAAATCCAAAAAATTTCTTTCTCACGGCGCCCTGCCTCGTCCTTTTTCCATTATGAACGGGCAGATTTTAGAACGATCGGTCGTTCTTGCCAGCGGCGGGTTGGACTCCACTGTTACGGCGGCTATTGCGCGCCGTGACGGGTACGCGTTACATCTCCTCACCGTTGCATACCAACAACGTCACGCTGTGGAGGTTGAG
This sequence comes from Nitrospira sp., assembly GCA_018242685.1. GTDB lineage: Bacteria > Nitrospirota > Nitrospiria > Nitrospirales > Nitrospiraceae > Nitrospira_D. The sequence continues at coordinate 8,027 of JAFEBM010000005.1, read as the reverse complement.
CGGTCGAGACAAGTGGCGACCGCTCTGAAAGCTGACCAGCATGTGGTGATCGACGTCGATTTGAGGGCGATCGGTGGATCGGCCTTGACCGGTGATATGTCGGTGCCGAAGCATCGGACTGAATTTGAACGAAACCGGGATGTGCCCGTTACCTATGTGCCGGGCCGAAACCTGGTCTTTCTATCTCTGGCTGCGGCTCATGCGGAAGTATTGAACGCGTCGATCATCTATTTCGGAGCGAACGTGATCGACTACTCAGGCTATCCTGACTGCCGCCAGGAATTCATTCAGGCCGTGGAAGCAACGCTCCAAGTGGGAACAAAGGCAGGCATGCAGGGCAAAGGCATTGAGATTCGAGCGCCGCTGCTCCGGATGACTAAGGCAGAGATTATAAAGCTCGGACTGACTCTGAATGTTCCCTTTCATCTTACGCATAGCTGTTATGACCCAATTGGGTCGATTGCCTGTGGGCAGTGCGACAGCTGCCTGATTCGGAAACGGGGATTTGAGGAGGCAGGAGTTGTAGATCCGATTCAGTATGCGGTATGTTGAGCCAACGGTTCGATTCGGATAACGATCACGCTCTATGAAGACATCACGAATGCTGAGGGTGAGCCTCGTTATGCTGGTCCTTGGTGTTGCATCAGCATGCAGCCAAAATGGAGTGGAACCAAAAGGAACGGGAACCGTGGGCTCCGCACCGGCGGAGTTACGAGAAGGAGAGCAGAAATTCAACGCCAACTGTTCAACCTGCCACGGAATCGGTGGAGTCGGAACCGCTCAAGGCCCACCGTTTCTTCACAAGGTCTATGAGCCGAATCATCACGGCGACGCGGCGTTTCAGCGGGCGGCGGCCAATGGAGTCAAGGCCCATCATTGGCAGTTCGGCGACATGCCGAAGATCGATGCGGTGAAACAGGAGGATGTGGATCAAATCATAAAATACGTCCGTTGGCTCCAGAAGCAAGCCGGCATTTTTTAAATCCTTATGCTCTGCCTATTCCCTTTCTGATTCCGATCATTTGCGGTGAATGCTGATCAGTTATGCACACGCTCATTCGTTAAGAACGCGTATGCATGATTGTTCTGTTGATTATATTGCGCGATAACGTAATCTCCTAGCTCAGGTCTGAGCGTGATTTCTCTTCTCGTGGTACTCTTGTCGATGTGGAGAACCACTACATCGCCTGTTTCCTGATCTTTTACCGACACGACCCAGGACAGTGAGGATTTTTCGTCGACGTTCATCACCTTCCCTTTGATGATCTTGCCTGACCGTATGTCGGGTTTGTCATAGACCGTTCTGTCCGTAGAAAGGGCGAGCGTAGACAGGCCTATAGTAGTCATAACTGTTAAAACGGTCACTCCCAATGCTTTTGACATAAGCTGCATGATCGTATCCTCCTTGCGTAGACCCTTTACATGTTTTACTCCATGGGAGTGATATTGGAAGCTGGAAGAATCACTAGTTTTTGATTCGAAAGCTTGTGTACGTCAGAGCTTACTGAGGTAGTAACGAGTCGCTGCTTACTGCCAACCACCCTCACCCTGCAACAGGCAATTAAACTTTGAAGAGAAGGACGAGCCGATCAACCGATCGCGCTGGTACAACCGAAAACCGACGAAGTTAGGTATTTTTTAGATGGGTTCACTTCCGCTCTTCCGTTGCGTTTACGTCATTCAACAATCGGTCAGCGCGCTCATCCGTAAAGATGAACAAAACAATAGGCTGAGCGGGGCAAGTTCATCTGCGGTAGCATGTTGTCATCGTCGTGTGGGCAGCCATTTCTTCGCCCGGTCTTCGGCTTCGGCAATCTGGCTGCGAGTCATCTGTGTGGCAACCGCCTCGCGAGATTCTGCTGCGCGTTTCTCACCGTAGGCAACAGAGAGGTTGTACCACATGTGGGCTTCAATAAGGCTCTGGGGCACGGCGCGCCCTCGCTCGTACATCATTCCCAGCTTCGCGAAAGCCAACGCATTTCGTTGCTCCGCGGCCTTTTGAAACCAGAACAACGCCATGTGGTCACTATACGGGGCGCCTCGTCCAAGAGAATAGAGAGTTCCAAGGTTGACCTGCGCCCCTGCGTGCCCTTGGTCAGCGGCTTTTTTAAACCAATCCTTTGCTTCACGATAGTTTTGTGGAAGATCTCGCCCTTCGCTATACAGTAAACCCAATTCATTTTGAGCGTTGAGATCGCCGGCTTGCGCGCGTTTGAGAACTTTGCTCACGGCCGGTCCGCCAATGAGCGGTTGCGGCGGACTAGGGTTGGGAGCGGCGCAGCTTGACGCCAAAAAGGACACCAGGAGAAATCCTACGAGAGTCACACAATAGGATGGTGGCAGCCGGTGAGCCATTCCGAACGATTGTGAACGTGACGAATATCTCCTAGCCTGTCAGCGAACCATAGGCAAATATCCTACGCAGCAAGCGGGGCGACTTCAAGTACGAATTGTAAGAGCGGATTGCATGGAGCCATGAGGATGTCAGGGGCTTCCGAGACTTGTTGCGTGCATGGCTTTGTAGTTGTCGACATGAAATGAGAAGGCTTCAAGGAATGAATCTCGGTTGGTGGCCTCCGATACAAAGCATACGCTGGAACAATCCGTAGGCTACTGTTCTTGAACTGAATGTTGGGCCTTGGGTTTCCAGTTCCGTGCGAGAAATTGTGCCTGTGCGATTTGAGGGGGCGTCATGTTCAAGGCCAGACGATCTCGCCATTTCGCTCCCTCTTCATAGCCGTTAGCCGCCGCCAAGTTGTACCACCGGTAGGCTTGGACAACATCCTTGGGAACTCCCCGTGCCTTTGCATGATAGGTGGCGATCAGGAACATCGCCGGCGCATGCCTCTGGTCCGCCGCAAGCCGGCACCACCGTAGAGCTTCCTGATAGTCCTGGGGCATTCCACGACCGATGTCCGATAGCACGCAGAGCCGATAAAAAGCACCGACATGTCGCTGGGTGGCCGCCATACGGTACCACCGGACGGCTTCTCTGTGGTCTTTCGGCAAGGCGTTCTCATATCGCATGCCAAGATTGTACTGATCCTCGGCGCTTCCTTGTTCTGCGGTCGACTGTAACTCGTCGATCCGCGACACCGTGTCTCGCACGTCGACGTAGGGGGATTTTGGTGGATCGATGCATGCCGGTAGGGTGCAGAGGACGGTTATCATGATGAAATTTCGCAAACAACCCCCCATAATCCTTTTCCTCCGAAATGATCCCCTGTCAGCTGTCTTGGCGGTTCACATCCGACAAACGGCGGATACAACATCTACTTTAGCACATCTCGTTCTCTAGAACGCTACCAAACGAAGCACGGTCACGGTCTTGTTCACGCCCTGTTGCTTTCACTGAAGAGAAAAGATATCTGTTAGTGATGGCACCAAGGTGAAATCTTGGCTCTTATTACTGCGTGGAAGATTATGAGAAGCACCCTCCTTGTGGGAATCTTATTCCTTCTGTCCGCATTGTCGGCTCAGGCACAGCGAGAGTTTTCACCTATATCGGTTGAGAAAGGAGTGCTCCTGGTAGCCAGTCCTTCGCTGAGTGATCCCAACTTCCAGCAAACCGTCCTGTTTATTATCGAGCACGGACGAGGCGGGACAGTAGGCCTCATTCTGAACCGACCCACGAACGTGCTCTTGTCTGAAGCTTTGCCGGATTTTACTGTGTTGAAGCGAACCAACCACCGATTGTTTGCCGGCGGGCCGGTCGAGCAAACGCAGCTAGTCCTGTTGTTCCGGCTTACGCAGCTCTTGCCCGATACGCGCCAGATCGTGGCCGGAATCTATGTGGGCACACCTCGTGTCCTAGAACGCATCATGACTCAGCCGAAACCGACCGAAACATTTCGAGCGTTTGCCGGATTTGCCGGATGGGTGCCTGGACAGCTCGAACATGAAATGCTCGAAGGAGCATGGGGCGTCTTGCCCTCAGATACGTTCACTATCTTCGATAAAGACCCCGCCACGCTGTGGCCGGACAGCATTACCCGTCTTCAGGCTCCCAAGACCATTTCCCATTGAGTGATCAATAGAAACTTTTTGAGCATGAAGGCTGACCCTCGACCGTAGTCCGAATCATACATTCGTCTTCTTCGACCGTACTCTAAACTGCACATACACCTTCTCGGGATAATCCTAGTTTACACGACATTCCTTTTCATCATGCTTGCAAGATGCTTGGAACTCATTGAAGCGTGAACTATTTGATATAAAAAACGAAGAACTCGCTGATTTGGCTTTCGATGATATCTATGTTGCGTTCCTCACGAAATTCATTTATCTACCAAAGATAGACATGCAATCAACCAGATACAGGTCGCACAGGCGCCTCTGATATTGCGAGGGAGATAAAGATGGAACAAGCCGTTCATACATCGGGAACCGCAGCGCTTCGCGCCAAATTACGAAATACGTGGCTGCGTGACCTCGTCGTACAATATCGGGACATCAAGCGCCGCGTCATGCGGCGATCCGAAGGCGAAGCCGTGCTGTTGCGCCGATATGCTCGGATCCATGGCAAACCGCTCAATTTGACAAATCCCCGGACCTTTACGGAGAAGCTGTTCTGGCGCATGATCACTTGGAATCGAGGCGACATACCCCTGCGGTTTCGACAGCTGGCCGATAAATATGCGGTGCGAGCGCATGTGGCAAAGACGGTAGGTGAGGAATATCTGATCAAGCTCTTATGGCAGGGGGACGATCCGCGCGCGATCCCGTTTGATCGGCTGCCGGCGGAGTATGTGATCAAGCCGAACCACTCCAGCGGAGAAGTACTCATTGTCCGAGGCGAGGCAAGTCGTGAGGACATTATCCGTCAAGTGTCGGGTTGGTTGGCCAAAGATTATTATTGGCAAGCCCGTGAGTATCAATATTATGGGATTAAACCCAAGATCGTGATCGAGGAGTATTTGAAAAATCAGGATGACAGTGAGCTGCTCGACTACAGGTTTTGGTGTTTCAGAGGAGTTCCAGCCGTCATCCAGGTTGATAACCATGCCCACGACATCAACCCGTTTTTTGATGCCCAATGGAATCAACTGGATCTCCACACGAGAAAAAAAGCGGCTCGGCCTCCCATCGCACAACCCACGTGCTTTGAACACATGTTTGAACTGGCAAGTCGACTATCACGGGGAATCGGTTTCATCCGCGTCGATCTGTACAATACCAATGGGCGTGTCTATTGCGGCGAATTAACCTTAACGCCGGGCGCGGGGATTTTCCAGTTTGGTCCCGACCATTGGGATTTGAAACTCGGAGAGAAGTGGGACCTGACACTGGACCACTGAGACCTGCGCAATTTCTGGTATCAACTACAGTATGGCTCTCGATATCAAGTCGTCAGTGAACGCCGTTCTTCGAGCGTTTCATGGCGTAGGGTACACGGCGGAGTGGCTGGAGACCAGGATTCATCCAACGAGTCACGTGGCGTTTGCCGGGAACGTGATTCCTGCTTTCACGGCCTGTGTCCGTACCGTGACCGAGCTGCATCAGAAAGTTCCGTATGCCCGTTGCATAGGCTGGGATGTGACGGTCGATCGAGAGGAGAACGTCCGATTAATGGAATGGAATGCCGGGCACAACGGCCATTCGTTCCCCGAAGCCACCCAAGGACCGTGCTTTGCCGATTTAGGCTGGGAACGACTAAGAAAGTGAGCGCGATAGATCGGCTAGGTAAAGTGCTGCGAGACGTATCGTATACATTGAGCGCAAGATGATGGCCGGACCTTGCAGTCACGTGTCCCGGTTCAATAACCCCGCCAACTGTTCGGATCATTCTTCTACCCTTGTACACAGTCTCTTGTTGAGACCGATTGCTCCACACTTGTTGACCAGGTGTTCTGCCTAGCCAAACGCATGCGGCCGATCAGTGCTTGACATCTCTGTGTCAGGGGTGCTGTCTGAGGGAAAACGAGGCGCGGTTCCTCATGTTGCTCCATCCATAACATTCCGGTAGCTCTTGCAGATCAGAGATTAGCTTTGACATATCAGGGTTCGTAGGCCTGTTTCGATGTACAGGTCGAACGGCGTTGTCTGGTTTCTTTAACGTACACTGCGTATCGTGACGCGATCCCGAGAAATGGAACGGCTGATGAGAATCTGGCGAGCGGACAGAGATGGTTTTGCAAGCAGTACTTTGGTAGGGAGAATTCCGAAGGTAAAAGATGGCTTCATAGCTATATAATGACCGCCATAAGTCATGCGCTCGGCATCGACCATCCTGATGTCTGATGACTTCACATCCAATCAGGGACCGTTCTTGAATCGGAGGAGTCATTGACAAGGAATAAGAGTTTTACGAGGAGGTAGGAGGAATGGAATATCCTGTCTATGCACCGGTAACCGGAGCGCTTCGCGCCCAGATACAAGATACCTGGCTGCATGATCTCGTCGTGCAGTATCGGGCCATCAGACGCCGAGTCATGCGTCGGTCGGAAGGCGAAGCCTTCCTATTACGAAGATATTTCCGAATCCATGGCAAACCGCTCAATCTGACGAATCCCCGGACCTTTACGGAAAAGATGTTCTGGCGCATGATTACCTGGAATCGGGGAAACATGCCTCCGCGGTTTCGACAGCTGGCCGATAAGTATGCGGTGCGAGCGCATGTGGCGAACACGGTGGGCGAAGAGTATCTGACCAAGCTCTTATGGTATGGGAATGACCCGCGCGCGATCCCGTTTGATCAGCTGCCGGCGGAGTATGTGATCAAGCCTAGCCATGCCGCCGGACAAGTGATTATCGTCAAGGGGCAAGCAGATCGCGACGAGATCATCCGGGCCGTGTCGGGCTGGTTGGCCGGCAATTATTATTGGCACGGACGCGAATCTCAATACTATAGGATTCCACCTCGAATTCTGATTGAGGAATACCTGACCAATGAGGATGGGAGCCCGCCGTTTGACTATAAAGTCTACTGTTTTAACGGAACGCCGGAACAGATTATGGTTCGTAATCATACACACGACATCTGCCCATTTTTTGATACGACATGGGATTTTCTCGACTTTTCCGATGAGATAGGTGCAGTACGGCCGTGGGTACCAAAGCCTGCGAATCTTGCCGAGATGTTGACGCTTGCCGCGAAGCTGTCGGTCGGCTTCGGCTACGTCCGCTTAGATTTCTACAATGTCAAGGGACGAGTCTATTTTGGCGAGTTTACCTTTACACCCGCTGCAGGGATCATCACATATGATCCTGAGTGTTGGGATCTGAAGCTCGGGGAGAAATGGGACCTGTCACTGGACCGCTGAACGTCGAACCCTATCTAGATTGCTCATCCCACTGGTGCTATTCGGGTTCATTGGCTGACGATGGACAGTCATGCCAAGTTAAGACCCCGCTTTAGTGGGATGGACATAATCGTCACTGAACGCTACAAGGCGAGCGGCAAGTTGCACACCTCCAGGCTCCGTTTTGTGTCCGGAGGTTAGGTGAGTAATGAAACATCTAGTCCGACCAGCAGGAATTACAGCCCTCCGAGGCAAACTACGAGAGACATGGCTTCATGGCCTTGTCTATCAATACCGAGGCATTAGACGTCGAGTCATGCGTCGGTCGGAAGGCGAAGCGTTCCTGTTACGAAGATACTTCCGGATCCATGGCAAACCCCTCGACTTGACGAACCCTCCCCGGACCTTCACCGAGAAGCTGTTCTGGCGCATGATTACCTGGAATCGGGGAAACATGCCCGCGCGGTTTCGACAGCTGGCCGATAAGTATGCAGTGCGAGCGCATGTGGCGAACACGGTGGGCGAGGAGTATCTGACCAAGCTCTTATGGCATGGAGACGACCCACGCGCAATCTCGTTTGATCGGCTGCCGGCGGAGTACGTGATCAAGCCGAACCATGCCGCCGGACAAGTGCTCATCGTCAAGGGGCAGGCAGATCGCGACGAGATCATCCGGATCGTGTCGGGCTGGTTGGCCGGCAATTATTATTGGCACGGACGCGAGTATCAGTACTACGACATCAAGCCACGAATTATAATTGAGGAATCAGTAGTGTCCGGAGATCA
>JAFEBM010000059.1 GCA_018242685.1 Nitrospira sp. | reverse complement strand
TCCACACCTAAAGATGATACCTCAACAGCTTCTCGGAAGTGGCCAGCAAACCTTCATCAGGAATCGTGCAGGCTGGGCAAGAACATACCTTAAGAAGGCTGGTCTTCTGGAGTCGACTCGGCGTGGGTTTTTCCGCATCACTGATCGAGGTCGATCGGTTCTCGCCTCAAAACCGGTTCGCATTGATGTGAAGTATCTCGAACAGTTTCCTGAGTTTATTACCTTCCGTGAACTGCGACATGAGCCAGAGAATGAAACTGTCGCTCCGATGATTGTCTCTGCTGATGCAACGCCAGAAGAAGCTCTTGACGGCGCTTATGTACGACTCCGACTAAACCTTGAAAGTGAACTCCTTGAGCAGGTAAAAAGTGCCTCACCATCATTTTTTGAGCGTCTCGTTGTCGAACTACTTGTTCGAATGGGATATGGCGGGACGCTTCGAGATGCCGGGCAGGCAGTGGGTAAGAGTGGTGATGGGGGAATTGATGGCATTATCAAAGAAGATCGCCTTGGGCTCGACGTGATCTATGTACAGGCCAAACGATGGGATTCCACAGTTGGTCGCCCGGAGATCCAGAAGTTTGCGGGGGCTCTTCAGGGACATCGAGCTCGCAAGGGAGTATTCATCACAACTTCATCGTTCTCTGCCGACGCTCTTGAGTTTGCGTCGAGGATCGACAGCAAGATTGTGCTCATTGACGGGCCTGTGCTCGCAAAATACATGATTGACCATAATGTCGGAGTATCGCTGGCCAGATCCTACGAGGTAAAGAAGATCGACTCAGATTACTTCAGTGAAGAGTAACGAGACGGAAAAATACTGCGTGCGGATGAGAGATGGGGAGTTTGAAGGAAACCGACGCACTTCCCCCCTTACAGCACCCGCCAGGCGCGGCCGTCGTTTTGGATCAACCGATCCGCTTCCACCGGTCCCCATGTCCCGGCTTGGTATTCGGGCAGCCACCGTTGTCCAGACCTGTCCCAGGCTTCGAGGATTTGAGTGATCCAAGCCCAGGACGCCTCCACAGCATCGCGCCGCATGAAGCGAGAGGCATCGCCGGCCATGACGTCGAGCAGAAGGCGTTCATAGGCTTCCGGGGACGGTCGCCCGAACGCCTCTCCGTACTTAAAATCCATTTCAACCGGATGAGTCTCAGCACGGGTGCCCGGTACCCGTGAGACGATGCGGAGCGTGAGCCCTTCCTCAGGCTGAATTTTCAAGGCTAAGACGTTTGGGGCCTGAGGCGTCTGTCCACCGGCATTGAAGAGAATCTGCGGGATTTCTTTGAATTGGACGGCGACTTCGCTGGCACGAAGCGGCAACGCTTTCCCTGTTCGTAGGTAGAAGGGGACGCCGGACCACCGCCAGTTCTCCACAAAACATTTCACCGCCACGTAGGTTTCGATGGTGGAGTGCGGTTTCACTCCTTTTTCACGGCGATAGCCTGGCACTGGAGTGCCATGTGCGGTCCCCTCCGTGTATTGGGCCCGCACGGTGAACTTGTCCACATCTTTGGCCGTAATGGGCCGCAAGCAGCGCAGCACTTCCATTTTGGCGTTTCGCACGACGTTCGGATCGAGCGAGTATGGCGGTTCCATGGCGACGAGGCAGAGCAATTGCAGCAAATGATTCTGAACCATGTCACGCAACGCGCCGGCTTCTTCATAGTACGTCGCCCTGGTCCCCACACCCTCGGCTTCGCTCACAGTGATTTGAACGTGATCGACGTATTTGTAGTTCCAGATCGGTTCGAAGATACTGTTGGCGAAGCGCACGACCATGAGATTCTGAACCGTCTCCTTGCCCAGATAGTGATCGATCCGGAAAATCTGCGATTCATCGAAGACACGGCCCGTGACTTCATTGATGGCCTGTGCGGATGTCAGGTCACGCCCGACCGGCTTTTCCACGATGATTCGTGTATAGGGCGAACCAGCCGCTGGGTTTCCCGCTAGACCGGAATGGGACAAACCCTCACAGACCGCAGTAAAGGAACTGGGGGGGATGCTGAGATAGAAAATGCGGTTTCCCGGCAATTGGAACTTCCGTTCAAGTTCCTCCACTCGCTCTTTCAATCGAGCGTAGGTTGGAGCGTCGTCGTTTCCTCCTGCCAAATAAAACAGGTGTTGAGAAAAGGCGGTCCATGTATCTTCAATTAACGCCTGTCGGGAATGTTTAATGACACCATCGCGGACGGTCGACCGGAATTCTTCATCACTCATTGGGGTGCGGCCCAAGCCGAGCACGACGTAGTTCGATGGCAGCAACCCGTCGAGGAGGAGATTATAGACCGCGGGAATCAGACGCCGACGGGCCAAGTCTCCGGAGCCGCCGAAAATCACCAACGTGCAAGGTTCGACGGGTGGTAGCGGTTCTTGGGTCGGACTCATGTCGATCCGTTGACTATTCGTGTGGGTCATCAGGGTCTCCTATGCAGGATGTTGAAAAAGTCCTCCAGCTTCGTTTTCGCATCGCTCAGAGGCTCAACGTACCGAAGCGTACGCCTCGCCGCTTCGCTCGCTGTGGCCTTGCTGGAAGGCCTTTTTGAACATCCTGCAGATCATTCTAGTCTGGTTCGTTATCGCCGGACGGCGTGACCACCGAAAGCATTTCGCAGAGCCGCCAGCATCTTTTCGGCAAATGATTCTTGCTGCCGCGATCGAAACCGCGTGAAGAGCGCCGTTGTGAGGGTGGGAACCGGCACATCCTTCTCGATGGCATCGGCAATCATCCACCGGCCTTCACCGGAATCTTGCACGTACCCTTTCAGTTTTTCCAGCTTCTGATCGTCTTTGAGCGCGCCGGCGGCCAGTTCCAATAGCCAGGACCGGACGACACTTCCATGCATCCACAAATCGGCCACGCGGGCAAGGTCGAGCTTGTACTCGCTCTTCGACATCAACTCAAATCCTTCGGCATAGCCTTGCATCATGCTGTACTCGATGCCGTTGTGCACCATCTTCACATAGTGGCCGGCACCCACTGCGCCGACATGGGCCCAGCCGTTTTCAGGCGCCAGCGTCTTGAGCGCCGGTTCAAGCCGTTTGACGGCTGCGTCTTCTCCGCCGACCATGAGGCAATAGCCGACTTTCAGTCCCCAGATTCCTCCGCTCGTTCCCGCATCGATATAGTGGATGCCTTTTTTCTTCAGCTCGGCGGCACGCCGCACATCGTCGTGAAATCTTGTGTTTCCGCCGTCCACGATGATGTCGCCGGATTGCAGCAGTGCAGCCACGGTTTGGATTGTTTCTTCGGTCGGAGCTCCGGAAGGGACCATCACCCAGACGACACGCGGGGTACTCAATTTTCCGACGAGATCAGGGAGAGAAGAAGAACCGACACAACCCTGGCTCTCAGCCTGTTTGATCAACTCGTTGGAGCGATCATACACCACCACGCGATGTTGATCGCGCCGGAGGCGTGTCACCATGTTCATTCCCATCTTACCGAGGCCGATGAATCCCAGTTCCATAAAAGCGCTCCTTGGTTTGTCGCACAATCAATGCGGTGGCCGTTGATCGATCTACCGGCTGGTGTGGCGGCTCCGCTCACGTTCGGTGCGAAACATGTTTCTTTCGCAGAGGTAGTCGGTTGAATACTCCGATCAGTCGATACGCGCCGGATTCGGGACATCCTTAAAAAGGAGATCGGCAAATTGCCGGCCAAAGTTGAGACGATCGGCGAGGGTGGTGGCCGTCAGGAATTGTCCAGCCAGGTCGGCGAGCACCGGTTCGCGCGAAAACATGAACCGGTGAACGTCTACCGGGGCAACCAACCAAAACCCTCTCAAGCGAAAGAACGCCGAGATGCAATCCTCGTAAAACAACGTTAATAGATAATGGGCCGTTCCTGGCTTGTCCACAAGATCCTGCGATTTCTCCAGCAGATGATAACATTCCGCCTTCATGCGAATTTGTTCGTTGATCGAAGCCTGTGGCGGACCCTGGCGAAAGCGGTGGTGGACCTGTTCGAGCAATGTCGCACAGATACCGTCGTGATCATAGAGGATTCTGCCTTTTCGAAGCAGCGAGGGAAGCCGAAGTGAGTACGCAAGGTCTTCTTCGACGGCATGGTGTCCATGGTAGCGAATATCGACCAGACGGTCGCCGACACGGAGAATTTCATGGTTGTCGGTTTCTCCCTTGACTAGGGCGATCAGGTCGATATCGCTGTGAGGAGTGAGGGCTCTCCGAGCTCCCGATCCGACGAGGATGACGCCGACGAGGTCACCGCCCCTTCGGCCTTTGATGTGTCGTAACGCGACTTCTACGTTGTCCTCAAATCCCGGCGGAGGCGGTGATTCTGGTTGCTCCGGTGGTTCCGGGACGTCGAGCAACTCGGCGTTCAGTTCTTCACGAGTGGGAGTGCTGATTGTGCTGTGCGTGTCCATAATGTACTTAAACTTGATGGGATAATTTATATTTGGAAAC
>JAFEBM010000058.1 GCA_018242685.1 Nitrospira sp. | reverse complement strand
GCCGTCCAAGCCGGCGACGGAAGCGAAGCCTCAGTCCCAACCACCTCCGACGATAAAAACCGACGTGCCACCGGCTGAGCATGAGAGTAAGGAGAAGGATTCTGTTATCAAGAAGCCATTGGGTTCACTGATTCTGTCGGTCAAACTTGCGTTGATGGGAGATTCACGGCTTTTCCGCTATGAGATTGAAGTTGGAGACGACCAGCAAACCGTGAGCCTGATAGGACGTGTCACGACCGAAGAAGAAAGAACGGCCGCGACGGAAATCGCGCAAGCCGTCCCAGGCGTCAAGATCGTGGTCAATAAGCTTGCGGTCGAGAAAGACCTCGCGAAAACGCTGTTGAAGAAACAAGATGAAATTCTCACCACCTTGATCAAAGAACGTTTCTCCAAAAGCGCGACCTTAAAAGCGGCCAACTTCGAGGTGAAGACAGAGGACGGTGTCGTCCAGCTCAACGGAACGGTGCGTTTCCAAGTCATCGCGCTCGAAGCGGCTGAGGCTGCTCGTCAAGTGCCGGGCGTTCGTGCCGTGAACACCGAGAGGATACGGCTGGAGGGCGAGAGCTGATGCAAGGCCGCTCCGGCCGCTTGACTTACTCTGCCTCCGTGGTGGAGAACGCAGACAACATCTCAGTCCAGGATCGCCCACTGCTCCTGACCCGTGATTTCGGACTCGTCTGGTCCGGGCAACTCATTTCTCAGATAGGCGACGGTGTCTCCAAGCTGGCGCTTCTGTGGTTTGTCTATGCCGTCACGGGATCCCCGCTCAAGACGTCTGTGATCGGTCTGTTACAGACGATCCCCCCGATCGTTCTGGGTCCGATCATCGGTGTGTATGTCGATCGACTCCCAAAGAAACTTCTGCTGATCACGAGCGATGTGCTACGTGCAGTATTGATTGGGTTGATTCCGTGCCTGATCCCCGTGGAATCCTTTACGGTATCTGTCCTCTACGCGTTGGTCCTCCTGCACGCGATTGCCACGGCGGTGTTCGGTCCGGCTCTCACCGCCGCCATCCCGGCGTTTGTCCCTAAAACGCAGTTCACGGCCGCCAACGCGCTCCTGCAAAGCACGACCAGCCTTGGCATTGTTTTTGGTCCTGCGCTGAGCGGCTTAGGCATTGCCGCGTACGGGTCACAAGAGGTCTTATGCCTCAACGCGGCGACGTACTTGATATCGGCTGCGTGCTTGACGCTGGTCCGTTTTGCCAAACCTGTCGCAAGTTCCCCGTCACTCGCGTCTACCCCGACCATGCTGCAGGATCTGATCGAAGGATTTCGTTATGGCGTCGTTACCCAGCCGAGGCTGTTACTCTTGACCGGTATCGCAGTTCTCTATACCTTCGGCACTAGTGCGTTGACCGCGCTCTTCCCGGTGTTCGCGCGGAAGATGCTTGGATTGGGTCCGGTCGAGGTCGGCTATTTATGGTCGGCGCTCGGCGTCGGATTGCTCCTGACGTCGATCGGACTTTTGTGGGTGACGGACTGGATGGTCAAAGATCGGATGCGCCTGATTATGGGTGCCAGTGTGTTGAGCGGCGCCGCCCTCTGTGCGTTGACGCAGACGCTCGACCCATACCTCGCCGGTTTCTTCATGGGAATAGTCGGGTGCGGTATGGGTGCATTTACTCCGATCGCCTGGGGGATTATCCAAGAGCTTGTGCCGAGTCAGATGATCGGACGGGTGTTGGGACTCTATGGAACCAGTGCCATGACTGCTGCCATTGGGGGAATCTCGGCCTTCGGATGGATCACGGAGCAACAGGGCCCTGAAACAGGTTTACTCGGGATCGCTCTTGTGCTGTTGGTCACAGCGTTGGCCGCCACACGGATGAGTCGAGCCAGTGCCGACACGTAAAGGAAACGATTCATGAACGACGTGGTCAGATTGAAAGATCAATATTACATCCTCGCCTCATCATCACTGGCCGACGGCCGCACGGAAGTGTTGAAGCAGGGTGAGACCTTCGCAGTATTCGATCGGTATGGTGACATGCACCAGGTACTTCCTGGCCCGCAAGGGCTGTATCATGAAGGGACGCGGTTCCTCTCCCGATTCGAACTTTCGCTCGGGGCGCAGCGTCCGATGTTGCTCAGCGCCATGGTGAAAGAGGACAATGCGCTCGTTCGGATTGATCTTACCAACCCAGACCTGATGGACGGACAACGGCCGGTACCGCGAGGCACGCTTCATCTATGCCGCACCCGGTTTCTCTGGCAAGGGACCTGTCACGAGCGCATCCAAGTTCATAATTACGGAGATAGGACATTTCCCCTCTTGCTCACGATGGCCATGGATACGGAGTTCGCCGACCTCTTCGAAGCGAGAGGCCGGCAGCGGCCTCGTCGGGGATGGCGGCTCAACACCATTCGATCGAAGGCCGGACTGGTGCTTGGGTACAAAGGACTCGATGAAACCATCCGTCGAACCTCTGTCCGGTGCTCTCCGGCGCCGAAACGGGTGACGCCCGATGGATTGAAGATCGAGGCGAACGTTGCTCCCCGCGCCGACATGACGTGGGAGATCTCGATTGCCTGTGAAATCAAGCAACGGCGGAGTCGGGTGTTTTTCTCCTACGATCGAGCCTACCGTGAGGCGGATCGCTCGTTACAGAAAGCCAAGGTTTCCGATGCCCACGTCTACACTTCGAACGAGCAATTCAATCACTGGTTGAACCGGTCGATCGCCGATCTTCACATGTTGATCTCGGAGACTCCGGAAGGACTCTATCCCTATGCCGGCGTACCTTGGTTCAGCGTCCCGTTCGGGCGGGACGGTATTATTACCGCGTTGCAGATGCTGTGGATGAATCCTGCCCTCGCGCGAGGCGTTCTTGGCTTTCTGGCCTCGACTCAGGCGACGGAGAATCGGCCGGAACAGGATGCAGAGGTCGGGAAGATTTTGCATGAGACGCGTCAGGGCGAGATGGCGGCCCTCGGGGAAATTCCATTCGGCAGATACTACGGGAGTGTCGACGCCACGCCGTTGTTCATCGTTCTGGCGGGCGCGTATTACCAGCGGAGCGGCGATCGTCGATTTCTCACGGCCCTCTGGCCGCATATTCAGTCGGCCTTGCAGTGGATCGATCAGTACGGCGATCCGACCGGTATGGGTTTCACGACCTACGCTCGGCGGACCGATAAGGGACTAGTACACCAAGGATGGAAAGACTCCCACGATGCCGTTTTCCACGCCGACGGGGCGGCTGCAGAAGGGCCGATTGCGCTCTGTGAGGTCCAGGCTTACGTGTATCAAGCCAAACGAACGGCGTCGGATTTGGCTCGGATTTTGGGAAACCTCGATCACGCCGATCGATTGCTGAAAGAAGCGGACTCGCTTCGAGATCGATTCGAACGGACGTTTTGGTGCGAGGAGCTGGACTCGTATGCCCTTGCGTTGGACGGACGGGGGCGGCCTTGCCGTGTACGGTCTTCAAACGCCGGTCATTGCCTCTATGGCGGCATTGCCGGGAAAGAACGCGGAGTACGCACGGCGCGCGCACTGTTGAGCAAGGAGCTTTTCAGTGGATGGGGCATCCGTACGATCGCGACCTCGGAGGCACGGTACAACCCGATGTCTTACCATAATGGGTCGGTGTGGCCTCACGACAATGCCATCATCGCGGCAGGCATGGCGGCGTACGGCTATAAGCAAGGAGCGATGAAGATTTTGACGGGCATCTTTGATACCAGCCTCTTTCTCGAACTCCATCGGCTACCGGAATTGTTCTGCGGATTTTCTCGACGGGTCGGGGAAAGCCCTACGCTCTATCCGACGGCCTGTTCTCCGCAAGCTTGGGCGTCCGGTGCCGGCTTCCTGATGCTGCAAGCCTGTCTGGGCTTGCGAATCGACGCACCGCATCGACTGGTGAGTTTCGTCCGTCCTGTGTTGCCGCCGTTCCTTGAGCGAGTCGAAATTCGGAACCTCTCCGTCGGTACCGCGCGGCTTGATCTCGTGCTTGATCGCCATGAGCACGAAGTCGCCTTGAGAGTGACCCGCCGCGTCGGCGAGGTGGAAGTCGTGCTCACCGTATGAATCATGTCCGCAGAAAACAGGCAGTGCCTCTCGTAGAGAGTGAAAATCTCCTAGTATCGATGTCGCCATCACCGATCGTAACTTCCCAGCCATAAACGGCGTCGAAACCACGAAGCGTTTCCGGAAACTGCATCCGGGTCGCATACATTCATGCGCGGGCGCCTCGTACGATCAGCACCGAGCAGGGAGCACGTCGGAGGAGACTCTCGGATACACTTCCGAGGTAGAGTCGTTCGTTCTTTGTCAAACCGCGTGTCCCGATCACCAAGAGTTCGTCGCGATCGGCTTCGACGGATTTGACGATGATATCGATGACGTGGCCCATCTGTACCTGCGTCACGACCGGAACCCCCTCCTTGATGAAGTCATTTCGCAGTCCGTTGACGAACGTGGTGGCCCGCTCCATGACCGGCTTGGTCAATTCGGTCAATTGCGATTCGGATAGGTAGCGTGCGGCAAGGTCTGTAACCGGACTTTCTACTGTCGAGAGGATCGTGACGGTAGCGGTCTCCGGAAGAATGGAAGAGCGAAGGAAGCGCGCAGCGGCACGTGATGGTGCGGAGTCATCGACAGCGAGGGCGACACGATGCAGGTTGGGCATGGGCTGTTTCACGACCAAGACGGAACAAGCGGCCGCCGAGACGACCTGACGAGAGACGCTCCCCAGCAAGAATCCCTGAATGTCGCTCAGGCCGCGCGATCCTATCAGGATCAGATCCGTCTTCAGTCGCCGGGCTGTCTTCGCAATGGTATGGGCGGCCGGACCATGCGTGAGGATGGTCTGGAATTTTGTGCGTGGCCCGGTTGCTGCCTGCCCGAGGGCGAGTCGTGCCGATCGCGCTGCGTCGCGCAGCACGATAGTTCCGGCCTTTTCCATCGCGGCAATGGCACGCTTTGCTGCGACGGGGTTCTTGTTCTTGGCGACCTTGAGCGCCGGCTGGTCGACTATGTGCAGGAGCGCCACATGCTCAGGTTCTCGACCGGCAAGAGCCTCGAGCGCTTGCACTCCCCATCGTGAATGTTCCGACCCATCAACCGCACAAAGAATTCGCATGATCGATTTCCTTCCTGAATATGGTCAATATGCAGTAACGATTTCGGGTATTAGAACTGCATCGGATATGCCTGTGATATGGAGAGTCATGAACGACAGATTGGTCATCTTTCGAAGAGTTATGCGCGTTCTCTGTGTTGCAATCCGATGGAAGGTTGCGGCGTTTTGCAGCATGAGACAGGTGACTTGCTGTGGTGATTAGCGCCAGTCGACCGGGCATGCCTTCTGGTGGGAAGTACTTCTCAGGTAGACGATTGACGCATGGACAGTAAGTAGACCAATAGGTAAGGAGGGGAGATGAACAAAACAACGAGGACCAAAAAGAGAGTCAAGATAGCCAAGGTCAAAGACTTTGATTCCATGACGGTCAGCCAGGTGATGGAGAAAGAAGTGCAATACGTTCGCCTGAGGACGAAGGGAGACATGATTGCTTCGTTGATGATCGAGGGGTTCGGGGCCGTACCGGTCGTGGAGAATGGACGGAGGCTGACCGGGATCGTCAGCGAACATGATTTACTTGCAGCCATCGACGACCGTCATCGGCTCGGTGCGGTCATGGCGAAGGATGTCATGACTGCCAATCCCTATTCGGTCAAACCTGAAACGACGCTCGGAACCTTGGTGCATGTGCTGCGCGCAAGCGATCTGGTCCGCGTCCCTGTCGTGGATGCCAAGGATAAATTGGTCGGCATCATCGCAAGGCGCGATGTCTTGCGAACCTATCTTGCCACCGGGGGAAAACGAGAACAGTGAGGAGCTTATGAGACAAACCGACTTCTTCATGAAAGCCAGCGACCCCACGGCCCTGACCGTGGGGCAGTTGATGCAGGACGCGGTCACCAGATGCACGTCACGCACCGATGCCGCGACAATTGCACACATGATGACGCATCGAAACTTCGGGAGTCTTCCGGTTGTGGAAGAGGATGGCACATTGGTCGGGATCGTGACAGAATACGATCTCCTCCAGGCGATGCTCGACGGGCGAGATCTTCGGAAGATTCTTGCCACGGAAATCATGTCTACCTATCCCGTGACCGTGACGGAAGATCAAACACTCGTCCAAGTGGCCGACCTATTCCAGGATCGCTATCTCACCCGTGTTCCAGTGGTGCGGAACAACAAACTGGTCGGAATTCTGGCCCGACGTGATCTGTTGTTCGGCTATATGAAAGCGTCGCGGTACTGGTCATAGCTTGAGGTAACTTGAGGCCGAGGCGGATCCCCACGTTCATCGGTTGGTCTAATGATTCAATAATACGGGCATCTGGGCGCCAAAGGCGAGGTGACGAGACTATGTGAAAGTGGTTCAACACCCTTGGTATCGAGAATTGTGCGCGAAGAACTCAGGCAAGAGGGCTTAGAGACTGCTTCATCGAATAAGAAAACCGGTCATGGCGACGAAGAAACTCGATGAGAAAAGTCCTGTCGTCAATATGAGCGAAGCTGGTCCTTCGCGGCGTGAAATTCTGGCTCACGGAAGCAAGGTAGTGGCCAGTATAGGGGTTGCTGCTCTGCTTGGTAACCTGGGAACCTTTCAAAGAGAATCATATGGAATGGACCGATCAACAACGAGCCTCCTCGAGTCTCTAACGCCGGCCCGCACGGCCTTGCTGGTGATCGACATGCAGCGTGACTTTCTCCTGCCGGAGGGGTACGCGGCGCAGGCAGGACTCGACATCGCACCGTTGGTCGCAACCATCCGTCCAATCGAAAAGCTGCTCGCAGTGGGGCGAAAAGCCGGACTGCTGATCGTGCATACCCGCGAAGGACACTTGCCGGACCTTTCCGATTGTCCGCCATACAAGCTGGAGCGGAGCCGAAGGGCCGGTGCGGAGATCGGCTCGAAAGGCCCGCTCGGTCGTCTGTTGGTGCGGGGTGAAGTCGGGCACGATTTCGTGGAGGCTTTACGTCCCTTGGAGCAGGAGATCATCATCGACAAGCCTGGCTATAGCGCGTTTGCTCACACCGGATTGCAACAAGTGTTGATGAAGCGCGGCATTGAAACGCTCATTTTGACGGGCGTCACCACGGAAGTGTGCGTCAGCTCGACGTTGCGCGCGGCAATCGATCTCGGCTACCGTTGTATTACCGTGAGTGATGCTTGCGCTTCGGGAAATCCCGACTTGCACAAAGCTTCATTGGCCATGATCGGCGTGGAAGGCGGCATCTTTGGCCAAGTCGTCACGACCGCCGAAGTGATTGAGCGGCTCGTTCCATGATACAGATCGGGTTGGTCTTCGTCCGATAGTTAATCGGAGACGTGCTGAATCGTCATGGCAATCCGTCTTCCGAAACGCAAGGCTTGACCTGATCTCCGACCGCCACACGGCCCATTTTGGTGTGATCGCGGACGCGGGTCGTTTTACGGTCGCTCTCCTTGCTGACACATACTTTGCCCCAATGTCATGGATCCTGCCGGCAACCAGTTTTTGAGAGTGACACGTATGGATAGACGCAATGTCAGCTTTCTCGCCTTGACTCAGTTCATCCATCATCACCTGCTTTGGTTTTTGATCGGCGCGTATGCCATTTCCGCCCTGTGGCCGGCAGCCGGCCTATGGATTCGGAATGCCGCCTTCGGGGATGTCTGGATCTTCCAGGAGAAGTTCCATGTCTCCTTACTCCTACTTCTACTGGCGACACTGATGTTCAACGCGGGACTGGGCGTCAAAACCTCGCACCTCACATCTCTGGCCCGGAAAACCAGGGTATTGCTGGCGGGGCTCACCGCGAATCTCATCATCCCTATGGCCTATATCTTTCTGATCACCCTCATCATGCGGCTGTGGCACAACCCGGTGGAAGCCCAACACATTCTCATCGGGCTGGCCTTGGTGGCGGCCATGCCGATTGCCGGAGCCTCGACCGCCTGGGCTCAGAACTCCAATGGCAATCTCGCGTTGAGCTTGGGGTTAGTCCTCGCTTCGACCGTACTCAGCCCTGTACTGACCCCTGTCGCGCTGAATGTGTTCGGTGAAATGGCCACGGAGGAATACGAGAGGGTCATACACCAGCTCGCCGCGTACGGATCGGGGGCGTTCCTGGGTCTTTGGATCGTGTTGCCTTCTCTCCTGGGCCTTGGCGTGCGCTTCGTTGCGTCTGAAACTCACCTGACGGCGATCATGCCGTTCCTCAAATTGATCAATTCCATTGTCTTACTGTTGTTGAACTATTCGAACGGATCAGTGTCACTTCCTCAGGCCATCGCCGATCGAGATTACGACTTCTTGGCGGTGACGTTGGCCATCACGGCTGGCCTCTGTCTCACGGCATTTTCATCCGGTTATGGGTTGAGCCGACTCTTCAAGGTCGATAATGCCGAACGGGTCTCGCTGATATATGGATTGGGGATGAATAACAATGGAACCGGGCTGGTATTAGCTTCGCTCGCGCTCGCCTCGTATCCCCGTGTCATGGTGCCGATCATCTTTTACAACCTCGTTCAACATCTGGTGGCCGGTGGGGTGCATGAGATCATCGGGCGAAGCGTTGAGGATCAAAAACAACGGGTCACTACATTGTGATAAATCTATGAGGGCCCACCCTCTTTTCTCTTCTCCAAAATCAGACCCCGAACCCTAAGTGTTGCTCGATCAACTCAGCGGCGCGCGGAGCCCCACCGCTCGCCTGGATGGAGTTCCGAACCCGCTCAGCAGCCGCGCGGTAGGACGGGCCTGATTGTACACGGACCACCGCGGCGCGCAGCGCTTGGGAAGTCACATGTTTGTGAGCGATGGCCTCGCCGGCTCCAACCCACACGACACGGGCGGCGACTCCCGGCTGATCGTTCGTGACCGGGACAGCCACCAGAGGAATTCCGACTGTCAGCGTCTCGAGGACGGTGTTCAGTCCTGCATGGGTCACAGCGAAGGTAGATCGGCGGAGCAACTCTAACTGAGGGGCATAGGAGACGACAATCGGATGGCCCGGGAGTTCACCGAGTTCCTCAGGAGTCACCCCGTGACCCGTCGAGATGACCAATTGGGCGTCAAGCCTGTCGCAGGCCTCGGCGATTACCCGGAACGTCCCAGCGATTCGGTTCTGCAGCGTCCCCAGCGAAGCGTAGATCAGCGGTCGCCCGTCGAGTCGCTCCCACGGGAACGGGACCGGCTGGTCCTCAACCGGGAGCCGGAGGGGGCCGACGAATCGGACGTGCTTCGGTAACTCACGCCGAGGAAACTCGAATATCTCAGGTTGCTGGCTGATCTGCAGCCGGTCGGACCAAGTGGCGGCAATCCCTGCCGGAACCGGCAGGCCGAGCCGGCGGCGGTGAGTCTGGATCCGTGTCAGGGTGGGAGCGTACAGCCGGTTCAGCCCCGCCCACGCGATCCGGTTGCGGATCCGCGCCCACCCGCTGTCTCGGGGTTGCCAGTGGGTAAAGTACGGTGGGACGGCAGGGTCAGGGTTCAGGAGAAGCGCATTGCACACCGTTGCGAACGGAAGCTCCAACTGGTCGGCCACCGTTCCACCAGGAAACGAGGCCTGATCGACCGCCAGAGCCGTCACACCAGCTGCGCGAACGACAGTCGGCCCGACCTCCAGGATCGCATCTGCGGCGCGGGCAGCGATCGAGAGAGTGTGCTTCAGCGCCGCCCGTCCCTGGAGCGAGCCGAGCCGCTGAAACTCGATCCGGTACTGATCGGGCGGGAAGACAGCTCCACCCAGCGCAACAGTCTCAAACCCAGCCGCCGCAACAGATGCGGGAGGGTCGCCCAGGAGGAAGAAGGTGACTCGGTGCCCACGGGCGCGGGTTGCGTCGGCCAACGCCACCATCGCGATCAGGTGTCCCGGTGTATTCGGGCAGATGATACCGACATGACCCATCAGGTGCTCCGTACCGCTACACAGGTTTCCTCGGACGAAAAACGTTGAGGCCGATCCGCATCAGAGCCGGAACCACCTACTTCTGTCCGCATATGTGTACCACGCTGCTGCGCTTCGTGAAGCATAAGCCATGACCCTCGTCATTTCAATGCGATCCGTTCGTTGAACGAACTCGGTAGATTTGACATTTATTCAGATCGTTTCAACCGGAGTTGTGTCACATTACCGGTCTCGTATCTCATACCAAAGAAGAGGTCATGTCAATAGGTGTGTA
>JAFEBM010000057.1 GCA_018242685.1 Nitrospira sp. | reverse complement strand
GAAACCATGTGTGCGAATCACACATTAGAGCCGTTCTCCGTATTTTCGATAGTGTTGTTTCTTGGCGTCAGCGATCCAATTGTCCCGTTTAATGCGTTCAGGATCGGTCTCAAGCTTCTTGGCGATCTTCGCGATATCTTCCGGTTTCCAACGAGCAATTTGGATAAACGTGCGGGTGCCCATCTTATTGAGAGTGTTCGCAAAGACAGATCCGATCCCAGAGATCTTTTTGAGATCGTCTTCCTGACTGTCCTTACTCACCTTTGACTGTCCTACCGGGGAACTCGACTTGGCTCCATTCTGACGGGGCTGACGAGACACGACGGTTGCCGGAGTCGCGTTCGAGCGAAGCGCCGCGCGCGTTTCTCTGAGGCGTTGTTGCAGGCGGTCGATCTGCTCATCTTTCCCTGGAATAGACTGCACCTCTCCTAATAGACTTTGACGCTCCGCTTGAAGGTCATGCACCTGACGGGCGAAGCCCGCGATCTGTTCGTCTCGTTCATGCAACTGTTGCTCGTCGAGCAGATGTTGCGCGCGGAGTTGTTCCTGCGCCGCGCATTGGTCTTGGAGTTTCGCCACCTCCACCTCGTGTTCTTGAACAGTGCGCGCGTATGTTCTATCCCATTCTTTAAGCTCTGATTCCTTTTCGCGGAGGAGGTGAGTGACCGGCACAAGCTCGTCAATTCGATGGTCTCGCTCGGCGATGGACCGTTCGAGCTGCTGGATCGTACCCCGATGGGTAGCTTCACGATCGCTCAGCTCCACCTCCAGCTGATGAATACGGTCTTGTGCCGACCTCAGCTTCTCCACCTGGGCACGGAGCCGGTCCCGGTCGGCGAGGCCTTCGTTGAGTTGAGTGATGTGCTCGCGCAGGACCCGGATTTCTTGCTCCATGACCTCGCGCGTTTGATCGGCGGTCCGACAGGCCTGTTGAGCCCCGGAGAGTTCATCGGCCTGAGCGGCTGCATTCGCACCGACCTCACTGATTCGACGGTCTCGCTCAGCAATTGACTGTTCGAGCTGCTGGATCGTGCCCCGATGGGTGGCTTCGCGATCGCTCAGCTCCACCTCCAGTTGATGGATGCGGTCTTGCGCCGACCCCAGCTTCTCCACCTGGGCACGGAGTCGGTCCCGGTCGGCGAGACCCTCGTTGAGCTGAGCAATGTGCTCTCGCAGGACGCGGATTTCCTCCTTCAAGACCTCGTGAGCGTGTTCGGCAGTCTGACAAGCCTGTTGGGCCGCACGGAGTGCTTCAGCCTGAGCCGCCGCATTCACATCGACCTCACCGATTCGACGGTCTCGCTCAGCAATCGACTGTTCGAACTGCTGAATCATGCTCCGATGGCTGGCTTCACGATCGCTCAGTTCCACTTCCAGCTGATGGATGCGGTCTTGCGCCAACCCCAGCTTCTCTACCTCGGCTTGAAGTCGGTCTCGATCGGCAAGGCCTTCGTTGAGCTGAGCGATGTGCCCTCGCAGGACCTGGATTTCTTGTTCCATGACCTCGCGGGCTTGGTCGGCGGCCTGACAGGCCTGTTGGGCCGCACGGAGTGCTTCAGCTTGAGCCGCCGCGCTCGTATCGACCTCACGCACGCGTTGACGTGCCGTGACGCCTTCAGCTTCCAAGTCCGTCAGTCGTTTCGATCGTACAGCCAACTCTGCTTCAAGCGCCTTCACCCGTTCGCCGCGTGCAATCAGCTCTCGCTGGGCTGAGGAGTACAGGGTTTCGGACGACATGATCTTTTGTTCAAGAATCTGCATCCCCGAAGTCTTCACCTTCAAGTCATGCGACATCGTCTCCAGCGCCTGCTCTTTGGTTCGCAACTGAGTGACGATACCCTCGTATGGTTGCCCGATCAAATTCTTCGGAATCCCCCGCAACAACCAGCCGACCGCGAGACCAATTCCTGCCGCGATGAGGAGACATCCGACCATCTGGCTCATCAGTGTGATCATACGTCATTCCATTCTTAGATCAGTAATTCGATCCGTTCATTCTGTTGGAGGCCTGGTTGTTGTTTCCCATGGGAGAGGGGGCGTGTCGAACCATAGCCGATTGGGGTAAACGGATTCGTGAGCCCGTGACTGGTCAAGTACTCTTTGACCGCTTCGGCACGACGCCGGCTCAGCTGCATGTTGGACTCCGCCTCGCCGACGGTATCGGTATGGCCCGCAATTTCGATCGGCGTATCGGGAGTTTTTTGTAAGACAACGATGATCTGATCCAGCGCCGCCTGTCCTTTCACCGTGATCACGGCACTCTTCGGCTCAAACTCGATCGAGGATTTTGCAAGGACCTGGTTCAGCAACAGCTGGAGCGCCAACAGAGGAACGACGGCGGGGGAAGATGCTGTCGTCGGCCTCACCACCACACGGTCTTCAATTCGCAAGCCCGCCCGTATCGCCGGAGACGCGGCCTGTAATATCTCAGCCTTCTCTCGATGACCGGCAACCTGACCGCTGACAACCAAAGAACGTCCGTCGACGATGATAGAACCACGTTCAACCATCAAGCCCAAGATCGGTAAGAGTTGCGGAACCGTCTCCACCCACGGAGCCGCTTTGACCTGCTTCTCGACGATGAACTGGTCGATCACACGCATTCGCGCTTTCACAGCGACTGCATGAGCCTGCTCCACAATGGTGGCCCTACTGCGCTCGTTGGGCAACGAACCGCGAAGCACCAAGCCGCCCTGTTCGACGCTGGCGTGAAAGGTGGCATGAGTCACACCTGTTGGCCGTGACTGGGTGGAAAGATGCCTCGGGATGCACACCACGGCGAGGAGTATCACCGCAACGACACCGCCGGTAAAAATCCCCGCACGCCTCATGAGATCAGCCCGCTGTAGATGATGTGCCTATTGAGGTGCGACGCGGCACGGTACCACATTTGATAATAAATGTACTAGGGCGAGATTTGCCGATGAAGCAGGCGGCGACACACTCTGTTGGCCGTTCAATCAGGGCTGATCCGCGAGCGGTTAGACCATGAAGCTATTCACACAGAACCGGTTATCATGGCCGGTCATGGCCACAGCCGGGTTAATTGGAGGATTTGATTGGCCGCACCAGGCAAGAGAGTCATCTCATAGAGGCGCCGGCAAAAAACCCATGTATTGTGAGGTGGCTAGACCCGTTCCCCGTATTTTCTGTAGTGTTGTTTCTTGGCGTCAGCGATCCAATTCTCTCGTTTAATGCGCTCAGGATCGGCATCGAGCTTCTTGGCGATTTTTTCAATATCCTCCGGTTTCCAGCGAGCGATTTGGATAAACGTGCGGGTGCCCATCTTATTGAGGGTATCCGCGAAGACCGATCCGATCCCGTAGATCTTTTTCAGATCGTCTTCCTGAACGTGCTTACCGGCTTTGGACGGTCTGACTTGAGCATTCGATCCAGCTCCATTCTGACTTGACTGGCGAGGCCCTGCGGTTGCCGGCGCTGCGTTCGCACGATGTGTCGATCGCAACTCTCTGAGCCGTTTTTGCAGACGATCGAGTTGCTCATCTTTCCCTGGAATGCTCTGGACTGCCTGTAAGAGATTATGACGTTCCGCTTGAAGATCCTGTAGCTGACGGTGGAGACCTGCAATCTGCTCGTCTCGTTCATGTAGCTGTTGTTCATTGAGCAGAAGTTGCTCACGGAGTTGTTCCTGTGCCGCACATTGCTCTTGGATCTGTGTCATTGCTGTCTTGTGCTCTTGAACAGTGCGTGCGTACTTCTTATCCCATTCCTTGAGCTCTGCTCCCTTCTCGCGAAGAAGATGGGTGGCCGGCATCAGTTCTTCAATTCGGCGGTCGCGCTCAACGAGGGATCGTTCGAACTGCTGGAGCGTGCCTCGATGGGCGGCTTCCCGATCACTCAGCTCCACCTCCAGCTGATGGACGCGGTCTTGCATCGACGCCAACTTCTCGACCTGGGCGCGGAGTCGGTCTCGGTCGGCGAGCCCTTCATTGAGTTGGGCGATATGCTCGCGCAGGACCCGGATTTCTTCCTTCAAAACCTCGTGCGTCTGTTCGGCAGTCTGACAAGCCTGTTGCGCCCCGCGCAGTTCGGCAACCTGGGCGGCCGCATTCGCATCGACCTCACTGATCCGGCGGTCGCGCTCAACGAGGGATTGTTCGAACTGCTGGAGCGTGCCCCG
>JAFEBM010000056.1 GCA_018242685.1 Nitrospira sp. | reverse complement strand
GGACGCCGCCCCCGACTTGTTTCAGAACCGTACGTCCTTCGGTTTGTCCCGCAGGTATCCATTTCTTGGCTGCTTTGCTGAGGCTGTAGAGCAGCATTTCCGAGAAGCGCATTTATTCGAGTCAAAACACGCATAATTTGACTACATACGACATACGTGCGTATTGCAGAAAGTACGAAAGCCGATCTATCGAGGAACATCGGTCTTTCGGCTCACCATCACTGCATCATCTGTGCACTTGACGAGATAGAGAGCGTCCAGTACAGTCTTGAACTATGGTGCCTTTGCTACTTCATTCGGGAGCACTCTCGGCGTGACATCACATCAGCAGCAATCAGTTCCCTTTGCTGCACAGGCGATCCCATTTGATGAGTTTCTCGCTTCCGGTAAACTCCCAGATGGCTATCTGAATAGTGAATATGTCGCTCAGCAATTCGTTGAGCGTCTGGTGCACTATATTCTCAGCGTTCCCTCCGGTAGCTATTCCATGGCTCAACTGAGCCAACTCTTGGAACAGCTTGATCCACGTACACAGGTCTTCTTTTTCAAGCGCTTGAAGGAAACAAGCCCGGACTGTTTGAAAGATTTCGCATCCCTCTACTACGGGTTCATGAACGAGTTCCATTCCCTCCTGTTCACGTAAGAATTACCACAAAAATACTCCTTGTCGGCCCTTCAATCATGTATAATCACAGTTCATCCAAAGGAGAAGGAGTATTATGAATCCATCGTTACAAAGGGCCGTCACGAGTTTCTACAATTTAATTTACGAAGCACAGACCTTTGCGACCGCAATGGCAAGAATCGATACCGCCGAACAGGAGCATTACGCCGGACGTATTGAAGGCCTCAATTGGGTTCTCGATCGCTGTCAGGAACTAGAGGACATGGACACAAACCTTACGCCGTCCTCTCTCCAACGGATACTGGGGGAAGTCAAATCCGATTTGGAGCATGAACTCTCTGTACAGCGTAGAGAAAAAGGACGGCGAGCCGACGGACGGGAAGAAGCTCTCAATTTCGTTGCCGATTACCTTTCCAGTCTCATCACAGCAACTGAAATCGAGTCTGCCAAGACTACGGTCTAACCTAAGACGGTTGTGCACCACAACGGGTACGTGCCTCTCCTCGCACCGTAGAGGCATGGCCCTGCCTACTCCAACCCACCTAGAACGGTGTGAATCGCTCGCCTGATACCAAAGCAATTAGCTCCCGAAGGCCATGCAATGACTCCATTAGCTCCGCACTCTCATCTGAACCGATCCGGCGTATCAGTCTCCTTTCCTTTCTGGTGGGATCACAGCCCTTGAGGCATTAGACCGATCGATTGACTCAGAATGTGGCCTTCATCGATAGGGGTCGGATTACCTATCTCTCTGTCTATCGCCAAGAAAAATCGATTAACCCTTGACCACGTCGTTCCCTTCTCACTAATATAAAACCATGTTTCCACCCTCACGCAGGCCAGGCACCCAATGGATCCCAGGAGCTCACCGCAGTTCCAGAAGCCAGCCACGTCCATCTGCAGAAGCGCCGCAAGATCAATTCGGCTCACTCAATGCCTCTCTTCTGTTCTGCCCTCGGTGCCGCGCAGCCACTCCGACAAGAGAACGACTCCTCCTCGTTCTACCCACCGGAAATCTTTATGAGTATCTCTGCATTCATTGTGGAACCTCGACGGGATCGAAGACGGACAATACCGGCAAGACCGTTCAGATTGTCGCTCCGTAGCCTCACCAATATCGCGGTGCATCCACCACGGTATCCATTCAAGCCGCTCTTTCAATCCACTGAAACGTTGACCCAAAACCAGCCAACAGTATCGCGCCAGAGTCTACAAACTCCAACCGCATGAGACGATGAGAACCGGCGATCGGGACACTATGGGAAGGATGGAGAGGATCTCTACAGGAACGGCCCTTTACCAGTTGACCAAATGCCGGCGGAGTCCGTGATACGTGATCGACAGGGTCACCGAATTTGTTCGAGCGGAATACCTTCCTCGATAAGCATCACCGGAATGTTATCACGGATGGGGTAAAGGATCTTTCTGTCGGCGCGAATCAAGCCGGCATCGAGCTCGGCGGACACAGGCCGCTTGCCTACATTTTTCACTTCGCCCCGTGCTACGGTAGCATTGAGTTTTTGAATGAGAGACTCCTCAGCCAGACTCACCGCCTGTTTGGTCTCTGGGCAACAAAGGATCGCCAGGAGCTCCTTATCAATACTCATGACCCTCGACCTCCTGCTACGTCATGGCCGGTAGAATAATCGAGAGAGAGATGGAAGCGCAAGCTGCCAGGAGGAATTCCGCAGGCCCCGCCATTTCTGCTACACTCGACATGTTTTCTGCAAGGATATCTCGTCATGATCAAAGCATTTTGGAAGACCTGCCTAGCAGGGCTCTTTGTCTTGGTGCCGGCCTGGGCCACGTTCTTCATTCTCTCGACTCTGTTCTCCACGCTTGATGGGGTCGTTGGCCGATACATGTCGGATCCAGTCCCCGGTCTCGGTCTGTTACTATTGGTCGTGCTGCTCGTCGCCGCCGGTCTCCTCGGTGATCATGTCATAGGACAAGGCTTGTTAGTAAGACTAGAACACCGCATTGAACAGATCCCACTCGTGCAGAGCATCTATCTCACATTGAAAGGGATGACGGATGTTTTAAACTTCCGGTCTCGTTTTGGCCACAGTAAAGTGGTGGTCTTTCCCTTTCCTCGGGATGGATGCTGGGCCTTGGGTTTTGTGATGGGGGCGGCGCCCCCCTCTCTTCAGGTCGAACCCTCCCGCACCCTTTTCATGGTTTTTGTTCCGACCGCGATTCATCCCTTTACAGGCTTTCTCGCGTTCATTCCGGAACATGTGCTCCGCCCCATCAATCTTCCCGTTGAAGATGCGATGAAAATGGAGTTTTCAGCTGGATTCTATAGACCTCAAAACGAATGGCTTGCCGCATCTCATCACGTCACTCGTGATCCATGATGATCGAGCGCATCCGCATCAGACCGGCCCGTCAGGACGATGTGGATACCATCGCTATGTTCAATGCCGCCCTGGCGCTCGAAACAGAGAGTCGCCGGCTCGATCTTGTCACCTTGCGCAAGGGAACCCTTGCATTCTTAGGCAGTCCCGGGTATGGATTTTACATCGTTGCCGAACTTCCAGAAGACGAAAACCACAACCCGGTCGGCCAGCTCATGATTACGTATGAATGGAGCGACTGGCGGAACGGAGTCTTTTGGTGGATCCAGAGTGTCTATGTCGTACCCGATCAGCGCGGTCTGGGAGTATTTCGAGCCATGCACGACCATATCCTCGTCAAAGCCAAGGCAGATCCACGCGTGTGTGGGATCAGATTGTATGTGGAACGGGAGAATCGCAAGGCACAGGCCGTGTACCAGCGTGTGGGACTCACTCCGTCAGCGTATACGGTATTTGAACAAGACTTTGTCCTGGGGGCACGACGTCCAACGAAAATAGACAAGGAGTTCCCATGAAACGTGGTCACTGCTTACTTGGCTTTTTAGTGATTGTGTTGTCGCTTCAAGGATGCGCCTTCAGCAGAGGGACGCTCGGCGACGAAGTCCAATCTGAAGTCGTCGCGACCATTCAAAAAGGTACGACAACCAAGGAAGAAGTCCTGCACCTCCTAGGAGCCCCGGATCGGCTGCTGGCCCTCAATGGCCGAGACGTCTTTCAGTATTATCGATACGATGCCAAAGCCGGAAGTCTTCTGCTGATCATCTTGAATTTTACGCGTATTTCCATTAAGAGCGACGACCTATTCGTCATTCTCAACCGGGATGGGATCGTTGAGGATGTGATTTCATCGAAAAGGACAGATGGCCTAAAGTTCCGATTCTGGCCGTTTGGGGACTGACGTGATCAGCGAATGGAAGGCCATCTGCTCCGTTTTCCTGGCGGCGTTCCTCGGCTTGTCCTCACATGGGTGCAATGTCGTTCGCATCACCCTCAATACCTCCATTGCTCCGGCGGACGTCTCATTCATTGTTCCGGGACAAACTACGTTTGCTGAGGTTGTGGCCAAGCTGGGCGCGCCTGACTCAATCACCGCTTCCGATACGGGAATTGTAGCGACGTACCGATTCCTGGACGTGAAATACTCACGGGTCAACTTTGGCTGGCTGGTGAAACCCTGGACCCCTGTCGATCCTGATTTGATCTTCTCACGCACGGGACTCGGCGTGGACGCCTTTGAAGTGCTGTGTGATCTGAAGTGGGTTGTGTCGCACCAAGGATTTCAGCGCCACTTCATCAGACCTCCCTTTCATCCCTATCCATTCCAACAATCCCGGGTGTCCGCTCCCCATGAATTGCCGCCTGCTACCGGCCCCGTTATAATGGCGACCCATGAGTCAGGGAACCGCAGACCCCTCTTCGAACCCCACGAGTGACAATCTGTCTTCTTCCTATATCCCGGCAGAGAAGGACATCGAGTTTCTTCAACGAGACGAGCTTCGCTCCGTCCGAATCGGCCTTGAGCTGCTGAAGCCGGAATTGATCCAAAAAGAAGAACATATCAGGTCCACCATCGTCGTATTTGGGAGCGCCAGACTGCACGAGCCGACTGTCGCAAAACAGGCGCTCCACATCGCAGAAGAGGAAGCCGCCAAGTCTCCTGGCGATCGCATTCGCCAACAACAAGTCAGTATCGCCAAACGTCGACTCGAACTCGCGAAGTATTATGACGTCGCCAGAGAATTCGGGCGGTTGGTGTCGTCGATATGTCAGATCGACGGCCATTGTCACTACGTCATCGTGACAGGTGGTGGACCGGGTATTATGGAAGGAGCCAACCGCGGAGCGGCGGACGTGAACGCCAAATCGATCGGGCTCAACATTACCCTGCCGCACGAACAGCGCCCGAACCCCTACATCACGCCGAGACTCAGTTTTCAGTTTCATTATTTCGCCATTAGAAAAATGCACTTCCTCATCCGAGCCAAGGCGCTCGTGGCGTTTCCCGGGGGGTTCGGCACGGTCGATGAGTTGTTCGAAACGCTTACCCTGCTCCAGACCGGGAAAATCGAGAGCCTGATCGTCGTCCTCATCGGACGAGACTTTTGGGAGCGCTTGATCAACTGGCAACTGCTCGTTGAGTATGGCTTGATCACGCAGACAGACCTTCGCCTGTTTCACTACGCCGAGACGGCTCAAGAGGCTTGGGATCTGATCGCACGCCACAATGGAGTACCCACTGCATGAAACTCTCATTCTATGGCGCCGCTCGATCGGTCACTGGGAGCCGGCATATGTTGGAAGCACCAGGCTTCCGGCTGCTGTTCGATTGCGGCATGTTTCAGGGGCGTCGAGAAGAAGCGATCCGTCGAAACCGCGACTTGGCATTTGAGCCGAAATCCCTTGGCGCCGTCTTGCTGTCGCATGCCCATGTCGACCATTCGGGTGCGCTTCCGCTGCTGCCACGGCAGGGCTTTTCCGGAAAAGTCTACCTCACCAGAGCATCGGCCGATCTCACGGGCATCATGCTCGAAGACTCCGCTCGTGTGCAAGAAAACGACTGCCGGTATGTCAACAAACAAGAGCGTAGACGCGGAAAGACCTGCATTCGTCCGTTTTACAATGGTGACGATGTGCGGAGCATCGCCAAGCGGTTTGAGGGAGAACGATATGGCGATCAGCTTAAAATCGCGCCTCGGATCACCGCATCGTTTCATGACGCCGGCCATATCTTGGGATCGGCTGCCGTCCGAGTGAAATATACGGCGCGCGGCAATACCACCACGGTCTTGTTCAGTGGAGATCTGGGTCGGTCTCATATGCCTATCTTACGCGATCCTGAACCGCCGTCTCCCTGCGACGTCCTAATTCTCGAATCCACGTATGGAGACCGATTGCACGAACAGATTGGGGAGGAGATGAAGAAGAAAGCGCAGGATCTCCTCGACCATGCGCGGACGCACAAGAGCAAGATCATCGTACCCGCCTTTGCGGTGGGGCGGACACAGGAATTGGTCATGCGGATCAAGGAACTGGTCGGTGAAGGCCGCGTGGACCCGGTTCCGATCTACATCGATTCACCGCTGGCCGATAAGGCCACGGAGGTGTTCAAACGCCACCCTGAATGCTACGACGACGAAACCATGAAGACCTTCTCATCCGACGGCGATGTCTTTGCCTCCAGCTACATCCATTTTGTGTCCTCTTCCGAGGACAGCAAGCGGCTCAATGCCATGCGCGGACCCTGTGTCATCATCTCCTCTTCAGGCATGTGCGAAGGCGGGCGCGTCATTCATCATCTCAAACATGCGATTCAAGATGAGGCGAACATCATTGTGTTTGTCGGATTTCAAGCGGAGCATACGCTCGGCCGCAAGCTCGTCGAAGGCTGGGATGTGGTGCCGATCTTCGGCGTGCCGACGCCAAGGCGGGCCCAAATCGTCAAGTTCAACGGCCTGTCGGCCCATGCAGACCGGAATGATCTGCTGGGATATGTGCGAGCCATCGACCCAAGGCCCAGCACCGTCTTCATCGTGCATGGCGAAGAGAAACAGGCCCTCTCCCTTGGTGCGGCCATCCAAGCGGAACACCCGACCATCGATGTACGAATCCCTCATCAGGGCAGTACGCATGACATCTAGATCTCGGCATTTCGTAGAAATGGCCGGTCAACAACCGGCTAGGCTGCTGGCGCTGTCCTGCGCGGCGACAGTGCTTGCTGGTTGTCTCTCCACGGTCGCAGCAGAACCGAAACAAGAACGCCACCATCTACGTGACTTGGGGATCGTCGTCGGACAGTATCCGCCGGGTCCCTTCAACGCGATTACCGACATTGCAGGCGTAAAAGTCGGCCATACCACGCTGATTTCCGGCGAGGGGCCCTTAAAGCCGGGGCAAGGCCCTATCCGCACGGGCGTGACGGTCGTCATTCCGCGCGACGATGTCTGGCACAAGAAGGTTCCCGCAGGTTCGTTCGTCCTCAATGGTACCGGTGAAATGACCGGCCTCGCCTGGGTGAGCGAGTCGGGATTCCTCGAATATCCCATCGCCCTCACGAATACGCTCAACGTCCCGCGCGTTGCGAACGGCGTCATGAGCTGGATGATCAAACAGTATCCGGCGATCGGGATCGAGGACGATACGCTCACACCCGTTGTCGCTGAATGTGACGATGGAAGGTTGAACGATATCCAGGGTCGCCACGTCTCCGAGCAGCATGTCATGACCGCGCTCGACGGCGCGACCAGCGGGCCGGTGGCGGAAGGTACGGTCGGCGCCGGCACGGGAATGGTGTCTTATGGATTCAAGGGTGGAATCGGCACGTCATCGAGACAATTGTCCGAGAAAGAAGGAGGCTATACAGTGGGGGCGTTGGTCAACGCGAATCACGGACGAAGACCGGAACTGATCGTCAGTGGTGTGCCGGTAGGGAAGCTCTATGAGCCGGCCGCTCAGATGTCTGAAGCGCTCGTACCGGGCCAGAGTGAAGGATCGATCATCATCGTCATTGCCACCGATGCACCCTTGGATAGTCGGCAACTCATCAGATTGGCCAAACGCGCTGCGTTGGGCCTCGCCCGCACCGGCTCCACCGCGCGGCACGGGAGCGGCGACTTCATTCTGGCTTTTTCGACAGCAAACGTGATTCCTCACTATCCCAAAGACCCAACCTACAGCCTGACGCATCTCGCCGACACCCATCTGAATCCGCTCTTCGCAGCGACGGTCGAGGCCACCGAAGAGGCTATTCTCAATGCACTCACCATGGCCACCACGGTGACTGGTCGCGACGATCACCGCATTGAAGCCATTGACCTCGACCGTCTTAAAACAGTCATGTCCGGTTCACGATGAAACGGATCAACAGAATGTCAGAGCTCCTGTCGTAAAGTAAGCCAAGCTTGCAAATGTAGCGATTCTCTCGCTATCCTTCTGAATGTTAACCAGGAGGGATGGTATGAGCCAATACCAGATCGGGGGCGGGTTACAACTGCTGACGGCGGTGCAGAAGACCGAGGCCTTCTGTGAGTTCCTGAAAACGAGGATGGTTCACGCCTTGGAAGCGGAGGACCCGACGGAACTGCACTACCTTCTTGCGCAGGTGGACGACTACCATTCCTACCTGTGGCGCTATTATAAGAAGCTCGCGCAGACCCGAGCACAGCGGATGGATCCAGGAGTCTGACTCCCATCGCGTTCCGAACTCCAGCGCTCTGCGCCTGTGCCGGGCTCACCTGCCGTTCAACATCGCGAGGCGCGACCTTGCAATTTGCAGTGGCCCTCTCAAAAACAGTAGAGACGGAATCTGCGGCTCGGACTGCGGCCGAGGACATTCGGGTGCAGCTGAATGCCGCCTCAATCGACCTCGCTTGCGTTTTCTTTTCCGCTCATCATGCAGCTGAGGCCGACCGCTTGGCTCATGTGCTGAGAGGGGTTCTTCGTCCGAGGTTACTGATCGGCTGCAGCGGAGAGGGCGTCATTACCGGAGCAGAGGAATTAGAAACGGCCCCGGCGCTCACCGTTTGGGCCGCCGTATTTTCCGACGTCAATCTGCACTCACTCCGATCGTCGTTTTCCTCGACGCACGATCAATTTCACCTCTCGGGATGGCCTGAGCCGGGGAGAGTTGAAGAGGCGTCGTTCCTCCTGCTCGCAGATCCATTCACCGTCCCGATTCAAGATATCCTTCGGATTTTGGACGAGCGTTATCCTGGAACGAAGGTGATCGGAGGATTGGCCGGAGGTGGGCAAGAGGCCGGCATGAATCGGCTGGTCCTCAACGATCAAGTCCTCGACGGCGGGTTAGTAGGCGTCCGCCTCTCGGGGGCCGTGGATATTCGACCGATCATCTCACAGGGGTGTCGTCTGATCGGCGACCGATTTGTCGTGACGAAAGCCGAACGCAATCTGATTCACGAACTCGGTGGCATGCCGGCGTTGGAGCGGTTGCAGGCCGTCTTCGAATCGCTGACGGATGAAGACCGACACCGCGCCAATCGGGCGCTCCATCTCGGTATTGTGATCGACGAACATCGGAATCGGTTCGAGCGCGGAGATTTTCTCATTCGGAATCTGCTCGGAGCCGACCGCACCACGGGCGCCGTGGCGATCGGCGATGTGGTGCAGGAAGGCCAGACGGTGCAGTTCCATCTGCGTGACGCGGAGTCGGCTACGGAGGATTTGCGCTCTCTGCTGGCGACAGACCGAGCCGCCCATCGGCATCCTCCGCTCGGTGTGCTTCTGTTCAGCTGTTGTGGTCGTGGTCAAGGGCTCTTTGGACGGCCGAACCATGATGTAGCCGTGACCACGGAATGTCTCGGACCGATTCCTATCGCGGGGTTCTTTGCACAAGGTGAGATAGGGCCTATCGGAAACCGCAACTTCCTGCACGGGTACACGGCCTGTTTGGCGCTCTTTGCCGAACGGAATTCCTAGCCATTCCATAGTTGACCGCGCCATCTCTCCCATGCCATACAATAAAATGAAGGAGACTCGTATGAAACCTCGATACAGTTCATCTATCTTTGCGATGTTGGTTCTCGCATCAACATTCGGATGGGGAGGGACTATGGCATCAAGCGAACAACCGTCAAGCGTGCAGGAAATCACCACATCGTCCGGCCTCAAATACGTGGATCAGCTGGTCGGCGCCGGAGAGGTGGCGGTTGCCGGAAAAACGGCGAACGTCCACTATACTGGTTGGCTGGAGAACGGCAAGAAGTTCGATAGCTCTGTCGATCGTGGACAACCCTTCTCGTTTCGCCTCGGCGCCGGGCGGGTCATTAAGGGCTGGGACGAAGGAGTGCAGGGGATGAAGGTGGGGGGCAAGCGCAAACTCACCATCCCATCCGATTTGGGGTACGGATCGCGCGGCGCCGGCGGCGTGATCCCACCGAACGCCACGCTGATTTTCGATGTCGAATTGCTCGGGCTGCGGTAGCCTGCACTGTGCAGCACACCCCTCTCATCGCACAACATCGCGCCGCCGGGGCGAAACTGGTCGATTTTGCAGGGTGGGAAATGCCCATCCATTACAGCGGCGTTGTGGACGAGTATCACACCGTTCGAAGCAAGGCCGGTCTCTTCGATGTCAGTCATATGGGGCGGATTGCCGTCACCGGCTCTGGGGCGGAATCCTTCCTTCAGCGCATGACGACGAATGATCTCGCTGCGCTGCGGCCCATGCAGGCGCAGTACTCGATGGTCTGCAACGAGCAGGGCGGCATCAAGGACGATATCTTCGTCTATCGGTTGGCAAAGGCCGGAGAATTTCTTCTGTGCGTCAATGCGTCCAATCGAGACAAGATCGTATCGTGGCTTACGGAGCACAGTCGAGGAGTGCCTGCTTGTCAGGTCTCGGATCGCTCAGCAGGGATCGCGCAGATCGCCTTACAGGGCTCCGCAGCGCGAGCGATCGTCGCATCGCTCGGATTGTCACAGCTGGAACAGCTCAAGCTCCGAGAATCAACGACAGTGAGAGTCGCGGATGTCGAATGCCTGGTTGCGCGAACGGGCTATACCGGAGAATTCGGCTACGAGTTCTACGTGCACGGACAGGCCGACTCAGTTTGGGATAAGCTGTTGAGCACAGGCAAGTCGTTCGGTTTGAAACCGGCAGGCCTCGGCGCACGGGATCTCTTGCGTCTTGAGATGGGCTATCTGCTCTATGGCAACGATATCGATGAACGAACGACGCCGATCGAGGCCGGAGCGGAATGGGCCGTGCGTTTCGAGAAGGGGGAGTTTGTCGGAAAGCCTGCCCTTTCGATGCAAAAACAAGCGGGCCCGTCCCGCCGATTCGTCGGCTTTGAATTGTTGGAAAAAGGCGTTCCCCGCCATGGGTTCAAGATTCTCTCCGTATCGTCGCCGCAGTCTCCCATCGGAGAAGTTACCAGCGGCAATCTTTCCCCTCTTCTCCAGAAGGGGATTGGATTAGGATATGTATCTCCGGAATATGCCGAACTCGGGACGGACCTCTTCATCGATATTCGAGGCAAAGCGATTCCGGCGAAGGTTGTGAAACGGCCCTTTTACAAAAACTCCAGGACCTGATGGCGTATAGCAGAAACAGGAACGTCGAGCCTGGTTTTACGAATCATCAGCATAGGCCATTCGCTATCAGCCCTCCACCCCCATGACAAGGAATATCTATACCGGCAAGGTCGTTACGCTGAATGTCGACACCGTCCTATTACCGAATGGGGTGACGGTTGACCTCGAAACCATCCGCCATCCGGGCGCTGCCGCGGTCGTTCCGATGAAAGATGATGGGACCGTGGTGTTAATCAGGCAGTTCCGGCATGCTGTCGGCGGATTCATTTATGAAATTCCGGCGGGAAAACTTGCTCCCGGGGAAGATCCGTTGCATTGTGCCGCACGGGAGCTGAAAGAAGAAGTCGGCTATCGCGCATCCTCGTTCGAATTACTCTCCAGTATCTTTACGGCTCCGGGTTTTGCGGATGAAGTGATTCATGTCTACAAGGCCACCGGTCTCACGAAAGGCCGTCAGCAACTGGATCGAGACGAAGTATTGGAGATCGTCGAAATGCCGCTGCATCTGGCGATCACACGAATTCAAGACGGCACGATCCGAGATGGGAAAACGATCGTCGGTCTACAAGCAGTCTACATCGGAAATGGCTCGAATCGATAATCGACTCTTCCGGGAAGAAAAGCTATACGATCCCTAATGGATTCCAGGCATACCTGGCTTGGTTCGCCAGACTGAACGTGCTATCTTTCCTCCCCTACGGCGGAACCTTGTGAGAACGAGTATGGTTGAAATGGGATCTCGGCCAACGAATCATGTCGCTCACCACCGCTGTTGATACTCAAAAAAGGAGAATGGTGCCGATGTTACTAGAGGGGAAGAAAGGACTCATCATCGGGGTGGCCAATAAGCACAGCATCGCCTGGGCCATCGCGCAATCTACGGCCGGTCAGGGAGCGCAGCTCATCTTCAATTACCAGAACGAACGGTTGAAGCAAAACGTGGAGGACCTTGCTGCTACCTTACCCGGCGCGAAAGCATTTCCCTGCGATGTGAGCAACGATGGTGAGATTACGTCGCTCATGCAGCAGGTTCAGAAGGAAGTCGGTCAAATCGACTTTCTCGTCCACTCCCTGGCATTCGCTCCCCGGGAGGAGCTGAGCGGACAATTCGTGAATACCACTCGACAAGGATTTGCGATGGCACTCGACATCAGCGCTTATTCTCTCGTGGCCGTCGCGAGAGCCGCCTTGCCGTTAATGCCTGCCGGAGGCTCCATTGTCACCCTCACGTATCTCGGCAGCGAGCGCGTCGTGCCTCACTACAACGTGATGGGCGTCGCCAAAGCCGCACTTGAAGCCACAGTCCGCTACTTGGCGTATGACCTCGGTCCTCTAAATATCCGGGTGAATGCGATCTCCGCCGGACCGATCAAGACGCTGGCCGCGCGCGGGGTGTCAGGCATCACCAAGATGGTCGACCTCCATAAAGAATTTGCGCCGCTCCGTCGCCCAACCGAGCAGGGCGAAGTCGGGGATGCGGCGTTGTTTTTAGTCAGTCAGTTGGGACGGGGTATAACCGGCGAAGTGATCTACGTGGATGGGGGATTCAATATTCTGGGCATGATGGCTTCCGGTGAACAGGGAATCTCCTGACCCATCGGCGATCGAAGATCAGCGTTGAACCCAGACGACATGACGCCGCCTTGCTGGTGGGTGTGAATAATGCGGGCGAAAAATCTCGTACCGGTAATTATCCTGGCAAGCGGCTTGTCCTTTCCATCGATGTCGCCCTCGGCGCAGCCGTCGGGCGACCGTCTTGCTGAACAAGCCCTCAAAGAATGTAATCTCGGCAGACTGACCAGGGATCGTGCGACGCGCCTCGCTCATTTTCAACAGGGACGGATCTTGGGTGAACGTGCAGTGGCAGCGGAGGAGGGAAGTGCCGATGCCCACTTTTCGCTGTTTTGCAATCTGGGGGAGCTGCTCCGCATCAATGGAGAATCCTTCACCTCGCTGTTCGGCCTCCGTCGCATGATGACGGAACTCGACCGAACTCTCGAAATCAATCCAGCTCACATCAGTGCGCTCTCGGCCAAGGGAGCCTTGCTGGTGAGGCTTCCCGGTCTCCTTGGCGGTGATTCTGAAAAAGGCGAGCGACTTTTGCAACAAGTCATTACGCAGGCACCCAAAGCCGTCAATGCCCGACTGGCACTCGCCAAGATTCGGTGCGAGCACGGACACCATCAGGAAGCCGTGAGGCTGGCCGCCGATGCGTTAGCTATAGCTAAGGAATACCAACAGGCTGAGTTTATCCCGGAGGCAGAAGCCATGCTGCAGCAGGCACGAGCCAACGCAGTAAAAACCAAGGAACCGCGCTCCTAGCCTGTTTCAACGTAGACGAAGGCCGTCTACCCTTGTCAGTCGATCGTCCGCCTCAGCGCCTTCAAACGACCCTGCCGCTTCTTTCGCTCAATCCGTCGGTTCTGAGAACTCCGTGTCGGGGCGGTGGCTTTTCGTTTCTTGCGAGGAATCGCCGCACGTTGAATCAGCGTCCGTAAGCGGTCCAGCGCGTCCTCACGGTTACGCTCCTGCGTGCGGTATTGCTGAGCCTTGATCGTGATCACTCCGTCGATTGAGATACGCTGGTCGTGCAGGTTCAACAAGGCATCTTTATAGTTCTGCGGCAAGGATGACGTGTGGATACCAAATCGCAGATGGACGGCGGTGGAGACCTTGTTGACGTTCTGTCCGCCGGCTCCCTGCGATCGCACCGCATGAAGATCAATCTCGTGATCGGGAATCGAAACGGATGGCGAAATGAGCAACATGCCGAATAACTAGCATAGCCTATATGCTGGTGCAATAAGCGGCCTCACACTGGGTTTCGTTCAATTTTCAGTTGAGCCTGGCTTTATAGCTGACAGGAATATCATCATCCAAAGAGAGCGTATTCGCACATATAGAACACAATCACTTCGCTCTCT
This sequence comes from Nitrospira sp., assembly GCA_018242685.1. Taxonomy (GTDB): domain Bacteria; phylum Nitrospirota; class Nitrospiria; order Nitrospirales; family Nitrospiraceae; genus Nitrospira_D. The sequence goes on along the minus strand of JAFEBM010000056.1, from coordinate 19,573 downwards.
TCAAAACTAAGACAATAATCATGCGTAAGGTTCATCTACACGCGACGTACTTCAACTTACAGAAATTCTTACTCATATTTGTACTGTGCGTCTCTCCATTCTGAGCCACCTCAGATCATAACAGAAGCATCGGTAGGCATCGGATGTGCTTTGTGAACAGTGAGTGCTGTGCTGCCGTGTTGGCAATCGGTCGGCGCATTCGATGTCGGTGAGTATTGAATGACAGGCCTATCAGAACAGAAGGGGTTCGATGTCGTCACTTGAAGAGTTGGCTCCCGCCCAGAGCGAAAGACCAGAAAATGGGATACCTGGGTTAAAACATTGGCGCTATGACCTAGTAGCAGGGCTGCAAGTTGCGCTGGTGGCGCTTCCACTTTCTCTGGGAATTGCGCTCGCCTCAGGGGCAGCTCCGATTACAGGAGTGATCTCAGGCATCATTGCAGGACTTGTCTTTCCTCTTCTCGGCGGATCCTATATCACCATCAGCGGGCCGGCAGCAGGACTGGCGCCCGCTTTACTGGCCGGTATTCTGACTCTCGGTCAAGGAGATCTCGAGGCAGGGTACCCGCTGGTTCTCGTGGCCATCTGCCTGACCGGAGGAGTTCAGATATTCCTGAGTATCTATAAGGTCGGCCGTCTCGCCATGTACTTCCCGATGTCGGTGCTCCATGGCATGTTGGCGGCCATCGGAATGCTGATTATCGTCAAGCAGATTCCCTCATTCTTAGGTTACCTGACGCCTTCAATAAAATCGATTCCTGAAGCCATCATCCTTATCCCCACGCAGATCATGGGGATGAATCTTGAGATCTTCGCCGTCGGAGGTATTACATTGGCCCTCCTCTTCGGGCTCGACAGCAACATGGTCAAGAACCACAGGTGGGCGAGGAATATTCCTGCACCGCTCTTGGCCGTTGCCTTAGGCGGGATAGCCGGTTGGATGTTGCACTTCCCCGACGCCTATCTGATTCATGTCCCTAAAGACGCTCTTACGCAAGGCATCCATTTCCCCAATTTCTTGGAGATGTGGCAGAGGCCGGAGCTATGGATTGCGTTACTGACCACGGTTGTCACTCTGACTTTGATCGATGGAACCGAGACGCTTGCCACCATCGCCGCCATCGATAAAATCGACCCCTTCGGCAGAAAATCTGACCCTAATGTCACGCTTCGCGCCATGGGTGTGTCCAACATCCTCTCCGGATTAGTCGGCGGATTGACGATTATTCCCGGAGGCATCAAGAGTACGGCAAACGTCATCGCAGGAGGGCGTACTCTATGGGCGAATTTCTACCACGCCCTCTTTCTGGCGCTCCTTGTATGGGTTGGCACCGACCTGATCAACAGAATCCCGCTCACCGTCCTGGCTGCGCTGCTCATTTTCATCGGATGGAGACTGTGTGCGCCGAGGATCTTCTTCAAGGTTTTGTCGATCGGGGTCGAGCAACTCCTGGTCGCGACTGTCTGTGTCGCGGTAACACTCTACACATCAAACATCTTGTCGGGAGTCATCGCCGGAACCGTGACGAAGATTCTTGTGCTGTGCTTTGATGTGGTCAAGGCGCTGACGTTTGAACAGGAGTCTCATACCGGTCCTACCGAATCTTTCTCCACCCGCCTCTGGGCCGCATTTAGGGAGTTGTTCCAAGATCCCGTCATCCGAATTGGAGATGGGCGCACTCACAGAAGAGGATCCTTACCCGTCATGAGTGTCGCGGCCAAAAATATGAAACACCCCTACAAGATCTACCTCTCATCGCTCAGCTGTATGAATCTGTTGAAACTCGACGACAAGCTCAAGACTCTCCCTAATCACAGGGACAACTTCATGATCATCTTGGCCGGGCATGTGGTGGACCATACCGCAATGGAATATTTACATCAGTATCGAGAGCAACATGTGAAGGAGGGCCGTAACTGCGTGATCCTTGGAACGCAGCATTTCCTTTCTCATTCGGACCACCGTTTGGCATACCGAGTGAGTCATTCTGACGATGCTCTGGCGTACGGGTGAAGGCTCGCAATTGAGGTTTTGGAGTCCTCTCTAGGTTTTCAGCTGAAGTCGTACAGCCGAAATTGTCCCAGCCTGATCAAAAAGATGTCCGTCCACACCGTTGTCATGAATCCTCAGTCTAACGACATGATCGTCGGCAAAGATCTTGCGGCGTGATCTCGCATACAGTAGCATGCGGTAGGGGGATCTTCCATCATGCAAGCGAGCATTTTTGTGGTGGACGACCAGGCTGCGTTTCGTAACGCGCTGGAAAAATTGCTTTCTCGTATGCGGCACCGGATTCGGACATTTCAATCCGGTGAAGACCTACTCGCCGCAGTGGAAGAAGATGTGCCGGACTTGATTTTGCTCGATCTGAAGATGCCCGGCATGACCGGAATTGAAGTTCTGCAAGCGCTTCGCCCCAAAGGCTGTGATGCCCTCGTCGTCCTGCTGACTGCATATGGAACGGTAGAAGATGCGGTGGAAGCCATGAAGCTCGGCGCATTTGATTTCCTCATTAAGACGGTCGATCTTGAAACCCTGGAGCCGGTTGTCAACAGGGCTCTTGAACATGTTCTACTGAAGCGGCGCGTGTCCTACAGCAGCGAGCACGAAGCCGATCAATATCAATTGAACAACCTGAGCGCCCATAGTTTGGCGATGAGAGCCTTGCTGATTCAGGTGCGGGAGGTGGCCCAGAATCCGAACGTGCCCATACTGGTCATGGGGGAAACCGGAACAGGGAAGGAATTCTTAGCCCGTGTCATTCACCATAACAGCGCTCGCGCAAAGGGACCCTTTGTGAAGATCAGTTGCACCGCCCTTTCGCCGATGCGATTCGAGCGCGACCTCTTTGGATATGAGCGAGGCGCATTCGCCGGGGCGGAACGGAGAAAGCTCGGTCTGCTGGATCAAGCGGAAACCGGCACTCTGTTTCTGGACGAAATCGGTGATCTCGATCTCGTGATGCAGGGCAAGCTGGTGGGGATCGTGCAAGATCGAATGTTTCGCCGTCTGGGTGGTGTTGAAGATATTTCCGGAGACTTCCGCGTGATCGCGTCTTCCTACCGGGATCTTAAGGTGGAAGTGTCGGGAGCACGTTTTCGAGAGGATCTTTTTTTTCGTCTCAGCGCAATGCAGTTTGTCGTACCGCCGCTCAGGAACCGCACCGAGGATATCATACCCCTCGCCAAGCTGTTCATGATGAAGTACGGGCTGGAGCTCGGGAAGGAGGTGACCGATATTGATCCAAAAGCCGTCGCGACGCTTCACCAGTACTTATTTCCGGGCAATGTGCGAGAACTTCAGAACATTATAGAACGGGCCACGATGTTGTGCATGGGCAAGACGTTGACCAGCAGCGACCTCCCCGGAGCGCATTGAGTTCTTTCGACGCGAGCCGATTGACGCGAGCAAGTTGGTGCTATGGTGAGCAAGGCTTAGGTTTCATTGGAGTGTGTATGCCAGGGCGTTTTCCTCAAAGGTTCTTAGACGATCTCCCGATCCTTCCCAAACTACTTCTCATTCCAGCCATTCCCTTTGTCTCTCTGATGCTCTTCAGCATGATGACCTATCTGGATGTCCAGAATTTTATCCAGGGTGAAGAACGTCTGACACACCTCTATCAGCTTCAAAAGACGGCAGCCCAATACATGCGGTCCATAGCTGATTTGGAAACGGCATTTTTGGGCTATGTCATTTCCGAGAACGATCGATACCTGGCGCGCTTCCAGGAGGGGCGAAGAAGCGTCATGGAAATGGACCAGGAGCTGGAAATCCAACTCCCCGCGCACCATGCGCGATTCGAAGACATTCGTGCTCTGATGAAGAAGTCTTTTTTGGAAAAAGAAGCGCTGCTCCAAGCCATCCAGCAGGGAAATCGAACCGATGCCGTTCAGTATGTTCGGGAGGGGCGAAGTCGAGAGATCATGAGGGAGGTTCGGAAGTGGATGGCATGGTTTGATCAGGAGCAACAGGGCATGCAGCAGCAGGAATTATCTCGGTTGAGCTACGATCGAACGTGGACACGTTTTCTCATTCTTGGAGGCGGGTTGGTGACGCTCTGCCTCGTCATCCTCGCGCTGGCGCTCATTGCCCATTCCATCGCCACTCCATTAACAGCCTTATCAAAGGTTGTGGGATCGACGGCCGGCCAAACGATTCCCTCCATTCCTGTCTTTGACCGGAAAGACGAAATCGGAGAGCTCACCACGGTGATGAAAAAAATGAGCTTACAGATCCGGAAAGATCTCGATGAAGTCCAGCAGTCGGAAGCCACCCTCAAGAAGCTGAATGCGCACTTGTCCGCATCCGAGGCGAAGTATCGAGGCCTCGTCGATCACGCGCCGCTCGGCATCTTTATGACAAAAGGAGTCAGAGTCACGTTCAGCAATCGTTACAATCAGCAGCTGGCGGGGCTGGATCCGGAAGCGGCCGTCGATCCCGAAACATTCCGCCAACGGATGCATCCTGAAGATAGCGACCGCGTGTTTGCGACATTTTCAGAAGCCGTAGCCGCAGGGCGACCCTGCGAAATTATTTTCCGCTTACTTCAGAGCGACGGGAGTATCCGGACGGTCTTGAGTCAACGTGTGCCGATCATGGATTTTGAGAGCCCCGATGTCGTCTATGTGGGCTTTAATATCGACATTACGACCCTCGACAATCTGCAATTGCAATTAAGGCGAGCGGAAAAGTTGGCGACGTTGGGGCAAGTGGCGGCCGGCATCGCTCATGAGCTCAGGAATCCGCTGGTGGGCATCGGGTCGACGGCCAAGGTCTTGTTGGATGACTTCGAATCCGGAGATCCGAAGCGTAAGGAAATCGAAGTGATCTTGTCGGAGACACGGCGATTGGATCGCATCGTCAATCAGATCGTGGACTATGCACGGCCGCGCCGGCCTGCGCCAGCGCGAATCGATCTCACCCGGCTCGCCGGCGAGGTGTCCAAAATGTTGAGGCCCCGGTTGGAGAATAAGCACCTCACGATCAAGGTCGCTATTTCACCCATGATCAGTGAATTCACCGCCGATCGAGACCTCCTTCGACAAGTACTCTTGAATATCGTGGACAACGCCATTGACGCCACTCCGAAGGGCAGCGCTCCCATCGAGATCACCGGGCATGAGTTATTCCGTGAGGAACGGCCCGGTTTGGTGATTCAAGTCAAAGACGAAGGTGTCGGTATTCCGCCGGAACTCCTCCCGAACGTGTTTCAACCATTCGTGACTTCCGGAAAAAAACATGGAACAGGATTGGGCTTGGCTATTTGTCAGAATATCGTCGAAAGCCATGAGGGAAACATCTATGTGACGAGCGAAGTCGGAAAGGGTACGATTGTCGGCATCTGGCTGCCCTTGGAGCAAAAAACTGCATTGGAAAGGGTTTGATCCATGCATACCGTGGTGTTTGTGGTCGACGACGAACAAGTTATTCGCACGGCCATCGTCAAGCGGCTGATCAGACAAGGACATTTCGCGACCGGCTATGAATCGGGCGAGGTGTTGTTGCAAGAGCTTGAGCACAAGCTTCCCGAACTTGTGCTGCTCGATCTGAAAATGCCCGGCATCAGCGGCCTTGATGCTCTCAAACACGTGCGTCAACTGGCTCCTTCCGCCCTCGTCATCATGTTGACCGCGTATGGGACGGTGCAGGATGCGGTGGAAGCCATGAAATTGGGAGCGTACGATTTCTTGATCAAAACGGTCGATCTTGAAGGAGTGGAGGCGGTCGTTGCCCGTGCGATCGAGATCTTGAAGCTCCGCCGTCGCTTGGAATCGGAGCTTGATGGACAGACCAACCGCTATCATCTCAATAACGTCGAGGCTCACAGCCGCGCGATGAAACAATTGCTCGAACAAGTCCGAGAAGTGGCGGAGAATCCAAAACCGACCGTGATGTTGCTGGGCGAGACAGGAACAGGGAAAGAGTTCCTGGCAAGGGTTATCCATCACAATGGGCCGAGAGCGTCGGGCCCGTTCGTGGGGGTCAACTGCACCGCGATTCCCAAGGAGCTCTTTGAGAGTGAATTGTTCGGGTATGAGCGGGGAGCCTTTACCGGCGCCAACCAGCGCAAGCTCGGCTTGCTCGAAAAGGCGGAAGGCGGCACGCTGTTTCTTGACGAGATCGGGGATCTCGATCTGACGATGCAAGCAAAGTTGCTGCGAGTGATTCAAGAGCGATCATTCAGGCGGCTCGGGGGAACTGATGATCTCGGGGCGGATTTCCGCCTCATCACGGCGACGAACCGAGAAATCAAGAAGGAGGTGGAACGGGGAGCCTTTCGAGAAGATCTCTATTTTCGTCTCAATGTCGTCGCATTTGAGATCCCTCCGCTTCGTAAGAGATTTGAGGACATAATACCCCTCTGCCGGAAGACGATCGTGCGTTTTGCGCGGGAATTCGGTAAACCTGTCCCCGAATTGGACTCAGAAGCTCGTGCAATGTTGGAGCGATATCAATATCCAGGTAATATTCGAGAACTTGAAAACACCCTCGAACGAGCCATGATTTTCTGTTCGGGACAAACCTTGACGGCGAACTATCTCCCGCGAGAACTACATGAACATGTCGGGCAGACCACCATGTCGGTTTCTCAAGGGGCCGAGCGGCTGATTCGCATTGAGATGCAAGTCGGAAAGCACACCCTGGAACGAATCGAGGAATCCATCATTGAGGAAGTCCTACGGCTGGCGGATTACAACAAAAGCTTGGCGGCCAAGCAACTTGGCCTCACCCGATTCTCGTTGGACCGGCGTTTGAAAAAGCTCGCGGATTCACCAAGGTAAAGTTCCCTTCTCCTTCACCGAGCTCAATAGATCATCCCGGCGTTGAAAACCTCCGCGAGGGATGAAGTTCTTCCGATTGTGGCTGATCCTCAGCTATAAAGTGTCGCCTCTTAAGATGCAGACCGAAGGCGCCAAACCAGATGTCGCAGTAGCGCCGGCTCGGTAAGATTTTAGGAAACTCACTTCTCCTGCTTCCATTAGCCGGGCTGTTGTCGTATGCTCTAGTGGCTGTTCCCTATGATCTTATACCCTTCAAAACACCCGCCGCGTCTGGCGAAAAGGGTGATTCCATCTATCGCGCAACGGGGTCTAGGGTATGGCGTCGCTATCGGCGCGACGCTCCTCGCCTTTCTCCTGCGGTTATCTCTTGATGCGTACCTCGGCGACCGCCTAGCCTATGCCGCGTTCCTCGTTGCAATAGCGGTCACCACTTGGTATGGCGGGATAGGACCTTCGTTGGTGGCTGTTGTCTTGGGCGGACTGATTGCCAATTGGGTTTTCCTTCATCCCCGTTACGCACTGAGCTTTACAGATCTGGAAGATCAAGCCGGGATTGCCATGTACTTGACGATCAGTTTCGCGCTGGTTGGCTTTGCACAAACCTGGCGATGGGCTTGGAGGAAAACGGAAGAAATGACGCAAGAACTACGACTAGAAATGGATCGCCATAGACAGACTGAAGACGAGCCGGCGCATGTCGAATCAACGAAAAGCGCACCCCCTTCTCAACGTCAGCGTAGGTTGTAGCACGAAGCTCATGAAGAAGGGTAACGGAAATTTCCAGAAGTGGCTCCTAGCGTTTCTCGTACGGGAGGGGTACAAGATTTGACCTAGAGAAGATCGGCTCAGCCTGACGATGGAGCACGGTGAGGGAGAAGATACATGGAGAGAGATCGCTTGCCGCGACAGTCCGGTGCTGAGGATCTCCAAGGCACCAAGAATGAACCTAGCTTACCCTAAGCTCGATACACCCAAGCTGACCGGTTCACGTTGGCGGACTGATCGACTACATGTCCTTCTGCCGTTGGTAAGGGGAAGCTTCTCTGCCTCCATCACGGACCGGCTCCTCACGCAAGGTTCTACAGGTTGATGTAGAAATTCAATAAAATGACATGGTTCATCTGGTTCGCGAGATTCGGAATCGACCTGCTGTTAAGGAGCTGATTTTGGTAACCGGCGTCCATGTTGAAATGTTTTCCAAACGTCCGGTTGATGCCCACAAAGAACCGGTTTTGGTCGAACCCGGCGTCTGGTCCTTTACCCTGAGCTACACCAACCTTGTTCAGATTGACAAAGACTTCGTCGTAAGCCACGAGTGCCCATTCCGGAGCAATGGGCAATGGATAGGACCCTCTCACCATCAGACGGAATCGCAGCGCCGTACCGTCTGCATGCTCGATCCAGCGTTCCTCAAGGCGGAAACGGCTGAGAATCTTAAAGGACTCTAACTTGCTCGTATAGTTGATCTGCTGATAAATTCGACTCTCTTCGAAGAAAGGTGATTGAGGCGGTGTATGCCTCTGATTAAAGTTGCCGACCCAGGCGTATCCTTGCCAGATAGACACATTCTCCGTCAATTGATAGCCTAGCGCCGGACGGAGAAGGAGCTGATCGATTTTTCCGGAATCGTCGAGATCGGCGAAGCGCGGATTGACTTCCATGTAGGCGAAAAACGACGACGGAAGCTTCACGGTGAGAAAGGTCGGTGTCCACAGGCGAAAGTCCTGGTTGAATGTCGAAGAGGCCTGCGCAAAGGCAACCGCGCTTAGAAGTAGACTCCAGACGAAGACCGAGATGCTGATGATACCCGTAAACGTACGTGTTGGCTGATTGCTCGCTTGCCGCATGACTGCCTCATAAACTAGTGATTAGGCGGTTCGTTCAGGTAAGTCAATGAGTAGCTGTTGGCGCTCAAGCACTGTTCTTCATCTCACCCGTGGGTGAAGGCGTACAGCCTCTCTTGTCGGCAACGGTATCGACGAATGAGCGTGTCTAAAGTCTCTGAAGATCGATAATCCGTCCCTTGGAGCCATTGCGTACACTCTGAGACCTCCGAGAGATTCGCAACCAAAAGTCACTTCTTCGTCGCGGTCGTTGTATTTGTATTTGCGAAATTCGTCTCCAGCACGAAGCGCTTATGCAAAGGTTGCGTCGGTCGCACATTATCGTGTCCCACGAGCGCGCGGAATTTCTGGATCTGTTCAGCGGAGACTTCGATGGGATCGTGCAAGATCATCCAGATGACACCTTCTGAACAGGGTGGAGTGGTGAAGGATCCCGAGTATAGATAGTAGGAGCGCCGTTCGGGTAAGAGAGTTATCGGATTGACGGAATGGTTATGGTCATCCATGACTTCCCCGACCTTGGTTGGAGCATGCTCCAAAAATGTCTCGAAAAACGGATTGTGTTTCCCCTCCTCCATGAAGACGGCAACCACCGCCACTTCATGCCGCTCATTGTGGTGCACCAGATGCAGTTCCATCGGGTAGTGTTTATGATCTACCGTGTGTTCACTCGGGGTATGGAAATGAAATTGTTCAAGCAAGTAGAGGTCTTCGTCAAACACGATCGTGCTGTCCTTGTCAAAATGGAGCACCGTTTGGCCGTGCTTGGGGTAACGGGACTTGGCCGTTTCTGAAAGCGGTTCGACTTCTTGCAGTGTATGTCCATTATTCACCACATGGAACGGAGCATCTCTATAGGAAAACTGGATGTCGTCGAGTGTCGTCTTGCGGGTGCGCAACAGATCGATCGGTGATTGGTTCATGCCCTTTTCACAGAGGGAGGATTCCGGCCCGAGCTTGCCCCAATGAAGCGGTCCATGATCCCCGTCATAGCCCCATGTGCTATGTCCCGTCTCTCCTGCGTGCAGGCACGCCGGCAGCGACAACGCGAGCGTTATCACTATGATCCGAATCACCATCCTCGTCAAAGCCCTGTTGAGCAACAGGGTATCCGCGATTGCTGTGCTCTGCAAAGAGAATGTCTCCATAACCAGTCCCCTCCCCTATAACTTCTCTATCAATTGATCATCTGTCACAGTTTGGGTTTATCAATCCACAAATCATGAAACGGTACCGGTGACGGGACAGAAGCACCTTTGGATGAGTGTGAGCCTTCGGATGCTCTGCTCATCCAGCTTCTTTTAACTGTTGGAGCTTCTCCTACACGCGTTTGTATATAAAAACAGAGCGATTATGCACACTGTACACAGTGCGATTTTAAAAATCAATCCGACTGATGAGTATATGTTTCAAGATAGTTATAGTGAATTGTTAAATATAATCAACATCTTAATGATCGTGCAATTCCGTTGGTTAGGGCTCGTATCTTGCTGTCCATATAATAAGTCTGACTTTCCGAAGCAATTTGCAAGGGGGTTGTGGTCCTCAAGAAGGATCTATCAAGCAAAGACGCAAGCGAACAGGGGAGTGAAAGTCATTCGGTTGAAAGGATGAAATCTCGCTAGAGTAATCGGAAGTCCACGTTCGCGCGAGCAGGAGGGACCATGCGCAATCTTACGAAGGCTATGCTGCTTGTCATGGTATTGCTCTCCCTGCAAGCCTGTGGGACCACCGTCGAACCAGGTCAGCGGGGCGTACGGTGGAATCCCTTGACCGGTGGTCTGAGCGCCGAACCACTTAAGAGTGGATTCTATTGGCGGGCGCCATGGAACCAAATCTACCTGTACAACGTACGATGGCGCAGTTACACCGAAACCATCGATGCCCTAAGCTCGGATGACCTGCCGGTCACCCTCAAGACCGTCGTTGTCATGAGACCGATTCCCGAAGAGCTGTATTTCCTGGCCAAGGAAATCGGACCAGATTTCTATCCTCGTGTCGCCAAACGCGAGTTACTGGCCGCCGTCCGGAGCGTTGTCTCCAATTACCCCATGGTTACTGTGCTGGAGCACAGTGCTGAAATAGCCAGCGAGGTGGAGGCGGTGGTGGTTGAAAAACTCAAAGACCGTCATGTCCAAGTGGCGAGCGTCGCCATGGCCGATCTCAAGCCGGAGTACCTCAGGTTCAAGCTCTACGACAGCTCAAACTCCAAGTTGGTATTGCTGCCAGACAAGCAAAATGTGTCGCGTTCGATCAACCCTGAAACTGATCGGGCAACGGCTTCGTCGCATGAGGATTTTCGTGCCCGACACTGAGATTCAGCCATGCAATCACGACTCAATGGAATTCATTCAAAAATACGAGACAAGAATTCCTTCTCTCCTTCGGTTGACCTCAGAAAGGAGGCTCACATGCGTCCAATAGGACTGTTTGTGATGTGCGTATTATTGGTCGCCTGCACAACTCCACCCGTGTTTCCTCCGCAAATCACGAAAGATATCGAAACTGACACGGTTGCCGTCAAAGCGTGGAAAGAGCAAACATCCTACCCGTCCGGCGCCAACTTCAGCTCCCATAAAGTGCAATTGGGAGGGCACATCACGCAAGTTATTCGAAAGCCAGAAGGTGTCGTCATTCTCGCCGAGGAGCAGCCAATCGACAAATATCTAGGGTATGGTCCTGCGAATGTGAGACGAGAAGGCTCCTTCGAATTCGCGATCGATTTTAACGGCTTTCCAGACGCCGACGCGTTGCAGGTTGGCAATCAGCTTGCCGTAGTCGGAACGACGGACAGGGCCAGACCAGAAACGATCGGCAGGATGCCGAGGGTAATCCCGCACCTTCACGCGCAATGTCTTGATATCTGGAAGACTCAAGGGAGCGAAATCGACAATATTACCTACCAAGGCTCGATGGGATATTATCCGCTGGAAAAACGAATCTTCTGTCAGGAAGAAGGCAAAGGAGACAGTTTGTCAACCGGTGCTGATGCTAAAACCGATGGATGACCCCTACTCCAACGTTGGTGTTGTGATCGTGTGTCTGGTGGAAATTTTGCTGACGCTGCCCCCGCTGAAAGGATAGCGTCAGTGCAGTCTGGTTTGTCAGCTTGTAGAGGAGTCTTCCATTCCCCAGAAAAATGTTCTCATGCCCCCCCGTTTCGTTCATCCTCCGGGATTCCACTGGTAAAATTGTTGCGCTCGTAATGGAAGTCGACCTCCAATTCGAGACGCGGCATCAATTCGGCATCAAATCCAACAGCAAAGAAATGATTCACATAAGAAAAATCCTCTTCAGCTTCGAATTCCTTCCGGCCGCCGGCTAAGCCCCGTTCGTAGTGATAGCCGACAAAAAGTTTCAGGTGGTCCGTTGCCCGCCAAAAGATATGCGGGCCGATCGTCCAGAATGTCGTATTGCGTTGGGCAAAAGGATCGTTGTAGAGCCGTTTGCCTATTCGCCCCTGAAGGCGGAATTCCCAATGGTCGGAAAGACGCTGCTCGAATCGGATGTACCCGATATGAGAAGTTACCCTTTCATTCACAAAAGATTCTGTCTCCTCCACATGTTTTTCGGTAGTTCCTAAGAGTTGGTCCGGCGCAGTAAAGTAGCGGAGTCGGAGCGCCGTGTTGGGAGTAAACGAGTGCAAGACTTCGGCTGCGACGCTTGCCTGGTTCCACGCGGGATTCACCGCATAGATAAACCCCTGGGGCTTGATGGAGAAGGCTGTCCGGCCCAGTCCTGTCGTGATTGCATTAGATATCAGCGCACCCGGTTCGAACACCATATCGGAGCCGACTCCGGTGCGAGACACGTCCAAGACTGGTTGGGTAGGATCGCCGTCCATCGTTGATCGGCGTACGGCAGAAAAAAGGGCGACCTCATCGGTATAATACAAATAGCCGTCTCCTACGACCGACCACTCTGCCAGGGCCGGAGCTATCCACGCCAGTGTAGAAAGTCCGAGCAGCAACAGAACTCGCAGCAACATACCGTTTTCTTTCTGTCTCATCGGCTAAGAGAGAATCTCCGGTTATGTTGTGCCGACAGTTCTAATAAAAGAAGTGAGGCATAGTGCGGGTGGCCAGTTAAAACAGGTGCGGCATTGTTGGTTTTGGTGAGATGAGAATGGATGTTGATTCTGATGCTTTGTGATTGAACCAAAGCCACGATTTTGTCCTTGCACCTCGTTATTTCTCTGTCCCGTTCGAAACCCATGCTAAATAGGTGGCTACCATCACAAAATATCCCTATAGGTTCAATGACCTTAATTTCATATGAGAGCCCGTTCTTCCGTTGTGCATCTTAATCTCCTCATAACTATCGGCTGGTTCAATTCAACCACTTTCAGCTATGTGTGCCTCATCTTCCACCCATCCGCATAATCTTGCACTTAAATCTTATAACCAAACGAGCGTCCTCGCACAAAGTACACAGTGCGATTTCGAAAATCAATCCAACTCGAGAACAGTGCTGCCAGCTTATCATCTAGTTTAGTCAATAACAACATATACTTGAATCATGTGCAGTTGTGCTGGTTGGGTGTATATCTTGCTAGTTACCTAAGTAGACCACCTTGTTAACGAAAGACGCAAGGGGTGACGCCATCATGAAAAACCTATCGTGGACGAAGGTCCGATTCTCTCGTCACTGGCTAGGTGTGCCTCTCATCTTCCTGCTGGGTCTAGTTGTGACGATGGGTTGCGTCACTGTGGTTACGCCGTTGAAGCCTGGTACGGAGGCTCCACTGGAAGCACCCGATCACGGCTATGTCCTGGGGCGAGTGCACCTTCAATGGAATGGAAAGCCTCAAACTGTGGGACAGTTTCCCTTCAATATGAAATGGAGGATAACCGATGAAAAGAGTGGTACGCAGCTGGTGATCGACCAGGTTCCAGTCGATGGTCCTTTCGTCTTGAACCTCCCGGTTGGCTCTTATCGATTGACGGCGGTCAGTTTCGATAATGGGTTGGGCATGTGGCAGACACCTCTCCCGACTTCCTTCACCGTCCGGCCTAAGGAATGTACCTACGTTGGAACCTGGGATCTCACGATGCAAACGGAATTCTTCTCAGGATTACTGACACGTCAAGTGCGCGACCAGCAGGAGCAGGCGGAACAGGATATGCGGACCATTATAGGAGATCGGACACGGCCGCCGATGGTGGCGCAGCTAGGAGCGCCTGGGCAAAGTCCGATGATCTTAACTTTTCAGACGGAGGGCACTCAGCTCACGTCACCACCATGAAGAGCATCACTGCAGTAATTGTTTAGCAGAATAGCCTTTCACTTATTGTTGTGGCTGGTTTGTTCGATGACGTTGCAATGGGGTACGCCGTAACAGTTAGCGGTTCCACCTGAATGAACTTCCTGCCCAACCGGGTAACGCACCTCACGCTCCTCAACAGCACGCGAGGCCTCTCTTTACGAGATTTAGTACCCAATGTCTATAGAGGCGTAAGAAGACCGGGAAGAAGGCAAGGCAGAGTGTCTCCGGAAGCACATTATGCGTCTCATTCTTCTACATTCTTTATCACATTATCAGCTTTTCGTTGTGTCTTTGTGGCACACCTTCATCAGATTGTCACCAACACATGTCGGATATCTCTGTCGCATCAAACCCAACCTTGAGGGGAATCACCAGGTACTCCCTACCGCTAGTAAGTGTTATGCTTCCTCTTCAGTGGCATCGAGTTTGCTGTTAGTCTTTGATCGTGGCTTCGGAGGTCAACGCCGACTGAAAGCTCGCACCGGTCGGTAGCTTCTGATCGGGAGGGTCTCATGCGATACGGGCACGGCAGCGATTTGATGACAAAACGTGAAAACTATTCCTTAGAGTATCAATCGAGCGCGGGATTAGCGGAATACATTTTTATTCCCCATACAAGGGATATGGCGCGGTTATTTGGAAGACCATCCTACCTACCAAACCTGTGTCAATCGTTCGAAAAACCTGCAACTAAAGCTCCCTCACGCACACGTACGTCTCGGTCTGAGCCGTTCAATCATCTCTTCACCCTGCTCCAATACGACACGGATTTGCTGTTACCAGCAGCTGCGAATTTTTCAAATTCCATAATAGTGAGGAGGAAAGGCAATGGCAGATGCTAGATATTCCAAGAGGCGGGCCTCCGCTGCGCAGCAAAAACGACTAATCGAGGAGGAAACCAAGAAGCTGCGCGAGTTTGTTGCGGAACTCCCCTTCAACAAGCTCATCCTCTTGCAAGAGAGATGGGAGAGACAACATCGAGAGATTCGTCACTAAGTGAATGAGATTGGCTGGATGGAACGGTTGTCGTTTACCACTTCCTACTGCTGGTGGCATTGGGGGGTCTCCGACATGAACCGCTGTATGACCGCGGCGGCAAAAGAGGAGCTAGACTTAAGGACCTACGATCCAGTGCAAGATCACCAGAAGATTGCCGCCTATTATAGCCGTTTGGGCGTCAGGAACTCGGCTCTTGGCGCAATCCTAATCAAGACGTAGCGAGAGGGCATGAACTAAGAGCGCGAGAACATCTTGACCTAATCAACGAGTCACGACTACCGTCCGCCGCATGGTCGGGACTTCGTTAGCGCGATCGCCAGTCAACATTCTGGCGAAAAGGAGAGACTATGCCTCATGTTGCGAAGACCATACTTCTTGTCACGGTATTACTCTTCCTGCAAGCCTGCGGGACCACCGTCCAACCAGGTCAACGGGGGTTACGTTGGTATCCCTTGACCGAAGGTCTGACCACCGAAACACTCAAGAGCGGGTTCTATTGGCGGGCGCCATGGAACGCAATCTATGTGTACGATGTGCAATTGCGAAGTTATACCGAAACCGTCGATGCCCTGAGTTCAGACGACCTGCTTGTCATCCTGAAGGCTGCTATTGTCATGAGACCGATTCCTGAAGAGGTGTACTTCCTTGCACAGGAGATTGGTCCTGAATTTTATACTCGAGTGGTGAAACCGGAGTTGTTGGCGGCCGTCCGAAGCGTCGTCTCCAACTATTCCATGGTCACAGTGCCGGAAAAAAGCTCGGAAATTTCCAGCAAGATACAGGCGGTCGTGGTAGAGAAACTCAAAGGCCGACATCTCGAAGTGTCGAGTATCGCCATGGCCGACATTCAATTGGCCAAAGTTGTTTTGGATGCCGTCGAGCGCAAGCAAGCCAAAGAGCAAGAGAAGGAGCAAAAAGAGTTCGAGCTCATCATCGCTGAAAAGGATGCGGAGATTGCTCGCCGACATGCCAAAGGCGAGGGAGATTCGATTCGGATCCGGTCCGAAGGTGAGGCGGAAGGCTTGAAAATTCGCGCGGCCGGTCAGGCGAAGGCTCAGGAAACCATCACCAAGACGCTGACATCGGAATATCTCAGATTCAAGCTCTACGAGAGCTCGAACTCCAAGTTTGTGTTGATACCAGACAAGATGAACGTGCCGGTTATCATCAATCCTGGCAATGATCAATCAACGTCGTTGTCACACGAGGACTTCCGTAGCCGACGCTGAGACTCAGGCATGCGCTCACGTACACAAATGGAGTGCGAAGCGGAGCTCCTTCGCGCCTCTGTTGACGCCGGAAAGGAGATGAACCATGCATACCATCGGCCTCTTCTTGAGGTGTGCACGATTGACGCCCGCGCAACTACACCGATATTTCCTCGAGCGATCATGAAAGATGTCGAAAAGGATAGCGTTGACTTCAAGGCCTGGAAGGTGAACGCCTATCACCTTTCCAGTGCCCATTTCGTTCCTCATAAAATGGAATTGCAAAAGAGTCGGTCCGGAATTGAGCGAAGGAGGTCGACATGACCGGATATGGGAAACGAGTGCTCATCGTGGAGCATGACGAAGGCGAGCGGAGCGTGTTGGGTTTGATGCTGGAGAATGAGGGATATAACGTTCAGATTGTGTCTGAAGAAGGCCTAGCATTGGAGGAATTGAAACATCGACGGTTCGATGTGGTGGTCAGTGCCCATCACATGCCCCAAATTAATGGATTTCGTCTCACCTTGATGGGACGGCTTGTTTGGCCGGACACACCTATGATTGTTCTGTTGGAGAACGACACAAGTTCGTCGGAAACGGTCGAGCGAGGAGGGGCATATGGCTACCTTCGCAAACCGTACATTTTTGGTGAGTTGCTGGATCTCATGAAAAACGCCATCAAAGTAAACCGTAAGCATCGACTACAAACCTCGAAATCAATCTTGCTATCCTCGTGACGACGACATAGGGATGCGAAGGATGCTTGCCGGCGCTTACCGTAGTAGTGTGAGGAATGCGGTGTGCTCAATGAACGTCTTGAGCAGGTACCGCTGCCCCACGATCACGGAGAAAGGGAATTTCAACGTGGCCATCTATTTCTCTATTCTCTTAGTATCGCCATTCAAGGATCGCTTGGCCGCTGAGTAGCCATGGCTCATGAGTCGTACGATTTTGATTTGCTCTGTATCGGAAGCGGGCCGGCCGGTCAACGAGCCGCCATCCAAGCCGCCAAACTGGGAAAGAAAGTCGCTCTCGTCGAACGCCGAAGAATTTTGGGCGGTGTTTGCGTAGAGACCGGCACGATCCCCAGCAAAACATTCCGCGAAGCCGTTCTCTCTTTTAATTTAGTGGCGCATCATTTCGACCAACTCATGGGCTACCGTTACCAAAGTCGAGCGACGGCGGGACAGCTCTTCGCCCGAGTCGAAGAAGTGGTGCGGCGGGAGGTGGAAGTCGTCACCGAGCAATTGCGCCGCAACGACGTCGCCTTGTTTAATGGCGACGCAGCATTCCATGAACCCCACACCGTGACCGTCACCGCGGAAGACGGCGCGCGTACAATCACCGCCGCCAATATTCTGATCGCAGTCGGTACCGTGCCGGCGTTGACAGACGGTGTGAAATTCGACGCGGAAATCATCCTCAACAGCGACGACGTACCGCGAGTGAAACAGCTTCCTCGACATATAGTTGTGGTTGGAGGCGGCATCATCGGCGTCGAATACGCTTCCATGTTCGCGGCCTTGAACATCCATGTCACGGTCATAGACAAACGCGCCAGACTGTTGGAGTTTCTGGATTCAGAAATCGTGGAAGAGCTCATTCATCAAATGCGAAACCGCCATGTGACGTTCCGCCTCGGCGAGGCCGTAGAACACGTGGACGTGATCGACGGGCCTCCACGACGCGTGGTACTGACCCTGGAGTCAGGGAAACGGGTCGTTTCTGAGTCGGTCTTGTATGCCGCCGGCCGGATGGGAGCCACGGATGGTTTGAATCTTGGGGTGGCAGGCTTAACGGCTGGCAAACGAGGCCACTTGAAGGTAGATGCACAGTTTCGGACCGAGGTGCCGCACATTTTCGCCGCGGGCGATGTCATCGGTCATCCAAGCCTTGCGTCGACTTCCGCCGTACAAGGTCGGCATGCCGCTTGTCATGCTTTCGGAGTGGAAGTCGAATCTGCATCGGAACATTTTCCGGTCGGTATATACGCCATCCCCGAGATTTCAATGGTGGGACCACCGGAACATGACTTGACAGAAAGACGAATCCCTTATGAAACGGGTGTCGCGCGTTATCGCGAGATCGCCCGTGGACAAATTCTTGGCGACGACAGCGGGCTCGTGAAATTGCTCTTTCACAGAGAGAACCGGCAGCTGCTGGCTGTCCACGCCATCGGGACGGGGGCGACGGAATTGATCCATATCGGTCAAGCAGTGCTGGACCTGGGCGGCAAGTTGGATTATTTCTTGCGCACGGCCTTCAATTATCCGACGTTGGCCGAATGTTACAAGGTGGCCGCATTGGATGCACATAACAAACTTGCCATGACGGCGTCCTACGCACAAAAGGAGGCCACATGAAACCAAGAGGCATGCATGTCCTTATGTTGTGGGCGGTTCTCGCGATACCCACTGTCTGTGCGACGAGTGGTCCGACACCGTCAACAGCACCTTCTCCGGCGTCGATCGTGACGCAACCGACATCACAGATGCGTTCATCAGACAGAATGTTTTACTGGCGCGAGGAAGCGCGAGAGCTTCATGCCATGGCATCGCATACAGACCGCGAGGCGGAGTTGATGTTGAAGAACAAACCGGGGTCGACGACGGACGAATTCGTGAGGCAGATGCGAGAGCTCGCGCATCAACTGCATCAAGCAGCCGCATATGCAGACGTGCAGGCCGAGGAAGCCGAGCGGGAGATTTCACCCAAGATGACCCAGCAATTTCATTCCGCGCTGCGATGATTCACTGAAGACGGTCTCAACGAGGGTGACACCCGTCACGGTTTTGAAGAGGATACCGGGCGCTCTTGTCTTCTCATGGGTTTGCCCCACTATCCAAAACCGGTAGGATCGGAGACATCGGATTCGGTTGAGAGGCGAGGTTTGCCGAGGCCGTAGCGGTCGAGGAGTCGGTACAGCGTGCGTCGGCTGATGCCGAGCAGTCGCGCCGTCCGTTCCTTGTTGCCCTGCGCGGACTCCAACATTTTCAGCACCTGTTCCCGCTGCAGCGCCTTGAGCGTGCCGGGGAGGATCTCGATGCGATCCGAGGGGCTGCCGTCGCTCTGCAGGACCTCGGGCGGCAGGTCGTCGTTGGAGAGGATCGCATGCGAGGCCAGCGCCACCGCGCGTTCCACAACGTGCTCTAACTCCCGCACATTGCCTGGCCACGTATAGCTCACCACCGCGCGCATCGCCGCCGACGAAAACGAGGTGACCGGAATTTCCTTCTGGTCTCCGTACCGAGCCAGAAAGAATTCGGCCAGCAAGGGAATGTCTTCGGGCCGTTCCCGGAGCGGCGGGATGAGAATGCTGACCGTATTCAGCCGGTAAAGGAGATCCTCTCGAAATCGCCCGGTCGCGACCAGCTCGGGCAGATTTCGGCGCGACGCGGCGATGATCCGCAAATCCACCCGGATCGACTCGTTGCTGCCGATCCGTCGGATTTCGCCTTCTTGGAGGACGCGCA
>JAFEBM010000055.1 GCA_018242685.1 Nitrospira sp. | reverse complement strand
TGTGATCTCCGGACACTACTGATCTGGGATACAGATGGTCCAGTGGGAGATGAAACATCAATTGCGCAAACCGCAGTCATTCGGGGCACCCCCATGCAGGCAATTGAAGCAGGAAAGATTGAACTTCAGTCCTTAAACGGCAATCGCGCTCCGCACTTTTTCACTTATTTTCGGACGAATGGAACTGCCAGCGGCGATTGGATTGCGGGATACAATACGCTCGTCGATGGATGGGTTCAGTATAGCCCACGGGTTGCCCCAGGCATGGCCCTGAGTGCATGGAACAGTGCTCAGAAAGGCAATCAATATTCGTTAGATATTGAAGTTCGCTTATACCAAGGCAATTGGTGGGTGTGGGTGGCGGGGGAATGGGCGGGTTACTATCCGTACTGCATCGGCGGAGGTGCGCCCCCCTGTCCTCGTGGGACCCTCTTCTCTCCAAGTGGCATTCGTGATTCAGCGGACCGTCTCGATTGGTACGGCGAAGTATACGATTCATCCGCTCCTTCCCCCACCTCGACGGACATGGGGAGCGGACAATTTGCTGCGACAGGCTGGCAACATGCGGCATATTTTCGCAACCTCACATACTTTTGGGCGCCCGCGACGTATTGGTGGTGGGATTCAGGATCGGTGTCAGTCACCGACGCAGCCTGCTACGACGCCAACGGCCCGTTCTATAGTGCTGATGCATCCTGGCGTAACTGGTTTTTCTATGGTGGTTCTGGAAGAGAGGCAACCGCTTGTCGTTGAGTCGTCACTTTCTATGGCATGCATTGATAACGACCTGTCTCGTCGGAACGGGGTCATGCACAAGCGCGTCTGGTGTCGAACTTGGTAAAGAAGGAACGAAATGTCAGGCTGACCGTCAGTGCGCCAGCCTATTGTGCGATGCAGGAACATGCATGAGAGCGCAGGGGTTGCTGGGTGCACCTTGCGAACCAGCGCCGCGCACATCCGAAGGCTTTCGGGACGGCAAGCTTCATGCGTGCGGTGCGTATTTGTGTATAGAGAGCCGCTGCCGTTCGTGCCAAACCGATGCAGAGTGTCAGGCTGAACTCGGGGCGCCCCGGTGTATCGCGACGCTCGACCATCCGGGGCGGCGGTGTGGCCGATAGTAATCAGTAGAGCTAGGGGGCAGCATGCTCGTGTTTAATCTTGGGTGACACCAATTGCAACCTTTATCGTCGTGTGAGGTAACCATGTTGATGAAGAAATGGTTTATGTCAGGATCACTGTTACTGGGGGTGCTCACCCTCAGTTCATGTATATCCGTTGATCTACGGAAGGATGTCCTTCAGGACAGACCTCTCTGGGAAGACACGAGAGTACAGATGCTCCTATATCCCACAAATCGAGCTAATGCAGAACATGCGATTAAATTTCGGGAAGTCCTTGGGTTTGGACAATTGGCTGCGCAAGTCTTGGGTAAACAGAAGGATCAGAACATCAGTGCCCATGATGTACTCTTTTTCTCTCCTGATTCCCAAAACTTGTGCCTTGTCAAAGAGGAAAGTCCTTTACCAGTAGAAATCTCAAAAAATCCTGTCACGAACGCCATCGTACAGACCATTGAGAACGAATACATCGCAATATTGAAGAGTGAGGCAGATGACTCGAAGTCGCTGGCGAGCGGTGGAAGAGCGAACAGGCTTCCCAATCTGAGTTTGTCCACTGGGGAGTTCGAGAAGCTTGGAAAACTACTAGCTCAGGAATATTGGCCTATCATCTCCTCTTCAACAGACTTGAAGCAACGTCTCGAATATCAAGTTCTTAAAGAAGCACAAGGACAAGCACCTGAACAAAAGTGTGCAAAACTCAATTTTACTAATCTATTCGTAATGTACCTGATGGAATATTACAACGGAAACTATGTAGATCGATATGGGGTAGCGTACGATAAACCCAAGCTGGACTTTCGAATCACGAATGATGCGATCGTCGCATTCGCCAATATTTTTCAAGAGACACTTTGGGATTTTGCGCTTATGACTTATCAGGAGAAAGTTAAAGACCCAGTTGTGTACAAAACGGGGCACCCAGACATATTTATTAATGGCACAGGAAAAAAACCGAGTTTAGCCAAAATTCTCAGGGAGCAGCACAAACCTGAGACAGCCATTCCAGGCCTTGTTGAAGAAGTGAGAACGGACGCTAGCAAAAATCCGAGCATGCCCGGTCTCACCAATAGCGAGGTATGCGTTGTTCATTATTTTTCTGGGTTGGCCGGAGACGCATCCGAGTTACTCAGCTCCATGTTCATTAGGCGTATCGGGGGGCTTAGTGGTGGATTCGTCATCGCCTATGGCAAGTTTTCCATTGGAGACAATGAAACTCTAGGCAAATTGATTGATGCTTCGGTAAAGACTTATGGTAAGCGATCCACTGACTTGGTTTTCTCCACGCTGCTCTACCGGTCAGCAAATATTAAGAAGTCATTGAACGATGATGCCGTGAATGTGAAGGAGTTGAAGCGCAAAAAATCATCGACTTCACCATGGACAGATACCGATGAAAGAAAGCTCCAGGAAACTGAGAATCTCTTGAAGGAAAAGCAATCGAATTGGGACTGGATTCAGAAGCACGTTGATATCAGCAAGTTCTTGGATTGTTATAAGCAAAACTAGAGCTCGGATTCATACAGTCAGTGCAATTTCCAACGTTGAGAGAGGGGAGCGTCCTTGCTCCCAGTTCCGGAGGTGGCGACGCTCATCCCAATTATTAACGCAAGGCTATGAAAAGGTATCGGGAGTCGGCGTGCAGGCGCAGTCGTGGATTTGAACAAAAAGACCGTTTTTATATCACCAACACGAATTCGTGCTGTCGTGCTGACCTGCACCAAAGGCTCTTCCTTCGGATTGAATTATCTTCTGAGAGCAAATAGAAATCCTCGAGAAAGAACTTTAGCTGATAAACAGTATATTGTGTACCGTCCGTCAAGCTGCATAACAGAGAACATTGGCAAAATACTTAATGAAGTTGTGGCATATCTGGATTGAATATAAGGGAGGCAGGGGAGACAAGGAGGTGACCATGGTATTTGCAAGGGTGTTACTTTTGCTTTTATCTTTCTCGTCTCTAAGCGACTCACCGGCCTTTTCGCAACAAGGGAGGAACGCAGTCTCTTTGGGTATCTGGTTTGGTCATTACGAGGCAGGCGGTTCATCAAGGGGAGCGGGCCAATGCGAGAGAAACCCTGGTAATAATCCTCTCTGGACTAGATTCAACGATTGGACTCCATGGTTTCGAGTTAACACTGATGATGATTGGGGAGGATGCATTTTTCAGTTCGGGATTCTAGACCCTTATGATGCATACCCAGGCCTGAGCATGTCCGTTGACTTCCAATATTGGCGAGGGGGAGATAAACCTGGACAGAACCCCTCACCTTCGGACCTTATGCAATGCCCAAATCCAGGTGTTCGTGACGTTCCTCGCACTCAACAAACTAGAAACGTAAGCAGTCGGATCTTCCTCGATATGGATAGTCGTCTTGGTGGGTGTCAGCTCACTTTTATGCTTGAAGGAGCCCCTTCTCTTAAGTTGCAGATAGAGATGTATCCGGATGATGAGGATGTATGGCAATGTCCTTCCAATCCCATCCAAAACACTCCTAGGCTTTTCCAGGCTTCAGCTGGTAACCCTGTCACAATAATCTTTGACACCGATAATCGGTATGGGGGGTGTATGGTGCGTTTTAGGCTGGGTGATTGATAGCGTCGTTGTTTCCAAGCGGGCTGAAAAACTATTCCAATGTTTCAAGGGTCAGGGGCAGGCGTGACTAATGACTAAGAGCGAGGGCTATCGACCATTTCCATCAAGGCTCCGGATCAGCACAGCGCGGCCCTGGCGATCGAGCCAGGATTGAATGCGGTCGCCTACATGGGCCGGTCGATCGCTCCTGGTATTCTCATCATGAGGAATACGGATTTCCTGCCCCTTGGCGTCGTGGATCAGGTAGACGCCTCCCTCCAGGGCCTGCACTTGGCCAACCACTAATGTTGAAGACGGTTCCCCGGCACACAGCACAACACGTTGCTGTTCACCCAATGTTCCCGACACGATACCTATCCCAAGATATTCCTGTGACGAATCTCCCCGCACGACGGACTGGGCGCAGCCCGCCGCTAAGATCAGCATGGCGGGCAGCAACACTGCATGTCGGTAAGTTGTGAGCACAGGCATCATAGTTCAGACCTCCAAATATCAGAAAGAATAGGAGTCGGTGCTAGACAGGCGTGATACACACGTGTGCATCACTATTTCACAGGGAAGTGGACTGCTCAAGACAATGAGGAAAATCCAACCGCGAGACGGATGAAAATGGATTGAGAATCTTTTCTTGTCAAACCTACTAGGCCGATGAGATCAGCCAGGCAGTAACTTTTACGCTGCTCGTGAGGCGGCTTTCTCCAGCAATTCATGGATCAAAGTTTGGTAAGGCTTACCTTGCTTCGCCGCCATCTTGCGTAACGCTGCCAGGAGGTCTGGCGACAGCCGAATGGCAATCAATTGCTTGGCCATTCCGGTAACAGGCCGTCCGACTCGACGCATCCGACTCAGTTGTTCATCAGACAACTCAGGGATATCGGAGAAGTCAATCTGTGAGTCGGACATATGCCTGACGTTCGCTGCGGCTCGCTTGCCTAGCGCTGATGAGACGGATGATTTCTTTTTCATGGTCCTTTCTCCTGATCGTATAGATCACCAACAGAATACGGCCGGTGACTGATTGAGCGAGCCGTTGCCGACGACGCTCATGCTGCGAATGAGCAAGGTCTTCACCATCGAGGGCGTTGGGATCACTAAACGCCGTCGTCGCCTCTTCAAAAGAAACACCGTGCTTCTCATAGTTGATAATAGCCTTCTGGATATCCCATTCGAACACACGGTCGTATATACACTAATTGGGCAATGAACCTCAAGAACCTGTGCCGGTGTGCACTGCCTTTTCGCTCACTTGCGCCGACTAAATTTCCACCACCACGCCGATCTCGACGACCTGCTCAGGGGGAATATGGAAGAACGAACTCGCGAGCTGGGAGTTTCGGCTGAGGAAAATAAAGAGCCGTTCCCGCCACAGCGCCATGCCCGGTTTCGGCGTCGCCAGCGAATTCACACGGCTGAGGAAAAACGTAGCCTGTTCGAGGTCTAGGTCCAATCCTTGTGTCCGGCACGCCGCGAGGAGGCGGGTAATGTCCGGGGTCTCCATGAACCCGTATTGCACCACGACGCGTCGAACACTTTTTGCGAGAGGTTCGACGCGGACGTGATGGCTGCCGGTGACTGTCGGCACGCGGGCGGTCGTGGTGGTCAGGAAGACCAGTTGTTCATGGAGCGCCTTATTATGGCGTACGTTCTGCACGAAGGACGGCGGCGTGAGGTCTGGAAACTGAGTCAAATAAACTGCCGTACCAGGGACGCGGGTGAGTGGCTGTGCCAGCACCTCTTTCAGGTAGATCGTCAGTTGCGGCATTTTGCTCCAGAGGTGCTTCGCGATGAGCCGACGGCCGCCGTTCCAAGTCGTCATCAAGAGAAATAGACCGGCGCCGAGTACCAGCGGCAACCAACCGCCGTGCGGGATCTTCAGCGCATTGGCCCCGAAAAACGAGAGGTCCATGATCAGGAAAAAACTAGTGACGAGGACCACGACCGGCAGGTTCCATTTCCATTGGCGCCGGGCAACGACGGAAATCAGGAGCGTGGAAAGGACCATGGTGCCGGCCACGGCGATCCCATATGCAGCGGCCAGATTGCTGGAGGTGCCGAAGAGCACGACCAGGCCGACCGTACCGATCAGCATGAGCACATTCATGGCCGGCACATAGATCTGTCCGATATGAGAGGCAGACGTGTATCGAATGTCCATGCGGGGCAGATAGCCCAATTGAATCGCCTGATGAGTGAGGGAAAAGGCGCCGCTCAGCATCGCTTGAGAGGCGATAATGGTGGCCACTGTCGCAAGTATGACCAACGGCAAGAGAAACCATCCGGGCGCCAGCAAGTAAAACGGATTCGTCACCGCCTCCGGCTGTCGGATCAGTAAGGCGCCCTGTCCTAAGTATTGCAGCACGAGCGACGGCAACACCACACTGTACCAGCCGAGGCGAATGGGCCCTTTCCCGAAGTGCCCCATGTCGGCATACAAGGCTTCGGCTCCAGTGAGGACAAGAAACACGCTCCCCAATACTGCAAAGCCTTGCGCGGGATGCTCAATCAAGAACTGGACGGCGTGGTGGGGGCTGACAGCGGCAAACACCTCCGGAGTCTGTACGGCGCTCTTGACCCCCAAGACGGCAAGCGTGACGAACCAGAGCAGCATGATAGGACCGAACCATCCACCGAGCCGTGCGGTTCCGCGCGACTGGATCGCGAAGAATGCAACCAGTACTGCGATGGCGATTGGCAGCGTGTAGGGTTGATAGGCCAGGGTTTCAACCTCGATTCCTTCCACAGCGCTCAAGACCGAGATCGCCGGCGTAATGATCCCGTCCCCATAGACCAGCGAAGCTCCAAGTAACCCGAGAGCGATCACAGGGCCGATCCGCAAGGGGAACGCGGACTCTTCCCGATGGCGTTGTCCCAAGGCCATCAACGCCAAAATTCCTCCTTCACCTTGATTGTCCGCTCGCATAACGAACAGCAAGTACTTCACTGTCACGACCAGCAGCAGGGCCCAGATGATGAGCGAAAGGAGGCCGGTAATGATTGGAAGGGTGACGGACAGACTGTGAGAGATGTGAAAGCATTCGCGCAGCGCATAGAGGGGACTGGTGCCGATATCGCCATACACGACGCCGAGCGCGACCAGCGCCATTCCCGCTGACGTAGAGCGCTCGGACGGGCTAGTCATTGGTGCGACGGAACGGCCAGAGGTATGGATTTACAAGGGTTAAGACGTAGGTGCCAAGCATATGGGGCCGATCCTAGCCGGTTCGAGAGATCAGAACAAGGCTGTTGGTCGAAGACTGAAGGGAGAGCGGTTAGGGCTTCGTCTCTATGATCACGCTGCCTTGGCGGGCCGCCAGCGGAGGCCGACGTTCAAGATTTCTTGGAGTAACTCTGTGTAATGGTAGTCGGCCTTCATAGCCGAATCGGCAAAGTCTTCGTCTTCCGCGATCTGGGGGTTGGGATTGGCTTCAAGGACGTAGAGTTGTCCATCACCGGCCATTCGCATGTCGATGCGCGCATAGCCGCTGAGCCCGAGTGCCCGATACACTCGCTTGGCCAGATTCTGAATGTCGTCGGCCTTGCCCTCCGGCAAGTTGTCGGCTTCGCGTGAAGTGATGCCGTACTTCTGCTGGTATTTCCGGTTCCATTTCACCCGCTCCGTTGCGATGCGTTTGGCGTCCTCCGGCAGCTTGTCCATGATGAGTTCCCACACCGGCAATACCTGAAGATGCCCATTCCCGATGATTCCCACGTAGAATTCGCGACCTTCGATATACCGTTCGATCAGCGCTCCACTGCCGACGCTCTCATGAATGAACGCCACTCGCTCATGCATTTTCTCGTCGTCCTCCACGATCGAGGCTTGCGAGATTCCCAGCGACGCCTCCTCGCTGACCGATTTGACGATCAAGGGGAAAGCCAGCCATTTCGGCCGCTTCACTGTGCGTCCTTGAGGGACCTCGATGAATTCAGGGTAGGGAATCCGGTGGAAGGACAGCACTTTTTTCGTCAAGGCCTTGTCACGCGCCAACATCAGTCCGCGCGGATTGCAACCGGTATAGGGCAGGTGCAGAAGTTCAAGGTAGGACACCACATGTTGATCATAGACGGCCACGCCATCGAACTCTTCCAAGAGGTTAAAGGCGATGTCCGGCTTCCAATTCTCTATGGCGGAGTGGATGACGGCGAGATCGCTCTTGACGCCGAGGGGATACACCTCATGCCCCAGTTTCTTCAGTGTCGAGATGACGTCGTATTCCGTCCGCCACTCTGCGGTTTTCACGTCGTAGCCGTTCACCTCGTCGGGAGGCACAAGGTCTTCATGCATGAGGACAATCACACGTAACCGCTTCATAGTGCCACCCGATGCCGGCCACTCCGCAAGAAATTCATAGTATGAACGGTCAGCAGGATGGTGAAATCGAGTTTGGCTTGGTCTTCCGCGACGGGTACCCGAAGATTCAGTTCGCGGCACCGCTGAATCATATCCTCCAGCACTTGGTCGATCGTGTATTGGTACTCGCCGGTCCAACTCGCCACTTTTCGTCGCACTTCTCGACGAAAACGGTTCAGAAAGGTGGCTGCGCTCAGCCTGCTCGAATGGCTCGGCATGGTGGAAAACAGTCGCTTCAAGTCGGGGTCGTACTGTGACTGTCGCTCGATTCCATAATGTCTCCGTTTACGCTCATAATGCTCCCGCAGGGTCTTTTTCAAACTAGGGAGCGCATCGACTTCTTCCCGCGTTGTCACGCACGGTGGAGTTCCGCCGAGTTCTTTCATCAACCCATCGACATACCGAAGCTTCTTGAGCACGGGCCACCCTCGGTACCGTTCTTCCCATAGGGAGTCCGGCGTCAGCCACACGGCAAAGGTCTCGGCGAAGTCTTCGTCCGGATGGCTTTGCGCGTACCACAAGTCCAAGTGGCGCACGAAACTACGGCTATAAGGGCGGGGGGAGTAGTACAGCGGGTACCGTTGAGAAGACTTGCCGAAAATGTGCCGGCGAGTTGTTCGCCGACGGAGTTGGTAGGCATTTTCGATCGCATGACCCGCTTCGTGACGAAGAATGCGCAAGCACCATTCCGTGGTCCCACCTTCCACTTCCAACATTTGGGCTTGTTCCAGTTTGGCCAGGCGAGGATGGGCCAGGTAGAAGGGGACGGCGATGCCGGGTACTCCATCGGGGGTAAACCACTCATTGGAGAGCCAGAAGTGTGGACGAAACAGCAATGCGCGGCGCTCCAGTTCCTCGGTCAACTCGGCGATGGGTTGCTCAAGGAATCCACCTTTGAATCCGACGTCCAGGTCGCACATCGGGAGGTCCAACAGCGCGTCGTCCGACCAGGAGGCCCATTGCGGCTCGTCCCCTCCGACGACGGGTGTCTTCAGCACATCGGAAATTGTGCGGTCCATGCAAGACAAACCTCTCAAATGCGCACATCGCGCCGCTCATGGAAAATATAGCATGCAATATTTATCCCGTCTGATGAGGGACGTTTCTCGGGGATGGTAGAGAGGCTGTCGAGCAGAAATTGTGTAAACGATTACAGGTTGAACCGATGCCACAGTCTTCTTGGCCGTTGTCTTCCCGGAAACTGTGGAAGTCGTGCGATCAGCGCCGGTACGGATTCCCAAATGTGGTCGATGACCGATTCCACATACGCTCGCGCTTCCTTGATATCACGCTCCCAATCAGGGAGGGCCTCGTGCAAGTCGAGGATCGGCGTGTCCTCGCCGAACGACACCTCGTTGAAGAGGGGAACGTTCAACCCGAATTGTTTCTGGATGAATTCGCGGTGGCCAAGGCCCATCGCAATGATGAGGTCATTCCGGTCGATGACTGCTTTGGCCAGCGCCTGTGGAACGTGTGCGGAAGGATCGGTTCCTTTTTGGATCAATCGGTTGGAAATCACCGGATGAATCGTTTTGGGCTTGGCTTCCGTCCCCGCTGATTCGACTTGGTAGGAGGATTGCTGACCGAGCTGTGCCCGTAATGCATATTCGGCCGCCATACTGCGGAAGATGTTTCCGGTACATACAAAGAGAATTGACTGCGCCATAGGAGGTTCGGTTACCTTATTCTTAAATTCTTAAGCGCGATCCTGTCGACAGGACCATAAGGGAGCCGCTACAATCTTGCCATGATCGTCCCGCTTGCTCCAACCTCAACGCTGAGATTAGACGAAGCAACGGAGAAGATACAAACACGCCTTTGTCGGCTGGTGGGCCAGGCCATCGCCGACTACCGACTCATAGAAGACGGCGACAAGGTGATGGTGTGCCTGTCGGGCGGTAAAGACAGTTATGGTTTACTGGATATCTTGCTCGTATTGCAACGTCGAGCGCCGATTCGTTTTGATCTGATCGCGGTCAACCTCGATCAACGACAACCAGGCTTTCCAGAACATGTGCTCCCTCAGTATCTGACGAGTCGCGGAATTCCGTTTCACATTGAATCCCGCGATACCTATTCAATCGTCAAGCGACTCATCCCGGAGGGGCAGACGACTTGTTCGTTGTGCTCACGGTTACGACGAGGACACCTTTATCGCATTGCGACGGAGCTTGGCGCCACCAAAATCGCGCTCGGTCACCACCGCGACGACATCATTGAAACCTTGTTCTTGAATCTCTTTTATACCGGCAAGCTGAAGGCCATCCCTCCCAAGCTTCGTTCAAAGGACGGTCGGCATGTCGTCATCCGACCGCTGGCGCTCGTGAAAGAGGCCGACCTTGCACGATATGCGGGACTGCGAGGATTTCCGATCATTCCCTGCGACCTCTGCGGCTCACAAGAAGATTTGAAGCGGAAAAAAGTGAAGGCGTTTCTTCAGCAGTGGGAACGGGAGTCACCTGGTTGTTCCGACAGCATTGCGGCCGCATTGACCAATGTCGCACCGGCCCTCTTGATGGATTCCCGACTCTTTGATTTCAAGTCAGTGACGGCGGCAGTGGGAAATCAGGCTGAGGGGGATGTCTGGTTGGATGAAGAACCATCGAACCAAAATCATGATCGTCCTTCTTGATCGAACGACTCTGAAGGAGGATAATTTGACTGAGTGAGATCAACCCATGCTTGTATCGCGAACTAGAACCGGGTTTCTTGTCGGCAGTATCGCCACATTGATGGCCGGATTGCTGGTTCTCCATCTCTCCGCGGAAATTGCCACATCTTTCTTGTTGCTGTTCCCCCAACAAATAGTTATTCGCGTCGTGACCGTGGTCTTAATCGGGCTGCCCATTTGGTACCTTCTACAACGCCGTGAGCGTGAAGAGGAAATCCAGCAGCGCGATGAAGGTTGGGCGGCGCACTTACATGCGCGTAGCGAAGAGCTTCTGGCCGTCAATAACGCGCTCGTCAGCGAGGTGTCAAAACGAATCGACACCGAACAATCGCTCGAAGCCAACCGTCGGGACCTCCGCTTGCTTGCCTCGCAGCTTCTCCGCCTCCAGGAGGAAGAGAGACGGCGGATTTCGCGCGATCTGCATGATGACATCAATCAACGCCTGGCGCTCTTGTCGATCGACATCGAAATGTTGGAACAACAGCTTTCCGACGCCCCCGTCCGTACGGTCAGCACGGTGCGCGCGATTCAGGACCGTATCGTCGAGCTTTCAGAAAATGTTCGCCGCTTGGCCTACCAGTTTCATCCATCCATCCTTGACGACCTGGGTGTATCGATTGCGCTCCGGCGCCTCGTCGATGATTTTCAAGCCCGTACCGGTATCGACGCCCGGTTCATATGTAAAGACGTACCTAACCACGTGGCGAAAGACGTTGTTACCTGCTTGTACCGCGTGGCGCAAGAAGGGTTAGCGAACATTTCCCGCCATGCCAAGGCAAAGAATATTCGCGTCGAGCTTCGACGAGTGCGAGACGGCCTCCAGCTTACGGTCAGCGATGATGGCGTGGGATTTGACGTGAATGAGTACGACGGTCGGCGAGGAAGCCTCGGCTTGTTGAGTATGAGAGAACGGGTTTCCCTGGTTGCCGGAACCTTGGAAATACGATCGACACCGGGCGAGGGGACACGAGTCTGTGCTTGGGTACCGTTCAAACAGGGGCGTGCATGAGCAAGCCTCGCGTACTCTTGGCGGATGACCATACGCTGGTGCTGGAAGGGTTCAAAAAGCTGCTGGAAGAGCATTGTCAGGTGGTGGGTTCCGTGGAGGACGGGCGGTCTTTGCTGGATGCGGCGAAACGATTGCGGCCGGATATCGTGGTTTTGGATATCTCGATGCCGCAACTGAATGGCCTCGATGCGGCGCGTCGCTTGAGAAAGATAATCCCACAGGCTCGATTGATTTTTGTCACTGTCCATGCCGATTCGGACTATGTCAACCAAGCCTTCAAGGTCGGCGCATCGGCCTACCTTTTAAAGCGATCAGCCGGGTCCGAACTGTCATTGGCCATTGAGGCCGTGAAGAACGGCAATTATTACGTCACGTCTTTGATTGCAAAGGATCTTGTTCAATCCGCGATCTCTGAAACAGAACCGAACATCGGTCGCCAGAATCACTTGCCGGTGCGCCAACGAGAAATCTTACAACTAGTGGCCGAAGGACTGACCCTCAAAGAAATCGCTTCAACGCTGGGTCTCTCTCCAAAGACGGTCGAGTATCATAAGTCCAAGCTGATGGAACAGCTGGGCCTCCATACGACGGCTGAACTGACAAAGTACGCGCTGGCTCACGGCCTCACCCCCTCATCCGAGTAGTTTGAAAGCCTTCATGTTCTGATTCTGCTTTCGAATTCCTTCCCGTGGAATTTCCTCTCGCGCTTTAGGCAAGCGCCTTATGGCACACGCAATGGTCTTTTGCTAAGTATTAGGCGCATTAACCGCTCCTACCGTGTTCTGTTGAACGAGCCTTCGTATGACGACAGGGGATCATTCAGAGACCCGCCGCCTCGGATGGCACTTCCTCCTCCTCAACTTTGTGCTGGGTCTCGCCTACATCGTGGTGTTCTTCTCCGGCTCGTACGTGCTGATGGAGCCGTACGCGGCAGGAGACTTGGGCGGCGTGAGGGTCAGTTTCGGAGGGTGGGCACAGTCGACTTTCCTGACCGCCCTGGCCCTGGGCTTTCCCCTCGCCCGCTGGCTCTCCGACCGTTATGGAGAACCCCGCGTCTTGAGCGGCGCCCTCCTCGCCTACGCCGTGGTCTCGGCCTGCTGCGCGACGGCCGACGGCATTGTGGGCTTCGTGTCGGCACGCGTCCTGCTCGGTCTCGTCGGCGGCGCCATCTTGCCGCTGAGCCAATCCTTGCTGCTCAAGGAGTATCCCGATCACCTGAAGTCGTTGGGGCTGGCCATCTGGGGGCTGTTCACGTTGATGCCCTTTACGGTGGGACTGGTCACCGGCGGGTGGCTGACTGAGCATTGGGGCTGGCGCGCCCTGTTCTCCCTCAAC
>JAFEBM010000054.1 GCA_018242685.1 Nitrospira sp. | reverse complement strand
TCACCAAACACCCCACTCGGTAACGAGGCGTTGCATAGGTGGCATGCATGGCAATAGAATAAAGGCTGGATGGAAACCACCAACAGGCTGAGAGAGACAGCCGAACGTTCTCGGCGGATCACGTACGCGAGAGCGGCTACGCAGCACACACGAGAAAACCTCCAGAGGCAATGTCAGGAGGATGTTACGAGACAGCCATACATGCTGAGAGCCTTATTATGGCGAGGTCCCGAGCACGCATGGCGATCTGTTGGTCCAGGAGCTGATCCGGGAGCCGTCATGCGATAGGGGTGAGAGTATGGTCATCGACCGCCGTGGCGCTGGCGGTGTTTGATCTCCCGATGGTGTCTGCCACACGACCGAGATTAACACGAAGGGATGGTACGCATATGAGAACGCTCATCATTGTGGCCCGGGACTCGATGCTGAGTGACTTAGAGGAGCTCTTGTCCAAGAGTGGAGTCAAGGCCTACACGATTCTGAGCAACGTCATGGGCAAGGGGGTGACTGGGAGAGTGTTTGGGACCTTCCTCAACCCCGACATTAATACGATCATTTTTGCGGTCCTTGAACCGGATCAGGCAGATCGGGCAATTAACGCGCTGAAGACCCTTCACTCAGGACGAAAAGATGTTTCACATGATGATAAGCCTATTCCGCTGAAAGTGTTTTCGTTTCCCTGTGAAGAGCATGTGTAGCGTAAGGGGCTAGAACCTAGCTTGTGCCTTCAGAGTAGTATTGCACTATCTCCTTCCAAGAGAGTATTTGCGGTCATAGTTTAGCGCCTTTCTTCCCGAAGTATTCCTGCCGGCTGACTGTGACGTCCGCGACGAGCATGAAACCGGAATGCCGCTCAAAGAGTGGACGGAGGCCGGCGAGAATAGGATCAACTTTTTCTTCCGGGACGACGGTCATGATAATTTCAAGGCTCTCTTGTTCGCTGAACATGAAGTGTGCTTCGCGCACCCCATGATGTCCTTTCCCTGAGATATTGCCGATAATCGTGTAGCCCGTCGCGTTCACTCGATCCAACAGATCGGTGACGAACGCTCGGTGTTCCCCCGCGATAATCACCCGAATTTCCTTCATTGGATGCAAGACCAAACTCATCAGGTACTCTCCTTTCCCGGCCTGTTTTCGATCCTCTCTCGAACGGACGGCGTTTCTAAGGTATCACGATCGGGTGCCACGTCCCATCGGAACGATAGCGATACCAAACCTGGTCTTCAGGATCGAGCGCGACCAGATGGACCCACTCATTATGGTAATAGTGCTGAAGCACGTCATGCCGGGCAATCAATTTCTCGATTCCCTTCCGTGGCGCTTCAACAATCGTCAGCAGCCGCATCGGCTCATGGTAGGCGGCCTCGCCGCTCATGACGGTTTGTCTGGCCAATCCAAGACGCAAATCGCTCCAAGGGCCGGACATGATGCCGAGCCGCCCGACAACATTGTGGTAGATCTTACTCCCGCTGCCATACACCTCGTTGTCGACTGCGGAAAAATAATGTTCCATGTTGATCCACTGACCCACAACCTGCGGCCCGGTGAGCAGCACTTCCAGTAGCCGATTGCTCGGATCTTCACGATAGTCATATGAGTGCAGGAAGACACGTCCGCCCAGGTCTAGTCCTTTCGTCAATTCTCTCCGCCCGATCAGGAACGACGTATTGTTTGAGAGGCCCCACTCCGGCCTGACCTGACTCCAGTCCATGCTTCGTCTGCGGACATGTGTCTTAGCCGCCCTGTCCTTGAGCGCTTGTTGAATATCGGGAAACCGCGCACAACGCTCTTGACTGGCGAGCGCGGAGGCTTCTTTGAGGTCCTCTTGGAGTCGGGTCATGTCGGCGCGATGCGTAGGCGGGACGTCTTCGAGGTCGAAAAGCTGGATGGCATCGGTCGTTGTGTCCATCTGGCCGGCAAGGAAATGCGTGTCGGATGGGATGTTGATCCCGAGTTTGGCGACTCGCACGCGCACCTTCGGATTGTTCGCCATCATCGCAAGCGCACGCGCATTGGGTTTGCCCTCATTGCCGCCGCAGGCTCCACAATCGAGCGCGGATTCATAGGGGTTGTTGTCCGAGGTACTCCCGTGCGCACAGAACAGAACGAGCCGCGCGAAGTTCTTGGTCAGTCCCATCATCCGGAGTGCGGTGTCGACGGTCAAGACCTGCTCTTCCAAAGTAAAGCCAGTCCTGGTGAACCGCTCTTTGTGTCGTGACGCGGATCGCGCCGTTAAATCGTATTGTCGCCGCAGAGTTTCGACAAATACATTGATCGACTCCGGCGTGAATCCGGCCCGCTCGATTTCTTCAGTAACGATCGGTGGCTCCGGATCCCCTTCCACTGTCAGAGCGCGCTGGCGCAAGCCTTCGATGAGCGCAGGCGTAATACGGGAGCTGCGGAGCCCGAGTTGCTCGGACAAGGCCTCCCTGATCACGGCCTGCTGTTCGGCTTCGAGCATCTCGGCGGTTTCACTAGGCGCCAGCTTGTCTATCGTCAGGGTGGTGGCGAGGGATGGAACAAATAGGCGTCGCAACCAGGCGGTCCAGCGCTGATAGAGCACCGGGACCAATGTCTTGCCGAAAATCGGCAGGCTGTAAAACCAGCCCAGTGATTCCACCATGACATAGGGAGTCACTACATTTTCTTTCAGATCGTGCAAGAGCGTATGACCGGCATGCACCCATTTGGCCCGCGCCGTGTGCAGCGATACCTTATGATCAAGATAGCTGCGTGGAATCTCACGCACCTCATTCTTCGCCCGCATGATCACCGGGAACTGTTCCGTCTCATGTTCCTTTCCCCACGCGCGATAGCGGATAAAGGCGGCAAAGAAACCGGCGAAGCCATAGGTCTCGTGCGGGCCGACCGATTCAAGATGTCGGCGGAACGGTTCGGAGCGTACGTCGATGCAGTAGACCGACTGTGAGTACGGGCGCGACGCCTCAGCGGGAGCGGCCTTCTCGATCCGTGCGCGTAAGTGTCCTAACAGGTGCTCCTGGTAACCGGCCTCTAGGGCCTTGAGCCACACCGGTCCATGGCCCGATTCGGGAAAGGCCTCCATCCAATCGATGACTTGTTTGAGGTCCGCTGGGGCGCCTTGAACGACTGCAGTTGCATCAATATTCAACGAATGGGCCAGGGCGAGAAGCCGCCGCGCGGCTCCACGTCGAACAGCCGCCTGCAGCCGAGGAATGACTTCGGCACGGTACCGTGCGAGGATATTCTTCCAGCTTTGTCCCTTCTGATGCGAGAGCCGGTCGACTTCTTCAGCATAGAGAGCGGGTAACCGCCCGGCCACCCGCTGCCGTCGAAGATAATATTCTTCGGGATAGTCGCGCATGTAGGCCATCACGGTTTCGTATCGTCCGTCGATGTCGAGATGGTCTTCGCAAGCCTGTTGGACCAGTTCACGCGCGTACCAGAGACGAATCGCCAGAAACTTCACCAGACCGACCGGGTATGCTTGCTGCCAGGGATAGTCCCGTTCCTCCCCCCGCCACTTGATGAAGCCGGCCCAACCGGGCAGCGCGGTCAATTGTAACGATACGTAATCTTGTAGTAGTTCAGCGGGAATCCCCAGTGCATCCAGGCTTTCGAGGAGCGCGTCTTCTGGATGGTCCGGGAGTCGCGCGATCTTCTTGCAACTGTCTCTGATTCCACAGGGGGACCATTCGTGGGAGGCCATGGCCCTCCAGGCGTCATACAGACCCTTTTCACGCCCCGGCATGGTCCATGTGGCATGACCTTCGTCCAGGAAGGCTCCGCACCACTTGATCATTTGCTCGTTGATCTGCTGGACGATCTGTGTGCCGAGCGTGTCGTCGCACCAGTGCGAAAGCGTGAGCCATCGGCAGAGGGCGGCTTGGTTCTCATCCACGACTTTTCGGATTCGATCGTCCAGTGAAAAGGGAAGAACAACGCGCTCCAGCTTGCTGGCGAGGGCGTCGATCAACGGCATGTCGGGATCATCCAATTGATCGTCAAGCGGTTCTATGGCCGGAGCACAAAGTCCCTCGGTCAGACAGGCACGCAAGACCGAACCGTGCGTGACGATGTGCGATCCGATGGGTACATGCTTGTCGATGACAAACGGTTTCAGAGCGTTGTCAAGATCATGTGGCCGTATCCTGCCGGCCTTCAGATACTCGCGATATAAATGGCTGGGAAGATAGCCGTTGCCGCCTAAGAACTGCTTCCCGCGCTTGACCGCTTCTTCGAACGGCAGATATTCGATGCTGTGCAATGGATTGTGGTGAACGAACGTCCGCATCGGCCAGTACTGCGCGATGACTTCCCCGGCAAGGCGGACGACAGCGCGCATTTCCATCCGCCTCGATTCAATGTGAGGACCGTACACTAGCGGTTCCATGTCAGAGATCGCTCCATGGCCACGGCCTTATCAGGAGGCTGACTCGGCGCAAATAAGCTGGTGGGGGCCAAGCCAAGCGCCAGCAAGGCCAGCACCACGATCAACAGCGACGTAAATTCGGGATGCCGGAGATCGGCATAGCGTAAATCCTGCCGGCGAGCGCCGAAGAGCAACTGTTGCACCATCTGCATGATGTACCACGAAGCGGCAAGCCAGGCTGTAAGCGCGATGAAGAGACCGATCGTTGAAGAGGGTGGTGTGGTCAGCAGGAGTCCCATGAATCCTGCGAACACCCCGAATGGTGGGATTCCCATCGCCGCAAGGCCCAATAGAGACAACAGGACCGCGTATTTCGGCATCGCCGCCGCCAGACCGCTGACGGACTGCGGATCCACATCGTCACCGTATCTGGTGCGGATCACCTGCCAGGCCACCAACAGTCCGCCGGTGGCGAGGCCGACTGCTCCGGCCAGCACGGTCGCGCGTGCGGTCGCCGTATGGGCTTCAGCCACGAACCACCAGAGGATCGAAAAGAACGAGACGCTGCCATAGCCGACCAAGAGACGGACGCGCGACTGGGCCAACGCTTTAATCGCACCATACAACGAGCTAGCCAGGGCCAAGAGGCTGATGACTGCAACGAATTCATTCGGCATCATCGGCATGACCGTCGCCAGGCCGTGAAGGCCAAGTACGGGGAGCAGCAACACCATAAACGGCGGTAAGCTACCCGGTAGTCTGGTCAACGCCGTGAGGTACCCGTCATGGAAGGGCATGAGCGGCAACAGAACGGCATAGGTCGCCAAGGACGCCACCGCTGAGATGGGTGGTCCAGCCGCCAGAGAAAGGCCTGCACCGACGACTCCAACCGCGAAGGAGCCGATGCCCCACCAGGAGATGGGCCAGAGTGTGGTGTGGTGACGGTACAGGAGAAACATGATGGTCAGCATGAGCGAGATCAGGCACAGCAGGCCAAACGGATTTCCGGCGGTGAGCACACCCATTCCCAAACCGAGAAAAACCAGCGTCATGACCCATGAGGATCGATGGTTCTCGTGAATCGGTTGGCCTAATGTGGACACCAAGGTTGCGAGCGGCAGTAAATAGAGCGGTAAGAGTCCATCGGACGAACTCGGAATCCAGTTGGCGACTCCGGCGATCGCCGCAAGGTTGATGACAGAGCAGATGATCACAACCATCTTCACCCGATAGTGATCAGCCCAACGGGCCAGGCAGACGAGCGCCCCTACGAACGGAATCCCGACGAACAGCCATGGTATGAATACGCCCATCATCGAGACCACCCACGGTCCAGCTTGTCGATCCGATGAACCAATTTCACGATCATCGAGCCGACCAGCTGATAGAACTCATCGGCGTAGATCCGATTCAGGAACACCGTATAGAGACGAATTCTTAGACCGTGGAACCAGGCCGGCATCCAGACTGTCCGGCCGTGAGCATGCATATAGAGATACGTCCAGCCGAGAATCGTCATGAGCGCGGCCATCACGACGATGAGGTCAAACAGCCAATCTGGAAGATCGGCGGCTTTGAAATAGGAGGCCACTTCTTCCGGATTGGGGTAGAGGAAAGCGGTAAACGATTCCACGGCAAACAGGTAGACGAACACAATGAAGAGGAGTGTCAGTAACATGATGGTCGATACTTTCCATGAAGCCACCGCATGAAGTCGTGTGAGCGTCAAGATGGCTTGAGAGGAGGTGATCCAAATGAAAAACAGGATAATGACGGCCCCCTGGGATTCCAATAATGGAATGCGTAGGACCCCATGCGTGACGAGCAGAATCAGGAAAGGAATGAAGAGCGTGGTGATAAACCCGGTCGACCAAGCCAAGCGCGAGAATCCCACGTGGTCATTTTCAGCGTCTGTACGAGGGAAATGCGGTTCCTGTCTCGCCTTATGGATGACACTGCTGCAATTTAAGAAGACGGTGGCCTTAAAGAGACCGTGGGCGATCAAGTGGAACACAGCCAGCGAGAAGGCTCCCAAGCCACATTCCATGATCATGTAACCCATCTGGCCGATCGTCGAGAAGCCAAGCGTCTTCTTGATATCGTTTTGAACCAGCATCATCGTCGCACCGAGAGCGGCCGTCAGCGTCCCGATGAGGAAGGCGATGTGGAGGGTCGTCGAGCTCATCCCGAAGAGCGGAGCCAGGCGGTTGATGAGAAAGCCCCCGGCGTTGATGATACCGGCGTGCAGCAATGCGTGGACCGGCGTGGGTGCGAAGAGCGACCCCGGCAACCACAGATGCAGAGGAAACTGAGCGGATTTGCCCATCGCGCCGATAAAAAGGAGAACGGTCACCATCGTTGTGGCGCTGACATCCATCCCGGGCAGAATCGAAAGGGTCATGGGTGTGGCAGCCGCTTTGGCGAACAGCTCGTGGAATTCAAGTGTGCCGTAGAGTTGATAGGCGAGAACAATGCCGGCAAGAAACGCCGTATCGGCAACACGCAGCAGCGTGAACGTTTTGAATGCGCCCGCCAACGTCCCGGGGTGGATATGGTTGTGCGCGAGCAGGTAGAGCAGGTAGCTGAGGATTTGCCAAAAGAGAAACAGCATCATGAGGTTCCCGCTCGAGACCATGCAGATCAAGACAAAGTCGGTGAGACAAATCAACGTCAGATACCGGCGTGCATGGCGATCCTGGTACATATACGTTGTTGAGTAGCAGTAAATGATGGTGCTGACTCCCGTGATCAACGTCATCATGACGGCGCTCAGCCGATCGACATAGAAACCGATGGGAATAATGAAAGAGGCGGCGGAAGCAGGATCGTAGAACCGAACGGTGATGGGACCCTGCGATGTGACCAGGGCCAGCGCGCCGATGGCCCCTAGGAATGCCAGACCGACAGGATACGCCGCCGCTTTCGCGCGAGTAAAGCGCGGCGTCTCACCGCCGATCATCAGGATGCCGGCGGCGGCTAGGAGGAGACATGGAACGATGAGTGTCAGCGACAGGAGCACGTCAAATCTCCGGAATGGTTGAAAGGCGACACTTCCCGCCACGGTGAGAGGCTAACCATTAATACGGTGTCCCTATGTTCGTCAAGGAGGGGCTGCCCGCCGATCCCTGCTCATAGGCCGTTGCGGGTGAGGGGTCGATGTCCAGCCGACTTCCGGTCGCCCAAGCCGGTGTCGGTCAAAGCGAACGTTTCTGGGCGCGCTTATCCAAGCGCTGAATGGCAGATGTCAGGGCATGCCCCACTCGATGTAAGATCGCATCGACATAGAGCCGATTGAGGAACAGCACATAGAGGCGGATCCGGACACTGTTGATCCACGACGGCATCCATACGGTTCGCCCATGGGCCCGCATATACACATAGATCCAGCCCACAATCGTCACGAGGGTCGATACCACGAGGAGGAGATCAAAGAGCCAGTCCGGAAGATCGCCGGCCTTGAAGTATGACGCGACTTCTTCAGGGTTCGGGTACAGGAATGCCGTGAACGATTCGACTGCAAACAGATAAACAAACACGATGAACAACAGTGTCAGCAACATTGCCGCAGACACCTTCCAGGACGCGACGGCTCGCAATCGGGTCAGCGTCAGGATCGCCTGCGAAGACGTGATCCAGATGAAAAAGAGAAAGATCACGGTCCCCTGGGATTCCAGCAACGGAATATGTAACACGCCGTGAGTCGCCAGCAGGATGAGTAAGGGGATCAGGAGGGTCGTCAGGACTCCCGTCGTCCAGGTCAGAGGTGAATAGCTTTCTTCCTCCGTCTCGCGCCCTGGATGAGGGAGGACGGGTTCCTGTCTCGCTTTGTGAATGACATTCCCGCTGTACAAAAACACCGTCGCCTTGAACAGACCGTGGGCGATCAAGTGAAAGACCGCGAGCGAGAATGCACCCAGACCGCATTCCATCATCATGTAGCCCATTTGACCGATCGTCGAAAAGCCGAGCATGTTCTTGATGTCGTTTTGCACCAGCATCATGGTTGCGCCGAGGATGGCCGTCAGCGTCCCGATCACAAGGGCGATGTGCAGCGTGGTCGAGCTCATCCCGAAGAGCGGGGCCAGACGATTGATGAGAAAGCCTGCGGCATTGATGATGCCGGCGTGCAGTAAGGCAGTCACGGACGTCGGGGCATAGAGATACCGGGAAAGCCAACCGTAAAATGGAAACTGAGCGGACTTGCTCATTCCGCCGACCAGGAGCAGCAAGGCCACCGCCGTCGCGCCGTTGAATTCGATACCAGGAAACAGGGACACGGTGGCCGTCGATTGCACAGCGACGGCAAACAGATCAGGAAATTCCAAGGTGCCGTACAGCGAATACGCCAGCACGGTCCCACCCAAGAAGGCGACATCACCGACCCGCAAGAGGGTGAAAGTTCGAAATGCGCTTTTCAACGTCTCTTGATGGCTATGGTTGTGGACGAGGAGGTAGAGGAGGTAACTCAGCAATTGCCACAGCACGAACAGCATCAAGAGGTTCGCGCTGGACACCATGCAGAGGAGGACAAACAGGGTCAGCCCGATCAAGGCAAGATACCGGCGCTCGTGCAAATCTTGGTATATATATTCGACGGAGTAGGTGTAAATGATCGTCCCGATGCCGGAGATCAGTACCATCATGACCGCGCTGAGCCGATCGATGTACAGGCCGACCGGGACGGCCAACACAGTAGAAGCGACCGGATCATACAATCGAAGCGTCATCGGGCCTTCCGTAGCCACGACATAGAGTGTGATGATGGCGCCACAGAAGGCTGCGCCGATCGGCCAGGCGGCGATCTTCGCGCGAACGTGGCGCGAGGCCTCGCTACCGACGCCCACGATAAGGGCGGCGATCAATGGAAGCAGCGGTACGAGCAACACCGCGGGCATCGTCACCTCAAAAGTCCTGAAAATACGAAAGCCAACCGCCTGCTCGATGCTGAATCGAGACATGTTCGGTTGGCTTGTACTGCGACCGGCCTCTCGCATGAACTGCCAGTCGCCCTACGACCCATCGCACGGGAATCCGAGATCCCACCGATCCGTGACCGTGGTACACTACCAGGACCGGCAGCATCGCCGTTTGTTCAAAACGGTTCATGCATAATATGGATGAACGAGCAGCGTCAAGAATGAATCGGAAGACCAGGTCTCTCAACCGGAGATTCTTAGCCCGAAAGCCCCATGATCGGTGATTGATTAAGACAAAAGGCCCAGTACAGCGCCCATCCTTCTTGTCATGCAATCCTCGAGGATGATATGTGAAGCTCAGTTATGGAAAATTCGATACGCAACGCGATCATTAAGTTCGAACAGGAGTTTATGGGGCGAGGTCCGGACGAGGTTCGCGCTCTTGTCGCACGGGACCTGGTTGTCGTCAGGTTGAAAGGCGTTCTGACGCCGGCTGAACGGCAGCTGGCGAAGACGACCGAAGGAATTGAGATGGTGAAACGGCTTCGACAAAATTTGATCGCGCAGGGCCGTGACAAACTCTGTGAGCAAGTCGGCGAAATCACCGGTGCCAAAATCTTGGGCCTCTTCACGGATATCGATGTACAGCTCGGAGAGCGGGTCTTTGTCTTTACGATGGATCATGATATCCAAACGGCAGCCGGTAAGAATAGTCTTACATGACTCGGCGCACACTGGAAACACTCTCCTTCGACAATAGCTATGCTCGTCTTCCTCAAGCCTTTTATGCGCGATTGAATCCGACTCCGTTCAGTGCCCCTCCCTATCTAGTTCACGCCAATCAAGCCGCAGCGGAGCTGATCGATCTTGATCCGGCGCAACTTGCGCGGCCGGAGTTCACGGCGCTTTTCGGCGGGAGTGCATTGGCGCCGGGGATGGAGCCGCTGGCGATGCTGTACTCCGGCCATCAATTCGGCGTCTACGTTCCACAACTCGGCGATGGGCGCGCCATTCTTCTCGGAGAAGTCAAAAACGAGCAGGGAGCGCGATGGGGCCTGCATCTCAAAGGTGCCGGGATGACGCCGTTTTCACGCGATGGAGACGGTCGCGCCGTGCTGCGCTCGACCATCCGCGAGTATCTCTGCTGTGCCGCGATGAGCGGTCTTGGGATTCCGACCACACAGGCCCTCTGTCTGGTCGGCAGTGACGACAAGGTCTATCGGGAGCAGATCGAGACCGGCGCGATGCTGGTCCGCATGGCGCCCTCGCATGTCCGCTTCGGCACGTTCGAGGTCTTCTATTACCGGAAACAGCATGAGCATTTGAAAACTCTCGCGGACTATGTGATCGATCAGCACTTCCCGCATCTCCGTGATGCCGAAGAAAAGTACGTCCGATTCTTTCGGGAAGTCGTCGAGCGTACGGCGAAGTTGATCGCCCAATGGCAGGGCGTCGGCTGGGCGCACGGGGTCATGAACACGGATAACATGTCGATCTTGGGCCTGACGTTGGACTATGGTCCGTACGGCTTCATGGACGACTACGACGCAGGCTTTATCTGTAACCACTCGGATCACAACGGTCGCTATGCCTTCAGCCAGCAACCCTACATCGGGCTCTGGAATCTGAGTTGCTTAGCACAAGCCTTGTTGCCGTTGGCGGAAAAGGAGGCGTTGAAGGAAGGTCTTGAGACCTATCAACCTCTATTCGAGCAGGAGTATGTGAAGCTCATGCGGACGAAATTCGGGTTGGGGGTTGAGCGAGGAGAAGACGACGAACTCATTCGCGATTTTCTGGGCCTCCTCCAAGGCAGCCATGCGGATTATACGATTGTGTTGAGGGAGCTGAGTAGGTTTTCCACGGCTGACGGCGCAACCAACGAAACGTTGCGTGAACATTTTCTCAACCGTGACCGTTTTGACGAATGGGCGGTGCGCTATCGGGACCGACTACGGAATGAATACAGCCGCGACGATGAGCGACGTGACCGTATGGATCGCGTGAATCCCAGGTATGTGCTGAGGAATTACCTTGCGCAGACGGCGATTGAGAAGGCCTGTAACAAGGACTTTTCCGAAATCGATCGGCTCTTCACGTTGCTCCAAGACCCTTTCGACGATCAACCGGGCATGGAAGCC
This sequence comes from Nitrospira sp., assembly GCA_018242685.1. Classification (GTDB taxonomy): domain Bacteria; phylum Nitrospirota; class Nitrospiria; order Nitrospirales; family Nitrospiraceae; genus Nitrospira_D. The sequence goes on along the minus strand of JAFEBM010000054.1, from coordinate 18,597 downwards.
TATGCCCTGCCACCACCGAACTGGGGCAAGCATCTGGCTGTCAGTTGTTCATCATGAACGGAACTCGAATGAGCGAAAGCTTAGTGGGCGGATTGAAGGTTCGACTCACCGGGGGAACAGACGGTCATGGTGGTGGCAACGGTCCGGTCGTCATGCTCCTCCATGGGTTCGGCGCACCGGGTGATGACCTCGTGCCGCTCGCGGACGTGATTGATGTTCCGGCCGGAACCAGATGGGTATTTCCAGAAGCGCCTCTATCCCTGAATATGGGCTTTGGCGATTCACGCGCCTGGTGGATCATCGACTTTGCGCGCATTCAAGACGATCGCGCCGCCGGCCGCATTCGTGATCTGTCCGTGGAGGTCCCACAAGGTCTGGCCCTGGCGCGAGAACGGTTCCTGGCATTTCTCAAGGAAGTGCCCCGCCAGTTCCAGATCGATTACAAGAAGACAGTCATCGGTGGATTTTCCCAAGGGGCGATGCTCACCTGTGATGCCGTCTTGCATACCGACTATCCCTTCGCCGGTCTCGTGCAGCTCTCCGGCAATCTGCTGGCTCAGGCAGTGTGGGGCCCGCTCATGTCTAAACGCAAAGGACTACCGGTCTTCCAAAGCCACGGCACGCTGGACGACATCCTCCCACACGTCGGTGCAGAGCGTCTCCGTGACGCGCTGATTCACTCAGGCCTTGCCGTGGAGTGGCACAGCTTTCGAGGCGGACACGAGATTCCGGAGTTAGTGCTACGGCGATTGAGCACATTCATCACGAAAGCACTCAAAGGATAAGCATGCAGTCCTTCGAGTTGGCCGGTACGGACGGCAAACGCATCAAAGGCGATCGCGCTGATGGGACAGATCGGCAGGTCCTCTTCATCACCGGCTTTCTGTCCAAGCGTTGGGGTAACAAGAGCAAGGCGCTCGCGCAATGGTGTCAGGAGAAGGGTTGGGCGTTTTATTGTTATGATGTGCGCGGGTTCGGCGACTCCGAAGGACAGTTCACGGACTATACGCTTTCAGATTGGATCGCCGATGCGCGGACAGTCCTGGGATCCATCAAGTCAGGGTCGTCTGTTACGGTGGTAGGCAACTCACTCGGCAGTTGGATCGCTTGGCTGGTCGCGCAGGAGTTCCCCATCGTGGAAGAACTCATCCTGGTCGCACCGGCATTCAACATGATGGGAGAGCGAGCCAAGACCATCTCCGAGGTCCGGCTCCACGATTGGCATACCGCCGGATGGATGCCCTGGGACGACGACCCGCTACACAAAGACTGGCCTCTTTCCTGGAAGTGGGTGGAAGAGAGCGAAACTTATTGGGCAAAGACCTTTGATGTTGTTCGTCACGTCAAGACGATAATTCTTCATGGGGAGCAAGATACTGTTATTTCCCCGAATGGCAGCCGGCGGTTCGCCAACGAGCTGCTTCGGCGCGATCCCAGATTTCCGCTTGATCTTCAACTGATTCCCGGCGATCATCGATTGAGTAGTCCCGAACACCTTGAACTGTTTCGCCGACTGGTGATGAGAGAAGTCTGATGCTGGTGTTAATCCACAAAGAATGCGGCGGCCCGGCGTTGGAAGAATCCTCGGTGGGCGAAGTCTGCGCGATTCCTGTCGATCGCTTTCCCTTCCCCTGCTTCACCTGCCTGGAAGAAATTCTCGACGAATCCGAAGTGCGGCTGTCAGAGGAGTTAGGCATCTGACAGATTCAAAGCCTCGAACAGATCATCACTCTATCCTCGACAGATTATCTGACGCTGCTCCGAAATCTCGTCGCTGGTTCAGCCGACCGGCGTCCGTACATGCTCAGGCCGCACCCCAAGCCCGATCATTCTGGCGGGGATACGGCGAAGGAAGGGAAACCGCGCGAGGAGCTGGACAACCCAAGGAGGCGATAGCGGAACTTTGCTATCCAGCACATGTCTGATGACGCGGTTCTGGACGATGAGTTGGGCCTGTTGAGTCAGCTGGGTAGGCCACATACGGCGGGCTTGCACCTTGGCTAAATCTTTTTCGGTTACTCGTCCATCGCGCAACGGTTGGACCAACAGATTTGCCGCAGCCACCGCGTCCTGGATCGCCAGGTTGATCCCGACTCCCCCGACCGGCGACATGGCGTGGGCCGCGTCTCCGATACAGAGCAGTCCAGGCTTATACCACTGCCGCAACCGATCGACTTGAACAGTCAGCAGTTTGATCGGTTCCCAGTCTTGCAGTTCGTGGACGCGATCCGCTGCAAACGGGGCCAGCTTCGCCACCCTGTCGCGAAACAGCGGCAGACCTCGTGCTCGAATCTCGTCGAGTGATCCTTTGGCAATGACGAAGCCACATTGCCAGTAGTCACCCCGGTTCAACATGATGAAGATTCGACCGGTATCGAAACGACCCATCGGATCGACCGGGTCCTCGGGATTGCGTGACATTCGGAACCAGAGCACATCCATAGGCGCGCCGAATTCTTCTACAGGGAGCCCTGCTCTCTTGCGGACAATCGAGTGTCGGCCATCAGCCCCTACAACAAGTGCGGCGCGAACGTCCAGCCGCCCCGTTGCGGTTTGAGCGCGAAGCCCTACGACTGATCCTCCGCTCTCGATCAAGTCCGTCACCTCCGCACTCATGCGGACGTGAAAAGCGGGATACTCGCTCCCCACCTCCACGAGAAAGTTGAGGAAGTCCCACTGCGGCATGAAGGCGACGTACCGGCAGTGGGTCGGCAGATGAGAGAAATCCGCCAACGTAAATTCCAGATCTCCGAACCTCGCGTTGATCCGCTGTACTTTCTGATGAGGCAATCGAAGGAAGCGTTCCAGCAGACCCAGCTCATGGATGATTTCCAATGTCGAGGGGTGCAATGTGTCGCCGCGAAAATCACGAAGAAAATCCGGGTGCTTTTCCAGGACAAGCACTGAGACGCCGGCCCGAGCCAGCAAGAGGCCCAGCATCATCCCGGCCGGCCCTCCGCCGGCAATGCAACAGTGGACCGACGGGGTTTCCGGCATCACATCTCCGTTAGATGTGGAGAATGGAAGTAGCGGGGAATTATAAGCGAAAATTCGAAATTGCGGAATCGTGCCGCGACTGGTTCGCGGAGACCTGACACGAGGCATGTGCACTGCCGCTACCTCTCTGAAAGTCGCTCCAAAGGAACGCACCTGATAATGAGAGATTAGCAGGTTGGCGGAAGCGGGGAGAAAAAGCTATAATCCAACTAGATGCAGACTAGATTGGAGGTGCGGTATGGAAATAGGGGCTTTTGAAGCCAAAACACATTTGTCGGCGTTACTCGAACGAGTGAGCAAGGGAGAAACTATCACGATAACCAGGCATGGCGTTCCAGCCGCGATGCTGGTTCCCGTGGAAGGAGCAGGGCGCCGCCTCGCGCATGCCGCTGTGGTAGCGAGAATGCGCGATCTGCGAAAGCGGGTCAAGGCAGACCGGATGAGCGTCAAAGAGATGATTGAGGAGGGCAGGCGGATTTGAAGGAGATTGTTATTGATGCATCGGTAGCTCTCGCATGGTGCTTTCCGGATGAAAAGAGCGTCTATGCGGAACGCGTGCTCGAAGCCCTCGAAGGACGCGTGGTGCTGGTGCCGGCTATATGGGCATTGGAAATTGCCAATGGCCTGCTGGTAGGCGAGCGGCGAAAAAGAATAGAGCAACCGGACATTCTTCGATTCACAAACCTACTGGAAGCGCTGACGGTGCGGGAAGTTGCCCTACCGGCACATGCCACTATCGAAGGTGTGTTGCCATTGGCCCGTGAATACAAGCTATCTGCATACGATGCCTCTTACCTCGATGTCGCCATTCGAAGCGGTGCGGAACTGGCGACGGCTGACGACGGACTTGAAAAAGCGGCTCGGGCGGCCGGTGTACCAGTTATGGCGGTTCGGGCAGGCAGAGGAAGGCGATAGCGGGGGCGACCATCGGCTCAGTAGTCCCGAACATTTGGAGTTGTTTCGACGATTGGCGATGAGAGAGTCCCGATGCTGATGTTGATTCACAAAGGATGCGGAGCCCCAGCACTGGAAGAGTCGTCGGTTTGGTCGATGTCTGCGTGATTCCACTCGATCACTCCCCCCGCTCGTGCTTCACCTGCTTGGAGGAAATTCTCGATAAATCCGAAGTGCCGTGAGGGACAGTGATTGGAGATGTTATGCGACGACGAAGTTCCTAAGATCCAAGTCGATTGCGGATAGCAGAGTTGCTTGAACAAGTACGAATCGAGATGGATCTAAGAGTTGAGGAGATTTGACTCCCGCGTATTTTTCGAAAGTTGTACCGGCCTTCTTGCGCTTTGCCTTGATTTTCCCCCGATCGCCATGATCCACGTCGTGCTGCAAGTCAGTGCGAAGCGTATTGATGTCAACGAATGATTGCGGGGCATTGGTGTCAAGCCGCTGCCCGACACTTTCTCGGAACAGAAAGTATAGGTCGCTTATCAGCTCAGTATAGCCAGCCATGGCTCTTATTGGGTTTCCGATCTTTATAAGTGCCTGTAAGGTCTTGGAAGTTGGCTTGAACAAGTCTTCACCATGAATAGATGAGTATGCAGAATTAATACGAGCGACTTGGCTGACTATGCTCTCTCCGAGCTCCTTAATGTGCCCTGTAATCCCGCTGGACTGTAGGACGCTTGGATCGAAAGCATCCGCGAGCTTCAAGTCGTGCAAGAATGCCTTCCGCAGAAGAATTTCATGTCGAATGCGGGCTCCACCTTTGACATTCGCATTGATGGACTTTTGGAACCGAATATAGTCGAAGTCGGTAGCTCCCTGGCCGAGTTCCACCTGATGAGCAAGCTCACTAAGAAAGCGTTCAACAACATCGGACACATTCTGCTCGAATCCTGTGGACCTTCCCGTCTCCATAAGGCGGCAGACAAATGTAATCATTGACTGAACTACCGTCCGGTTTTTGAGGGCTGCTTCCTTTATTGGGAATGCGTTAGCCAGAAAGTCACATGCCCCCTTAATTCTTTTCGCAACAGCTGAAGTAGAGGAGAAAGACTTTTGGGATTCGAAGATCTTCTTAATGTCCTCAAAGCGTAAGCCGGAATCAATTCCCTCCACTTCGAGTGCCGCCACTTTGCTTGCAATGTCGAAGTGTGCGAGACGTGTGTCGGAAACAGCAATTTTCTCAGTGAAGAAAGAGTGCTTTACAAGAGATCTGCAGAAGTCCCTGAGTTTACTGTGAACTGAATTGAGCTTCTCGCTACTGGTCAGTGGCAACCCCTGCTGTAAGCGCTGGAAGAACTGCTTCAATTCATCTTCAGCGCTTTCTTCAATCTCGTCGTATTCGATCTCGAAATCGTCGAACGTGTCAGCGACTCGCTGCTTCAAGTCTTTGTAATAAAGCCCCCCAAACTCCTTAGCGGATTTTTCAGACAGTGGGAGTTCGTTAGAGAAGAATTCATATATAGCGGCAAGTCTTTGCTGTCCATCGACCACCTCGAAGTCATCATCATCCAGCCTAAGAAAGTAGAATTTTGGCAATTTCCATCCCCTGAGGATACTGTCGATGAGCTGCTGCTTTCTTTCAGTGTCCCAGACCTCGCCCCGTTGCCACTCGGGAATTTCGTAACGATCTCGACGTCTATAGATTTTGTCTAATGCGCGCCGGCCGGCAGTCATTCTCATACGCTGTTGTCTCCTGATGCGGGTAGTAGAGAATTGTATGGTCGAGAGGAAGCGTAAGAAATGTAGGCATTGCTTTTAGAGATGTCAATAACCTCCCCTGACGAGCATGTCCCGAAGGCCTGTATTCACACAATGAATCTGCGCTGCTACTGAGAAGGTGTTGAGGCCTAACAAGTCCAGCCAATTTCCAGGCTTGTTTCAAATCCTCTATCAGCCAGCCACAGAATCGACGTTCCGCTGCGGCTTCTGTATGCGAAACAAGGGGGAAGGATGGATTGTCGGCAAGGTCATGTCGTATGGACTCATGCATTCTATTTTGTTATCCGCCGAACTGCAGGCGTGAAAGTGCGGGAGGACGGTCAGAGCATTGACATAATGGTCGATGAGATCTGGAGGAACGACCGAGCGTCAATTGAGGGTAGAAGTAGCGTCCTAATTGTGGGACGTTCCCCCCGAGGCACGAGCAAGCGCGGCTCGCAGGATGGCTGACTGAGGATTGGTCACGGTTTGCTTCACGAGGATATCGATCGGCCTGACGTCTTTATCATAATAGTCCCGGTTCCATTCGTCTCTGGTGGCGATCACGGCTCCTTCCAAAGAGATCCCACCGAATAAACCTTTCGCTCTGGCAAACGAGAGGAGGTCTGCGCTGAGGTTCATGGCTGTCGAGCCCTCGATGCCGCCGCCGACCGGCCCAACGGCGACGGACACATCACCGCCGAGCTTGAAGGTGCTGGAGAGCATCGATTCGACTCCCCGCTGCGACATGGCGAGCAGGACCACTTCCGAAGCCTGGGCGCCGAATTGAAATCCAAAACTGCCCGCCCCCATTGTGTAGAAGGCCGGCGCGCTCCATTCACCGGTCTTCTCGTCTTTCACGAGGAAGACGCCGCTTCCGCCCTCAGCGCCGAAGAAGAAAGCCCCCTTGAGCAGTTGGGGTACGATCAAAATACCCTTCGCGTCCTTGATATGGTCGCGAAACCACCCCATGTTTGAGTCTGCGAGGAAGCTGCGCAACGTCATCCTGGACTGATCGACGATGTTTTCTTGTTCGACATCTGAAGCAAAGCTGAGCTGTGTCGGCATGACTGACAAGACGAGGAACAACACAAAAAGCTTTATCAATCGAATGATCGTCATGGCGTATCCCCGGTTCAAGATGATGTCTATGTCATGATTTTCTCCTCTCCGAGCGTCTGATGCAAGTGACCGCCGTTCGTTGGCGCTCTCGGTTGTGATCGAAAAGCGTTGTCTGGTATGGTGCCCAGTCACGCTTATTCTGAGGAAGGGGGGCGGCAGGGCTCATGGCAACGAACGATAAACAGGTCATTTTTTCACTCGTCAATGTCGGGAAGGTCTACCCACCGAAGCGGCAGGTGCTACGGGAAATCTACCTGGGCTTTTATTACGGTGCGAAAATCGGGGTGTTGGGCTTGAACGGTTCGGGCAAGAGTTCACTGCTCAAGATCATCGCGGGTGTGGATCCCAACTATACGGGCGAGATCACGCGATCAAAAGGCTACAGTGTCGGTCTCCTTGAACAGGAACCCCAGCTCGATCCGAACAAGACAGTCAAAGAAGTCGTGGAAGAGGGAAAGCAGGAGCTGGTCGCCCTGCTCAAGGAATATGAAGACGTGAGCAACCGGATTGGATCGGCCGATCCGGACACGATGGAAAAGCTCCTCGATAAACAGGCGCAACTACAAGAGAAGATCGAAGCCGCCAATGGATGGGAGCTTGAAAACCAGCTCGATATCGCCATGGATGCGTTGCGCTGTCCGCCTGCCGATCAAAAAGTCGGGACACTATCGGGTGGTGAAAAACGCCGGGTCGCGCTCTGCCGCCTGATGATCCAAGAGCCGGATATTCTTTTGCTCGACGAACCGACGAACCATCTCGATGCCGAATCGGTTCAGTGGCTTGAGCAACATTTACAACAGTACAAGGGCACGGTCATTGCCGTGACTCACGACCGGTACTTTCTCGACAATGTCGCGGGCTGGATTTTAGAGCTGGACCGAGGCCACGGGATTCCGTTCCAAGGCAATTACAGTTCCTGGTTGGAACAGAAAAAGGACCGACTGGAAAAAGAGGAAAAGGCTGAGTCGAAACGGAAGAAGACACTGGAACATGAGTTGGAATGGATCCGCATGTCGCCGAAGGCCAGGCAGTCCAAGGGCAAGGCGCGCTTGAATCGTTACGAAGAACTGGTCAATCAGAAGCAGGACCAAGTGGCAGAGGATCTGGAAATTTACATTCCGCCGGGACCCAGGCTGGGCGACGTGGTGGTCGAAGCGAACGGCATCAGCAAGGCCTTCGGTGACAATGTTCTGTATGAGAACGTGAACTTCAGTCTACCGAAAGGCGGCATTGTCGGCGTGATCGGTCCGAACGGCGCCGGAAAGACGACCATGTTCAAGATGATCATCGGCAAAGAGAAGCCGGATGCCGGCGCGATCAAGGTCGGAGAGACCGTCAAGCTCGGCTATGTGGATCAGGATCGGAGCCTCGACGGTAACAAGAGCGTGTATGAGGTGATTTCGGACAGTCAAGACACGGTTAAGCTCGGCAAGACCGAAGTAAATGCGCGCGGCTACTGCGCCCGCTTCAACTTTGCCGGGACGGATCAACAGAAAAAGGTCAAAGACCTCTCGGGCGGCGAACGGAATCGCGTGCATCTCGCTCGCATGTTGAAAGAGGGGGCAAACCTGATCATCCTCGACGAGCCGACGAACGATCTCGACGTGAATACCTTGCGATCACTGGAAGAAGGCTTGGAAAACTTCGCGGGCTGCGCCGTGATCAGCAGCCACGACCGCTGGTTCCTCGATCGGATCGCGACTCACATTCTCGCCTTTGAAGGCGACAGCAAGGTGGTCTGGTTCGAGGGGAACTACAGCGAATACGAAGCGGATCGAAAGAAGCGCCTTGGCAAAGAAGCCGATCAGCCGCACAGGATCAGATATCGGAAGCTGACACGTTAGGAGACTACTCCTCGGTCTCCTAAGTGGATGTCAGCCATGTCCAGGGTTGATTGGGGCGCCTGCATTTGTGGCTCTAGCCCTCCCCTTCGTCCATTCACTGCACGATACCGTTGAATCCCCAATCCATCCGGCTTTTCCGACCAGGGGAAATGGACCCGCAATTCCCCTCAAGATATTGAGTTAGGAACCGATATAAGTCGAGAGGAAGAGAAAGAGCTATGGGGATTTCATCCCGCTGCGTGCGGTGCTCCCATGATCAATAAGCGTTCTGCTAAAACTGCCACAGGGGCGCCGCAGATCGACAACGATGGTTGGACATTCGCCTTCGAAGGCAGCGGCATCGGTCTGTGGGATTGGAACGTCGCCGCGAACACAGTCGTTTTCTCAGACGGATGGAAAGATCTGTTCGGCTATGCACAGGACGAAATCGGCGACAATTTCAACGAATGGTCCTCTCTCGTCCATCCGGAGGATCGTGCAACAGCCATGGCCAATATTCAGCGATACGTTCAGGGCGAGATTCCGGTATTGACGGGTGAACACCGGATACGATGCAAGGATGAATCATATAAATGGGTGCTCGAACGGGGGAAGATCGTTTCGCAGACGAAAGACGGCCACCCTCTCCGCGTCCTTGGTATCCATACGGATATTACCGAACGTAAGCACCTGGAACGACGGTTGGCCATCCAGCATGAGGTCGCCGACGTGCTGGCCAGGGCATCCGGATTGGATGCTGCGATTTCGGCGATGCTCCAACCGGTCTGTGAAACACTCGGATGGGATGAGGGGTTACTGTGGGTCGTCGACGAGTCGGCGCAAAGACTGCGCTGCCATTCGATGTGGACTGCATCAGGCACCGCGTCGGAGCACTACGGCGACGCGAGCCGAGAGTTGACGTTTCTGCGCGGCGTCGGGCTACCGGGTCGGGTTTGGGCCGACGCAAAGCCGGTGTGGATCTCAGACGTCACTCGTGATGAGAATTTCCCACGAGCGGCATTGGCCGAACAGGCGGGTTTTCACACGGCTGCAGCCTTTCCTGTCAGACTGGCCGATCGTGTCTATGCGGTGCTGGAGTTTTTCCACCATGAGATCCGGCCGGCTGATTCCTCGCTCCTGACCACCTTCCAAGCCGTGGCCGACCAGCTCAGCCAGTTCTGCGCCCGGGAGCGAGCGGAGGAGCGGTTGCGCCAAACCCAGTTCGCCATGGAACAGGCGGTGGATGCTATCTACTGGGTTGATCCTCAAGGCAAGATTCTCTACGCCAATGAGGCCGCGAGCCTCATGGTGGGCTACTCAAGAGAAGAACTCCTCGGCATGACGGTTCACCATCTCAATCCGAACTTTCCTGCTTCCATGTGGCCGGGCTTCTGGGAGGAGACGCGGCAAAACAAGACGATGTCGCTCGAAACCAGCCATCGCGCCAAGGATGGGCGACTCATCCCGATCGACATTCGAGTCAGTTTCCTCGCCTATGAAGGGCAGGAATTCCACTGCGCCTTCGTCCGCGACATCACCGAACGCAAGCGGGCAGAGGGGGCTCTCGAACAGATCATGCACCGTTACAAGGACCTGATCGATTCGATCAACGGGATTGTGTGGGAAGCCGACGCCTCGACGACGCAATTTACCTTCATCAGCCGGCAAGTCGAGGACATCCTCGGCTATCCGGTCGAACAATGGCTCTCCTCGCCGACCTTCTGGGTGGACCACATACACCCTGAGGACCAGATCTGGGCGCCGCAGTACTGCATCGAGGAGGTCCGCAAACATCGCGGGCATACCTTCGAATACCGTATGTTGGCCGCCGACGGCCGCACCATCTGGATTCGGGATCTCGTATCCGTGCTCGTTGAGAATGGACGGGTAACGAAGCTGCGCGGCATCATGTCGGATGTCACCGACCGCAAGCTGTCGGAGCGCGCGCTGGCGCAAGCCGCACAAGATCTTGGACGAAAGAACAGAGAACTCGCGGAGGCTCGGGATAAAGCTCTTGAGGCCGTGAAGATCAAAGCGGAGTTTCTGGCTACGATGAGTCATGAGATTCGGACGCCGATGAACGGCGTCATCGGCATGACCGGCCTGCTGCTTGATACATCACTGACCTCGGAGCAACGCGAGTACGCTGAGACCGTTCGACTTTCCGGTGAGCATCTGTTGGATATCATCAACGAGATCCTGGATTTTTCTAAAATCGAAACCGGCAAGCTTGATCTGGAAGTGCTCAATTTCGACCTCCACACGACCATAGAGGAGGCCGTCGGTCTGCTCGGGGAGCAGGCTTATGACAAAGGTCTTGAGCTGACCTGCCTCGTGCAGGCGGGTGTGCCGACGGCCCTGCGAGGGGACCCCGGCCGTCTGCGGCAAATCTTGGTGAATTTGATCGGCAATGCCGTCAAATTCACGGAACAGGGCGAGGTCGTGGTCACTGTGAGCATGGAGAATGAGCCTGACGGAATGACAGCTGCAAGTGCGAGTTCGCCATACCGAACGCTACGGTTTGAGGTGTCGGACACCGGAGTCGGCATCGCGCAGGAGCAGCAAGCGAAATTATTTCAGCCATTCACTCAAGCCGACGGCTCCACCACGAGGAAGTATGGAGGCACCGGCCTGGGGCTTGCCATCTGCAAACAGCTCGTGGAGATGATGGGAGGGAGAATCGGTCTGGACAGCAAGGTCGGAGAAGGCAGCGTCTTTTGGCTCACCATACGATTTTCGCTCCAATCTGAAGGAGTTCAACCGGTCGCGACGATTCCGGCTGCGCTACGGGGTTGTAGAATTTTGATCGTGGACGATCATGCCACGAACCGGCGAGTACTTGAGCAGAGTCTACGGGGACAAGGGGTGATGTATCAAAGCGCGGAGAACGGGTATCAAGCACTGGAATGCCTGCGCAACGCGGCAGGACGGCAGATGCATTTCGATTTGGCCATTTTGGATATGCAAATGCCGGGCATGGACGGTCTGGAATTGGCCCATCGGATTAAGTCGGAACCCGCGATCAGCGCGACACGCCTGGTACTTCTGACATCCGTCGGCCGGCGCGGCGATGCCAAAGCGGCTCAAAGCGTCGGTATCGCCGCCTATCTGACGAAACCGATCCGGCAGTCGCTGTTATACGAGTGTCTCGGCCTTGTTCTGGGAAGCGTCCCTCATGCTGTTGCTCCAACCCCTCAGACTGGTACCACGATTATTACCCGGTATAGTCTATCGGAAGTGCAGACCCGATCCAGACCCCTTGTCCTGCTGGTTGAGGACAATCCGGTTAATCAAAAAGTTGCGGCGAATATGATCGAGAAGCTTGGGTATCGGGTCAATGTTGCGGCAAACGGGCGAGAAGCCGTCGATTCACTCGCGAGTATTCCCTATGCGCTGGTATTCATGGATTGCCAGATGCCTGAAATGGATGGTTTTGAAGCGACTAGGGTAATCAGGAAACAGGAGGAGAGTCTACGACCGGAAGGTGGCAAACCGTCCCACCTGCCTATCATCGCCATGACTGCTAACGCAATGCAGGAGGATCGAGACCGGTGCCTGGCAGTCGGGATGGATGACTTCCTCAGCAAGCCGGTTACAAGCAAATCCCTGGCAGCGGTTCTGGATCGTTGGCTGCCGCACGACCAGGTTTCCGCGGAGGCAGAATCAAAAGCAGCCTAGTCTCCCCTCCTAGCATCTTCCAACCAGCGGCCTGACGTCGTACAATCGGTCTTCGATTTGAGTCTGTGCGCTTCGACGGCACATCAATGGCTAACCATAACCAGCGATCAGCTCTCCAATGGTTTGCTTGATGCGGTTTCCATATCAACGCTGTTTCCCCATTGAAGTACGATGAAGCCACGTGTCATCGTCACCGGGGCGGCAGGACTGATTGGTCGGTATTGTGTGACGTCAGCCTCACGTTGGGCGCCGGACTGGGACGTGCAGGGCCTCAGCCGAGCTGACCTCGATCTCACGGATCGCGCCGCTACCGAACAGACTTGGCGGCATCTCACACCCAACGCAGTCATTCACTGCGCGGCCTTAAGTCGAACGAAAGATTGCGAGCAGAATCCCCAGCTCGCTCGCCGTATCAATGTGGACGCTACGGCCTATCTGGCTGGCCTCTCCAAGGACATTCCCTTTATATTTTTGTCGAGCGGCGAGGTCTTCGATGGCCAACAAGGTTGGTATCGGGAAAGAGACGCCCCGAACCCGATCAATTTCTACGGCAAGACCAAGCTTGAGGCAGAGCGCCTGGTGTTGCAGAATCCTCGCCACACCGTGGTTCGCATCGTCTTGACGGCTGGTACATCGCAGAACGGTGATCGGAGTTTCGTCGAAGATATGTGCCGGGCGGCGAAGAGCGGCAAGAGCGTGACGCTCTATGCCGATGAGTATCGTTGTCCATTGCCGGCAGGAGTTATTGCACGCGCGATCTTGGAATTAAGCAATAAGAATGTGCCGGGCCTCCATCATCTGGGTGGTCGGGAACGGCTGTCGCGATGGGAGATAGGCCAGGCGCTGCTGCCCTGGTATCCGGAACTGCAAGGCTGTCTCGTGAAAGGATGTGCCCGTGATCATACCGGCGCGCTCCGCCCTGCCGATCTCTCACTGAACTGTGAGAAAATCCAGGCGCGCTTGTCGTTTCCCATACCGGGGTTTCGGAGTTGGTTGAAAGATCGGGTGCATCGAGGTGTCGATTTGTGGGACTATGAGCCCGCTCGCTTGTGAGGCATTAAGGATAATGGAACCAGAGAACGGGATATTCGCATCGGATCCGTTGCCGCTTGTCCTGGCGGCATATCTGTTCATGACGGTGGTCATGGGGGCGCTGTGGGCCGTACAGCGGAAAACCAGGAACGCCGCGATTGGAGATGTCGGATGGTGTTTTGGACTGATTCTGGTCGTGCTGTGGTACGCCACACAAGCAAGCGGCGGTTTCGCGCGAGTCTTTCTGCCCGTGATGCTGGTGACGCTCTATGCGGGACGACTCGGTCTCCACATTCTGCTCAATCGCGTGATCGGCAAAGAAGAGGATGCCCGGTATCGCCGGCTGCGAGAGGAATGGGGCGAGTCGGGGTCGGCCAAAATGCTTGCGTACTTTCTCCTGCAAGCGCTGGCCGTGGCGGTCTTTTCGCTCCCGTTTCTGGTGCTGATGTGGAATCCTCGTCCTCCCTCCGCGTTGGTTGAGTTCGTTGGTTTAATCATCTGGGGCGTAGCCGTCTCCGGTGAAGCCAGAGCCGACAGACAACTTGCTCACTTCCGAGCCGACCCAAGGAATCAGGGCCGCGTCTGCCGAGAGGGCCTCTGGCAATACTCACGTCATCCCAACTATTTCTTTGAATGGCTGCACTGGTGCTCGTACGTCGTGATGACGTTGGGAGCGCCCGGTTGGATCTTCACCTGGATCGGGCCGATCGGAATGGGGGTGGCCCTGCTCAAGCTGACGGGTATTCCGCGGACAGAAGCACAAGCTCTTTCAAGCCGCGGAGAGGAGTATAAAGCCTACCAGGCGACGACCAACGCCTTTTTCCCTTGGTTCCCTCGGCCAAGGCCGGACATGGCTACTCCTACATAACACAGACGACCGGCCCGAACCCGCATGCAATCCTGAGCGTCTTCCAGGACTCCCGGATATAGTCGGTCGTGTCTATTTCCTGCTGTCCAGATCATCAAGCCGTGCCCGAGCGATCTCGGCCACTTTGGTGGATGGGTAGAGATTCACCAGTTCTTGGTAGAGCTGCTTGGCATGAGGGACATTCCCTTGGTTTTCTTCGAAGGCGGCCGTTTCAAACAGCTCCTTCGCCTTCTGATCGGAGCAACCGAGCAGCATCAAACAGAGGGCACAGAGTACAAGTCGTGCGGTTATCATAGTGATCCTTTCCAGATGTTTCTTTGCCGTGACGCCTTCGCGTGAGCAGATCCTGATCCAAAAGAATCGATTCCATAGCGTGGGGCAGCAATCCCTTCGCGTCGACATTGTGGGCAGCGGCTTGGCCGTGTCAATCGTGTGCGGTCGCGGAACATAAATCCACAATCCAAGCACATGGATGGCTCAAGGATAAACCGTCGTGAACGGTCCCGAGCCACCGTTTTTACCACATGAGCCAAGTGTTCCTCCACCTGCCGTTCAGGAATACCGAGCATCCGAGCCAGTTGATCGGTTGTCATCCGGCGGTCGGTTAGGAGATCGACGATGCGTTGACGGAGCGTACGTTCAGGCGGAAGCATGCCCGTATGGTAAGGACTAGGCCAAAGAAAAGCCAGATGATCTGGGTGGGTTTTCTACGAATCGTCTTAAGTCTTGCGTACTTAAAGGTTGCACCGACACCTCTAATCTGTCAGAATCCCTTCCCACATCGATTGTCACATCACGATTAAACAAGTGGGCCGAGCCAGTCCTTCGCACTCCGAAGCGGTTCTCTTTCGGCCCAGCGTGCCATAGAGCAGGAGGTTTGGGGCAATGAAATTCCTCGCAGTCCATCCCGGTCCGCTCATGTACACCAAGATTTATCTTCGTCTGGAGCCCCTCGGTCTCGAGATGGTGGCGCAGGCCTGCCGTCAAGCGGGACACGATGTCCGCTTGATCGACTTGCAGGCCGATACGTGGAAAGACTACGAGGCGCTCATCAGGACCTGGAAGCCCGACGCCGTTGCATTCGGCTGTAATTACCTGGCGAATGTTCCGGAGATTGTGGATCTGGCGAAGCTGACCAAGCAGGAACTGCCGAACTCATTCGTCTTTGTCGGGGGGCATAGCGCCTCGTTTGTGGCCAAAGATTTTTTGGAACACGGCAACGGGGCCATCGATTGCGTGCTGAGGGGCGAAGGGGAAGTCGCTGCTCCCAAGTTACTCATGGCGGTCGAGCATGATCGTAAGGCGATCACGAAGGTTCCAGGGGTTATCACGCTTGACGGCGAAGGGCCGCCGGCACAATTCATCGAAAACCTGGACGATATCCGTCCGGCGCGCGATCTGCTCCGCAACCGGCACAAATACTTCATCGGTGTGCTCGATCCCTGCGCGTCGGTCGAGTTTGCGAGGGGCTGTCCCTGGGATTGCTCATTCTGCAGCGCCTGGACTTTCTATGGTCGCAGCTATCGCACGGTCAGCACCGAGAAAGCCGTGGAGGAGTTGGAGCAGGTTCAAGAACCGGGCATCTTTCTGGTCGACGACGTCGCCTTCATCCAAGCCAAGCAGGGCATGGAGATCGGCGAGGCGGTGGCGCGGCGGGGGATCAAGAAACAGTATTACATGGAGACGCGCGGTGACGTGCTGTTGCGCAACAAGGAAGTCTTCCAATTCTGGAAGACGCTCGGGCTCCAGTACATGTTCTTGGGCGTGGAGGCGATCGATGCGGAAGGCCTCAAGATGCATCGCAAGCGCATCTCGTTGGGCAGAAACTTCGAGGCGCTCGAATTTGCGCGGTCCCTTGGGATCACTGTCGCCATCAATCTCATCGCCGATCCGGATTGGGATCGGGAGCGGTTCGAGACCGTTCGGCAATGGTGTTTGGACATTCCGGAAATCGTGAACATCAGCGTCAACACTCCGTACCCCGGCACCGAGAGCTGGGTCACGGAATCCCGCAAGCTCCACACGCGGGATTACCGTCTGTTTGATATTCAGCACGCCGTGATGCCGACCAAGATGCCGCTTCCGGAGTTTTACGCGGAACTGGTGAAGACGCAGCAGGTCTTGAACAAGAAACATCTGGGCTGGGCTGCGCTCAAGGGCACCGCCAAGATCGCAGCGGGGCATTTGATGCGGGGGCAGACCAACTTCGTCAAGATGCTCTGGAAGTTCAACAGTGTCTACAATCCCGAATTGCAATTGGCGGATCACCGCCGGCCGGTCGTCTACGAAATGACACCGCCGCCGGAGAAAAAAGACAAGATCGACGCGAAACAGCTCTACATCCTACCGGCGAAAGGCCGCCAGGGTCGGGCCATCGACGATTCCACCGAGACCTTCGTCGATGAGTCTCGTATGGGCACGGCGGTCTAGGTCTGTAGCGGCCTCCCGCCACCTAGATGCTCCCAAGGTTCAGCGCCTTTCGTTTTCCGGCTGCTCCGATAGGTCACCCACGCCGGACGTCCATCTTCGATCGGCGCGAAGCTTTCAACAGATGCGAATGGTCGGTCACGTGCGTCAAAAAAGCTTAGACATTCCCGAAGCCACCCCGATCGTCCAAGAGAAAATTTCCACCGGGATCGCGGGGCTGTTTTAGTCCAGTTCGTTTTCCTGTTTCTCGGCATTCTCACCGCTTTGCTTGCTAATTTCGCTATGTTCGAGAAATGCGATGGTGTGCCATACGAACAGGAATAGGCAGATCCGGCACTCATGGGGATCGGCCTAAACATCGTTAGACGATAGTCTATTCGTCGTGGTTTCACCGCAGTTCAATCAGGAAGCTGACTTGCGAGTCGCACTGCACAGCGAGGGTCGGTACCAGTTGTTGTTCTTCGCACGACTACAAGGCTTTGATCTGTACGCCGGTCCTAGTGGCTTGAAGAACCTGTTGCGGAGCAGCTGGCATGGCACCGGTAAGGTTCACATCCATACTCCGGAAGGCCGGAAAGTCGGTATGCCACTCGTGATGCCGGAGGAATTCCGAGGACGCGCGAAGTTGTACTCCGGCGGGTATTCAGGAACCGATTGGTCTTATCGACCGAAGCCGGACTCGTCTACTCGCCGCACGCTCATCCTCGAATCGATTGCCGCGGAACGAGGACTTTCCTTGGACCTCTGGGCGGTTGAACCGCAGAGAGATGATCTCGTTGCAGAGATCCTCGCAGAATATCGAGGTCTAAAGGGGATTGAACTCATATCTAATACGCGAGTCGATTGGACTCGACCGCAACTGATGGCTGTCGCCGGCACTTTGACGGCGGCCGCTTGGGAGGCGTCAAGGCGTTCCTCGAATTTGAGCGCCCGTGACCCTGTCGTCTAACAAGGGTTTGGACCTGGCGCTTCGGTAGGTATGGGGATCCGCACTGCTCGGCTTGCAGCTCGCTGTGCGTTGCGACCATGTTGCTCGTGCAGTTGGGCGGAAATAGAAAAGGAAACATTTATGGCTTTGACGAATGCTTATGTGCAGGTCTACGGACAACTGCCTGAGGTATTTCAGCGGATTGCTGATGGCCAAGCCCCAGATAAATTCACAACTCAGCACCTGAAAGACCTTGGATTTAGCTCGTCCAATTTCCGTGCAGTGATTCCCCTGCTCAGGCACTTGGCTTTCTGTCTGCGGATGGCACCCCGACACAACGATATCACGAGTATCGAAACGCGGCCCAGTCGAAGAAAGTGATAGCAGAGGCATTGCGTGAGGCGTACGGTGACCTGTTTACGATCAAAGTAAAACCGGCTGAAGGGGATCGAGCATTAATTGAGGGCAAATTCAAGAGCGTTCACAATGCAACCCCCAACACAGCTAAGCTAATGACCAACACTTTCTATGCCCTGCTGGGGCTTGCTGATCTCTCAACCACAGGAGAGGTGAAAAAGGAAAAACCGGCAGAGGTTTCTGCACCAGTGCAGGAGAAGCCTGCGCCTGAGGCAACGCCGCCTGTGCACCACCGGGCAACTCTCCACTACAACATACAGATACATCTACCGGCGACCAAAGACGTCGAAGTATTTAACGCCATCTTCAAGGCGTTGAAGGAGCACTTGCTTGAATAGTCATCGGACAAACCTGCGCGACTTCCTTTTTCGCGGACTGATGTTTGAAGCAGACGCGGCGAGATTTCAATCGGCAGGTATTCAAGTTGGCGCTGACACTGGGCAGGCCGAGGAACGCCTTTTGTCCGAAGCACTGTCGCCGTTCAATGTAACGACTCGAAACAATGTCCTTGAAATGGCACGGTTGTACGCTGTGCTGCACTGCTTTGAGAATGAAGTTCGTACGCTGATCCGAGAGACATTAGAGGAAAAAGACGGGGTTGATTGGAACGAGAAACTCCCGAAGAAGATCAGTGGTGTCCGGAGATT
>JAFEBM010000053.1 GCA_018242685.1 Nitrospira sp. | reverse complement strand
ATGAAAATCTCCGGACACCACTGTACCGTACTGTATTACCCGAAACCAGTTACACACAGCGCTAGTAAGACCATTAACACTTCAACTTGACTTAACGCAGAATGAAATCAACCCGAATGTCCGTCGTGGGATCGCGGCAGGGCAACACCATGGTCTGCTCGGTGAAGGTTGCAGGATCCACCAATGGTGTAAGGGTGAGCTAGGCGGAGAGCGTGAGAAGATCCGAGACACGATCCACGTCGATACCGAGCGTGATGTCGATGTCTCCGGTCAGGCGCACATCCGTGCGTCTAACGCCAAACACCGCACGCTCTACGACTCGGGCACCGAAAGTCGGCCGCTCCGAGGCAGTATGAAATACTTGGCGGCGAGGATTGGACAGGAGGCCCGGCGCAACACGGCTTCCGCCACGCTGCCCTTCATGAAATGAGCGAGCCCGCGGCGGCCGTGCGTTCCCATGACAACAAGGTCGCAGTCGGAATTGTCGATAAAGTCAAGAATGGAATCGGCCGGCAGGCCGCCACGAATCTCCGTGCGCACCGAGACCCCTTGCGACTGAATCCGGTCCGCCGCGAGATTGAGCTGCGCGGCAACACGGTGATGGTTCTCTTCCGCTGCGTGCCCGAACGTCAGATCGCTCCCGTAGGAGAGTGGCTCCAAGCAATGCAGGAGCGTCAGGGACGCGTCAAATTTCTTGGCAATCTGAACCCCATATTCCAAGGCATCCAACGAACAGTCGGAGAAATCCATCGGGACGGCGATCTGTTTGAACTGAACCGGTTTCGTTGCGCCATGTTCCTCCTCCTGCTCATGTTTCCTGATCGTCAACACGGGACAGGGAGCGATGGTCAGCACTCGTTCCGCCGTACTGCCCAAGAGAACATGGCGAAGTCCGGTTCTTCCGTGAGTGCCCAGCACAATCAGGTCTGCACGGATCGCCTGGGCCGTTTCGCAAATGATTGTATCCGGAATACCGGCCCGCTGCTGATACCCCACGCGACCCGCCGGTTGCGCCAGTCGTCGAACGATCTCGTCCAATCGCTCGTGTGTCTCCTTCGGATCCTGGACGGTTGTGACATACGCGCCCTCGTAGATTTCCAGCACGTGCAGGATCGTCACTGTGGCCTCATAGGCCTTGGCGAGAAACGCCACATATGCTTCGGCATGGTGTGCGCACACGGAGAAGTCGGTCGCAAAGAGGATTCGCTTGATCAAGGACTGTTCATCTCCCATGAGTCACCCTTCCATTGCACAGGCCTGCGTGCAGTTGCTCCAGACGTCTGTGATCCTCGATCAACACCTCGCTATTGATCCCAGTTTGGGCTTACCCTCGCCCATCTATCACCTCTCGGCTTCTTTGTGATGCTTGCAACTCGCGGACGGATTTCTTCCGGCCACCATGCATTGCAGCTTACTCTAGATCACTGTGAGAGGGCAAAGACCGTACCGCATATGCGAATCACGTTTCACTGATTGCCGAGCTGTATGGTCAGCTGAAACCTTCAGCCCTCACAACATCATTTCGTGCTATACGATAGGGAATTAGACTCATTGTAATGGAGTCCGTTTTTGCATGCCTATATCAAGCGTCATCGTAGATCGTATTTGAACCGCTGACTGAAGGGAGATCCCATGAAATGCCCGCAATGTTTGACGGACCATGACGTATCTGCCACGAAATGTTCGGTATGTGAACATGCATTTGCCCCACAACAAGGGAAGTCTGCGAGGTACGTTAGCTTCTATGCCGAGTATTTTGCCTTTCGTGAATTGGTGACCCCGCAACTCATTAAAGTGGTCTATATCGTAGGAACGTGCTTCATTACCGCAGCAGGGCTCTTGTCGATTCTATCCCCGGAGACCTTGAATGAGTATGAGGCCGGCCCGATTCTCACTCGTCTCGGAGGAATCGTAGTCCTGCTGGTGGGGAATCTGGTGTGGCGCATGATGTGCGAAGGAGCCATCCTGCTCTTTAGTCTCCATGAGGTGCTTGTCAGCATCGACACTCGGGCGAAGGCTCTGGTGCTGCAGGGTAAAAGCAACCGACAATGAAGCCACTCCTTCTCAAGCTCCAAGCGCCGAAATAGGTGGCGGTGTGTCGAACGAAGAAGAGTGGGTTGAACGGATTTCGAGTTCTGCGCTAGCGCTTCGCTTGTGGAGGCATGTATTTGATCATCTCGTCGGCGAGTTCTTTTGCGATGTTCTTGAGACTTGGCTTGATGAACATATAGCTGTTGGAACGTTCATGGCGCGCTTTCCAGACCGTCGTGCCGGTCGTGGCATCGATCAACCGTAGGCTCAACCCGACTCGCCCGACGTTGTCTCCTTCCTTCCGCACGTATTCCCACGAATTGACCCGAACCACGAGAAAGGAATCGACGTTGAGCGCTTTTCCGAGCTTGATGGCTGACTCTTTATCGGATTGACCCGTCATCTCCAGACGAGAGAAATAAAACACGAGGGAGTCGAACGCCTCTTTTGAGGCCTGAAAGATATCCGTCACGTTCTCGGGCGAGACGACCCGTTCGATATTTCCCTGACGGTTGAGCGCACCAGCCAAGACATCTTGAATGTCTTCGCGGGCGCTGTCGTATTGGCTTGCCATTGGCGGCAACACGGCGATGGTCTGCGGTCGAAAGACCTTTGCACCAGGGCCTTCCCAGACTTCCTGCAAGCCGCTGCAACCTCCGAGTAGAGCGATGAACGCCATCACGGATACTATATGCATGGATGATCGAGACAGCATGGGCTTAGTATACCATTAGAATGTGAATGAAATAGAAGCAGAAACCAGGGCGCCCTTTGCACGGAAGTCATACCCCCCCCCAGCATCTGCACGGAAGGAAAACCACCGCAGGCCTAACCCTGCCGTAGGAATGAAGGGGGTGGTTGCATCCTGCATGTTCTTGAAAGTGCCGACTCGAAACGAAAGAAATTCGGACAAGATCGTTTGTTCGGCGCCCAGACTCAAGAGTTGGCTTTTCACACCAGGTACAAAGGTTTTGTTCGAGGTCGCATCCACATCGGCCGTCAATGTCAGAGAAGAGTAGGGATTGATCGCGATGCCGGCCCGAACTTGCGGTTCCAATTTCAACTCCCCTCCGCCCGCAGCGTCGAAGGTCGGTTTATTGATATCCTTGGCGACGACCCCAAACCGGACCCAAGAGGATGGGCGATAGATCGCTCCCAAGTCAATTCCATAGGTCGTTGAAATGTTCGGTTTGCCGAAATGATCGATCGTGCTGACCCCGCTCCCACCTTGGAGGTCGGTAGAGCCGTTGTATGCGGCGCCTTGAATGATTTTCGCGGTAATTCCGATTGAAAAGGTTTTGTCGGAAAAGGCATAGGCATAGGAGAAGGCTACCTGTCTGGCTTCAAGTCCACGAAGGGCCATCTGGCCCGCCACAGTGATGGGCGTCCCTGCCCCGCCAGGCTGGGATGCCTGCACCGGTGTCGAGACGAATCCCCCCCCAGTAGCGACATCGGACACGTTGAACCCGAACGCATGTTCGCCAAGGTGTCCTTTGACGTATAGGCCGGCTGATCCGTTGACGGAAACAGCGGCCCCGAATTGGTTGATACGATCGGCGATAGACTGACCCTTCGCCAGGTTGGCCGGAGACGTGTCGCCAATGTTGAAGTTCTCCAGATCATGCAGCGCATCACCTAAACCGAGGCGATCGGTCGCTTGTCCCCCCCCTTGGGCTCGGATGTCCACGGTCTGGGTCATGGCCAGGCCTGCGGGGTTCCAGTAAGTCGCGAGCGCATTGGTTGTGACGGCGACACCGGCGCCGCCCATGCCCATGGCGCGAGGACCTGCGATCACAAATTCTGAGGCCGAGACATGAGGAGGCAAGGTTGATGCGACCAGCAAAACGGCTGTGCAAAGCAACGTCGACCGGCGCATGTCCTGTCCTTTATTCAGTAAGTTTTTGAGTCTAGAGAATGAATGACGGTTCGTCAAGGAATCACGGATAGCCTGATAGGTGCGAGTCGATATCTTTGTGCGGCAGAAAAGCTGGGAAGACACACACTATCGAGACCGGATTGGTGCGAGCGGAATGGTCTGATAAAGAGTGGACGGTTCCGATCAAATGATTTGCCCATCCTGCATATGAATAATACGGTCGGACTGGGCGGAGAGTTTGTCGTTATGCGTGACAATGACGAATGTCGTTCCGCGTGTTGTGTTCAAGGTGCGCATCAATCCGAACAGTCCGTCCCCGCTATGTGTGTCGAGGTTGCCGGTCGGCTCATCGGCCAAGACCAAGTCCGGATTCTGCATCAACGCGCGTGCCATGGCGACACGTTGCTGCTCGCCGCCTGAGAGTTCTCCCGGCTTGTGATGGAGGCGATGTCCCAATCCGACTTCCGTGAGCAGGGTTGTTGCATCGGCTTTGACCGAAGTCGGGTCGCGACGCTGTACGAGCGCCGGCATGCAGGCATTTTCCAACGCGGTGAATTCGGCAAGTAGGTGGTGAAATTGAAACACGAACCCGATCCGCCGATTCCGGAATTCCGCCTGCTGTGTATCCGTCATCCGAAAGAGGTCATCTTCATCGAACGTCACCGTACCCCTACTCGGCTTATCGAGCGTTCCGATAATATGGAGCAAGGTGCTCTTGCCGGCTCCCGAAGCTCCCACGATCGCCACCAGCTCGCCGCGCTGAATCTCAAGATCGATCCCCTTGAGAACGGGTAGTTCATAGGACCCCATCGAAAAAGACTTATGGAGGTTCGTAACTTTAATCATTTCGATATTCTTAATCTCAGTCCTCAGCCCACACTCCTCAGCCCTGCGAATCTATTCATAGCGCAGCGCAGCCACGGGTTCCAGCTTCGCGGCCTGATTGGCCGGATAGACCGTCGCCAGAAAACTGATCAGGATGGCGGACCCGGCCACGAGGAGCACGTCTTCGGCCAGCACATGAACCGGAATGGTCGAGATGTAGTACACGCTCGGGTCGAACGTCCAAAACGTTTGAATCAACCAGAGAAACGCATAGCCCAAGGGAATGCCGATGCCTGTCCCCGCAAATCCGATGATCAATCCGTTCAGCATGAAGATACGCCGGATACTGCGCTTCGTGGCGCCCATCGCCTTGAGGATGGCGATTTCTTTCTGCTTCTCCGTCACGATCATCGTCAAGGTGCTGACGATGTTGAATGAGGCCACGATCGTGATCAGGACCAGTAGGAGAAACATCATCGTCTTCTCCAGCTTCAAGGCAGAGAAGAGATTGCGGTTCATCT
Source organism: Nitrospira sp. (assembly GCA_018242685.1). Lineage (GTDB taxonomy): Bacteria > Nitrospirota > Nitrospiria > Nitrospirales > Nitrospiraceae > Nitrospira_D. Next base: position 70,571 of record JAFEBM010000053.1, on the reverse strand, counting down.
GCATCCAATCTCTGGCTCCGTGGCTGAATCCCAACTCCTGTTCGATATTGTGGGCGATCTCTCCGGCCCTGAACACATCCCTGACCTTGACTTCGATTCCGGTGACGCTCGCGCCCAGATTGAAAAATTTCTGTGCCTCGCCGAGCTCAATATAGGCAAAAGAAGAATCGTATTCGAACATTCCTGAGTGGAACAGGGCGACCACGGCGAACGTCCGGATCTTGGGGACCATCCCCATCGCGCTGATGGGGCCGACGGGAGAGACTACGTTGACCGTATCGCCGACAAAGACTCCCAGCCTGAGCGCCAGCTCTTTGCCGAGAATGATGCCTGGTTTTTCAACGGCTCGAAGCTCGCCTTGAGGGTCATCGGCCGGAGCCTGCATCACTTTTACCGGGGTGAGCAGATCAATCAGCTGTCCCGCCGTAATGTTCTTGGCGAGTTCGGTGACATTGGCTTCGCGTTTCGGATCGATCCCGCGGAGGATGATCCCTTGTACCCCGCTCTGTGTGGTGAGCAAAACTTGGCGGAACACAAACGGCGTGGCGGCGACGACCTCGGGTACCGTCTGGATCTTGTCGGTCAGATGGTCATAGTCGGTCATGTGCTCTTTCATCCGCTCTTGGACGACGATATGTGCGGTTGTGCCGAGAATTTTGCTCTGAATGTCCTCCCGGAAACCGGTCATGATGCCGACCGTGCCGATCAACGCCGCCACCCCTAGCGTAATCCCGGCAACCGACACGAAGGTGTTCAGCGAGATGGTCCGGTTGCGCCGCTTGGCACGTAGGTAGCGGAGGCCGACGAAGATTTCATAGGGGAGGGCCACGCTTATGGCTTCTCCGGTCGGAGCTGGGGGAAGAGAACCACGTCGCGGATGGAGGCCTGATCGGTAAACAGCATGATCAATCGGTCGATCCCGATCCCTTCTCCGGCGGTCGGCGGCATCCCGAATTCAAGGGCGCGGAGAAAGTCTTCGTCGACGAGATGAGCTTCTTCATCACCCGCCTCCCGCTGAGCCGCCTGGCCTTCAAACCGTTCGCGTTGATCCAGCGGATCGTTCAACTCGGAGAAGGCATTCGCGATTTCTCGCCCGGCAATATACAGCTCAAATCGATCGGTCAGGCTCGGGTCCGTATCCTTCCGCTTGGCGAGCGGAGAAATTTCGATCGGATAGTCCGTGATGAAGGTAGGCTGCTGGAGATTGGGTTCGACGGTTTCCTCGAAGATCTCGTTGATGATCGTGAACAGCGAAGCCTTCGGATCCACCGGCACATTCAGCTGTTTGGCGGCCGCCAACGCTTTTTCACGATCATGGAGCGCCGATGGGTCGAGGGCATTTACCTCCAGGATGGCTTGGTGGTAGGACCATTGTCGCCACGGAGGCGTGAGCGCGATCTCTTTCCCTTGGTACGGAATGACCGTCTTGCCAAGAATCTGTTGAGCCAGGCTTGAGACCAGTTCTTCAGTGAGTACGATCAGATCTTGGAAATCCGCGTACGATACGTAGAACTCCAGCATCGTGAATTCAGGGTTGTGGATCGTCGAGATGCCCTCATTCCGGAAGTTGCGGTTGATCTCGAACACGCGCGGAAAACCGCCGACGATCAGGCGTTTCAAATACAGCTCCGGCGCGATACGCAAGTAAAGATCCACGCCGAGTGCGTTATGGTGCGTGACGAAGGGCTTGGCGTTCGCACCTCCTGGAATCGGATGCATCATCGGGGTTTCGACCTCGAGGAACCCTCGCTCAATGAGAAACGTTCGGATGCCGGTAATGATACGGCTCCTGGTCGAAAAGATCTGATGGACCAGGGGGTTCGCAATCAGATCGACATAACGCTGCCGATATCGGGTTTCGACGTCGGTCAGCCCATGCCACTTTTCGGGGAGCGGCCGGAGCGCTTTACTGAGAAACGTCAGGTGATGGACCTCGACCGTGAACTCATTCGTTTTTGTACGAAACAACGTCCCCGTGACGCCGATCCAGTCGCCGAGATCGAGCTGCTCCACGACGGTGTAGGCCTGTTCGGAGAGCAGATCCTTTTTGAGATACACTTGGAGACGGTCGGACCCGTCTTGCAGCACGGCAAACCCGGCCTTCCCGAAACGGCGCAAGGCGACGATCCGTCCCGCGATCGTGCAGGAGATTTTTTCTTGCTCCAAGGTCTCCTTGGTTTTCTCACCATGCAGCTTGAGTAATCGACCGGCCCGATCCTTGACCTCGAAGCGGCCGCCATAGGGAGCGACGCCGGCCTCCCGAAGGAGCTCGAGTTTCTTGATTCGTTGCTGCCGCTGTTCGTTCAGTTCGTCCATCTTAGCCTTCGGCAATCCTGCTACAGGTCCTCTTCCGGTCCGCCGACCGGCGAGAGGTGATCGCTTCCTTTTCCCAATTTCTTCTTCAAAAAGGCTTCGATGAATCCATCAAGGTCTCCGTCCATGACGGATGAGACGTTGCTGATTTGATGACCTGTCCGGTGATCCTTGACCAGTTGGTACGGTTGGAACACGTAGGATCGAATTTGGCTGCCCCACGCGATGTCCTTCTTTTCGCCGACGATGGCGTTGAACTCCGCTTCCTTCTTTTTCTGTTCCAATTCGAAGAGGCGCGCCTTCAAGATTTTCATCGCCCCGTTTCGATTCTGGAGTTGAGACCGCTCATTCTGGCATTGCACAACGATACCACTCGACAAGTGAGTGATGCGGATGGCGGTTTCGACCTTGTTGACATTCTGACCGCCTGCGCCGCCCGAACGGAAGGTGTCGATCCGGAGATCTTTTTCTTCGACCACGACATCGATGTCTTCGTTCAGTTCCGGATACACGAAGACGGACGCGAACGAGGTATGCCGCCGCTTGTTGGAGTCGAATGGAGAAATGCGCACCAAGCGATGCACTCCGGCTTCCGCCTTCAGGTATCCATAGGCATGCGATCCTGTGATGGAGACGGTCACGCTCTTGATGCCCGCTTCGTCGCCGGGCAACAGATCCAGGGTTTCCACCTTGAATTTCTTCTGTTCCGCCCACCGCACATACATGCGAAGGAGCATTTGCGCCCAATCTTGCGATTCCGTGCCGCCGGCGCCTGGATGTATCGCCACAATGGCATTATTGGGGTCCAGTTCTCCAGAGAGGAGCAGCTCGACACGTAGTGTAGCGAGGCGCGGCTCCAGCTGATTCAGTTCACTAGTCAACTCGGTCTCAAGGGCCGAGTCGCCGCTCTCATGGGCAAGCTCCAGCAGCGCATCCAAATCGCCCATTTGGGCCTCGATGTCGCGCCACTGCTGGAGTTCTCGCTCGATCGTCGCCTTTTTTCGGCTCACCGTTGCGGCGGCGCGGGCATCATTCCAGAAGTGAGGCTGGCCCATCTGCGCTTCAAGTTCTTGTAAGTCGGCCGTCATACGAGCGAAGTCAAAGATGCCCCCGTAGCTCGGAGACTTGTTCAGCCAAGGCACGGACACGAACTTCCACGTCCTCTAACATGTCACAACCCTCCTTATTCGGTCATGCCGGTGTGATTGCCGTCAGGGCTGGTTCCTTCGTGCGGAAATACCCGAACAGAATCAAAAGCGCGCAGATTATAACACAGGCGTGGGCAAACACATCGCCGTAATAGCTGTAGAACGTGCGGGCTTGTCTGGTTGGGATCGTTGCGTAGGACGCTTCTTCCGTAAAAAGCGGCGTCGCTTCGATAATCTGTCCGTACGGATCGACGAAGCCGGAAATTCCCGTGTTGGCGGCGCGCGCGAATGCCAAATGATTTTCCACTGAGCGAAAGACGACCATGGCAAAGTGCTGGGCGGGCGCCGAGGATGGTCCGAACCATCCGTCGTTCGTGATCGTCACCAGAAACTCCGCGCCGTTCATGGCAAACTGGCGGACGAAATCCGGGAAGATCACTTCATAACAGATCGCCACGCCGAACTTGACTGATCTGGTGCCGATCGACCGTTCTGTGCTCCAGGATTTCGGACTGAATGAGAGCGTCGTCGGCCCAGGTCCTGCTTCAAAATCGCCGATCCCTTCGACGAGTTTATCGAGGAAAAATAGGAGCGAGGATTTGAGGGGGATGTATTCTCCAAACGGCACGAGATGGTGCTTATCATAACGGCCGAGGACTGTGCCGTCCCTTCCCAGCAGATAGGCGCTGTTCAAGAGGTAGGGGCGGCGATCAGGGTAGAATCTCAAGGCCGGGCTGCCGAGGAGGATCGGCGCCTGTGCACGTTCCGCCCACGCGATCAGCTGCAATTGATACTCTTTCTCCCGCTCGAAAATAAACGGCGTGGCTGCCTCGGGCCACACGACCAAGTCGGTGCTGGTTCCCAGTTGGGCCGTCAGCCGGTCGAACCGTCGCATCGTCTCGTCGCGAAATGACGCATCCCACTTCACGGCTTGATCGATATTCGGCTGCACGACACCGACGATAATGGAGGGTTTATGATGGCCCAGATCTCTCGCACTCAGGACTGCTGAACTGTAGAACCATGAGAGCACCATGCAGGCGGCCGCAGTGGTGAGCAATTCCCACGGAAGCTGGACCGGGTGAAATCCTCTGAAAAACGGCATGATCCACAAGTACAGCTCGGCGAAGGCGACATTCACCAGGACGATGAGGAAGGAAATGCCGTACACACCCGTGTGGTCGGCCACCTGAATCAGGTCCAATTCGCGATATTGTGAATAGCCGAGGAGACACCACGGAAGGCCGGAGAGCAGGTGGGTACGGAACCATTCGAGTGCGACCCAGAAGCAGGGGGCAAAGAAAATTCCGTAGCGTGGGATGAACTCGCGCAACCAGACAACCGCGAGGCAATAGAGCCCGACATAGAGTCCGAGGTAGGCGGCCAGCAGCAACAAAATTGCGTAACTGACGGGTTCGGGGACCTTGCCATAGGTCGTCATGGCGGTGACGACCCAAGCCATGATGCCGGTGAATCCGACGAGACCGTTCAGCCAGCCGATCCAAAAGGCCCGCGGTCTGGAGCATTGATCAAGCGCGAGATGGAGGGGAATGAGGACGATCCAGGCCAGCAATCCCAGGTCAAACCGTGGAAAACAGAACGGTAAAAGTAGTCCGCTCGCGCAGGCGAGGAGGATCTGGCGCGAACGAGCTCGGTCCATCGTGCCGTACCATATCGAAAAGATTCGATGACTTGCAAGAGAATGCTTGAACAATCAGCGACTTGGGAGACCGGCCACGTGCTTTTCCCCGGTGAAAAAGGTATTCTATCTTCTAATGGAGCGACGTCGTCACCGTCGAGTGCCGGCTCAAGTCAAGAGCTTGCTTCGAGCGAATTCGCATGAAGTGGAAGGGGAGGTCCTCGATCTATCGCTTGGCGGCGCCCGGGTGAAAAGCTCGCTCGATGTCCAACCAGGAAAGCAGATCGCCGTCAAGCTGATTGTCCCAGGAGACGACACCCCGATTCTGATTACGCAAGCTCGGGTACAATGGACCGTCGATCGAACGTTCGGAGTTCGGTTTGTGGATGTGCGACATCAGGAAATGGATGAATTGGAGCAACTGATCGATGAATGCATCGCGCTAGATGAAGGGAGAGAGACATGAGACTCGTGAGCAATCCAACTGAGACCCCGACCGACGACCCGCGCCGCTGGATTGGGGGCGAGGCGACCGTCGGTTCCCAAGCCCGCCGATATATCCGTCGCCAAGCGGGACCGACGAATTCTCTGCGCGGCGTCATCCTCGGTCTGGCCTTCCTCGGCGGCCTCGCTTTAGGCAGCTCTTTCTGCCTACTCTGCCGATCAACAAGCACTAAGCAGAAAGGGTAAGGGTAATGAGGTCGCAATGCCTGACGATGTGCGCGAAGTCCTGATCAGCTGTGAGGAGTCCAAGGCTGCAGCAAGACCAACAACCACACCGAAGTATCAACGACGAGGTTCACGGTCACGGCGGTCTTTCTTGTAGTCCCAACCCCTTCGAAACTCGATGGTCCACAGAGCCTTCAGAGTGGACCTCTGCCGCCGACCCACAGCAAGATCGCGATGTTGGTAGCTTATGTCGCCTGTTCCTCTACCAATCGAATGTCCATGATGCCGAGAAACGATTGCGGATTTTGTCATCCTTGTCGATGGGGAAGTTCAGCAGCATCATTGGCGACCTGCCGTTGGACCTCAAAGAGGTATAGAATAAAGGCATGTCGCATCTCATGAGATTGTCGGTCTGGTGCGTGTGGTTTGTCTGGTTCGTCGCAAGATCTGTGATGCCTGCCCTAATCGGACTCTTCCTGATTGCACTCCCAGTATCCAGCGAATCAGCACAGCCTGAATCGGATCAAGGGACTTGGCATACTGCCGCTCCTATACCGACGAAGCGGACGGAGGTGGCAGCTGCGGCGGTGGATGGGAAGGTCTACGTCGTTGGAGGGTTTGAAAAACCCAGCTTGGGCAATTTGCTGAATTTGACGATCACGCCCTCTGTTGAAATGTATGATCCGGTGGCTAACCGGTGGACCTCCAAAGCGCCTATGCCGGTCGGCCTGCACCATGCCGGGATCGGTGTCGTAGATGGACGATTGTACGTCATAGGCGGATACCGCCAGTCGGGATTCAGCATCTGGAACCCGGTAGCCACGGTGTATGCCTACGATCCTGGCACGGACACCTGGACTAGTCGCGCTCCGATGCCGACTGCGCGTGGTGCCTTGTCTGTGACTGAACATGGGGGAAAGCTCTATGCCATCGGCGGATACGACAGGAAGGCCAACAATGCGCAGGTTGAAGTGTACGATCCCGTGCGCAACGTCTGGACAACAGCGGCACCGCTACCAACCTCGCGCGATCATCTCGGCACGGCGACGGTCGCCGGGAAGATTTATGCAATCGGTGGACGCATCGACGGTGACTACCATCAGAATCTTGCTGTCATGGAACAGTACGATCCGGCAACTGATCGCTGGAGGCGCGTCGCGGATCTTCCGACTGCGCGGAGCGGTATCACAGCCGCTGTGGTAGAAGGACGGATCTACGTATTCGGCGGCGAAGGGTCTAGCGGCACATTCAATGAGAACGAGGCTTATGACCCGCCCCGTGATATCTGGCAGCGTCTGGCTCCCATGCCGACTGCTCGGCATGGTATCGGGTCGGCAGTAGTACAGGGGCGCATTTACGTCATCAGTGGCGGACCAACTCCCGGAGGCTCCTTCAGCGATCTGAACGAAGTCTTTACCATACCGTCACCGTCGCCAAGCCTCTCGATGGCTGAGTGATTTTTATGTCTTAGCCTTCCAAGTCTTTTCAAGCAACTGGCTCCTGACAATCATGAAGATTCCTCCACGATGGCCTGCACGCGCAGTTCAATGGTGAGCATCTTACAAGGAGTTTGGAAGAGTCAGGTCACCGAGGAGCAGAAAGTACCCGGTATTATAGAAGGCATGCAGAGCGATAGAGGGGTACACAGATCCAAAGCGATCTCGTACGAAGCCGAAACAGAGAGAAGGAACGAACACGAGCAAAGACCACGAAACGGAATGGCCGGCTAGATGGGCCAATGAGAACAAGAAGGATGTCAGCAGATTGGCGGTGGATAGACCAATCCATGTCTTCTGCCTCGCCATGGGTTGCAACAAATGGCCCTGAACCATACCACGGAAGAGCAATTCCTCGCACAGAGGCTGCCATAGGGCGATGGAGAGAAAAGCCGGTGACCATATGGCATACCAAGGCAGTGGTTGAAACGTAAAGAGCCCGATCATGGAAAGCCATACTATCGGGCCAAGGGCTAACAATAGGAGAAATGCAGAATCCCGATGAAAGGGACGATTAAGTTGAAGTCCAAGTAAGACCAGTACTTGTGTTGAGCGGCTTGGTGGAAGGAGTACACCAGAAGAAACATTGTGGACCCCGACCGCACGGTTGGGGTCTACTTTCCGCCATGGCGACACTCCTCGCATTCCGAAACTCAGCCTCATCGGCGTCTTGCCCTCCACAACAACACAACCACGGACAGGAGTAGCATGGCGGGTAGCAATATGTCTCCAGTTGCGCCAGGGGCGACAGTGCAGCCTCCTCCGCCTCCGCTATCGCTGGGGGGCGGCGATGGCGCAATGTTGAAGGTTGCGGTGACAGTTGCGTTCCGGGTCAGCGAGCAGGCGTCGGTTCCTGCGCAATCTCCACTCCACCCTGCGAAGACAGACCCAGGATCGGGTGCTGCGGTAAGGGTGACGGTGCTCCCTTGGGGAAACTGTCCACTGCATGTTGCTCGGCAGTCAATTCCGGCAGGATTGGATGTAACCGTGCCGGCACCGGCGCCGGCCTTGTTGACGGTGACGGTGGAATGTGGCATGACGCTGACCAATGCGGCCCGGGCATTGATACGCCCACCGCTCGACACTTTCCCACTCAAAGACGCCTTCCGATCCACTGTGTTGAGGATTGCGTTCCTGAGTTGGGCTACGGTGAGGTTAGGATTCACCGAGAGCAACAAGCCGGCGAGTCCTACCACATGAGGGGTGGCCATCGACGTACCCTGGAAAAATTGGTAGTCCGTCGCTCCCGACGGTGATCCCGCCACACAGGCGACGCGGACATTGTCCAAGTAGACGCCGTCCGACACGACGCTCTCATCCGACCCGAACCTAAATCGGAATCTTGAGGTGTTGGCTTTACCATCCGGGATGTCTCCAAAGGTCAATGGAACGAACTGTCCACCTGACGAGCCACTGAACACGCCTCCTATAACCCAATTGTTTCCACTATCGCCAGAGGACTCCATCAAAATCCCATCAAACCCCTCCTCTGTCGAGAGGCGTCCCCGACCGTCAAACCGACACCCCCGTTGTCCTGCCGTACTGAACACAGGTCCCATTGCGAAAGAATCGGTGTCGTTCTGATAGTTTCCGTTCGGACTGTCGGTCAGACTGTTCGGTTGACTGAATGACGCGGAATTGGTGAACCCCCAGGTACTATTGGTTCCCCCGAAGACGTATCCAAGCCCGGTCGGGCCGGAGTCAAAGTTATGAAAGAGGGCAGTCGTCATGTTGGATGTGGGGATTGTGCTGTTGATGCCGACTCCCGGCGCGGCCACCTGGACGGTCGTGGACCCGAAATTCGAGAAGGTCGCCAATTGATCATTGTGGTCTGTCGCTGCGACCGCGATCACGTTGGCCAGCGCGGCCTTCTGTTGCCCGTCACACACTGACGGCGCACTGAAATTTGAGGGAAAATTCGGTGCGTTGTCGTTATCATCGCCGATCCCATCAGTTCCACCGTTGCCTGCAGCGGCAACAAACAGGACGCCTGCCGCATTCGCGGCACTCACCGCATCATAGAAGGCCAGGCTACACTCAGGTCCGATAAAGCTCGCATTGATGACACGCGCCCCTTTGTCGATGGCATAGTGGATCGCGCTGATAATAGCAGTGGTGCTCAACAAGTTATTCACACCTCCGGCTTTCAGGGCCATCAGCTTCGCGGTCCACATGACCCCTGTGATCCCTGTGCCGTTGTTTCCAACTCCAGCGATGGTTCCCGAGACATGAGTGCCATGTCCCGGGTTCCCTCCGGGATTGAGATCGACAGGGTCCATGGGGTCGCTGTCGTTCATGAGAAAATCCCATCCATGCACATCGTCAACCCATCCATTCCCGTCGTCATCCACGCCATTCCCGGGAATCTCTCCCAGATTCGTCCAGATATTGGGTGCAAGGTCCGGATGGTCGTAGGCAATACCTGAGTCAATGACAGCGATAATCACGTTTGGGCTTCCCGTACTGATATCCCAGGCTTCAGGCGCATCGATGTCGGCATCTGCCTTTCCTGCCGTTCCGTTCACAGTTTGGCCTGTGTTGTGGAGACCCCATAAGGTGCCGAACTGAGCATCAGTGGGAATAGCTTGTAGCGAGTACAGATAGTTTGGTTCGGCATACTCAACAGCGGGATTACTTCGGTACTTCAAAACTGCTTCGTCCACCGACAAGGCGCCTTCTACTTTGTACTGGTGGATCACCCTGCCGGTCTTGGATAACGCTCTGGTTTCTTGGGCGCCCACACTTGCATTCAGAGACCTGATGGCCGCCGAGGACGCCTCATCTCTAAACTTGACGAGCACCTCTCCCGGCACATAGTGCGCCGGGTGACGTGCGTCTCCTGATAACGCCGTCATTCCGGCGGCTGTCTGTTTCTGCTTCGCATAGGCTAAGGGATTTCCAGGCAGGAGTTCGGACAATGCGACCACGGCCGCTGTGATGCCGAAGATGGCCCCGACCCAACAGAGCACCATGTTCATCATGCTACTTCTGCGTTTCGTACCGAGAATTGGGCTCTGCATACTCGACCTCCTGATATGACGTGAGTTGGGTGATCGTGGATTCAACCGACCGATTGTCCACAATCCGGACGTGATAAAGGCGCCCCTGCTGGGTTTCAGCGATCACGTCGGTTCGGGTATCCTTCAGGATGGACGCGATCCGCTCTTGTGAAATCCCGTCCTTGAACTTGACCAACACTTCGTATGGGACGAATCGTGGTGGCGGAGATTTTATAGCGGGTTCTAAGGCATGTGGTTCTGTCTCATTCTGGTTTGTTGCGTCACAGGATGTGGAAAACCAGACAGCTGACACACACGTCAGGACTGTGACAAGTTGTGTCAGACGATGAGAGAGAGCGGGCCGGCAAGTCATCGCGTCCTCTGTTTCAAACGACATGTAGTAGGGCTAGCGTGAGTTCAGCTATCCCTCTTGCGAGGGGAAAAGGAGCGCAAAAGCTGGTATTGCTAGAGATGACTTCTCGGTACAGACGAGGATATTCCTCGATCTATGATTCGGGTAAACCGGGTGTGTGCTAGCGGCAGGTCAACGGTCTGGATCGCTCAAAGGACGCCTTCCCAGTCACTTCCCTTCTCTTGCGCTTCTGCCGATGGATTTTCGTTCCCCTCATGTTCACCGGCGAATCATGTCATCGTTCACGATCTTTACTATCGGGCCAAGAGTGAACAATAGGAGAAATGCAGAATCCCGATGAAAGGGACCATTAAGTTGAAGTCCAAGTGGGGCCGGCACTTGTGCTGAGCGGCTTAGGAGAGGGAGTCCACGAGAGGAAACGCCTTGAACACCGACCATTGAGTCAAGGCTCAGCTTTCGCTGTGACTGGTCTACTCGTGCTCCGAAACTCAGTCTCATCGGGATCTTACCCTCCACAACAACACAATCACAGATAGGAGTAGCATGGCAGGTAGCAATATGTCTCCGGTTGCGCCAGGGGCGACCGTGCAGCCTCCTCCTCCGACGTTACCGCTGGGTACCGGCGAAGATGACGCAATGTTGAAGATTGCGGTGACCGTCGCATTTTGAGTCAGCGAGCAGAGGTCAGGTCCACTACAATCTCCACTCCACCCTGCGAAGGCAGACCCAGGATCTGGTGCTGCAGTAAGGGTGATGGTGCTCCCTTGGGGAAGCTGTCCATTACAGGTCGGTCCACAATTAATACCGGATGGATTGGATGTCACCGTGCCGGTTCCGGCGCCCGTCTTGTTGACCGTGACCGTGAAGTTTGCCACCACACTGGCCAACGCGGCCCGGGCATTGATGCGTCCACCGGTCGACACCTTTCCACTCAAAGAAGCCTTCCGATCCACCGTGTTGAGGATTGCGTTCCTGAGTTGGGATACGGTGAGATTGGGATTCACCGAGAGCAACAAGCCGGCGAGTCCCGCCACATGCGGAGTGGCCATCGAAGTACCCAGAAGAAACTGGTAGTCCGTCGCTCCCGACGGCGGTCCCGCCACACAGGCAACGCGGATATCGTCTACATACACGCCGTCGAAGACCTGGCGCTCATCCGATATGAATCGGAAGCGAAACCGTGAACTCGTCACATCGTCCGCGACGTCCCCCCAGGTGAAAGGGATAAATTGGGAGTTGGTATTTTCTGTGAACCCACGAATGGGGCGCCAACTGGTCCCGCTGTTTCTCGAAGTTTCTACGACAATCCCGTCTATATCCTGCTCGGTTTCCAGGCGAACGCGACTGTCAAGTCGGCACCCCCGCTGTCCCTTGGTACTGAACACTGGTCCGATTGCGAATGAATCGGTGTCGTTCTGATAGTTTCCGTTCGGACTGTCGCTCAGACTGTTCGGTTGGCTGAATGACGTGGAATTAGTGAATCCCCAGGTACTATTGATTCCTCCGAAGACATACCCGAGCCCGATTGGGTTCGAATCGAAGTTATGCAGGAGCACATTCGTCATGTTCGACGTGGGTTTCGTGCTGTTGATGCTGACTCCCGGCGCGGTCACCTGGACGGTCGTGGACCCGAAATTAGAGAAGCTCGCCAATTGATCATTCCCGTCTGTGGCCGCTACCGCGATCACATTTTCCAGCGCGGCCTTCTGTTGCCCGTTACATGCTGAAGAAGCGCTGAAATTTGCGGGGAAGCTCGGTACGTTGTCGTTATCCGAGTCTTCATTTCCTGCCGCTGCAACAAACAGGACGCCTGCCGCATTCGCGGCATTCACCGTATCATAGAGAGCCAGGCTACAGTCAGGTCCGGCAAAGCTCGCGTTGATCACACGTGCGCCATTGTCGACGGCATAGTGGATCGCGCTGATAATAGCGGTGGTGGATACGGATCGATCTATCCCTCCGGCTCTCAGGGCCATCAGCCTCGCGGTCCACATGACCCCTGTGATCCCTGTTCCATTGTTTCCGGCTCCAGCGATGATTCCCGCGACATGAGTGCCATGTCCCGGGTTGCCACCAGGATTGAGATCGACAGGGTCCATCGGGTCACTGTCGTTCATGTGAAAATCCCATCCATGCACATCGTCGACCAATCCATTCCCATCGTCATCCACGCCATTCGCGGGAATCTCTTTCGGATTCGTCCAGATATTGGGCGCGAGATCCGGATGGTCGTAGGCAATGCCTGAATCAATGACGGCGATAATCACGTTTGGACTTCCCGTGCTGATATCCCAGGCTTCCGGCGCATCGATGTCGGCATCTGCTTTTCCTGCTGTTCCATTCACAATTTGACCGATGTTATGGAGGCCCCATAACGTACCGAACTGTGCATCGCTGGGAATTGTTTTGAGCCGGTAAAGGTAGTTTGGTTCGGCATATTCGACAGCGGGATTACTTCGGTACTTCAAGACCGCTTCGTCGACCGACAAGGTATCTTCTAATTTGTACTGATGGATCATCCTCGCATTCGCAGACAGTACTCTGAGTTCTTTGGCGCCCGCCACCATATTCAGAGACTGGATTCCTGACGAGGACGCCTCATCTTTGAACTTGACGAGTACCTCCCCCGGTACATACCGGGCCGGGTGGCGCGCGCCCTGTGATAACGCCGTCATTCCGCGAGATGCCTGCTTCTGCCCCGCATGAACCACGTGGTCTCCCGACATGAGTCCCGACAAAGCGATCCCGACCGTTGCTATTCCTAGGATGGTCCAGCTCCAACAGAGCCCCATGCTCATCACATTACTTCTGCGTGTCGTATCGATAATTGGGCTCTGCATACTCGATCTCCTGATATGACGTGAGTTGGGTGATTGCAGATTCAACCGACCGATTGTCCACAATTCTGACGTGATAGAGGCGTCCCCGTTGAATTTCCGCGATCACGTCCATCCCGTTATTCTTCAGGATGGACGCAATCCTTTCATGCGAAATCCCCTCCTTGAACTTGACCAAGACTTCGTACGGGACGAATCGTGGTGGCGGGGATTTCATCGGGCGTTCAAAGGTCTGTGTCGTTGTCGTATTCTGGTTCCTTGCGTCACAGGATGTGAAGAACCATATGGCCGACACACACATCATGATTGTGGCAAGTTGTGTCATCCGATGAGATAGAGCGGGCAAACAAGTCATGGCTTTCTCTCCCTGAAACAGGCAGCTCGTTACATATCTACTGGGGTGGTGTCAGGTGTTCGACGGTAGATTGAGTCGGCCGTGAGTACTAGCGAGCGCTGCCCTTCCGACGATCAGTCTCTCCTCGCAGACGGTCGTTCCACTTTTTGATGCATCCATCCGGCAGGCGTGGCGGCGGTCGAGATGAAGGCTTGACCGAAGCCGAGCACAAAGTGGGCATCCTCAAGTCGTAATTCCCAAAGTGTGAAGTCACCAAAACCAAACATCATCTCGGCTTGGGGAAACCGCGACAGGTATTGTTCCTTGATTTCACGATATGATGGTGCATCGGGCTGCAGCAGCACTGCCTCACCTTGCAGATTCATTCGCCTCAACGCCAATGGATTTTTGCCGGGTCCGTCCGTTTCAGCGATGAACAGCGACACATGCGGATCAACCAGCAGATGCTGCGTATGAAGCGCCAGTCGGCTGAGGTGCAGGTACGCCCGAGTCCAGTCTTTTCCAAATACGTAGGGGACGTGCGATCCAAAGGGACGTCCGTTTCGCATCGTGAGCAGCACGGCTGTGCGAGTATCTTCTATGAGTGCCGACCACGTCTGTTGTACGTCTTGACTCGTGAGTGCTTGAGCCATCGCCCACCATTCAAAAATTATAGGAGGATGGCACCCTGCACGTTACGATTTGAAAGGTCAAGAGAGATTTCTCCAGATTTCATCAGTCAGCCGGATGATGATTGACACATTAGTTTTCTTGACTGATTCGTAGTTGAGGCCTATCGTAACAAATGGGAGGAGTTAACGCCCCGAGGGAATATGGTTCAACAGGGGATCGAGCGCGAGGATGGTGTGCAGGCCCAGCTTGTACTGGGAAGCCTAAAGTCCTCCCAAGATCTCCGCCGTACCTGATCGTCCTCGGTTAGGTGCGTGCTCCTCCCACCCTCACGTCCGATCCAACTCCCGCTCCAAATCCTGGACTGCTTTTCTGGTTCCGACCGAGTGCCGGCCATGCGCGGCGCCCTGGTACGCCCAGGCATAAATGGGACTGCCTGCTATACTTTTGGCAATTACCACATCATTTGGATACTGAGGGCATCTCATAATATGAAAATGTTCATACTGGGCATCATGAGCGGTTTTCTGTTCTGGCCGGTTATCGGGTCCGCGGAGCTGTATAAATGGATCGATGACCAAGGGAATCTCCATATAACTGATACGTTGCCTCCCGTGGCACAAAAGAAAGCGGCGAATACTGTGTCACCGGTTCCTCGATCCGCATCACCGAAGAAGGCCACAGTTCGGCCGACCTTGCCTGGACGACCCCAAGCTGAGATTCATCCCGTACCTGACCCCCTCAGCCTTTCTCCCGCAAGCGAGGATAGCCCCATTCAACGGCCCATGGTAGGTTTGAGTCCGAGTCAGGCAACGCTGACGAGTTCGTGGCAAGTCTTCGACAGTATCCAGATAAATGCCAAGGCTCCCGTTCAGCGGTGGAAGGATGAGCAGGGCCTGGATCACTTCGTCGATGTCTTGCCGGCAACTCTGGGCAGCTCAGAAGTTGCGCCAAAGGTGGAAGGCGTTTCTGTCTCCCCCTCTCCATATAGAGCCAAGGAGCGAGCGGCCGGTGTATCTCGTGCACGCCATCGATCGGCTGAATGAAGCGAAGGCCATGAATCGTTGGAAACCGTATCAGAAGATGTTGAGGACCCTACTTGTTGCCGTCCCCTTCCTTGCCGCCTCATCGATTCAAGACGCGGCTGGTTATCCCTCCAGAACTCCTACTGCGTTCTCTGAAGATGGGCGGATCCTACTGGTTCAGGGGGAAGAGCTGGTTGTCTGGGATCTTGAGACGAAGGTGCTCTTGGCCAAGATTCCCGGTCTTCACTGTGAGCAGGTCGCATTGCTGAAACAGGAGGGATGGGTGCTGTGTGTGGGGCAGAGCGTCACCATCTACGATTGGAAGAATCGAGTCTCAGTGACCACTATTCCGGCGGAATCGCCGCAGCCCTATAGATTGCTTGCCTATTCGAATGAGACCGATCGGATGATTCTCCGCCACGGGAATGAGGCCGTGTCCGTCTGGCAGCTGGGGAAAAAGCTCGTGCCGCTCAAACATATTGCGCTGGAGGGGAAGACAGACATGTCTTCCGTGGCTGCCTCGCCCGATACGAAGCTGTTGGCGATCGCCCAGGGCCACACCATTCACCTGCACGACCTCAGTGGGACAACCATTCGTGAGGTGGCCATTGCAGACGGTAAACCGCGTGATCTCCTCTTTGCGCCGAACAGTTCTCGTTTGGCGGCGACTGTGGGCAAAATGATTCTCCTGATCGATCCGGTGGAGGCGTCCATAGCCACGCGCGCAACATTGACGAGTGCTGAAGGGGCACAGGGCCCTCTCACGCCCGAAGCCTTCTCGCGGGACAGTCATCGTTTGGTGGCAGCCAACGGAGAATGGAGCTATGCGCTTTTCACGACTGATACGGGCGAGCTGGTGTCTGTGACCGAGTTTACCGATGCAGCTCCAGGGCGCGGGATGCGCTCACCGACACAGCTTCGTGCCGTCGACATTGCTGCCGATGCCGATCACTTGGTCGGGCAATCGGAGCATCTCCACACGTTACAGATCTGGGATCTACAAACTGGTGCGATGTTGCCGGACCTGTGCGGAGAGGATTGCCGCAACATGGGCCCCCGCGTTTCGTTACTCAAATGGTCTCCGACCGGGTCGAAGATCGTGGTTGGGATGCAGGGAGGCCGCAACCCTGATGTGGATGGGAAGATATCGGTTTGGGATGTTCCCTCACGTTCCCCAGAATTGGTGTTGGACCCAGGCCAACCTCAGGCCAAGGTATTGGCCAAGCGAGCGACCCTACCGACATTTATTACGATGACATCTTCTCCCCCGGCTGCGCCGGCTTTCGCCCACGCACTGGCCTTGCGTGCAGTGGCGACGTCTCCCAGCGCGAATCTGCTCGTCACGAGCGGCGACGATGGACTGCTGAAAATATGGGACCCAGGGCAGGGAACTCTCTTGCGTCAATTGGCGCTGCCTGCTCCAGGACATGCGCTAGCCTTTAGCGCCGATGGCGCAATCCTGGCGGCCGGGACCATGGAAGGAGACGTACGTTTGTGGGAAACCCAGACTTGGCGTGAGTTCTCACCCTATTCAACCAGACAAGGTCGGATCAACGCGTTGCAATTCATTCCCGGCAATCGATTTCTGGTCGTCGCCGGAGGAGGACCCAAAGTTCTTGTCATGGATCTCGTCACCCGAGCGGTCGTGAAAGAGCTAGTGCATGCCAGCCGTTATCCAATCTGTGACGAGAAAAGTTGTATAAAAAAGCGAGCGGTACGAAGAGAGGTCGTAGATAGTCTGAGTTTCCTGGATGGAAGTTCGTTTCTCTTGACGACCTCGCAATCCGGCTCCGTTGTCTGGGACATTACAACCTGGCGCGAGGTTGAGAAGCCGGCCGGTCTCCCGGACGCCTGGTCCGGTCTTGGCTGGAAACGTCCATTTGTCTGGATGACCACTCGCGCCGGTGTTCCGAACGCCTTTACCATTGCCGTCTGGGACATCAAGAACAACAAAGTGTTGGCAAGCTTGGATACCTTCACCAAGAGGGATACAGAAATCGATCATGGGCCGGCCGTGGCATTAGGGACAACAATGGCCGTCGCCCCATCGCATCGATGGGCTGCCACCAGAGTCGGAGAACATATTTCAGTTTGGGACCTTTCGGCACAGACAAAACGAAAGACGTTCCACGTCAAAACTCCGTACCAGCTTCATTGGACAAGCGACGGCAACTATTTGATCGTGACCACCCTCGACCGTAAAATCCTCGTCTGGTCAGCCGAGACCATGGAGCCGGCGCACTACCTGCGGGATCCTTCAGTAGCCCGCTGATACGCCACAAATCATCGCGGTCGCTCTATACGGATGGCTCAGGAAGCGACATCTTCGTACATAAGGAAACTGAAAGGTCGGGACAGGTGATGCCCGTGAGTTGAGTGCTTCGGTTACAGCTCCTGCCGCTGGATTCTCTTTTTGCACCGAGTCTTGCTCCAGTGTGAGTAACCCCATCGGATCTCTGAGGATGATTGGGTTATTGTTCACGTAACCATAGACATTGATACGCCACCGTGGAACCCAATTAGATCCTCGGCGATGAACCGCTGCAACCTGGGCTGGTAATAGCGTGCCCGATAGTAGGAGTTCTATTTCGCAAGCCTTTCATAGACCGCTGGATTGAGCCCTGCGTCCACTCCTTCATTGCCACGACTGAGTTCTATTTGAACCGGAACGTCACGGGGCAAATCCGTATTTTGGAGTGTAACAAGATAGTAGACATCCCACGATATCAATTGCCGTTCCCGCCAAGCGCTCAATATTGTTATGTGCTGTCCCTTGGCGATTGGTTTCTTGAACGCTACTTCTGGCCCGGAAAAACCAACACCCGGAACTAATGTAATGTACGATGGGGCCACCCGTTGGTTCAGATTTTTGTAAATACCGTGGGCGACCACGTCTCCGACAACTCGATACTCGGCACCGATCAAATTGGCATAGGGGCTTGTAAGGGTTAGTTCCTCCACGGCAGGCTTGATACACGCGCTGGATGTGGCAATCACCATCATGCAGACGATCCGCCCAATGAAAGACTTCCGGATATACTCCGCTAGCATTTCGTTTCTCGCTATGGTGGTGTGAGTGGAGGTGTGTAAGAGCCCAGGTCGATCATCATTTTCGCTTTCCCAATCCGCAATCTTCGTTCCGGTTGGAGAGGCTATTGAGTAGCTCGGCCTCAACGGCAATAATGTACACGCCTAGCATCGTTGGGATATTGATTAGTGGATCAGGTAATCCAAGCTCAAGCCCCATATCCACGAGCGCGTCATGGAACGTCCCCATGGTATGCATGGCTGGTACGTAGTCCTCAAGAAACTTCCCGATCCCCTTGCCTGGTTCGACAAAGCGACTATCCTCCCGACCAACGACGTAGTCATCGGTCGGGGGTCTGAACCAACACAGTCTCAGTGGATCAACAAATCTGGTTGGGTTGTTCAATACATAGGCGTACAGATTGACATCCCTTCCTGCAAACCCAATCGGATCCTCCGTCATAAACCTCTGTAGCCGAGGATGGTAGTACCGCGCCCGGTAGTAGGCGAGCCCCGTCCCATCATCCTCTCGCCCCGTATATTTGTAGCTATTGGTACTCGCCGCTCCGGTCTGGGTGGTAAAGCCGAATGGTTCATAGGTATATTGCGTTTGGAGTGTACCTGTCCCATCGCCAAGAGCAACGGTTGATCCCAACGCGTCCGGCAGCAACGCACGGACTCCTACTCCATCCGTTCTGGTGAAGAACTCGTCGATGCCGAGCCCGGTCAGGAGGTTGGCCGTGACGGTCCCGCCGTTCTCCTCTTGAACAGGATTGAGCCCGTCGTACACGAAATTGGTCATCGTGCCGTTGATGGTCTTACCACTGCGGCGACCGAAGGAGTCGTAGGTGAAAGACGCTGTCAAGCTCGAACTACTAACGCCAGTCAGCTGATTGCGTGCATTCCAGGTATACGTGGTGGTGACTCCGGCATCGGTACTGGTCGCCAGATTACCGTTGAGGCCGTAGGTCTCGGTGCTGGTGCCGAATGTGGTTTGTTGATTGTTCGCATTGTAGCTGGCACTGGTGAGCGCGGGCGGGATGTTCGACCGCGCAAATGTGCCGCCGGTCTTGAGCCGATTGCCTGCCGCATCGTAAGTGTAAGTCAAGTCTCCGAGGGTCGTTGCACCTTGTTTATAGGTGAGGCTTGTGAGTTCCGAGGCCGCATTATAGGCATACGTGATGCTGTTCGTGTTGGGATAGGTCACACTGGTCCGGCGGTCCGCATCGTCATACCCAATGGTCACGGTGCTGGTGTTTTGGGTGATCGTGGTCAACCGATTGGCATTGTCATACGTGTAAGTGACCTGCGGCTGGCCCGCGACCGTCATGGTCGCTCTCCTGCTCGCGTTGTCATAGGTGTAATCAATCTGCCCTTGTGGTGTCACTTCCTGCGTGAGGCGATCCAGACCGTCATAGGTTCGTGTGATCGTGGCCGTGACGGTGCCCCCTGAATTCTTTTCCTGTACCTGCGTGATCCGATTTCCTGCATCGTACGTATAGTTCGTGCTCGTCCCGTCCTGGAACGTGGTCTTCGTTCTTCGATTCAGGGGATCGTAGGTGTAACTAGTGATCTGTCCCTTCTGATCCGTAACCGATGACGAGTCGAGATGAGAGATTGGTGACAGGAGCTTATCTAGCAGTTCGACGAGCTGTCTTCTTCTGTAAATGTTGCGACTCATAGATATCAAATGATAGGTCTATGCCTAGGTTAACCAACTGAGCCATCAAGCTAGTGTCCAGCACTAAGCCCGTATTCTTCTTAACAAACAGCCCGATAAAATATTCGATGTTTCCACCAGTCGACCGAATTTTCTTGAGGAAATGCTCGGAGCTAAGAAGCTTTGTCGTCAACGCGCGCAATGTCGATTCAAGGCCACCCCTAGACTTCTCGTCTAGGTCAAACACACAGTGTGTTTCCTCATACATCCCGGCGAGCTGCTTGCCTGCTGGCGTGGTTCTTTGTGATCCTGCTTTCCATTTTCTGAATGGCCTCAGGCCCAGTTGCGCAGAAATGTCTTCAGGATCCATGCTTGGATGGGTTATACGAAGAGAAATCTTGTATCTAGCTGGATACATGCTTTCCCTTTTACTTATTCCAGGGAAGATAGTCTTTGTATGGCCCTTGGTTTGTAGCCTGACCGCGGTCACCGCCTGTGATTACATCGCCATCTGGAGTAATACCAACCCAATCATCGGGTCTGGCACCAAGCCCCTTCTTGATCTCGTGAATATCATCACTGTCTAGATCAGGGAATTGGTCTATGGGTTTCGTATCGGCTGGACAGTTCTTAGGTTTGGCCGATCGACTGGGCTTATTAAAAATAAGATGGTTATCGGGAGATGAAATCTGACTTTGTTGTTGATAGTAATAGTAAGCAGCAACACCCCCAATAATAACAGCAGTGGCTATCAACGCAGGTGGCGACAACACCAGCGGGCTGATGAGCATTGCATTCTTCCCAGCCGGATCTCGGAAACGGATTGGGTTTCCAAATGTGTATGCATAGAAATTTGTGCCCCCGCCTGCAAATCGTATCGGGTCTTCCGCAATAAATCTCTGTAATCTTGGTTGATAGTACCGCGCGCGGTAGTAATAGAGCCCGCTCCCGTCATCTTCTCGACCTGTGTACTTGTAACTACTAGTGCTAGCTGCCCCAGTCTGGGTTGTAACGCCAAATGGCTCATAGGTGTACTGGGTCTGCAACGTACCAGTACCATCGCCTAATGCGATCGTCGAGCCGAGGCCATCAGGCAGGAGAGCTCTTACTCCGATTCCATCCGTTCTGATAAAGAACTCGTCGATCCCAAGGCCCGTCAAAAGGTTCGCCGTGACGGTGGCAGCGTTCTTTTCCTGTACAGGGTTCAAACCGTCATACAAGAAGTTCGTCGTCGTTCCATTGATGGTCTTACCGGTGCGCCGACCAAAGGAATCGTAGGTAAATGAGGCCGTCAATCCTGAACCACTAATCGCCGTCAGCTGATTGAGAGCGTTCCAGGCATACGTGGTCGTGACTCCGCCATCGGTAGTTGTGGCGAGGTTGCCGTTGAGATCGTAGGTCTCGGTACTCGTGCCGAATGTGGTCTGCTGATTATTGGCGTTGTAGCTGGTTGTCGTCAGAGCCAGTGGGAGATTGGTTCGCGCAAAGCTACCGCCGGTCTTGATGCGGTTGCCTGCCGCATCGTAGGTGTATGTCAGATCGCCAATCGTGGTGGTACCCGACTTATACGTGAGACTGGTCAGCTCGCTTGCCGCGTTATACGCATACTCGATCTTGTTGCCATTCGGATAGGTGAGACTAGTCCGCCGATCCGCATCGTCATAGGCGATCGTAACCGTATCGCTCCCCTTCGTACTCTGCGTGAGCCGATTAGCATTGTCGTACGTATAGTTCACCGCGCTCTGCCCTTGGACAGTCATGCTGGTCCTGCGTGACGCCGCATCGTAGGCATAATCAATCTGCCCTTGCGGGGTGACCTCTTGCGTCAACCGATCCAGCCCGTCATAGGTTCGGGTAATCGTCGCGGTGACGATGCCCCCTGAATTCTTCTCTTGCACTTGGGTAATTCGGTTGCCCGCATCGTAGGTGTAGTTCGTGCTGGTCCCGTCTTGGAACGTCGCCTTCGTTCTTCGGTTCAACGGATCATAGGTATAGGTGGTGGTTTGGCTCTTTCGGTCAAGGACCGTGGCCAAGTTCCCATTGTTGTCGTAGGAATACGTCTCAGTGTTGAGCAACGGATCTTTTCTGGTACTGGTCCGATTCATATTGCTGTAGGTATACACCGTCTGCTGGCTCTTGGCATCGGTGACGGTCAAGAGATTGCTGTTGGCATCATAGCCGAACTGCGTGACCCCGTTGATCGCATCGGTGAGTTGGGTGATACGGTCCAAAGCGTCAGGGGTATAAATGGTCTTCTGTCCAAGCGGATTGATCATGCTCCGTAACCGCCCGGCGGCATCCAGCATCCGTTTCGTCTCGCGGTTCAAGGGGTCTTTGACCGAGATGAGGTCACCCAGCTCATAGGTGAACGTGGTGATGTTGTTCAAGGGATCTTTGATCGTGAGCGGCTGCCCTTGGTTGTTCACCGTGATGGTCGTGGTCTTATTCAGTGCGTTGGTGATGGTCGTCAGATTGCCTTTTGAATCGTACCCCAACGTGGTCGTGTGGTTGAGCGGATCAGGAACACTGAGAAGATTTGTTCTCGCCTACCATTTCAGTTTATTCAAGCGGATAAATGTCGTTCAGCATGAATCTGCACTCCAACGCTGCTAGCTTCTTGATGCTGTCAAGACTGATTTCGTAGACAGGTCGATCTTCAGCCATATGAATCGTAGAGTTCATGCCCAACGTCACAGTTGGCCGACCTTTAACATACTCCAGGACTTTTTCTCGGTGCGGCCAGATCTGACCCAGTAAAGCTTGAATCCCTTCGTCCATGCTGTATGAGTTATGCTCAACCTCCATGACCCAAAAGGTTTCACGGTTTTTTACTCCTTGTTTTGCTGCTGCTGGGTGTGACGAGAGCTCACCTTTTTTCCCAATTCGATATGGTTGAATCCCAACTAGACGTGTAAATTCATTTGGATCCAGCCCGTCACCCTGAATCCAGAAATGAGTTGTTATAACTGGTGCTTTGGGAGACATATCTTTCTATCTTTATTGACGAAAAAGACCAGTGGGAATATTAGATCCACTCCCAGCATTAACAGGCGTGAGCACAACCTGACCAGACGATTTGTCGACCGACAGGTTGAATTGGCCTCCACTTTTTGGATCAGTAAAAGCTGCTTTCATGTCTTCTGCATTCTTGTAGCCATTTTGTTGAGCAACCTTGTTGGCCTCTGATGCTGGTAATTTTTGTAAATCGCCACGATTTACGTTCCCGCTGCCAGTTTGCCCCACTGTTGGAATATAGGGCAGGAACCCAGACGGCACATCACACTCGACAAAAGGTAAAAAGCATAGCGGATTTTTCGTGGGATCCTGTGCGCTAGCTGTCCGCTCTAATCCGATCGGATCAACGAACCGACTAGGATTGTTTCGCACGTATGCGTAGATGTTAAAATCTCCTCCCCCAAATCTCAATGGATCTTCTGCGATAAACCGCTGGAACCGCGGCTGATAGTACCGCGCTCGATAGTAGTAGAGACCAGTCCCGTCATCCTCCCGGCCTGTAAACTTGTAACTACTTGTACTGGCTGCGCCAGTCTGACTGACAAACCCAAACGGCTCATAGGTGTACTGAGTTTGTAACGTACCAGTCCCGTCGCCAAGTGCAACGGTCGAGCCGAGGGCGTCAGGGAGCAGCGCCCGTGACCCCACTCCATCCGTTCTCGTGAAAAACTCATCAATACCAAGGCCCGTGAGGAGGTTTGCGGTGACCGTCGCGCCGTTCTTTTCTTGGATAGGATTCAACCCATCATAGACAAAATTTGTTGTGGTGCCGTTGATTGTCTTGCCGGTACGGCGGCCAAAGGAATCGTAGGTGAAGGACGCCGTCAAGCTCGGCCCACTGATGCTGATGAGCTGATTACGGGCGTTCCAGGTATAGGTCGTCGTCCCACTGGCATCGGTGATGGTGGCAAGGTTCCCATTCAGGTCATAGGTCTCAGTACTGGTGCCGAATGTGGTTTGTTGATTGTTCGCATTATAGCTGGCGGACGCGAGTGCTGGAGGAAGGTTGGTTCGAGCAAACGTTCCACCAGTTTTTATCCGATTGCCCGCCGGTTCGTAGGTAGAGGTCAAGTCGCCGAGGGTCGTGGCGCCTTGCTTATAGGTCAGGCTGGTTACATCTGAGGCCGCATTGTAAGCGTAGACAATGCTATTCGTGTTGGGCAGGGTGAGACTGGTTCGCCTCCCAGCAATGTCATATGCAATCGCGGTCGTGCTCGTTCCCTGCTGGACTTGGGTGAGGCGGTCAGCGTTGTCGTAGGTGTAGGTGACTTGCGTTTGACCGGCCACTGTCATCGTGGCTCGACGGCTCGCGTTGTCGTAGGTATAGTTCACCGTGCCCTCAGGAGTGACTTCCTGCGTCAATCGATCCAGCCCGTCATAGGTTCGCGTGGTCGTGGCTGTGACGCTGCCTCCTGAATTCTTTTCCTGCACCTGCGTGATTCGATTGCCGGCGTCGTAGGTGTAATTTGTACTGGTGCTGTCCTGAAACGTCGCTTTCGTTCGTCGATTCAGCGCATCGTAGGTGTACGTCGTCACCTGGCTCTTGCGATCCGTGACCGTGGCGACATTGCCGTTGTTGTCATAGGTGTAGGTCTCTGTGTTCAACAAGGCATCTTTCCGTGTAGCGAGCCGGTCCATATTGTTGTACGTATAGATCGTCACCTGACTCTTCGCATCCGAGACAGTCAGCAGATTGCCATTGAGATCGTACGTGAATTGCGTCTGGCCATTGAGCGCGTCGACAAGCTTCGTGACGCGATTCAACACATCAACGTCATATTGGGTCCTATTCTTATTCGGATCGGTGAGCGCCAGCAACCGGCCCACGGGATCGACGAACCGCGTGGAGACGCGAGTCAACGGATCCGTCGTGGTCGCGAGATCGCCCTGCGCATAAGCGAGCGTGGTGGTATTGTTCAAGAGATCGGTGATCGTGAGTGGCTGCCCCTGCGCGTTTACTGTGAGGGTGGTGATTTCACTGAGAGCATTCGTAATCGTGGTCAAATTGCCTTTTGAATCGTACCCCAACGTGGTCGTGTGATTGAGCGGATCGGTGATCGTGGCCACTTGATTATAGGTCGGCTCGTAAGTAAACGTCGTCGTCACGGCATTCGGCGTGGTCGCCAACCGCGTGACAGTCAGAATATTGCCCTTCGCGTCATAGGTGTACGCTGTCTTTCGATTGAGCGCGTCCATCACGCTTAAGATCAAATTCGTCACGGCTTGTCGCTCATAGGTGAGCGTTTGCGCTTCGGGCTGGCCGAAGGCCGCCGTATCTGTGAGTGCATATCCGTCGCTGTTGAAGGTGACCCGTCGCACGACATTCCGGGGATCCGTCACGTCGGTCTGTGTCACCTTGCCGCTCCCATCCAGCGTATAGGCAAACTGAAAGGTGGTACTGTCGGCTTGCGTCTGCGTGGCGACACGCCCATTGGCATCGTAGGTATTCGTCAAATAGGTAATATTCTTCGGATCTTTGATCGTGAGCATCCGATGGCCAGCGTCGTAGGTATATTCAGTGATTCCATTGGCTGGATTCGTGACCTTCCATAGCCGACCGCTGCCATCATAGGTATAGATAACGGTGCGTCCGGCGTTGTCACTCAGCTGTGTGATGCGGTTGCTCGCATCATACGTGAACTGGAGAAACTTGCCCGATGGACTGAGGACATTTTTCAACCGACCCAGGGAATCCCGAACCAGCGTGGTGAGATTGCTGTTACGATCTTCAATTTCCACGAGCAAGAGTTGCGGATAGGCCGTCATCGACGAGAAGCGATAAATCGTGCCATCCTTGCGGCGAAGACTCCACCGTTGTCGCCCGGCATCCCAGTTCAACGTGGATTGCAGCGCGGCACTCCGCGAGTTTTGATTGACCAAGGACGCCGTGAAACAATTGGTGCCGCCCGATTCCAAAAGGGCGTGATGCCGTGTCATTTTGACGATAGGTGCGGGTGAGGGTCAGTGGGATGAGATCGGGAATGGCCAAGTCGATCTGCTCCATGATGAACAGACCCGTCGCGAGCTCGACTGGATCGCCAGCATTTTTCTTCTCCCCATCCTTAGCCTGTTGCGCTGGAGGATCAGGTGCCCAATTCGGTGGGTTTGGATTATTGGCGGGGTGAGCCGCTTGATCCCAGATATCGTGAAGCGCCCCCTTTGCAGGATCCCAGTAGCACCAGGTCGGGAGTGGATTGGGCGATTGGGTATTCACAATAATGTTGAGATTCAAATCTCTGATCAATGCTTTGTAAAATGATCCGTCATTGGGGAGATGATCGGGAAACTGTGAATTACATTGTTGGATGATTCCATTAATGGAGTTCCAACCAGGGGGAATGGTCGATGTGATATTGTCAGGTGGCCGCTTGAAGAATCCGATTGCGTCATAGGCAGCATTACACCCAGCCGGCCAGCTAGCCGTGAGATTTCCGGCTTGTCCAGAGACATTCACACTCGAAGGCGTCACAAAGAATTCGTTTGTGCTCAGCACGCTTCCGTTCACTGTCGTCACACCAATCTTGCCGGATTGAGCGCCTACCGGCACGGTCGTACTCAGCGATGTTGATGATGCCGTGGCGACCACTGAATAAGTAGGACTGAAGGTCACCTTATTCCTGGTAGGCGTGGTGTCGTAGTTCGTTCCGGTGATCGTGACGGCCGTGCCAGCCGTCCCAACCGCTGGTGAAAAATTGGAGATGGTCGGGGATGGGTTTGCACCGACGGTAAAGGATGCGGGACTGGTTGCGGTGTTGGCTCCAACTGTGACGCTGATTGGACCTGTCGTTGCGCCACTCGGCACGGTGGCCGTCAACACCGTGGCGGAGGCCGTGAGAACAGTCGCCGTCGTGCCGTTGAATTTGACAGTATTCGACGCTGGCGTGGTGCTGAAGCCGGTGCCGTAGATCGTCACAGTCGTGCCGACTGGACTCGATGACGGCGTGAACTGCAAGACCGCAAGGGTAGACGATGATTGTCGCGTGATGCCGGTCAGGTTGCCGACGCTATCGTAGGCGTAGATGGCTGTATCGCTTGCCGGATCGATGACGGCGCGCAGCCGGCTCGCGTCGTCATATACGTAGCTGATGTCGGCGGCAGAGCTTGGCAGCAGGAGGATCGGCAACAATATGAAAAACCACAGAGCGGAACCGACCATTCCCACTCGTGGGCCTCGAGACAGCAATAGCCATCGACGGTACTTTTCGATCATCTGCAATCCGGTGTACATGAGATGTGGGTTCCGCACTCAACGGTACAAAGAGAGTTCTCACGCTAAAGACCCTACGCTATTTCTAGAGATGTACAATCCCAAAAAATGGCCGTATCACGGGGCCATTTGGTCCGGCATGTTGGGTAGGGCGTCGGATAGAGCGTGAGTACTCAGCTCGCTGTTGTTAGGCATGGACTGAACTATTGATGAGGGGTGGTAGTAGGTGGAGAGGCGAATCACATAAGTTTTGTCAGGAGGCTGACAGACATGTGTGAGTATGCGTTGTTTATGGCTTTTCGCTCTTTGCTTGTTCCCATTGTTTCCGTGAAAGTTTTATGGTACCAACAGAGAACATGTGTTTCATGAGAGGGTGAATGGCAAAAAAGAAAGAATCCGCGTCAGAGACTGAATCGAAATCTTCCGCTTCTCGAACACACCCTGAACCAGCTGCAAAGACGAAAGTCGCCGCCAAGCCGGTGGAACGGGTCACTGCGGTAGAAATGGGGGCGCGCCAGCGGGAAATCTCCGTCTCGGAGTTTTTCACCAAGAATCGACACCTGCTCGGATTCGATAATCCGCGCAAAGCGTTGCTGACGTGCGTCAAAGAGGCGGTCGACAATGCGCTCGATGCCTGCGAGGAGGCCGGGATTCTTCCCGATGTGACGGTCAGGCTGGAGGTTGTGCCGAATGGAGAGTCGGTTGCACCCAGCCAAGCAAGCAGGTTTCGCATCACGGTCACCGACAACGGACCAGGCATTGTCCGCCAGCAGATTCCCAGGATCTTCGCGAAACTGTTGTACGGATCAAAGTTTCATCGTTTGCGGATGAGTCGAGGGCAACAGGGCATCGGTATCTCCGCAGCAGGGATGTACGGACAGCTCACGACCGGCAAGCCGGTCAAGATTATTTCCCGCATCGGCCCCAAAGCCGCCGCGCATTTCTTCGAAGTCCAGATCGATACGAAAAAGAACGAGCCGCTGGTCCACGAGAACAAACAGATCGACTGGAACCAGCCGCGCGGGACCCAAGTCACACTGGAAGTCGAAGGCAAGTATCAGAAGGGTCGTGCCTCGGTCGACGAATGGCTGGAACAGACTTCAATCGCGAATCCTCATGTCAGGCTGATCTACCAGACGCCCGAAGGCGAGACGAAAGAGTATCCCCGGACCTATCATGAGCTGCCGCCGCAACCGCGCGAGATCAAGCCCCATCCCTATGGCATCGAGTTCGGCATGTTGCTCAAGATGTTGCAGGACACGAAGAGCCATACGCTCTCCGGCTTCCTCGCCGGAGATTTTTGCCGGGTGTCCCCTCAGATGGCCGATGACATCTGCAAGGCGGCAAAGGTTTCGCCTGACGCAAAACCCCGCGAGCTAAAAGGGACGGTGGCAGAAACGCTGTATAAGACATTACAAGAAACAAAGATCATGGCGCCGCCGACCAATTGCATTTCACCGATCGGCGAGAAGGCGATCCTCGCGGGGCTCTATAAACAGATCAAAGGCGAGTTCTACACGGCGGTCAGCCGGCCACCGGCGGTCTATCGCGGCAATCCGTTCATCATCGAAGCCGGGCTTGCCTATGGAAACAGACCTCAGGATCACAATAAGCCGCAGCAGCCCACCATGCCGAAAGCGGAAGGTGAGCACGAGGAAGAAGACTCGGAGCTCGCACGCGTGATCCGCTACGCGAATCGGGTGCCGCTGTTGTACCAGCAATCGGCCTGTTCGACGTTTAAGGCCGTCCTGAGCACAACCTGGAAAAACTACGGGTTAACGCAGTCGCGCGGGGCTCTGCCCGGCGGACCGATGGTGATCTTCGTCCATATGGCATCGGTCTGGGTGCCGTTTACGAGTGAATCCAAAGAGGCCATCGCCGACTACGA
The DNA here is from genome assembly GCA_018242685.1 of Nitrospira sp. Lineage (GTDB taxonomy): Bacteria > Nitrospirota > Nitrospiria > Nitrospirales > Nitrospiraceae > Nitrospira_D. Next base: position 41,311 of record JAFEBM010000053.1, on the reverse strand, counting down.
TGAGATTCAAAAGGAAATCACATTGGCGCTTCGTGAATGCGGCAGACGGTTGGGCCTCTTCGTTCGTCGGCGCGAACGGGCGGCCAGCGAATTCCGGCGACGCAATATTTTTGAACTCTATATCGAAGAAGTCGTGGATGCCTGTAACCGGCTCAAGGGAGGCAAGCTGCCGAAAGAAAAACTGAAAGATCAGCTTCAGAAGATTGCGAACTCGCGGACAGGTGGTGCGAAGACCGACGAGGCGCTTGGCAAGACCGGCGGAGGGCCTGAAGGGCTGCCTCACTCCATCATCGTCACAGCGGAGGGCGTCGAAGGTGAGGCGGAATTGGCCACTCAGGTTGAGGCCGATCAGGCGACAGCCGCACCCACGCCGGAGCCGGATCTGCTGGGGAGCACGATGTCTACGGATGAGTCGGTTTTGAAAGGGAACATCGTCGACGAGAGTCGTGCGAAAAAGTCGCCGAAGGGAGCAAAAGCGAAACCTAGTCAGATAGCGCTCTTCGAGGCGCCAGACAGACCCAATAAACCCACTCGCGTTTCAAAGCCACGAGGAAAGAAATAGCACCATGGCGACGAAACAGAAACAAGCGACTGCCGTCGAAAAGAAGCTGATCAGCCTAGCGGACATTGTGGTCCAAGCGGCCGAGCGATCAAAGGACCCGACATTTCAGATCCCCATCCGTGCCCTCTCGAATGTGTCCTTCAATGAACGGAAGGGCTTGATAGAGATGGGGAGCAAGAAACAGGAGCGGTCGTTCTTCAACGTCGGCATGGCGAAGAAGTTCATGCAAACGGTGCTGGTTGCCGATGCCCTGTCCGAATTGCAGCGGGCTGATCTCACGACTTCGCTTCGGGAAATTTACTACCGCACGAAACATACGATCAAAGACTCGCATGAGAACACCTTCGATACGCAGGATGAATCCGATCCGGTGATTGAAGATCTGGAGGTTTCCCTTGCCGCGCTTCGGGAAGAGCTGCATGTGCGGGCAGAAAACAGCGGCAGCATCGTCGGGCCGGTGGTCTTCGGCGATGACGGCGATCGCGTTGATTGTGCAAAGCTCGGGAAAGGCGGCTACTCGGTCCCGTCGATCGTGGAACCGGAATACCTGGAGATCCGGCGCTGCACCGCCGATTTCGTGTTGCTCGTGGAAAAGGGCACGCAGTGGAACCGACTGTCGGAGGACAAGTTCTGGCGTCGCTATAACTGTGTGCTGCTCACAGGTAACGGTCAGCCTCCACGAGGTGTGCGGCGCTTGGCGAGGCGGCTCCATGAGGAGCATCGGTTGCCGGTCTATGTCTTGGTCGACAATGATCCGTGGGGATACTACATCTATTCCGTCATCAAGCAAGGTTCGATCAATCTCGCATTTGAAAGTCAACGGATGGCGATTCCGAAGGCCAAGTTCATGGGTTTATCGAGTGCCGACCCGGAGCAGTATGAGCTACCGCGCAATGTGGGCATCAAGCTCAACGAGAAAGACATCGCCCGCGCGAAGGAATTGATGAACTACCAGTGGTTCCAAAAGCCCGCCTGGCAGTCGGAGATCAAGCGCATGCTGACGAGCGGATTGAAATACGAACTCGACTCCTTGGCGAACAAAGATTTTCAGTATCTCACCAAGAAATACCTGCCGAAAAAACTTCAGGAACGGGATTGGCTCGACTAACTTTCTTCCCGGCAACGACGCACCGGCGATGAAGAAATTGCCTGCTTGGACCGCGCCGCTTCGTGACTGGCAGCGACGAGCTCTGTCGGCAGTCTGTGCCCATCAGACCAGAGACTTTCTGGCGATGGCTACCCCTGCCGCAGGAAAGACGCGCTTTGCGCTGCGCGTCGCGCACGAGTTTATGGCGAAACAGGCTGCGATCCGGGTGCTGGTCGTCTGTCCGACGAATCACCTTCGCACGCAATGGTCGGATGCCGCGGGGAAGATCGGGTTGCAGCTTGACCCGACCCTGACCAACGAGCAGGCGGCTGAAGCGTCGGATTATCACGGCGCCGTGGTCACCTACCAACAAGTCTGTCTGGCTCCGGCGAGCTTCCAGCGGGTTTGCAAGAGCAAGAAGACGTTGCTCATCTTCGACGAGTTGCACCACGCGGGTGACGGCAAGAATTGGGGGAAAGCGCTGCGCTCAGCGTTTGACTCGGCGGTGTTTCGATTGATTCTCTCCGGCACGCCGTTTCGTTCGGACAACAATCCGATCCCGTTTATTCGATATGAACATGGAGAAAGCCGAGCGGATTTCGCCTACGGGTATACAGAGGCCATTCGTGACGGCGTCTGCCGGCCGATCGTCTTTCCAAGCTACGAAGGTGAGTTGAGCTGGTTGTCCGACGGCCGCGAGCATCAGGCGACATTTGAGGATGGACTGAAATTCAATCGGCAGCGCGAACGGCTGAAGACCGCGTTGCTTCAGGAAACCTGGCTTGGGCCGGTGATCACCGATGCCCATGCTCAATTGACCCGCCTTCGGAAGCAGGAACAACCGGATGCCGGTGGACTGATCGTCTGTATGGAGCAGGAACACGCACGGTGGGTGGCGGATCTCGTCGGGCGTATTGTCGGCACTAAAGCAGCCGTTGCCGTGTCGGACGATCCCATGGCTTCCCGCACGATTGAGGAGTTTGCCGATCACAAAAGGCAGCAGTGGCTGGTGGCGGTCAACATGGTGAGCGAAGGCGTAGATATTCCGCGGCTCCGTGTCGGCGTCTATGGGACGAACGTGATCACGGAAATGTACTTCCGACAAGTTGTCGGCCGGTTTGTTCGAATGCAGGAGGGGCTGCCTAAACCGCAACGGGCCTGGCTCTATCTGCCCAAAGATCCGGTATTGGTGCACTACGCCAAGCAGATCAAGGCGGAGCGCGATCATGTGTTGGAAGACATCATGCCGGCAGGCCAACGGGATCTCTTCGGTCGCGTGACGGTCTCGATGAACGAGTACATGCCGTTGATGGCCGTGGCCAGAATGGATAGCCTGATCGGCGAAGAGGAGACACGCGGGGAGAGCGATTCGGTTGCCGTTTCCGAACCGGCTGTCTCACTCCACGAGCAGAAGCAGGACCTGCGGGATCTTCACCGACTGTTGGTTGCCGGCGTGGCACGAAACAGCGGAATCGATCATCGCCGGCTCAACGCGGAATTGATCGCGCGCACCGGAAGCCGCGTGGATCAGGCGACGGTCGAGCAGCTTCGGAAGCGGATTCAGCTGCTGGAGAGGTGGAAAGAGCGAGGGTATGACGGCAAACGCTGATCACCACCTGCGCAAGGACCTGTGATAAATAGTTCTTCAGACTCAACTCATTGAAACGCCGACTGCTATGGCGTATTGTTCCCGAACACAAGTGGCCGGTTATCGGGTAGGAAGTCGAAGATCCAGCGCTTGTGCGAATCGATCTAAACATTGCCGGGCATTTCCGTACTGAACTGAGAATCATGCAGATACAGTGGGTATTTCTCGCCGTGGCGATTGTCAGCGAAGTGATCGGAACATCCACGCTGAAGGCTTCGGAAGGGTTTACACGCCTGTGGCCTTCCGCTATCGTCGTCGCTGGTTATGCGTCAGCGTTCTATTTCCTTTCGCTCACGCTCAAGACCATTCCGGTCGGGGTCGCCTAGGCCATCTGGTCAGGCGCAGGTGTTGCCTTAATTGCGATGATTGCTTGGGTTCTGTACGGCCAAGCTCTCGACTTGCTGGGAATGATAGGCATGTCACTCATTGTCGCCGGCATTATTGTCCTCAATCTCTCTTCCAATACCGTCTCTCACTCATGAGCAGGCCCAACTCATCATTAAGGGAGGTGTCATGAGTACAAGGGGCGCGTTCAAAGAGTGGTTGCCATCGCATGCGAGAGGAGCCGCAAAACGTGCGGACAGCAACCGGTGGGGAAAACTCCTCTGTGGACCATTCCTCCTTTTGGCTGGGGTCTTGATGCTTGGATGCACCACTGTCGTCACTCCCTTGCAGCCAGGCTATCTGCCTTCCATGATGAAGTCGAGTCATGGATTGGTGCTTGGACGGATGCATCTCGTGTGGAACGGAAGGGAGCAACGGACAGGTGCGCGGTTTCCCCTCCATGTCAGGTTGCGGATTACGGAGGAGAAATCAGGTGCTCAGGTCGTGATTGATCGTGTTCCTGTCGATGGTCCCTTCGTGTTGGATTTGCCGGCCGCTTCGTATCGCCTGACAGGTATCAGCCTCCATAACTCGTTGGGCGTCTGGCAGACATCCCTCCCGGCCACGTTCAATGTTTGGCCACAGAAATGTACCTATTGGGGGACATGGGAGCTACAGATGCAGACTGAGTTTTTCTTGGGGTCGATAACGCGGCAGGTGTTCGACCAGCGGGATCTTGCAGCACGGGATCTCCATGCCATCATCGGACATGGCCAAGCGCCGCCCCCGCTGGTGGCACAGTTAGCGACGCTCATGCAGGGTCCGCTCGTCTTGACGTTTCAGACCGAGGGCACGCAGCTGACGTCACCACCATGACCAAACTCGAGCCTGTTCGGGGGGATTCTCAACAAGATATTTCAAATCCGTCAAAAGGCATACAATGGGCCTGTTCCGAGGGTTGAGAGCTGCCCTTCGATTCCGACAAAAACGACACGCCCAAGAAAGAACGGCAACCCCCAGTCAAAGCTAGAAGACGGCCCGCCCAAATTATTGAAAACAGCGTTGCCCGTTTGCAGGAGGTTAGCCGTATTAGCAACCTGAAAGGGGACGGTCGCTCGACCAGCATTGACCCCGAAAATCGCAGCTGACAAGTCGGCTGCAGCAGAGGGACAGTAAAAATCTTGATCCGGCATGGGGCAAAGCGGAAGGGTCGAATCAGGAAAAAAATAGCCATTCGACCCTGTGTCAATGATGCTCTGCGCGAAGGTTGTGCCGTTGTAGATCGTCGTGAGAAATCCGTTTTGATCAGTCGTAAAGGTTGAGATGCCGGGCGGCGGGGAATTATTCGATGCTGTGCCGATCCCGAGAATGACGGAACCGGAGAGCACTGGAGCGCCCATCGCAGGCACGTTCGGCAGGGTCAGGATCACACCATTGTTATCGGATGGAAGCAGCCACACCGGGTTCTGCACTTGAGTAGGCAGAGGCGCCGCAATACTTCCGCATGTAGAAGCGACACAGGAAAAATACAGATTATTGTTGTCGTTGATTTCGCAGCTAATGCCGCAATCGTGCGTGAACAACCCGATGCCGAGAATGCCGTTAAAACCTGCTGTGCGTGGATCGGAGTCGACCACGCTGTTACATGGATTTTGGGAGGGGGACTGGCCGGCAAAGGTGGGGGCAATGACATGAATGGGGACGGTGACAGCGGGCTCGCCTGCCAGTACCACGTCCGCGAGTTGAACTGAGCCCCAAAGAGCACTGCCGTCGATAAACGACACGCACTCGCCGATCGGATGTCCGGGTGACTCGACTTCTTGTTGTAGCGGGATGGAGAGTACAGAACCAAAGATACGAACCCCGATGGACCCCGTATCAACTAAGATGTCGGAGATCGTTTGACAAGTGGAAGTACCTGGCTGGCAGATGGTGACTTGAGTACAGAGTTGATTGACAATCCTACAGACGCTCGAACCACCAACCGTCACCGTCAGTACATTGGGCGGCTGCGGGCCGGCGCTTCCGTTTCCCCCGCCACTAGAACCACATGCGCTCACAAACCATAGGCAGGCGATGACGACCGCACGATACGCCATTATTGAATGTCCTTCGGCGACACCATAGCCGGTAAATGAGATGGAATAAAGGCTCGTCCCCACATGTTTCGTGCGTGTCCGCTTCGCTCGATGACCAAATTTTCGGTTTTCAACATGAGGGGCCTTCGGAGTCGAGGTTTCTTATTCTGCAACTCCGTGAGTGCATCCAAATACTCATCGAAATATGCGTCGAAGAGGAGACGGAGATTCGGAACCCCGGTCCCTTTCCACGTCACCGCAAAGACGGTACCGTCCAACGAGACATACTCCTTGATCGTCATCCCGACGACCGTGATGGTTTCAACTGAATACCCAGGAGCAAGTTTGCTTTGCACCTGTCCGCCCATAGCAGCACGGTCCTTTTCAACGGACGCCTTGGCTTGACCTAGGACCGCCCAGACCGGTGTGCCAGCAGTCAGATGGATCAGCATGATCACGAGCATGGTCTGAACCCACGTTCCCATCGTTCTGCTATGATCTCCCGAAGCACCCTCGCGATAAATCAGGGTCGTCACTTCTGATGGTTCTGTCAATCACGGTACATTCGACCAGGGGACCATTATACTCAAAGTTCCTCACGCTATGCTGCGTGCGCATGGCGCCCCGTACGTTTGCGCAAAGAGCTGTGACCCAACGGCGCATCGACTTGGCAAGGCCATTGAGATTTGAAAGTTTGACCTCTTTGTGACCGACCCTTTATGATAAGCAGACTGCATGTCTTTCGGTGGTAATATCATCACTCAGACCTCTCCCAGCGGGAACAACTATCACGGTGTCACTCTCGAACCGCGCCTCCGACAAAATTCTCAATCTACGAGATCAGGTGAGAAGTCTGCCGGCAGAGGTGAGACGCCACCGGAATCCTTGTCAGGTCGTCGATTTCGGACTAGTCTTGCTCGTCTCATCCCAGGTAAGCTCTACGAGTTCATGGAGGGAAATTACGTGATGCATCACTGGCTTCACAGCGTACTGTGTTTGTGTCTTGGGCTCGGACTGGTGTCGGTAGCGTCAGCTGACGATGGCCTGCCCATCAGCAAGGTGTTAAAGCATCCCGCCGACTACCAGGCCAAGGTCGTGACGGTCGAAGGACGTGCAAGAGCCGTGAGCACCCTACCGGTTCATCGTGGTACGCGAGAGTGCGGAGGCAGCAACGTCTACGATCGCCAAGTGTTTGCGCTTCAGGATAAGTCGGGCACTATTGGAATCAGCACGACCGGCGCATGTCTGCCGAACATGACGAAGCCGGTTGTGCAGAACGAACAACTCCGTGTCCGTGGACTGGTGATGGCCGATCGAAACAATCCAGAGGGAAAACCCTTGATCCACGCGCAATCGATCGATCATGTGTCGCCATAGCATTCCTTCTTCTCGTTCAGCAGCCCATGTTCAAGAAGAGAGTGGGGAGGCGAGTGACTCAGCAAGGAAGTTTCACCGACGATGGTTGTCCACCAGCGTGGCTATTTGTACGAAGTTGACGCTCGGGCGTACCCCGTAGAGGCCGGTTACTCGCTCGACGAGCTCATCGGTGAAGAATGCCTTCGCTGCTTCTTCGGAGTCCCAGACATAGAAGTTAGTCGCTTCACGCGTGTTTGGATTGAACGTGAAGGCTTTTGACCGCAGCCCTGGCATCCCCTCAAATATTGCCCTCGCCGACTCGGCGATCTTCTGGATCTTCTGCACTGTCTTCTCATCAAAGCTCTCCCCATAGCGAATCGTAACGAAGACCCCGATCATGTCGCGCTCCTTTCTCATTGTTTAGCAGCGCACGGTGGGCTGCCGATGAGTTCATCGAGCTACTTCTGCTTCGCGATAATCTTGTATTTGATCTGCTCGTAGGCCGCGCGGGGCATGATCTGCCGCTGGACCAACTCGTCCTTCTTGGCGTACGGACGCCCCTTGATGATTTTCTCCGAGATGGCGTCTCCGACGCCTTTCAACGTCTTGAGTTGATCGGCGGTGGCGCTGTTAATGTCGATCAGCTCCTCTTTATCGGCTGCATAAGCGACCGAGGCCTGCGGCAATATCGAAAACAGGGGAGTCATCATGATCAATAGCATGAAGGCGAGTCCGAGAGCGCCTACCCATTGTTCTCTCTGCGTGTGCATGGCAACCTCCTTGGTGGGTCCGATAGCTATCTAAGCCTGTAATAAGACATCTTACTCTTTTCAGAATTTGTAGAGCGACTTATCTCGGCCCCGTGCCGTATCGCCCATTCGTGCATAGCCGTTAACACCGGCTCCAATGACTGCCCCAGCGGCGTCAGCCGATACTCGACGCGGGGCGGGATCTCGTCGAAGTCCTCTCGCTCCACCAAGCCGTCGGCTTCCATCTCTTTGAGTTGCTTGGCGAGCGTCCGATGCGTGATTCCGGACAGGTCACGTTGCAACTGATTGAATCGCCGTTTTCCTTGCAGCAACCAGAAAATGACCATCACCTTCCAACGGCCAGAGATTACGTCAAGCGTGATTTCAGTCGGGCACCCGACTTGTTTGGGCATAGCAGTATCCTCGGAGACCGTACTTGAGAAGTGCGTGTACCGTGCTTAGTATTTTACACAGGCGCGTCGGAGAATTCTCTCGCGGCGCGCATCTTCATTTCTGTGTGTATAAAATTGGAGGTATAAAAATGAAGAAGATCGCACAGGTCATGCGCACCAATGGCCGCCACTGGGTCGGTGACGGCTTTCCCGTCCGCTCACTCTTCTCCTATGGGGGCGATGCGCAGTCTATCAGCCCGTTCCTACTCTTTGATTATGCCGGACCCCACGACTTTGAGCCGGCAGACAAGCCGCGCGGTGTCGGGCAGCATCCCCATCGCGGTTTTGAGACCGTCACCATCGTGTACGACGGTGAGGTGTCACATCGTGACTCGACTGGTGCAGGCGGCACGATCGGCCCTGGCGACGTGCAGTGGATGACGGCCGCAGGCGGCATTATTCACGAGGAGTTTCATTCCCAGGCCTTCACCAAGACCGGTGGCCCATTCCGGATGGTCCAGTTGTGGGTGAACTTGCCGGCAAAGGACAAAATGGCGCCTCCCGGGTATCAGTCGATTACCGACGCCGACATTCCGGTTGTCGATCTGGGCCAGGGCGTCGGCCGAGTGCGCGTCATCGCGGGCAACTTCGCAGGCACGAGCGGTCCAGCACGTACATTTAGTCCTGTGGATGTCTGGGATGTGCGGCTCAACCGAGATGCCGATATCACCCTGAAACTGCCGGAAGGCCATACTGCGATGATTGCGGTGCTGTCCGGTCATGTGAGGGTCAATGGCAGTGAACAGGCAGGGGAGGCAGAGGTCATCCGCTTCGAGCGCGATGGCTCGCAGGTCAGAGTTCATGCCGATAGCGACAGCATCTTGCTGGTGCTGACGGGTGAACCGATCAAAGAGCCGGTTGTCGGCCACGGTCCATTCGTCATGAACAGCGACGCGGAAATCCGCCAAGCCATCGACGACTTTAACAGCGGCCGTTTTGGACAGGTCGCTCGCTGAATTGCGCCGCGTCGCCCGACAAGGCGGCGCGGCGGCCATGGACAACGTGATTGGCGGAGAAGATGCGAGAGAAACATGGAGCCGCTATCAACTCGTCAGCGCCGTTGCTAGACCGTCATCCAGGATAGGTGCTCTGGCGACGGCCGAGCGAAAAACAGCTGATCGAAAATCCGCCACACCCTACCGACGAGGGGTTGGCAAACTACACCCACATTGTTACTGTTTTGCGGCTTACGTGAAACTTCTGATGAGGGTGCGGCCTGTCCTGATCGAAGTACATGCGGTTTTCGAGCAAGTCGCAGATCATTCCAGACATTGGAGTTGACGATTCGGAAGAGGCACTGAAAACGTTTTTCCGTGGGCGGCGTTGTTCACACAAGATTGCGGTTTGATAAAACAGAGACCCTCAACTTCAAGTTGTTCGGATTTCGAGAATCGATTTGAACGTGCGGCCAGGAGGGCTTCCTCCAGAGTCCAAAGCAACCGTCACGGCCTTGAGCCCTTTTGTTTTTTGCCTGTTCATGGAAATTGGAGAACCGCGGCGATAATGCTCGGCTGGTTAGGACGAGGCTTGATTTGCGCATTGCGAACTGAACTCGCGTTTCAAGCAAGGATTACTGATTCAGTTTTTGAATAACTCAGTAGGAGGTTCCGTGATTGAAAGCATGCGATCAATGATGAACTGGAAGAGGGTGGTTGCCGTCGCGGCCTTTGCGATGGTACCGATTTGGGCCTGTGATCAGGGGACCGCGCCAACCGGCGGGCTTCCTCCCTCAACCCCTCCCCCCTCAACCCCTCCCCCTTCAACCCCTCCTCCTTCAACTCCTCCTCCTACAACCCCTCCCCCCTCACCTCCTCCCGTGGTGCCAGTGGTTCCCGTCACAGCAGTGGCGAATCCTTGTCCTCGATTCGCCCCTGGATCTGTCGTACAGCAGCCACCGGCGCTCTTTAGTCAAAATGGCGTATTGGTTGTCCAATTTTCCTATCAAACCAGAACTGACGGGAACCGAACATTGTTTTGCTTTATGACTCCGAACGGTCTACAAAACCCGACATTGCATGTGAAGCCGGGGGACCATTTAATCATTACCGTGACCAACAATACGCCGGCACAAGTGCAGCACATGACGATCAATCCTCCAAACTGCCCCCCCGGCACCGTTCAAATGACAGGGTCATCATTGAACATTCATTACCATGGCACCAACATGTCCCCCACGTGTCACTCCGATGAGGTGATCAAGACCCTTATCAATTCCAGCCAGACGTTCCAATATACGCTCACTATTCCTGCCGACGAGCCGCCGGGACTGTACTGGTATCATCCCCATGTACATGGGCTATCTGATCAAGTAGTTCTGGGCGGCGCCTCCGGAGCCTTGGTCGTTGACGGAATTGAAAGCATCAACCCGGCGGTGGCGAATCTGCCTCAGCGCATCCTCATGATACGGGATCAGCAGAAGCGCCAAAATATACGACAAGGCACAGGGGTAGACCCTTTGGGCATCCCATTCAAGGATCTCACGATCAACCATATTTCTACAAACGCCACGATTGACACGACAACCGGTCGCACCACCTATACCCCCGCCATTCTTCAGATGGAAGCGGGGGAGAGACAGTTCTGGCGTATATCAAACTCCACCGCAGACAGTATTCTCGATCTGCACGTGCTGTTCGACGGCGCCCCGCAGCCCATCCAGGTCGTGGCCATTGACGGGGTGCCGGTCAACTCCCAGGACGGCGCTCAGCCTGGGAGCGTCATTCCTGTGACGCACTTCCGACTGCCGACTGCGTCCCGGGTAGAATTTATCGTGAATGCCCCCCCGCCCACTGTGCAGGTGGCGCAATTGGTGACCCAGAATACCAACACGGGAATCGATGGCGACAGTGCCCCCAATCGGCCCCTCTTCAACATTCAGTTGGGCGCTGGTGGGAACGCCGCACTTGCAGCGGATGACCGCGTCGGCCTCTCCGTGGCGTCTGCCTCTAACCTGAATCGGTTTGCCGGCTTGACCGCTGCGCCCGTCGTCGCACAGCGGCGGGTGTTTTTCAGAGAGAACCGGCCGACCCAGTTCTTTATGAATGTGGAAGGGCAACCGGAAAAGGTGTTCGATCCGAACGCCGGCCCCGCCATTACCGCGACCCAGGGAACCGTCGAAGAGTGGACGGTAGAAAATCGTACGAAGGAGAACCACGAATTTCACTTGCACCAAGTTCACTTCCTAGTGGAAGCGCAGAACAACTTTGAAAGCAACGGCAACCAGCAGGCGCCGGGGATCACCGGGCAATTCCTTGACACGATCGACGTGCCACACTGGAATGGAGATCCGCAGACTCCGTTTCCCAGTGTCACACTTCGGGTCGACTTTCGTGAGCAGGACGTCGGTGATTTCGTATTTCATTGCCACATCCTGGTCCACGAGGATTTGGGCATGATGAACATCATCCGCGTCCAGCCGTAATCCCCTCCGGGGAACTCCCCGGTTTCTGAACAGGAATGGAACAGAGAAGGGGAAAGGGTAGGTGGCGGATGTTGAATCGTGCGTCTTGCGCCGGCTCTTTAACGAGTGCTCGTGTCGGATAGCCGGCTCATCCGTAGCCTATCGACAGGAGCCAACTCAATATCTGCTAACACACCACGATGATCCGATGGCCATAGCGCAGCGCCGTTCGGGAGGTGGCCGGGATGGTCAAATGCCAGGCGGCTTGAACGCACGATCGGCACTTTGCCGTTTCTCCCATCCAGCAAGAAAATAAAATCCACGCGACGATCGGCGGTGGACCGTTCGACATGGATGTTCTGCCAGACGGTCTCTCCGGGTACTCCTGGGTTGGCGAGCCGGAAGACATCGATGAATCCCGGTTCTTTCTGCCATCCGGTGAGGACCGAAAATTGCTCGCCGGTATTCAAGTCGCCCATCAGGATTGCTTGCCCTGTTCCTCGATGCGCTTGAAACAGTTCCCCGACTTTCTGTAGTTGGCATTCGTCGCCTTTCGAGGTATGGGCCGAAAAGACTTGGACCGACCCCTCGGGTATGTCCATCTCGGCACGAAGTAGAATGCGAGGATCGAACCGATATCGACAACGGGGCAGGTCATAAACTTCCAAAGCAACGATTGGATATCGGCTCAAAATCGCCGGCCCCTCTTTGAATCCAAGGATCGAGATGATCAGCCGATCTAAGAGGCTGATGCCGAAGATACGTTCGGTCGCAGGGACGAACACTATGTGATACCCGAGCGCATCGGCGATCCGTTGCGGTACGTTGCCATGCCTCCGGCTGTCCGATGCTTCTTGAAGGGCGATGACATCCGGCTGTAAGCGCCGCAGTTCTTGAATGGTCATGTCGAGCCGCTCTTCGAGGTGGGTGCCGTTCTCGAAGAATCCCGAGGATGGCCCGTCGTGCAGGAGGTTGTACGTTAAGACCCGGAGCCGGGAGGGCTGGTTCTGAGCCGCGGTGGCTGCCGGCTCATTCGTCAGGCAGGTCAGCAGAAAAGAAACGACCAACAAGAGCATGAGCATCGATCGGATCTCAGGAAAAGTAGAACGTTCATAGTCTCTAGTCGGTGGGCATTTCATGGAGAACTTACAAATTCATACATCCGGGGTATCTCCGAGTAGCAGAGATGCCGGTCGTCCGATATCGTAAGGCCATGAGGCGATGGCTTTTCATTGTACTACTAACCGTATGCGCGCCGCCTGTAATCGATCCCAAGATGGCCGTTGATCCGGAGGCACAAACAGAAGAGGAGCGGCATCCGACCGTTCCATCTGAACAGACCGAACCGCCGAAAACCTAAGAGTTGAGAGATGGCAATGCTCATCATTTCTGATGCCAAGAAAGATAATAGAGGAATCGAAGTCGGCCCCTCTGGATGGAAGCTCGGTGAAAGGACGTTCAAACCAGGGCTCGACCTGGTCGGGAAGATGTAATCGTGATGAAGCAGTTGGAGGTGATCTTATGGACTCCTTGTCAAAATGCAGCTGCGGACGATTATACGGTTTCCTCTGTTGTGTGATGCTTATGGCATGTATGGGTTGCGTACCGAAGGAAACTCTAAATGCGCTGTCTCAGAATACTGGAAAGCCAGGAAGCACCATCCCGCGATCCCACCCTCCCTACTATGCGAATAGTGCCGGTAACATTGTCGTCCCGCCGGGAAATCCAGCTGGAAATCACGCCGGCTCTCCTCCTATCATCAATGGCACGGAAAATTCGTCCGACGGATGGCCGGGAGGGAGATAATCTTTCTCGATTGCCGAATCTATCGGCGTATCGCGGAGCAAGGCGCTCCTTGCGCCGACTTTTCAGCCGATGTTAAGATCGAGCATGGAAGGCTGAGGCTAAGGGTTTTTTCTCCCGCTCCATCCTGACCTTAGCCTACAATCTCAACTTTAACCTACTTACTAGTCTGACGATGCCGAATATCACCTTGCTTGTGTCACCCAGTTGTGGAGCCTGTCCGTCAGCCAAGAGCCTGTGGAAGCAGCTAAGGGTTAAATACAGTTTTTCTTATCGGGAAGTCGATATTACGACGAAAGATGGTCAGGAACTGGCTGATCGGCATTCTGTCCGTGCTGTGCCTGCCACCATCATCGACGGACGGTTGACGTTTGTCGGAGTGCCGAGTCGAGAGAGTGCGGAAAAGGCCATTCAATTGAAAATTAAACAACGGGAAGGATAGCGAAGTCATGGACGAGGACGATATCGAGCTGCCCGATCTTCCACTTCTCGATAAGGGGCCTCCTCCGGATTGTCCAATCTGCGGCGATCCCATGTCGTTTATCGACGGTGATTGGGCCTGTGTGGACTGCAATGGTGAGCTCTTGGGGCCGGAGACCGGGTAGCGTACAATGACCCGCTATGTTGCGGGTTGCGACCGGTCGCTTTCATCCGTCTCTTGAATCAGCCCTCGTTGATCATCTCACGCGTATCAAGGCGACCGATCCGCTCGCACCTCTCGCGATCATCGTTCCTTCCAAGCCGTTAGCCGATCGCATTCGTACCCTGTTTGCCGTCGAACACCGACTATCACTCTTGAACCTACACATATTGACCTTCCATCAGTTAGCTCTTCGGCTGGCTGGAGGGGTGCCTGCCGATCATTCGCTGCCGCGGATTGTGGATGAACTGTTCTTTGAACAACTGGTCCGACACATCGTTCGCAGCAAACTTTCCAGCCAGGCTCCGTTACAACGAATCGGTCAATCCGCTGGAACGTGGGGGGCACTCTGGGCCACGATTCGTGACTTGAAGGATGCCGATGTCGATCCAGCGCAAGCACTGCAAGGCCTCCGTGAAGGTTATTTCGAGGAGGACAGCAGGGAGTGGCTCGGTGCGCTCATTTCACTTTATGCGGCAGTGAAGGAAGCGGGTAAGACGCTCGGAGTTGGAACGCGAGACGACCTGGCTGAGGCGCTCATCCCCTTTGTTCCGACTGCCTCGTTCTTCCAGCCGTTGAGCGAAGTATTGTATTACGGGTTCTATGATCTGACGCAGGTGCAGCTGTCTCTCTTTGAAGCCATCAGCCGAGCGAAGGAGACGACGCTGTTTTTTCCGCTGGAGGATGACCCGGCCTATGGATTCGCCAGGCGTTTTTTCGATCGATATATCCAGCCCCTGGTGATGTCGGACGAGGCGATGATCCGATCGGAACAGAAATCGTCCATCATGGCCACCCCTTCCGTCCAACTCACCGTGAGGAGTGTGATCGGCGCGGAAGAAGAATTGGCGACAACCTGCCGCACGATCCTCGATCTGGCCGAAACACACGGCTATCGATTCGATGAGATCGGCGTCACTGCCCGCACGCTCGATCCCTACAGCCCGTATCTCCAGTTGATCTTCGATCGCCATCGCATCCCCTTTTGTACGACCGCGTCGCAGCCGTTGATTCAGGAACCGATCTGCAAACTCGTCTTGCAGCTGGCCTCCCTGCCGGTGAACGATTGGTATCGTGCGTCGGTCCTCGATGTCGTGACGTCTCTGCTCTACGTCACCGATTTGTATGACGAACTGTCGGAGTCATACCGGCCCGAACAGTGGAAGTTGCTGGTGCAAGCCTTGCACATCACGCATGGAATCGAGGAGTGGAAGCGGTTGGAGCAGGCGAGCCAATCTTCATTGGTGCTCGATGGTGAGGAGAGTCCCGTCGGTTCTCCGGCCATTGCGCCGGAGGTGACCAGTCTGCTTTGGCAGGTGGTCTCACAGCTCACACAGGACTGTTCGGCCCTTCCATCGCGAGGCACGATCGGCCGGATGGTTACGGCTTGTCGAACACTCGTCGAGCGGCGTCTGCGTCGGCCCGCTGCAACGGCATTGATCGCCGAGGAAGTTCAACTTGCCCGGCAAACGATGACATGGGAGGCCATCGATCGAATGTGGATGACCCTCATGGAATTGGAGCCGCTCAATGAGGAGATGACGTGGGCCGAATTTGTCGAGTTGCTGACGCATACCTGCGAGCGGACGACAAAGCCCCTACACGATAGCTCACCACAGGGAGTGATGGTGCTCGATGTCATGGCGGCTCGCGGGGTGCCGTTCAAAGCCCTGTTCGTCCTCGGTCTGAACGAAAAAATATTTCCGCGTTATATCCGAGAGGACGCGTTTCTGCGGGATAGCCATCGGCTGGTGCTCGACGCCACGCTCGGATTCAAGATCGACGAGAAGTTGACAGCGTATGGAGAAGAGATGTTGCTCTTCCATCTGTGCTGTCAGGCTGCTTCTCAGCGGCTGTACCTGTCCTATCAACGGGCCGATGAATCCGGGCGCATGTTGGCCGTCTCTCCCTATCTTGGAGAAGCCCACCGTCGATTCGGCTACGATGAACAATCGATCGATGTGGTGCCGCGCCGTCTGACGGATCGAGTTTTGCAGCGACCGACGATCAAACTATTCCTGTCTCCGGCTGAACTGACTCAGTGGTTGGCCATCGATGGACAGGATCCGACCGATCTCGTGCAGGCGCTCGGGCGTGACGCAGATACGTTCCGCTATGCTGCAGCGGCGCTCGATCGAATCGAGGAGGACGGCTCACTGCTGAATCTCTTCGATGGGATAACGGGAACGATCGAATCTCATTGGGCGCGGATTATCGAACGGGGTCTCGCTCCGACGCCGCTCGAACGGTATGCGCGCTGCCCCTTTCAATATTTTGCCGCTGATGTGCTGCGACTCGAATCGAGCCGAGTTGCGATTTCGCAGGAACCAGATGCAGCGTTGGTCGGGACGCTCTGCCACGCGACGTTACGTCGTTGCTATGAACAGCTTGTGCAAGCCGGGTGGCCGACCGCACCAGTGGCGGACAATGTGGTGGATCAGACGATCCGTGCGTCGGTGGAACAGACGGCGGCAGACTTGGAGTCACAACATCGGACAGGCCACTATTTGCTGTGGGAGTTGGCAAAAGAACTGATTGCGACACTGGTGATCGCGGCGGTAAAGGCGGATGAAACGGAACAGGCCGAGCATCCCTACCAGCCGATTGCCTTTGAAGTGGACGGGGAAGGAACGGTCCCCGGCATCCTCGACGAGGGATTATTGAAGATCCGAGGTCGCATCGATCGGCTCGATCGGAATCGGACCTCCGGCGCACTCCGCGTGCTCGATTATAAGTTCAAAGTCGGCTCGGCCATGAAACCCGAAGACCGCAACCTCACCCAGTCGGCGATCCGTGGGTATCGGCTACAACCACCACTCTACAGTTGCCTCAGCGTCCCTGGACAACCCACACCGAGCCTGGTGCAGTTCCTGTTTCTCGCCCCCCAGTGGTCAACAACAATCAGTCGCTCGACGTTTGAGACCATGTCATGGTCATCCGACACCGGAACACTCATCCAGAACACGATCAGAATCTTGGTGAACGGCATCCGTGCCGGACGATTTTTCATTCTTCCAGACGGTTATTGCGACGGGTGTGACTTTCGTATGGTCTGTCGGCGAGAACATGCTCCCACTTGGTGGAGAGCGCATCGCGCGACCGAACCTAAAACGCTGAAAATACTTCGCGTGCGGAAGATTGCCGATGAATGACGATCTCCTGATATCGGATCGCATGGCTCGAGAGTCTGCTGAGACGACATTCGATCGCAATGTCGTCGTGGTGGCCGGGGCGGGGACGGGCAAGACGACCTTGCTTGTGAACCGTCTCGTGTATCTGCTCATGAAAGAGCCCAATCCGGTCCCGATCACGCAGGTCGTGGCCTTGACGTTCACCAACAAGGCGGCGACTGAAATGAAAGTGCGGCTGCGCGAGCGACTTGCCCTTCTCGTCCGTTCGGAAACTGATTCGATGCAATCGAGCGACGGGGGGGCTGTCTCATGCAGCGATCTTCAAGCACGTTATAGGCTGAGCGTCGACGCGATTGCCGAGCGGGCTCAGGCGGCACTCAACGACATTGAAAAGGCCCAGATCGGCACTCTCCACAGTTTCGCCGCACACCTACTGCGACTCCATCCGCTGGAGAGCGGAGTCGATCCTGATTTCAAAGAAGACGACGGCTTGCGATTTGAAGAGCAGTTCACCGCCGCATGGGATTGCTGGCTCGACCAGGAATTGAGCCGAGCAGGACAACAGCATCACCTGTGGCGATCGGTCTTATCGTCGGCCACTCTCGGAGCGGTCAGAGCCTTGAGCCGGCCCCTGTGCAGCGAATTGGTCGATCTCAACGCTCTGCAACAACAACTCGCGTCGGCAGCGGTGACTCCGGCCGTCTCGAGCTGGATTCAACACATGGAAGACCGGGCGAATCAACTCATGACGACGTATGACCGGCCGAAGCGCCGCAAGGTCGAACACATGCTCGCCGCAACAGCGTCTTTGATGCGGCTCGTGACGGCAAAAGGGTTGCCGGGCCGGCAAGACTTGACGGCTGCAGAACAAGAATGGCTCGATAAGGATCTCGGGAACGCTGTGGGTGAATGGGAGAAGGGCGATTTCAAAGAGGCCGCTGCGCTCATCCAAACGGCGCAGCAGCTTCTGTCGGTCGATCATGCATTCTTGAACGATCTCTTGACCCTGCTCCTCCCGTTGGTGCGGAACATTCGCGAAACCTTTTCCCGTCAAGGGTGGCTTTCGTTTGATGGGTTGCTGGCACGGGCACGGACGCTCCTCTTCGAACATCCGTCCGTCCGTGAACGGATCAAGCGGGATTGTCGAGCCGTGCTGGTCGATGAATTTCAGGACACGGATCCGGTGCAGTACGAAATCATCCTTGCGGTCTCGGAGCGGCAGGGAAGCCAGGCGGCCAACTGGCACGAGATGATGCTCGAACCAGGGAAGCTTTTTATCGTGGGAGATCCCAAACAGTCGATCTATGCCTTTCGGCGCGCCGACATCGAGGCCTTTGATCGCGTCATGGAGAAAATCATAGCTGATGGTGGAACGGCCCAAACGTTGACGACGAACTTCCGAAGCGACGCGGCAGTTTTGGGGCCGGTCAATGAGGTCTTCGATCGGCTGTTCGAACGGAAGCCGCTGGTCCAGCCGGCCAATGTTCGCCTGGAGGTGCGGCCTCAGCGACGTCCGGCCTCGATTGAACCAGGCGTTCG
This sequence comes from Nitrospira sp., assembly GCA_018242685.1. Classification (GTDB taxonomy): domain Bacteria; phylum Nitrospirota; class Nitrospiria; order Nitrospirales; family Nitrospiraceae; genus Nitrospira_D. The sequence goes on along the minus strand of JAFEBM010000053.1, from coordinate 22,542 downwards.
TCTCAGCGTGACGGTGCCGGATGGTGAAGAAGAGGCATTCGATGCAGCAGGGGCGACGAGAGCCGAGAGCGAAGTGGTGGCTCGTTGGCTGACCGACGAGGTCCTGAATCATCCTTCAATGAAGCTGGGCCACGTGGCGCTGTTGTTTAGAAAGCTCACGCAAGCCGACTCTTATCTCGATGCCCTGCGCCGGCACGACATTCCCTACGTCATCGAAGGGGAAAAGCATTTCTATCGCCGCCAAGAGGTCATCGACCTCGTCAATCTGCTGCGAGTCTTGGATCATCCTCATGACGAGATCGCCTTGACCGGCCTCCTCCGTTCACCCCTGGGAGGGCTGACAGATCGGGATCTCTATGAGCTCAAGCAGGCGGGGCATTTCAATTATCTCCGCGCAGCGCGTCTGGAGGGATGGCCTCATGTCCGTGCTGCTGCTGTTCGGCGGCTGTACGAACACCTGGCTTGGCTTCACCGGGCCATCCCTGTGCTGCCATTGGCCGAGGCCATCGAGCTGCTGTTTGACCGATTGCCCATTCTGGACTTGGCTGCTGCATCACTTCATGGCGAACAGGCCGTGGCGAATCTCATGAAGATGAAGCAGACGGCTGCGTCATTGGCCGACCGGCCTCATATGACCTTGTGCGGATTTGTGGAACTCATGATCACTCGGCTTGAAGAGCAACCGGACGAATCGGAGAGTCCTCTCGCCGAGGAGTCGCTCGAAGCCGTGCATGTCTTGACGATTCATAAGGCCAAAGGGTTGGAATTTCCCATTGTTGTGCTGCCCGGCCTCCATCAGGGGAGCGGACGGGAGCGGGTGGTGCCGCAGGTCTCTTATGATTGGTCGAGCGGAACCTACGGGCTTTCCCTGGACCGTCATTGGTCCCTCGGCTCGCTGCTGGTTCGACACAAGCTGCGGCTGCGAGAAGAGGCGGAACGGCGACGCGTGCTCTATGTGGGGATGACCAGAGCCAAAGAGTTGTTGCTATTGTCCGGGGGGATCACCACCCGCTCGGTCGGTGAAACGGTTTTCGACCTGCTGCGGAACATCGGTACGGGGGAGATCGGGATAGCCTCGACCGGGGCATTGAAGATCGGCGGATGCGCAATCCCCCATCGAGTCATCGGAGCACCGGAACGAAAGCGGCCTCGCAGATGTGTGGACAGAATAGCCAATGCGGCATTGATTGATCCGAAAGAGATTGTCGAGCGGTGGGAGATAAGAACCGCTCGATGGACCGAGATTCGTGAGGCTCCACATCATCTGACGCCCACGACGCTGGGCAAACGAGCGGCGTCGATCATACGCGAGAGGACTCCGATTCGACAGGACGCTGCGATTGGTCGGTTGGCCGGCGTGACGGCTCACCGTCTGCTCGAGCGATGGGACTTTTCACAAGACCCTTCCGGATTATTTGTTCAGGTTGCCATGGCCGTTCAGGCAACGCTTGGGTCGGACGAGCAGTTGCACGCCGCAGAGGTCGCTGAGTCCGTGCACGATCTCCTTGCGACGTTCAGTCGATCGGAAGCTTACGCACGCCTCCGGTCATCCAAGATCCTTGGCCGCGAAGTTCCGTTCATCATGCCGTGGGAAGACCGGCAGGTTATGGAAGGAGTCATCGACCTGATCTACTGGCTGGATGAAGAGCTGTGGATCGCCGACTATAAGACGGATGCGATCTCGGCCGATGAAGCAGTGCTTCGTGCAGAGCGGTACCGAATGCAAAGCCACGTGTATAAGGCGGCTGTGAAACAGAGCCTGAGAATTGAGCCTCGGTTTCACTGTCTGTTTCTTCGATGTGGGGCGATGGTTGAATTATGATGGTAGAGGACAATGGAAATGGCAAGGCGAAACCATATTTCATCTGAAGCCTTTGCGCAGCTGGTTCAACAGGCGATTGCCGATTTACCGCCTCCCTACGCCAAACTGATGGAATCGATCGCCATTGTAGTGGAGGAAGAACCGCCGGAAGATGTGCTCGAGGACCTTGATCTCGACAGTGAAGACGACTTGCTCGGCCTGTATCAGGGCCGGTCGCTGGCGGCTGAGTCGTTTTTCACGTCAGGAGGAGAGTCCCCGCCACGGATTTCCATCTATCGCGGACCGATCCTCCGACTGTGTGGGAGTCCGGAGGAGGTGGTGCAGGAAGTGTACGATACGGTCGTCCATGAACTGGGCCACCATGTGGGTTTGGACGATGACGAGATGCCGTATTAGTGAGTGGTGAGATGTGCGTAATGAGTGCTGAGTTTCAAGAGGTGGCGCAAAATTAAAACTCAACACTCAAAATTACACATTATCCCTGCTCGGTTTGCGCGTTCCACCTCGCGCGTTGGTAGCCTAAGGCAAGCATGCAGGCTCCAACCAGTACCATGGGCAAGGAGAGAATTTGACCCATGGTGATCGGCCCCAAGACAAAACCCAAGTGCTGATCCGGTTCACGGAAGAGTTCAACGATCAGTCGGCTGATACCGTATCCGGTGATGAAACTCCAAAAGACTGTGCCGGGCGGGGTCGGACGTCGATCGATCCACCATAATGCTGTGAACAAGACAAGGCCTTCCAGCGTGGCTTCATACAATTGCGAGGGATGGCGGCAAGCAGGTCCCCCCGCTGGAAAGACCATGCACCAGTCTACGTCGGTTGACCGACCGAAGAGTTCACCGTTGATGAAGTTCCCGATCCGACCGAAACCTAAGCCGATCGGTGTCACGCAGGCCGCCAGGTCTGCGATGGTATAGGCAGGAATCCCTTGCCTTCGGCTGAACCAGATCAGCGCGAGGATGGTACCGAGGAGCCCACCGTGGAAGGACATGCCTCCTTCCCAGACCGCGAGGAGTTTCAGTGGGTTCTGGATGTAGTAGGAAAAATTGTAAAAGAGCGTGTAGCCGATCCGCCCACCGAGAAATACGCCGAACGCAGCGTAGACCACCATGTCGTAGATCTGATCCTTCCTGATCGCCAACCCTTTACGAGTAACTTTGTGTTGAATAACGAAATAAGCAGCGGTCAGGCCGATCAGGTACATCAGTCCATACCAGCGGAGCTGGATGGGTCCTAGCGCCACAAGAACCGGGTCGATGTTGGGGTAGGGGATGGCGGCTGGGGGACCCATTACTGTACTTTCAACATCGTCCTTCGTGAGATGGCGTTCATAGCTTGAAGGGAACACGAATTTTGAATCATACGCAGAGCCATTTGCGACCTATCGGCGGGATCTGGCGCTGCCAGATCCCGATTGGGCAAAAATTTCCACTGGATCATACGGGGGCTCATCTGTCAATGCAAGCGCGCCAAAGGTTAGAAACGGTTAAAGTTTGACCGCGACAAATCGGCTTCCATGGCTGATTCACCAGCATGTACGAGTCGAAAGTGTTGGCTTTCTGAAACGACTGTGTCTCGGTCTGTCGAGAAAAAGAGACCAAAAATTAGTCACTCCTAATTGCCAAAAAACGCCCCTTGCGGTTTTGCGCAGGAATCGACTCTTCTGCGAACTTCTCATTCTGGCACAGAGCATGCTCACACACCTCGGCATAGGAAGAGTTCCTAAACAATCTTCCGGCTCATTCACCATCATGAGGAGGTTCACCATGTCGGAGCAGGGGAATCAGGTCGCCAAGGCAGCAGCGTATATCGCCGGTGGGGCGGTCATCGGAGCGGGACTCGGGCTCCTCTTCGCTCCACAGACCGGCGTGGAAACTCGCCGAAGCATCGGCCGCTATGCCCGCAAGGCACAGGTGCAGACCAGCCGATGGGGTAAGGCGGTCAAGTCAGGAGTGGAGGAAGCACTGTACCGCAAGCCTACAAAAGAAAAGAATTGCGAGGCAGAACGACCGCAACTGACTGCGGTGTTGAACTAAGCTTCTCGAAGATCATCGGTAGTAGATCACCCCGTCGCGCTCCTCCGTCGGCACGGGCTGACTGCTACCGATGGTCCGAGGGGATCTGAATACTGCTGGCCTCGTTCAGTTTCTCCCATTCGGACACCCTCCCTCGAATAGCCGGCAATGTCCAGGATCCCTTTGAGGTTCCCGTGACAGGCAAGGCAATCCACCGAATAGTAGATCGTTATCATGGTTCTGAGAGCTTCCCACCGTCGATCCATTCGGCAATCGGTGTGGTCAAGCCGGTTGATTCGCAAGCCGATCGTTGATCAAGGATGGATTCCGCTCGATGATGACACGCCCTGCATTGAGGAATGTCGCTAGGAGTTAGGCTTCCTGTTCGCTGTCATTAGCGGACCACCTCCCCATCTCGCATTGCTTCATTGATATCCTGTCATCCGTCGGATTGTAGCCCAACCCTCATTATCTTTTGCATGGGTCAGTGTAGGTAAAAGGCCGTGAGAAAAGTGGCTGTGCGCCATAGTCGCTGTGGTAAAATCCGCCTCTCGCCGGAGTGGCGGAATAGGCAGACGCAAGGGACTTAAAATCCCTCGGACTCACAAGGTCCGTACCGGTTCGATCCCGGTCTCCGGCACCAATCGCTGAGAATGAGGTATTTGTCTGGGGAGTGAACGTATAGAGGGATTCATGAATATAAAGGGAATTGTGATGATGGTAGCCGGTGTCGGTCTCTTTCTTGGTGTCATTGGGATTGGGGCGTGGGTGATGACAGCGCCTTTGGAAGCGGGAGAAGCAGAAACAAAACGGTGTAATGAATATGTGGTTGAGTTGGATCAGGTGAATAAGTACAAGTGGTTTTGGACGCCCTATCATCAGCGCATGGCGTTCAACACCTGCATCACCAAGAAAATAGGCCAGTAGAAGTAGTCGTACCCATCTCTTTCTCAGACTCAGCGATTGATCATTGCTTTCTGCGACGGTGGCGCATGTCTTCCGCTCGTGCCGTATCTTCTACAATCCTCCTTGCGTTGGTCCTTCTTCAGTGCTGGGGTGCGGTGCCTGTCTTTGCAGAGTGGCTGTTGGTAGACGGCAATGAAAGGGCGAGGGTCTATCTCGATACCGAGACCATCAATCGGAGCGGAGAGTGGGTTCGAGTGTGGGTTGTCGATGATCTGAAGATCGCTGAAACGCGAGGGTTCAGGAAATACTTATCCACGCGCGCTCACGAAGAGCATGACTGTGCCAAAGAGCGGTTTCGGTTGCTGGCATTGGAATACTTTTCGGGAAATATGGGATCTGGAGAAGCACTCTATAAAACATCAGGCGAGTCAGATTGGACGCCCATTCCGCGAGGCACTTTGGCTCAATCGGTCTGGAAGTTTGTCTGCAGGGGGAGGTGAGCGAATAGTAGGATGGGGTCACGGAAAAAGATTCCATGCCGGATCTTGAGGCGGAAGACGAGCCTGTATGGGTTAAGATGTGGCCCCTCTTGAGGAGACGATTAGTCCTGTAACCTACCTGATTACCGTCCCAGCACCAAGCGACCGAGCGGTTGTTAATCGATCCGTTCTATGTTTTGATCATATGGGCAGGCCAACCTCATCACCGGAACAACGTGTATCTGAGAGGGGAGGTTCACATGTTCGGCCCAATTACGCTGCCGTTTGGAGCCAAGATGTTGTTCAATACCGTAAAGCTGAAACCCGGTGTCAGTTTCGAGGACGTCGAATTAGCCGTCGGAGAAATGTGCATGGTGGTCAAGGAAACCTACGGTGGTGAGAAAGGGGGCTTCTTGGCGGGACAAGTCTTCAAGTTCTCCGGGTTCGTGTCCGATGAGGGCTCGCTGATCGATAACAAGACCACCGACGAACATTATGCCATCGTGACCTATTGGCGGTCCTTTGAGGCGCACGAGAAGTCCCATGCCGACGCAGTATTTACCAGCAAATTTTCATCCTTGGTGAATATGTGCTCGGAGACTAAGGAACTCGGCTATGACATGCTGTGGCAAGGCGCACCGTGAACGAAAAGGCGGGGTATAGTGTGGCTATCTTGGTTTGCAGTGCCATTAGTCAGGCTCCGCGCGTTCCACCTGATCCAGACAAGAAGCATTGACCAGCCCATCTAGGGATGCGCGACGCACCAGTTTTGCCGACACTTTCCATTTCCTGTTTCACCAATCGTACGGAATCACTTCTTGAAGATCATCCTCGGGTTCGTCATATTTCCCATCGCGAACCCCACCAGCTCCCACCCGTTGGAGCCGAACTCGTTCAGCATAGTCTGGATCTTCTCATTGTCGGGAATCACCTCGGCGATTCGGTACTGATAGCGCTTCGGCTCTTGAGCCTTGACTGTGAATGGTTGAACAAGGAGCAGCAGAAGTCCAAGGGTTCCAAGACAGATGACTGCGATCAGCCACGCGACTGAAATGCGTATGGTCAGCATGTGTCACCTCGTTATGTTTGAAGTTAGGGATGCGCTATCCGCCAGTTTTTGCCGACGCCGAGATCCACTTTGAGGGGCACCGACAAGCCCAACTGTTCGCCGACGCCTTCCATTTTCTGCCTCACCAGTCGCTTCGCTTCCTCCAGATCATGATCCGGCACTTCGAAGATCAACTCGTCGTGGACTTGGAGGATCATTTTCACGTGCGGCAGCTCTTCATGGAGTTTCTTGTGGACGTTAATCATGGCCACTTTGATCAAATCCGCGGCAGTGCCCTGGATGGGACTGTTCACCGCCATGCGCTCGCCGATGCCACGTTGTATCGGATCGCTACTCTGAAGTTCAGGAATCGGGCGGCGGCGGCCAAGGATCGTGGTGGTGTAACCCTTCTCTCGTCCTTCGGCGATGTTCCGATCCATGAGGGCGCGCACGGCTGCGAATCGCTCAAAGAAAGTGTCGATATACTTCTTCGCTTCGGCCTGGGGTACACCTAGGTTCTGAGAAAGGCCGAACGGACTGATACCGTACACGATGCCGAAGACGACGGTCTTGGCCGCGCGGCGCATGTCTCTCGTGATCTGATTGGAAGGGAGGCTGAAAATTTCCATGGCTGTGGCCAAGTGGATGTCTTCTGCCTTTGCAAAGACGGACAGCAACCGCGGATCTTGCGAGAGATGGGCGAGGATACGCGGTTCGATTTGACTGTAGTCGGCACAGAGCAATTCATGGCCTTTGGGAACGATGAACGCTTCGCGGATGCGGAGTCCATAGTCGCCTTTCACGGGGATGTTTTGGAGATTGGGATCAGTGGACGAGAGCCGTCCCGTTGCGGCAACGGTTTGGTTCAGCGAGGTATGTAGACGTTTGGTCTCAGGATGCACCAGTTCCGGCAGCGCGTCCACATAAGTCGACTTGAGCTTGCTGAGGCTTCGATAACTGAGGATTTGTGCGGGCAACTCATGTTGTGAGGCAAGTTGTGTGAGCGTATCTTCATCGGTGGAGTAACCGGTCTTGGTTTTGCGCAGGGGCTTCAAGCCGAGCTTCTCGAAGAGGACCGTCGCCAGCTGTTTTGGCGAATTGATGTTGAATTCGCCGCCGGCTAACCCGGTGATGGTTTCCATTCTGTGGTCGAGCTCTCGTTCGAGCTCCTTGCTTAGATCGTGCAGTCCTTCGACATCGAGCAAGAACCCGTTCCGCTCGATGTCCACCAGGACCGGGACGAGCGGTATTTCCACGTCGGTGAAAAGTTGCACGCTTCCTTGTTCCACCAACTGTTCCCGCAGGGTCGGTTCGAGTTTGGCGAGGGCAGTCGCGGCTTCCGCCGCTGCTTCGCGCAACCTGGTGTCGACTTCGAAGAGCGACTGTGGCTGAGCCTTCTCCTGCTTCCTCGATCCCAGCCGTTCGCCCAACCGCTCCAACACAATCGTTTCAAGACTATGGTCGCGCCGGTTGGGGTTGAGCAGATAGTCCGCGATCATCGTGTCCACGTATGGTGGGGCCAAGGTGATGCCGATGCGGTGAAAGGCCAGCAGGGTGGCCTTGAGGTCGTGCACGATTTTGGGCCTGTGTGTGTCGTGCAAGACTTGCATGATAGGCCGCATAAAGGCATGGACGTCGGTCGGAATGAAAGCTGTCTGTTCGCCGGTGGAAAGAGCCAAGCCGAGTACGTCGGCGTGGACGCCAGGTTGGCCGGCCAGCAAACAGTGCACACCGAGCGGTGTGCCTTTCGGCACGCCGTCCGCAAAACCCTGTGCGGCCGCCTCGTCCTGGATGGCGACGATCTCATGGATCTTCGCCTCAGGTTCCTTCACCGATGGCGGAAGGTTTTTGAGAAGGGAGGTGAATTCCAGCTCGCGCAGCAGATCGGCGAGTTGTTCATCGTGGGGCGGCTTGATCCGGTAAGACTCGGGTTGGAATTCTACCGGACTCTGGGTATCGATGGTCGCCAGTTTCCGGCTGAGTCGCGCGTTGTCCGCCTGTTCGGTGAGCAGCATCTTGACGCGGGTAGGCGTGACCTCGTCGAGACGGCGGAGCAGTTCATCGATCGTTCCAAACTGTGTGATCAGCCTCATCGCAGTTTTCTCGCCGATCCCTTTCACTCCGGGTATGTTGTCGCTGCTGTCTCCCATCAGGCCCATGACTTCGATTGCCCGTGACGGCTCGACGCCGAACTTGGCGACACATTCCGCCTCACCCGACCACTTGTCTTTCACGGGATCATAGATTCGCACCTGGGGTGTCACAAGCTGGAGCATGTCTTTATCGCCGGTGACGATCACGATGGTGTAGCCTGCTCGTTCCGCCTGTCGAGTCAACGTGCCGATGAGGTCGTCCGCTTCGTACCCGGCCTGTCTGACCGCAGGGATATTCAGCGCTTCCACTATCCGATGAATATAGGGAATCTGCGCCTTCATCCCGTCCGGCATCGGCGGACGCTGCGCTTTATATTCTTTGAATTCTTCGTGCCGAAGCGTCGGGCCCTTTTCGTCGAATGCCACCACGAGACCATCCGGCTTGTGCTCGCGGATAATCTTGAGGAGCGTGGTCATGAATCCATAGATCGCGTTGGTTTGGAGGCCTTTCGAATTATTGAGGGCGGGTAGGGCAAAGAAGGCCCGATAGATGTAGGCGCTGCCGTCGATCAGGTAGAACGTTTTTCCGGCGGGGATCGATTCAGACATGTGTGCAGCCAATCATCGTTACGTATCGGAAGTCTGCCGTTTAGGGCTTGTATTCTCCGCTGCCGATCACTGATCGCCTGGGACTTGAGCCTTACCGATCAGGTGAAATTGTGAGCGGCGGCTTTCCAAACTTCTGGCGCATGTTGTTGATGGTGCTCAGGACAGCGGGCTGTCCTATCATCTTGGCTTCCATCCTACGCTTGCCGGGAAAGTCCAACATCGTCACCCCGATCAACATCGTAAGAATGCCCTGGCCGGGTAAGAACAACATTAAGAATCCTGCGAACAGAAAGATGGCCCCGACGACGTTCTTGACAAGATGGCCGAGCAACCGAAGGACGGGGTGATGATTTTCCATCCAACGACGCGGCACACGGGTGTCGAAGAAATTCGTCGGAAGCCGGACGAGGATGAAGGGGATCGCAATCAATGATCCGACGAAGAATACAACCGAGAGCGCCGTCAGGGTCACGAGGGTTTCGGTCGAGACATACTGCTGAACCGCCGAAAGAAGCCAATCCATCGGTCGGCATCCTAGCATGGGTTCCTACGCCCCTCAAGGCGAAGTAGATCCTCGTCTGATGTTTACGCCGTCGAACCTGATCGTTATAATCACTGGGCATGGGGCCTCGGCATGATCAGTACAAGCTGCATTCGAAGGTCGGATGGTTGCTGTTCATCGTGATGTCGTTGGCTTGGTATCTCTCCCTTCTTTTCACGGCAGCGCGATCACAGACCGAGTCGATAGCGTGAGGCCTGTGCGCAAAAAAAGGTAAGCATGTCCACTCAACCGAAGTTCGTCATCTTCGCCCACAACGCCACGTACGATAAACTGCACCAGGTCGCGACGCTCGGCATGACGGCTGCGGCAATGGGCAAAGATGTGATTGTCGTCTTATTGTTCTGGACGATTAAAAAACTCGCCGAAGGGAAGATCGATCAGATCGATTTCCCGCCGGAATATGCCGAGTCGTCTGAGGAAGTCGCCCGGCTGCTGAAAGAGAAAAAGGTGCCGAAGATTTCGGAGATGTTCCAAGATGCCAAGCATGTCGGGAAGCTGCGGGTGATTGCCTGCAGCGCTGGATTGGAATATATGGGGGTGGACAGTTCCGCGGTCGAACAAAATGTCGATGAAGTGCTGGGCCTGCCCGCCATCCTTGCATTAACCGCCGATGCGGAAACGAAGCTGTTTATCTAAAGAGCAAGACATAAGACGTCTATCGCCTCTCACCGTTCATGTCTAACGACTTTTCGTGACTCCCACTCGATCACACAATTCGGTCAATTTGCATGTGCTGCACAGCGGCGAGACCGGAAGGCACAGGTTCTGCCCATAGGGGACGAGGAGATCGTTGTAGATAATCCAGTATTGCTTCGGTAGTATGCGCCGAAGGGCCTGTTCAGATTCTTCCGGCGTCTTCGTTTTAATATAGCCCCATCGATTGCTGATCCGGTGGACGTGAATATCCACGCAGATCCCAGGCTTGCCGTAACCAATAGTGACAACCAGGTTCGCAGTTTTCCGTCCGACCCCAGGTAAAGTGACCAGTTCATCGATGGAGTCCGGCACCACCCCGCCATATTGGTCGATCAGCTTGCGGCAGATTTGGTGAATGGCTTTCGCCTTCGTCCGGTAAAAGCCGACCGGATAAATCATCCGTTCGAGCTTCTTCAGCGGCAGCTTCAACATGGCTGCCGGTGTGCGAGCTATGGCGAAGAGCCGGTCGCCCGCTTCCCTTGTTGTCCTATCTTTGGTTCGTAAACTGAGGAGGGTGGAAATGAGGATGAGAAAGGGATCGCGACCAGATTCCTTGGCTACGACCCCAACGACAGGCTCTTGCCAACGACGAATCTCCCGCTTGACGATACGGATGGCTGCATGGATCTGCTCCTGACGCATGTGGGATCTGGTCACGAACGGGGCGAAGTCTGGTGAGACGAGCGGAAGAGAACCTGACGGTGTACCTAGTCAGACCTCCGTTTTGACAACCACTTCTGTCGGCGCCGTTGAGCTTCGCGTTGCTTTGCCTTTTTTCTCACGCTCGGCTTCTCGTAAAAGCGGCGACGTTTCAGCTCGCGAAACAATCCTTCTCCCGCAAGCTTCTTCTTGGCAACCTTCAGAGCTTTTTCAACGTTGTTGTTAAAGACCTTGATTTCCATCCGGTTAACTTCCGACTTTCTCAGGCCAAATGGGCCTGCTGCTTACAGTTTTCAATGATTCGGCGGGGGAGTCTAACACATCATCTTGAGTTCCTCAAGGCTTTCTGTTGCCTTTGCAATTCTGAGCCGTATAGTCTCTACAAGTTGCTGATTGTGTTGTGTATTTGTGTTTGTGCGGACTGTAACGAGGCCTGCCTGAGCTGCTGCGATGGCTATGGTCAAACCTACTGTGAGATCTGAGTGGATGGTCGACTTAGCTCCATCGCGCAACGTATGGAGGAGCTGCGCAACCTCGCAGGACAGCTCCGTAATTTCTAACGGCACTTTCGTAGCCCGTTGGAGTGCAATGGAAATCGCGTGAAGGCGATCAGGATGTTGTTTGGGCATCTTGTAGGCGTCCATCAGCTCCCTGTAGACCTCCGTATCTGCTTGGACAAGCCGATAAAGCTGCTGGCTTAACTCATGTAGACGTTGCACTCTGTCCGATTGGCCACCGAGACGTGCCCCCATGACTCCCAAACCCGCCGCCAAGGCACCTACGAATGCCGCCACGCTGCCGCCGGCCGGTGTCGGTTTGGCGTCCGCAACCGCGGCAAGGAAATCTGATAGGGTGGGGGCCGGTTCCTTCTTGCCGAGCATCGCATCGGCGATTTTTGTTTCGAGGACCTGGCTGGAATCGAATCGATCGAGTTGCAGCGAAGCAGCTGCAGCCTGACTCAATGCCGCTTGCGGGACCAATCCGACCAGTTCGCTTCCGGCCACTTCTATTCCTCGCTTCGTGGCTTCAGCCTTGACCATCTGAAAGACGGTGGGAATGGGCGTCACGAGGTAGTCGGTCAGATTCATTGCGACCTGCACCATACCGCGACTGGATAGTTCTACACCAATCGCTTTCACAGAGGGTAACCCGCCGTTTGAGTGGCGGACTGCTCGGGCGATGGATCGGGCCTGGTCAACCTCCGTCGATCGGAGGTTCACGTTGTAGGCAATCAGTGGAGGCCGGGCGCCGATCGCGATCGCTCCTGCGCTTTGATGGAGGCGAAGAGGACCGAAGTCGGGAATCCAGCCAGGGTCTGACTCCATCCGAAAAGCCAGGCCGTCGAGCCCTCCTCGTCTGACCGCTTCTAATGGAACGTGGTCGGCACGACCTGCAGCATGTTCGTATAAGAAAACGGGGACCCCCAGTTCACGCCCGACTCGTTCTCCTAGCTGCTTGGCAAGCTGGACACAGTCTTGCATTGTCGTACCTCTGATCGGGACAAACGGCACCACATCTGTCGCTCCTATGCGGGGGTGGACTCCAACATGTCTACGTAAGTCGATGAGTTCAGTTGCGATCCGAACAGCACGAAAAGCGGCTTCAACTATCGCGTCCGGGCTTCCACAGAACGTCAGCACCGACCGGTGGTGGTCCGCATCCATGGAATGGTCTAGAAGTGCGACGCCGGCGGTCGAAGCCACGGCATCGATCAAGGCCTGAAGCGTTTCTCGATCCTGACCTTCACTGAAATTGGGGACACACTCGACGAGTCGATCCATAGGTTTCTGCACATGTCAACGAAAAAGCCGGAGGACCGATCACCGTTCCTCCGGCTTCTGGCTTACCTGTCTCTCTGACAGGAGTCTGGCTATTTCGCCTTCTTCACGAACGCCTTATAGATGCGACCAGACTTTGCTTGTTCCTCTTCCAATCCCATCATTTGATGGCCTGTCGTTTCACACCAAGCCGGCATGTCTTTTTTGATGCCCTCATCATCCGAGACGACTTCCAGCACCTGTCCCAGCGACAATTCCTTGATTTTCTTGGACGTGAGAATAATCGGCATCGGACAAAAGTATCCTAACGTGTCGAGCTTGACATCGGCCTGCATCATGAAAACACCCTCGCTTCAGTGGACGGCTCAAATGAATAGATTGACACTGCCCTGTTTGGCTTCAGCCAAATACGTGGTCACGCCGGCGAACTGATCGATGCCGTCGATCAACGTATCCTTGGTAATACCCATGAGGCCCATCGTCGTCGTGCAGGCGATGAACCGCACGCCCAGATCAAGGGCTGTTTGCATCAGCTCAGGCACACCCGGCATTCGGTTTTGCTTCATCACCGTCTGCATCATCTTCGTCCCCAGCCCACCAAAATGGAATCGAGACAATGGAAGCGTATCTGCTCCGCCTCTGTTGAGCAGCCCAAACATCCGTCGAAGCCAATCTTTGGCCGAACTTGTTGCCCCTCTTCTCCGAATAGTATTCAATCCCCAAAACGTAAAAAATATGGTCACATGCATACCCATCGCAGCGGCGCCTGTGGCGATAATAAAGGCCGCCATCGCCCGATCAAGATCACCGCTCAACAACACGATCGTGACTCGATCAGGCTTGGATTCTTGCAGTTGTGCCAACGTCGTCGTCGGCTCTATTTGTGTGGCAATCATGATCTCACCTCATGACACAGTCAAATTCTATGCATGAACAGAATAGTATGTGGTCCTTCGGGGTGTCAAGGAACTGGATAACCGCGCTACAGTGTGCGCATGGCTTGACCTATCGCCATCCTCTCGATATAGTTGGAGTTTGTTGCACTATACCCGTCTCGCGAGTTTCCTTCCTATCGAATGGTCCGGATGATCGAACAGTCATTGCCCGAGATCGCATCTTCCAAGAGTAATCCACTCTTTGGATTCTGGTATCCAGCCATACCCAGCCATACCCTGCGCCCGGGCACGATGAAAGGGCTGCAGATGTTGGGTTTGCCGATCGTCCTCTGTCGCGATAGCGCCGGTGGCCTCGCGGCGATGCGCGATATCTGTCCTCACCGAGGCATGCCTCTGTCGTTCGGCCGGTTCGACGGTGAACGAGTGGAATGTTCGTATCATGGGTGGCAGTTCAACTTGAAGGGGCGCTGTCAGTGCATCCCTGCCCTGCCCGAACAGAGAAATCTACAAACCGACAAGATCGGTGTCACGACCTATCCGGCTGAAGAAACGGACGGCATGATTTGGCTGTATCTGGCCGACGAACGAGGTCCTATCCATCCCTTGCCGCCCGTTCCTCGGATGCCGCTTCCATCGGAACCTCGACAATCGTTCCACATTTCGCTGACCTACACCTGTAGCCCAGACGACGGCATCATCGGTCTCATCGACCCGGTTCATGGACCCTACGTTCATTCTTGGTGGCGCAGTGATGCCCGTATGCATGAGAAGACGAAGATCTTTGAGCCGATCCCGAATGGTTTTCGGATGACCTCCCACCGGCCGGCGAAGAACAGCGGACCGTTTCACTGGGTGGAACGTATCTATGGAGGGCCGTTGTCGACGACGATCGATTTCGTGCTGCCGAATCAACGAGTGGAACTCATGCAATGTGGAAGGGCCTGGGTCGCTAATCGGTTGATGGCCACACCCGTGTCCGATATGGAATGTCGCATCGACTTCTCGGCGTATTGGGTAGGGCTGCATTGGCTTCCGTTCGGCAACTTGGTTTTTCGTACGCTGACGAAAATGTTTCTCGGCCAAGATGAGCGGGCGATGAAGCATCTGGCGATGGGACTTCGCCACAAACCCTCGGCGATGTTTCTTGGTGATGCCGATATGCCGGCGAAGTGGTACTACAAATTGAAGGCCGCCCATCAGGCATCAGTCCAAACGGGCCGACCTCTTGATCATCCTCTCAAAGAACGAGTGACGCTCCGGTGGCGAAGTTGACCGCGTTCTTCGAGTGGTACTCATGCTGATACCGGCGGTCATGCCTGCTCGGCTTCACGCTCATTTGCTAAAATAAACCCCATGGCTCGCCTGATCTGATCGCGTGTTCCCAGCAGGACCACAATGTCGCCGGCGAGGAGTGTGACCTTCTCCGATGGATTGGATTCCGTGACGCCGCTCCGGGTCAACGCGATGATGGACGTTCCGATTCGGGGCCGTAACGCCAGTTGAGCGATGGTCTTTCCGGCCGCCGGCGAATCCTCTTCGATCCGGCAGGTCTCCACCTCGACATCGGCGAGTGTGCCGCCGCGAAGATGGTGAGCCAGCTCGGGGAGCTCGCTGCGGCGTAAGAGCGCGTATCCTTCACGGCGAACCTGTTCAGCCTTTCGCACAATGAGATCTTGCGGCATGTTGTAAGTGCGGAGGACGAGCGCAAAGATTTCAATCGACGTTTCAAATTCTTCCGGCACGACGTCGTCCACGCCCAGTTGGTGCAATTCCTCCAATTCGCGCAGATAGCGTGTACGAACCACGATGTGAATGTTCGGGTTCAAGCCTCGAGCCACCTGCACGGTTCGGCGGGCCATGAACGGATCGGAGATCGCGACGACCAAGACCCGTGCGTCTTCGATCTTCACGTGCCTCAACACATTCGGGTTTGTGGCATCGCCATAGTAGAGCGGCAAGCCGTGGGCCGCTTCTCGGCGCACGATATCTCCGTCCAAATCCAACGCGATGTAGGGCACTTCCGTCTCACCCAATACACGGGCCAGATTGCGTCCGTTGAGCCCATATCCCACGATAATCACATGGTCCTTGATGCGTAGATTCCGCCCCTCTGCTTCGAGCACATGGGCCGCCGTCTGTCCGGGAAGCCAATGGTGAAGCCGTTGCATGGCCTCGACGCGTCGCGAGAGATGGGGGGATAGCTGCATCAAGAACGGCGTGATGATCATGGAGCAGACCGAGACCGCCAGAAAGATTTGGTAGGGCGGTCCGGACAAAAGTTTATTCTCCAGGCCCACCTGCGCCAGAATAAAACTGAACTCGCCTACCTGGGCAAGGGCAATTCCTGTCATGACGGCCGAGCGAGGGGGCACAGAGATCGTCAAAACGGCTCCTGCTCCGGCGACGAATTTGACGAGCAGTACGACGAGTAACACACCGGTCACGACGAGCGGATACTCCAGCAGAATACGCCAATCCATCAGGATGCCGATGGAGACGAAAAACAGGCTATTGAAACTGTCTCGAAACGGCAACACCTCGGCGATGGCTTGATGGCTGTACTCCGATTCGGAAATCACGAGCCCGGCGATGAAGGCTCCTAAGGCGAGCGACAGCCCGCCGAGAGACGTCAACCAAGCAATGCCGAGGCACATGACGATGATGGTCAACAGAAAGAGTTCTCGGCTTCGGCTACGAACGATGTGGTCGAGCAATTTCGGAACCGCATACCACGCAGCCGCGACAATGCATGCGACCACCACCATGGATTTCACCAACGAGAACAGCACTGCGGTGAGCGTTCCATCGCCATGGCTGGCGAGAATGGGCGTCAACAAGATCATCGGGACGACGGCCAGGTCCTGGAAGATCAAGATCCCGATGGTGGCTCGCCCGTGCGGTGAGTCGCTGTCTCCACTGGCAGCCAACGCTTTCAACACAATCGCGGTGCTGCTGAGCGAGAGTAGAAACCCCCAAAAGATCGCTTGAGATATCGGTAATCCTGCCATGGTGCCGCCGAGCCATGCAATCGCGATGACCCCCCCAACTTGGATCGGAGCGGCAATCAAGAGCAGCCGACGAAGCGAGGCCAGTTGCACCAGTGAGAATTCGATACCGATGGTAAACAGCAGCAGCACAATCCCGATTTCCGCCAGCACTTGCACCGTCGCGATATCAGAAATCAGATTGAACCCATGCCGACCGATCAAAGCCCCGGCGACGAGAAACCCGGCAATAGACGGCAATCGAAATTGATGAAATAGAAACACCACTGCGATGGAGACGGTATAAATGAGGAGCAAATTGCCGAGTACGCTGTGATCAGTCATGTCGCGTCTTCAACTCGTTTCCTCGTGGTGATGCGTCTTGGGACGGCACGCTTGGCGATCGACGGCGTCTTCTATCGTCATCACAGGATCACCGGCTACCGGCAAGGAGATACGCAGGATACCTGAGGTCTCCGGTAGGGACAAGGTAAAGCAGGATGTCGGATGGGCACTTTTGTGCACTGAATTCAGCGCTTTGTAATACCAGCGGCCCCGGGAGGGAGCGGCTTGGTGATATCGAGAACGATGCGGTGAGTGAGGATCAGCGATCGCCGATTGTCTCTAAACAGGCTCCAGCACTGGTTTCCCCTCTAAAGGGGCATAGACCAAAGAATAAAGTATTGCGTAGGCTGTGGGCACAGTTTCATAGGAATGACCATGAGTGTCTGGGCACTGAGTGCCCTCGCTACACGATTTGGAGGTGTCCCATGCGGCCGATACGGATGTTTCCTTTCTTAGTTGCAATGCTGACAGTCCTTTCCGCTGTTCCGGCATTCTCAGATACCCTAACCGGATCTGATACGACTTGGAAATGCCTTCAAGCAGACGGCAGTGTCGTCTACACCAACAAGGAGAAAACCGGCTGCGAAGCCATGGTACTCAAGCCGCTTTCCGTCGTGCCGGATTTAGAAAATATGCCGATGGCTCCTCGAACCACGGCTACCAGCGAACCCCATTATGAGGTGCCTTCCTATCAGGAACGTACTTCGGGGGCAGAAGGACGTCAGGCGCCGGATTGGGCGCATGACTGGCATGCGAGCAACACGTCTTCCGGCTCAGCACAGGCCGAAGTGTGTTCGTTATACATGGAATGGATGCAATTGGTGCAGAGGACCCGTGGAGGGATGTTCTTCGGATCTGACCCGTCTTATGGCGGAGATATCACAGGACGTAATCAGCGAGAGCCAAGCTATTCGTTTTACGATAATGCGCGCTACATGGCGCTCTCGAAGCTCTTTGGGAGAGGGTTCGTACCTGTGGGGTGTTTCTAAGCGTTGCCCAGTTGGTCAGATTCGATAGAACTCATGGTACCACTTTACAAACCGGGGGATGCCCACTTCGATCGAGGTGGTCGGCTTGAATCCGATATCACGGGTGAGATCGTCGATATCGGCGTAAGTCGCAGGGACATCCCCCGGTTGCAACGGCATCAGTTTTTTCTCCGCCTTCTTTCCTAATGCCTGCTCCAGGACCTCGATAAAGTGCTGCAGTTCGACCGGCCGATGGTTGCCGATATTGTAGATTCGTGCCGGAGCCGAGCTGGTTCCTGGTGTCGGCCGATCCCCAGACCAGGTTGGATCGGCCGTCGCCGGGTGATCAAGCGTTTGGATGATCCCCTCGACAATATCGTCCACATAGGTGAAATCACGTTTCATCCGACCCTGGTTAAAGACTTCGATCGGTTTGCCCTCCAAGATGGCTTTCGTAAAGATGAAGAGGGCCATGTCGGGGCGCCCCCATGGTCCATAGACGGTAAAAAATCGAAGACCGGTGCAGGATAGCTGATAGAGATGCGCATAACAGTGAGCCATCAGTTCATTCGCTTTTTTGGTCGCGGCATACAGCGAAACCGGATGGTCTACGTTGTCATGGGTGGAGAACGGCATATGGGTATTCCCCCCATAGACAGAACTGGACGAGGCATAGACCAAATGCTCGATGGCGCTCCGCCGGCAGCCTTCCAGAATGTTGAGAAACCCCTCGACGTTGCTTTCCGTATAGGCGTGAGGATTGGCCAGTGAGTAGCGGACGCCTGCCTGGGCAGCGAGATGAACCACGCGCCGTATCGATTCGTCGGCAAAGAGATCCCGCATGCCTTGTCGATTGGAGAGATCGAGTTTGACGAAACGAAATCGTTCGTGCGGCGTCAATTGGGCGAGCCGAGCCTGTTTCAATCGCACATCGTAGTAGTCGTTGATATTGTCCAGGCCGATCACCTGGTCGCCACGGTCCAACAGGCGCATGGCCACATGAAATCCGATGAATCCCGCTGCTCCTGTGACAAGAATCGGCGACTGTGTCCCGGCCATGGCTCTCCTCAAAGAAAAATGGTCTATCGGCCCTTGCCCGTTTTCATGAAGGGGGGATCGCCGTGATCCAACCGGTACAGCGTCAGCGGGGCGAGGGTTTCTCTTGCCGAACTGATCTCGATCATTCTCTCACTCAGGGCTCGATAGATATCGAAGACGTGGGCACGATGATAGCGACATTCTTGTGAAACTAGAAGGTCTTTCAATCTTTCAGGTTGTTCCCAATGAGCCGTTAAGAGTGCGGTTCTGCAGGGATTGCGGCGGCTGAACATGAAAGACAGGTGGTCTGGGTACCAGTCAGCTCCACCGGTGGCGTAGGAAACGAACATCCGTGCCTGGGCGGCCGCGCAGACCTCGGCGAGATAGGCGTTCGTGAGATAGCCGTTTTCTCCGACATTCAGCCACTTGCCGGGATGGGAGAGGGAGGCATGGGCGGCATGGCTCCGGATTTCAAGCAACTGCTGTTGTGACGCGAACACCAGCGGAATCGGTCCATATTGCCCGACTAATTTCTGGATGACATTGTCCTTGAGAGCGGACCGTCCGTCGTTCGTCGGACCGCTATCCGCATGGATCAGCACATTGTGCCCTCGATCCGAAATCAAGTAGCAATTCCTGGGCATATTCAGGTCGCATGGGTCTTCTCCATAGAAGGGGACGGACACGACCACACCGCCTTCAAACGGCCACGTTTCCCCATGGGCCAGCTCGATGACTCGATCAAACCCCAGTTCTGCGAGGAGCGATCGATAGTCAAAGAACAGTCCTGTCCGATTCCTCCGACTGGGCACGATGATCGGCGTGTCTTTCGGTAAATGAAGCAAGGTGCGAGGATCGACATGATCATCGTGGTCATGAGTCAAAAACACGGCGGCGGGTTTTGGGAACAGTCCGGTCCAGACCGACGGCAACGGCGATTCGGCAAACCACGGCAGAAGCCATGGGTCGAAGAGGAAGGCGCTGTCCCGTTGCCGATAAAGGAGGGCAGCATGTCCCAGGTGCACGATGTCCTGATCCTGAACGACATCGTGCCAATGTCGCCGGATAGAGGCCGTTGATGAAACGGCCAAGCAACCATACTGCTGCAGCGCTCCAAGGAATCTCGTCAGCGGTCCCTGTGCATCACGCGGCATGGCCGACAGCGCCGATCGGAGATCATCCGCGGTATGGGTTCCGTCGAGCAGCCCGAGCAGTTTCCCAACGTTTGGTCCCAGCGGTCGTCCATTGAATCCGATGGGGATCGCCTGGTGATTGATCGCGTGAAAGATGCGGAGACCACCGTTGGTCACGGTTGCGGATTTGACTGGATCGGGCGGGAATTCCCACTGGAAGGCCCCATCCGGTCGTCGCCCGCAGCGGATGTGTTGTTGAAGATATGGTCGTGTGTTGACCAACTCCGCATAAGCATCTTCCAACCGTCGCTGTCGATCGGGATCGTCGAGCGGCGCCCGCTTTGAAAAGACATCGCTGATAGCCGTGTCGATTGCGCTGGAGAGGAGGCTATGAGCTTCGTGGAGGCCGGCGACGACATCCGGGGATACTCCGCCTATGAAAGGGAAGGGTCCTGGTGGTTCCGCGCTCTCCAGTTGTACCCAACACCAGGGAGTGAGGCTCACGTAATGATTTTTGGGAAGACTGGTCCAAATCTGGCTCATGAGTCGGCACTGATCCTCAACCTGCTGATCGCCGGTTCATACAGAGCCTGGACCAGATTGCCGTCGGGATCCGAGAAATAGAACGAATAACTGCCGTCACGGTGCTGCTTGGGTTCTTTGGCTATTCGTCCGCCTAGAGATTCGATCTTCGGCAAGATCTCTTGGTACATCTGATCGACGGCTTGCGGACTGTCGAGAATCACCCCGATGTGATCGAGTAGTTGGGCTCTTGGGGGCTGGTAGGAGACGAGTTCATCTTTTGGAATTTGGTGGAGCGCCAGATTGTCGATGCCGGAGCTAAAGTAGACGTTCTCCTGGTCCGGTTCCCACACTGACTGAAAGCCGAGTACCTGTTCATAAAATCTTCGCGATCGAGAAAGATCGAGGACACGCAGCGCCAAATGGCGAAGACCTCTATGGAGTGGAGCCGTCATATTAAGCAACTCGTTCGTTGATCCGACTGAAATATGCATAGTAGGGAGACCACGATCAGCCGTCAACGGAAAACCGGCTCCTTTGGTATGATAAGTATGATTTAGCTAGATTATTGCTTTAGTTCCCTTACGCCCATGACATTGAGCGGGATGACAGTTGCTGGGTTCGAGAGCCGGATGGCAACGGAGATTACCCGCCTGATCGAGCGTTACGGCGGCAAGCCGCTCGTAGCTCCAGCCCTGCGCGAGATCCCATTGGAAGGTAACCCAGCGGCGCATGAGTTCGGGGCCAGGCTTATGGCCGGTCGCGTCGACCTTCTGATTCTCCTGACTGGCATCGGCACAACGATACTGTTTGATCTGCTCAAGACCCACTATGCCTGGTCGTCCATCGTCGCGGTGCTCAAAGACACGGCGATCATCGCACGAGGGCCAAAACCGGTCGCAGCCCTCAAAGCCGTCGGGCTTCAAGCGACGGTGACGGTGCCGGAACCGGATACCTGGGTCGATCTGGTTTCAGCGCTGGATCAGTATCGGTCTATAAAAGGATTGCGGGTGGCGCTGCAGGAGTATGGGGTTTCTAACCCCGATCTGCTGCAAGCATTGGAACAGCGAGGTGCGGAGGTCTTTCCGGTTCCAATCTATAAATGGGCACTGCCAGAGGATCTTAGCCAGATGCGCCATGCACTCGATGAAGTCATAGCCGGGCTCGTCCAGGTGGTGCTGATTACCAATGCTGCACAGGTGGATCATGTCATGCAGGTGTTGGAAGAGGATGGAAAGGTGCAAGCCTTTCAAACGGCATTGAAGAAGGTGGTTGTGGCTTCCATCGGTCCCACCGCCAGCGAACGGCTGCGTCACTTCGACTGGCCGGTTGACTTCGAACCGTCACATCCGAAGATGGGAGTGCTGGTCAAAGAACTCAGCGAGCAGATCGCCCATCTGCTGTCGTCAAAACGCACTGAGTAACAGCCACCGATCCCACCGTATATTAGAGTCACGGAGACGTAACTATGAAGAAGCAATTCGGATATGGCTGTGAATTTTGCAGAGGCATCGTAAGGGGCAAGCGAGTTGATCGCGAGGCCTTCAAGCATAAAACCGGCTTCGTGATTCTCGAACAGGTTGTGATCGGCGTATGTGATCACTGTGGAAGCCGTTATTACACTGCAAAGACGCTCAAACATGTTCATGCGATCGCATCCGGGAAAGCCAAGACAACCAGGACGCAACGAGTACCTGTCGCCCAAGCGGTGTGATCGTTGAGTTTCCGCGGGTCTTCTCCGGCCGCGAGCATCGGTTGCCATTGTTTCACCACGAGCGAACGGTTGCGGCACTATGGCTGGCCGGTTGATTTCGAGCTGTCGTACCCGAAGATGGGGATTCTGGTCAAAGAAGTGTCTGAGAAGGCTTCGAGCTTGCTCGATCGAAAGCGAGATGTGCCCCAAGTCATGACTGGCCCGGGCTCTTATGTTGTGAGCGCGCGCTTGAAGTCAATTAATAAATACTCCCGATAATCATCTCGAAGGC
>JAFEBM010000052.1 GCA_018242685.1 Nitrospira sp. | reverse complement strand
GGGAGCACGACGGCCGCTTCGGCGCGCCGGGGTCTGAAGATGCCCGTCGTCGCGAGACACTTCTGTTCGGCGCCGGAGGCACGTATGACATTCGAGATTTGCGGGTTCGCTCGGAAATGTTGAACCACCTGAAGTCCGCAGTGCTTCAAATGGGCCAAGATCTCAATGCCCTCATGTACGAAATCACGGTCGTTCAGTACCCTCTCACGGCAATGAGTGAGGTGTCTCAATGAGGGGCACCATTCGTTCCGGTCTCAGTCATCTGCTCATCGCTGCGGTCATCATTGAAAGTCTCGCTGGGTGCCTTCCCAGTTTACAAGTATCGGAACGTGCGCAGGCGGATGCGTTGCTCTCCCGCTGTCGTCCTCCCAGAGATATCACCCAGCTTAGCGGCAGCCCCTCCGTTCCTCGGTGGGCAGGGGCTGGAATCGAAGCAGGTATCCCCAGTTCTCTCTTATCTATAGAGGCTCAGCGGACCGCAGATCAGATTGGATTCCTTGATCTGGCGGAGAGATCCTCCAAGAAACCGGACGACAGTAACGAGCGTCACGCACTTGCCATGATTTCTCTTCGCCAGACGTTGTCTAATCGCATTGCACTCGTTGCCTCGGATGTGATGGCTATCATCGCGGCGTTGGATTGCGAAGCGGCACGGAGTGATCACCTGGCCAATGCCATTGCGGAGACGCATCAGGACATTTCGGATCGAGCCCTGTTTGCCGTACTCGCATCCGATATCTTTATCGGCGTTATTCCGGGCGCCCTGATGTTGTCCGGTCTGGAGGTTGCCGCAGAGGCCAATGAAGTGTTTGGAGGTGTGATGGCTGTGGGCTTCGGCAGTGTGGATACAGTGCTGCACATCGATCAGGACTTTCGACATCCTCAGAATTTTCTGAGAGAACTTTGGGAAGGGCCCTCAGAGTCACAACTCTTCCCTCCAGTGGTCTGGAAATTTTTAAACGACACTTCAGACCAGGATCCGGACCGCACTGTGCGCGAGGTCTTGCTCGCACGGTGGCGGACTGCGGGCCTTGGGGAGGAGCCTGAGCTGCTTCCTGACGCCACGGGACGCCTCCCGTTGTTGTTTGGTGAGGGTGGACGCTACGGCCAAAAAGCGCTTCGGATTCGCGCCGAAATGCTCCAGCACCTTCGCTCAGAAGTCCTTCGCCTGGGTCTGTCCGTCCATCTGTTGAAGTATGAGTTGACACGGTGGTTCGACGAGCAGCCACTTGTGTAAGATGAACGAAGGATCAACGATCTCCAGTTATCTTGAGGAAACCTGAAAGGGGTCGTCAAAGCGGCACATGAAGAATTTTCAGATGTTATTGCATCTCAGCCGACGCATAAATCAAGAAGGCAACTTGCACGATGTCCTTTAGGCTCTCACCGACCGTTGGTTTGGGAGTGCTGGATAAGGGAGGAGGTTCGCCATGCGCCTGATCAGACTGTTTGTGATATGTGTCTTATTGGAGGCCTGCATAATAATGCCGATGTTTCCTCCAGAGGTCATGAAAGACGTTGAACCCGATACCTTTGCCGTCAAGGTGTGGCGGGAGCAGGCCTATCGTCCGTCGAACGCCGATTTTGTCCCGCAGAAGGTGACATTGGGAGGAGAAATCATACAGGTTATTCGAAAACCGGAAGGTGTCGTCCTTCTTGTCGAGAAGCAACCAATCGGGGGCGATCCGACGAAGGGTTCCAAGGGCGTGGAACGAGAGGACTCATTCTGGTACGCCATTGTCTTCAACGGCGCTCCAAAGCCCGATATGTTGCAGAGGGGTAACAAACTCGTCGTTGTCGGAATGACCGACACAGTCGACACAGAAATGATCGGTGGGGCTCCGAGGGTGCTGCCGCATCTTCTGGCGGGGTGTCTTCACATCTGGAATACCCGAGACGCGGAAACGGCGAACTTTTTTTGGTATGGAGGCTCCATGGGACATCATCCTCTGGAAGAACGAACCTTCTGTCTGGATGGCGACAGCGTAGAATCTTTGCCCATTAGCGAGCCTCAGGGTGACACACAAGCTCATTCTGAAGGGTTGTAACCAGGGCTCAGACGTGCTTGGCTCTGCCGATCAGTAAAGATAAACGAAATCGCGGGAGATGGTCGGCTGATAGCTCGTCGCGCGTTCGCCGAGCCGAAAGATATTGTGATCGGATTTGTCATGGCGGTATTCGAGCTGCGTCCTCAGCGACGGAAACGGCCTATGCTCGAGCGTGGCGGTCATTCCCCAAATTGAGTTTGGATCCTAGCGTTCCTCCTTCATAACGCTCCGCTTTCCAGTCAATTTTAATCTCCTCCTGACGCCGCCGCCGACCATTTTGACACCATTTTTATGGCGCATTTTGTAAGGTATTTTCGAAAGGAAGGAACTTCGCCATGGAGATACTCACCATCGCACTGTCGGTCGCGTTCTTTCTGCTCTCCGGCTGGCTGATTTTTGGTCTAGACCGTCTACAAGGGAAATAAAAATGGATGCGATGTATGTACTGGGCGGAATGGTGTCGGTAGGTCTCCTGATCTATTTGATGGTCGCGTTACTGAAGGCGGAGTGGTTCTGATGACGATGAATGCCATCCTCCAAGTACTTGTGTTCTTCGTCGTGCTGCTGGCTCTGGCGAAGCCGTTAGGCTGGTACATGGCGAGAGTGTATGAAGGCAAACCCTGTGGCTTGGACCGTTTCCTCGGTCTCGTCGAACGGGCTCTGTATCGACTCTGTGGCGTTCGACCAACTGATGAGATGGACTGGAAACGCTATGGAATGGCGATGCTGCTCTTCAACGCAGTTGGGTTCTTGTTCCTCTACGGCTTGCAACGGCTGCAAGATCTCCTGCCTCTCAATCCCGCAAACTTTGGTGCCATCCCACCCGATCTGGCTTTCAATACGGCCGCGAGTTTCGTGACCAATACGAACTGGCAGGCATATGGCGGAGAAAGCACCCTCAGTTATCTCACGCAGATGCTTGGTCTGACCGTCCAGAATTTCGTCTCCGCCGCGACAGGAATGGCAGTGCTCGTTGCGTTGATCCGAGGCTTGAGCCGGAGCACGTCGACGACGCTTGGAAATTTCTGGAGCGATCTGGTCCGCAGCACACTCTATATTCTCCTACCTCTGGCTCTGCTGTGGTCCGTTCTCTTGGTATCCCAGGGTGTCGTCCAGACATTCGATTCATATCAAACAGCGACCCTGCTACAGCCTGTGCCGAATGAACAAGGAAACTCCAAAATCGAGCCTACGGAGCAGGTCCTCGCAGTCGGACCGGCCGCTTCTCAGATCGCCATCAAGCAACTCGGCACGAACGGCGGAGGGTTCTTCAATGTCAATTCCTCCCATCCATTTGAGAATGCTACACCGCTGTCCAATTTTCTTGAGTGCTTGGCCCTCCTCCTTATCCCGGCCTCGTTCTGCTACACGTTCGGCATGATGGTGGGCGATACCCGCCAAGGCTGGGCTCTGCTCGCGGCCATGACGATTCTTCTCCTGCCGTTCGTGACGATTGGTGTGTCTGCCGAGCAAAGCGGGAATCCGCTTCTCGCCCATGCCGGTGCGAATCAGCAGGCCCAAGCCGATCAGCCCGGCGGCAACATGGAGGGGAAGGAGACGCGATTCGGCATCACCGGTTCGGCCTTGTGGTCCGCTGCCACGACCGCCGCTTCCAATGGTTCGGTGAATTCGATGCACGATTCGTATACGCCGCTGGGCGGACTCGTGCCGCTGTTCCTGATGCAGTTCGGCGAAGTGGTCTTCGGCGGAGTCGGCTCAGGCCTTTACGGCATGATCGTCTTCGCGATCATCGCCGTGTTCATCGCCGGGCTGATGGTCGGTCGCACGCCGGAATACCTCGGCAAGAAAATCGAGCCCTATGAGATGAAAATGGCCTCCTTGCTCATTTTGATCATGCCGATCGTCGTGTTGGGCCTGACGGCCATTGCTTCGGTCACGACTGCCGGCACGGCCTCGATTCTCAATCCCGGCCCCCACGGCCTGAGCGAGATCCTCTATGCCTACACCTCCCAGGGGAACAACAACGGAAGCGCGTTCGCGGGACTTAACGTGAACACTCCTTTCTACAATCTCACCGGCGGCATCGCGATGCTGATATCCCGCTTCTGGCCGGCTATCCCGCTTCTGGCGCTTGCAGGTTCCCTGGCTCGCAAGAAACTAGTTCCGATTGGTTCCGGGACCTTGCCGACCCATACCCCGCTGTTCGTCGTTCTCTTGATCGGCGTGGTGGTGATGGTCGGAGCGCTGACGTTTCTTCCTGCGCTCGCGTTGGGGCCTATCGTCGAGGAACTGATCATGAGAAGACAGTAACGAGGATCCCTATGACGAAGTCGAGGGCAACGGAAGCATCGCGATCGTTGTTCAATACCACAATCGTCAGGCAGGCGTTGCACGCCGCTGTTCTCAAGCTTGATCCCCGCCACCAGGTCAACAATCCGGTGATGTTTGTGGTGTGGGTCAGCTGCGTGGTCACGACCATTCTATTGCTCCAGGCGCTGGTGGGGAAGGGGGAGGCTCCTACATGGTTCATTCTCTCGATCACCGTCTGGCTCTGGTTCACGGCGCTGTTTGCCAACTTCGCGGAGGCGATGGCGGAAGGTCGAGGCAAAGCGCAGGCCGACTCGCTCAAGAAGGCTCGTCGGGAACTCACGGCCAAGAAGCTTGGCACGGTCGATCCTCGGAGCGAGCATGATGCCGTGTGGAATCGACAGTTTACGCGAGGCGGTACATTCAGCGTGGTGTCGGCGAATCAACTGAAGCCAGGAGATATATTTCTGGTGGAGACAGGAGATTTTATCCCGGCCGACGGCGAGATTGTGGAGGGGGTGGCGTCGGTGAACGAGAGCGCCATCACCGGCGAGAGCGCGCCGGTCATTCGAGAAAGCGGCGGCGATCGCAGCGCCGTCACCGGCGGAACAAAGGTGCTGTCGGACTGGCTCATCGTTCGTGTCACGGCCGACTCTGGAGACAGTTTCCTGGATCGGATGATCGCCATGGTGGAAGGAGCCAAACGCCAGAAAACGCCGAATGAAGTCGCCCTGACGATCCTGCTGGCGGCGCTGACGATTATTTTCTTGTTGGCGACAGTGACGTTGTTGCCCTTCTCGCTGTATAGCGTGCAGGCCATGGGGCAGGGGACACCGGTCACTGTCACCGTCTTGGTTGCGTTCTTAGTCTGTTTGATTCCGACCACCATCGGGGCTCTCCTCTCGGCTATCGGCATTGCCGGCATGGATCGGATGGTACAAGCCAACGTGATCGCAATGTCTGGGAAAGCTGTTGAGGCGGCTGGCGATGTGGACGTCCTGCTGCTTGATAAGACCGGCACCATCACGCTGGGAAACCGTCAGGCAACCGCCTTTACCCCGGTGGAAGGAGTAGATGCTCAGGTGCTAGCCGACGCGGCGCAACTCTCATCATTGGCTGATGAGACACCGGAGGGCCGCAGCATCGTCGTTCTGGCCAAAGAGAAGT
Source organism: Nitrospira sp. (assembly GCA_018242685.1). GTDB lineage: Bacteria > Nitrospirota > Nitrospiria > Nitrospirales > Nitrospiraceae > Nitrospira_D. The sequence continues at coordinate 27,120 of JAFEBM010000052.1, read as the reverse complement.
ATGGATTACGCGCGCGAGACATCCATGAGATAGGCGCAACATTTATTCCTTTTACTGCCCAGTCAAGAATGAGCGGAGTCAATCTGGACGGACGGCAAATCCGAAAAGGCTCAACGGATGCCATCGAAGCCTATGTGGCCGCGCAAGGGGGCCGCTTTTCTCCAGATATCAGACGAAATGTCGAGACGATTGCCAAGCAAGGCGGCACGCCGCTCGTGGTCGCTGAGAACGCGAAGGTGCTTGGGGTGATCGCATTGCAAGATATCGTGAAGGGCGGGATCAAAGAGCGGTTCGGCGAGCTGCGGCGCATGGGCATCAAAACGGTTATGATCACCGGCGACAACCCACAAACAGCCGCGGCTGTGGCGGCGGAAGCCGGGGTCGATGATTTCCTGGCGCAGGCCACCCCGGAAGCCAAACTGAAATTGATCCGTGATCTTCAATCCGAAGGCCGCCTCGTGGCCATGACCGGGGACGGCACAAACGACGCGCCGGCCCTGGCTCAAGCTGATGTGGCGGTTGCGATGAACACCGGAACGCAAGCCGCCAAAGAAGCGGGCAATCTGGTCGATCTGGATTCCAATCCCACGAAGCTCATCGAAATCGTGGAGATCGGCAAACAATTGCTCATGACCCGCGGCGCGCTCACGACCTTCAGTATCGCGAACGATGTGGCCAAATACTTCGCCATCATTCCCGCAGCCTTCGCCACGACCTATCCAGCGCTCAATGCCTTGAACGTGATGGGGCTGACCACGCCTCAGAGCGCGGTCCTGTCTGCGGTCATTTTCAACGCGCTGATCATCGTCGCGCTCATTCCGCTTGCCTTAAGAGGAATCAAGTATCGTGCAGTCGGCGCCGATCTCTTGCTGCGACGCCACCTGCTGATCTACGGATTGGGCGGTGTCATCGTGCCGTTCGTCGGCATCAAATTGATCGATATGATTTTAGTGGCCTTGCATTTAGCTTAATTGGGATAACGATTAGCAGGTTGCGGAAAAAACCAGTGAGACGGGGCGTTTTCTGTCATTCCCGCATAAGCGGGAATCCAGGAAGGCATTGAGAATATTGAGCGGGACTTTTCTGGACTCCCGCTTTCGCGGGAGTGACGAGAGCTTTTCCGCAGCCTGTTTATACGGATGGGAGATAGGAGACAGAGATATGAAAGACCAACTACGACCTGCCCTGACCATGGTGCTGCTCCTGACCGTTTTGACCGGCCTGATCTATCCATTGACGGTCACAGGATTGGCTCAACTATTCTTCCCGGACCAAGCGAACGGCAGCTTGATCGTTCAGGACGGCAAAGTGCTCGGATCGAAGTTGATCGGACAGCATTTTGACAAACCGGAGTATTTCTGGAGTCGCCCGTCGGCGACCGCTCCGTTTCCCTACAACGCCGCTGCGTCGGGAGGGTCGAACCTCGGACCGACCAACCAGGTCTTGATCGACGCGGTCAAGGCGAGGGTGGCAACGCTACGAGCCGTTGATCCTGGGAACGACCTGCCCATCCCGGTCGATCTGGTCACCTCTTCTGGGAGCGGGCTGGACCCTCACATCAGCCCGGCGGCTGCTTTGTATCAAGCGAAGCGAGTGGCCCGAGCTCGTGGCCTGGATGAGAACAGCGTGCTCACGCTGGTGAATAAGCACACGGAAGGACGCCAGTTCGGCGTGCTGGGAGAGCCGCGTGTCAACGTCCTTGAGCTTAATCTGGCGTTGGACGCGCTGAAGGATGCCGTTACGAGTCCCGAGCGTTCACGCTCTTGACCAAGGCCGGCGTCGCAGGCGGGCAGTGCTCCGACAGTCGCGTTGACCCTCTTTTCCCGCTGCCCTAGAATTCCGGTTTCATGGTCCGTTCCGCATCCGAGACCGGTTGAGGATCTGTCAACGTATGAACCAGAAGCGACCAGATCCCGACGTGCTGCTCACGCGCGTTCAGGCCGAAGAAGCTCGCCGATCGGAAGGCAAGCTCAAAGTTTTCTTCGGCGCCAACCCCGGCGTGGGGAAAACCTATGCCATGCTCCAAGCGGCACATGAACAGCGACGTGACGGCGTCGATGTCGTCATCGGTGTCGTGGAGACACATGGTCGCGTGGAAACCCAGGCTCTAGTAAACGGACTGGAAGTGGTTCCGCGCCGCGCGGTCGAGTATCGCGGCACCGTGTTGCAGGAATTCGACCTTGACGCGGCGCTCGCGCGACGTCCAGCCGTCATTCTCATCGACGAACTCGCACACAGCAACGCACCCGGCATGCGCCATGTCAAACGATGGCAGGATGTTCAGGAATTACTCAAGGCCGGCATCACGGTCTATACCACGGTGAACGTGCAGCATCTCGAAAGCCTGAACGATGTGGTTACCAAGATTACCGGCGTGCGGGTACATGAGACCGTGCCGGATTCCGTGCTTGAACGGGCAGATGATATCGAACTGATCGACCTTCCGGCTGACGACCTGCTTCAGCGGCTCAAAGACGGGAAAGTGTATGTCCCGGAACAGGTTCAGCATGCGATTCACAATTTCTTCGCCAAAGGCAATCTGATCGCGCTTCGCGAACTTGCTCTCCGCCGCACGGCCGAGCGGGTCGATCAGCAGATGGAGATCTACCGGCGCGACCACGCGGTCGTGCGAACCTGGCCTGTGGCGGAAACCATCATGGTCTGCGTCAACATGAAGTCACGCGGTCCGCGCCTGATCAGAGCCGCCCGCCAGATGGCTGCCGACCTTCATGCCAAATGGATCGCCGTCTATGTGCAGATTCCTCGGCATCTTCGCTTACCACAAACGGAACGAGATCGCCTGATACAAACCCTGCGGCTGGCGGAGCAGCTTGGAGCCGAAACGGTCACACTCACCGGCGAAAACGTCGCCCAAGAGGTTTTAAACTATGCCCGGAGCCGTAATGCCACAAAGATTATTGTCGGAAAGCCGCTCAGATCTGCCTGGAAAGAGTGGCTGTTCGGGTCGGTCGTCTCGGAACTCGTCCATCAAAGTGGAGAGATCGATATCTACGTCATTACGGGAGCAGCCGGCGAGGGGCAACCACTTGCGCGCCGAACCATCCGAAGCGCCGGCGATGCTTCCGGATATGCCTATGCCTTGGCAGGGGTGTTGATTGCGACGGTGATCGATCGGCTGATGTTTCCCTACTTCGCGACAGCGAATTTGATCATGGTGTATCTCATTGCCGTGATCGCCATCGCGTTTCGTTGGGGGCGAGGACCGTCTGTGTCGGCTTCAATCTTGAGTGTCGCGTGCTTCGACTTTTTTTTTGTCCCACCCTACTTCTCCTTCGCCGTCTCCGATTTTCAATACCTGTTGACGTTCAGCGTGATGTTGGTAGTCGCGCTACTCGTCAGTAATCTCACGGTGCGTTTGCATCAGCAAGCCGAACTGGCTCGCTACCGAGAAAAACGCACCGGAGTGCTCTATGCCATGAGCCGCGATCTCGCGACCCATCGTGGAACCGGCATGCTGACGCAACTCGCGGCCAAGCATCTACGCGACGCGTTTGACGCTCAGGTTGCCGTCTTCCTGGCGGATGCAGAAAAACGGGTGCAACTGCAACGCGGGGAACTCCTGTTTTTTGAGCTGGATCCAAAAGAGTCGGGTGTGGCTCAATGGGCATTCGACCACAACGAACGGGCCGGACTTGGAACCGATACGCTCCCGGGAGTCAATGCGCTGTATCTGCCCCTGGTCAGCTCAACCGGACCGATCGGTGTCGTCGCCGTTCGACCAAGCGAGTCCCGCAAGCTCTTGGATCCCGACCAGTTGCATCTACTCGAATCGCTCGTGAACCAAACCGCATTGGCGATTGAGCGGGCCCGTTTGTCTGAAGAAACTCAGCAGGCTCACGTGCGCGAGGAGACGGAGCGCATGCGGAACGCCATTCTCAGTTCCGTGTCTCACGATCTGAGGACCCCGCTGGCCACCATTACCGGCGCCGCCAGCAGCCTGGCCGAAACGCAAGGGGAACTCAATGCCGAGGCTCGACGGGATCTCGCTCATTCGATCTATCGAGAGGCTGATCGTCTTGACCGTTTGCTGAAGAACCTGCTCGATATCATGCGCATTGAAGCAGGGGCTGTACAGCTCAGGAAGGAATGGTATTCGGTGGATGAGGTGGCGGGAGCGGCCTTAGCCGGACTTGATGGGCGATTCCACGATCATGCCGTCCATACGTCGTTTCCTGCGGACCTTCCGCTGGTGCTTGTCGATGGGGTGCTCCTGGAACAGGTCGTCATCAATCTTATCGAGAATGCCGTGAAGTATACGCCTGCGGGAAGCGCGATTGATCTGTCCGCATCGGCCAACGATCGCGAAGTCATTATCGAAGTCGCAGATCGAGGGCCGGGCATCACTTCCGGCGAGGAATCGCGCATCTTTGACAAATTCTATCGCGGCAAGCTTGCACGAGCACGAGAAGGAGGAGCGGGGTTGGGGCTGACGATTTGTCGCGGTATTGTAGGAGCGCATGGCGGACGTATCTGGGCTGAGAATCGCTCCGGAGGCGGAGCGCTCTTTCGCTTCTCGGTCCCGTTGCCTGATCAGCAGCCGCCTGTAGAAACCGAGCAGTCAGAAGCTGGGGAAACGTAATTCTGACCAAGCGAGCCGGCAGGCCCTATGTCACAGGACGCCACGATACTCCTTATCGAAGATGAACCTGAGATCCGTCGGTTCCTGAGGACGACACTTCCCGCGCATGGCTTTCGTCTCTATGAAGCCGCGACGGGACAGGATGGGCTTACAGAGGCGAAAGCGAGGAATCCCGATCTCATTCTCCTGGACCTTGGTCTGCCTGATCTCGACGGAGGCGAGGTCATCCGCCAGGTGCGGCAGTGGACTACAACACCCATCATCGTGCTGTCTGCGCGTGATCAGGAACAGACGAAGGTGGCGGCACTCGATCTCGGCGCCGACGACTATATCACCAAGCCGTTCGGAGTGAACGAACTGCTCGCACGGGTGCGAACCGCGCTGCGTCATGCAGCCCGAACCGGTGACGGCGGGGAATCGGTGTTTGTGCTCGGCGATCTGAAGGTAGATCTCGGGCGGCGGCAGGTGTTTGTCTCAAGGAAGGAAGTTCATCTCACACCGATCGAATACAAGCTGCTCACCACGTTGATCCGCTATGCCGGCAAAGTGTTGACCCACCGTCAGCTGTTGAAAGAAGTCTGGGGGCCGCTTCATGTGGATGAAGGGCACTATCTACGGGTCTATATGCGCCAATTGAGAAATAAACTGGAACCCAATCCGGCCCACCCGCGTTATCTTATGACGGAGCTGGGAGTCGGATATCGACTTCGAACGGAATGACCTACGCAAATTTCCGCTAAATACCGGCAGCTATCTCATCGCTCCAACACATTTTTTATGCTTTCGTTGTACAAAGTAAGCTATTGAACTTAGTCTCACGCCGGGGAGCGTCATAGGGCCTCCCATAGAATGAGGGGCTTGAGAGACCCGTGATGCAGACATGTCCGCCGAGAGTTCATTTCGTACGCTACGCGCTCCTCTTTCTTGGGCTCATCGTTGGTTCCTTCTGTCCAAACGCAGCGCTCGCCGTTCGCCCCTTCGTCACGGATGATGCTCGAATTGTCTATAAGGGGCAAGTTGGGACTGAAACGTACGGCGGCGTGACGATGGTGAGCGGAGATAAGCCGGCCTTTGAGGTGCGTACATTGGAGAGCATGTCCATCACCGACCGATTCGAATTGACCGCTGGCGGATTCGGTTTCACCTATCAGGACCATCAAGCCCGTCCGCTCGATATGCTTATTCAGCCGAAGTATGTCTTGCATAGTTCCCTCGGCGCGATTCCCTCGGTCTCCGTTGCCGCCGCCACGTTGTTTCCCCTCAGCGGCAATCGTCAGCATTGGGATGGCTACGCTATGGCTCACCTCAGCTGGTTTTTGTTTACACCGGATCCCGAAACCGACCCCTATGACAATAATCTGGCCCTTCATTTCAACCTCGGCATGAAATTTCGCTATGATGCAGGTCCGACAACGTTCCAGAATAAACTGTATTGGGCTGCTGGGTTTGAGGTGGTCACACCGGTGACACGCGAGTTACGGTTCTTGGGAGAAATTTTTAACGGTGATCCCTTTGCTTACGAAGAAAAGTTTCCCGCGTTTCAAACCGGCTTCCGCTGGTACAAGAGTCCCATAACCCAGATCGATCTGGTCTTTCACGGCCTACGGAACGGCTCGCTGGAAACACAAGCCACGACAGGAGCAGAGTTTGCTCCTGGTTGGGACTATACGATTCAGATGGGGCTCCGTATGTTATTCGACGTCTTCCGATAATGGTGCGACCTCTCGAAAAGATGCCACGCAGCTTCCTCTCCATAATTCGATTCACTCACAGAATTTCTCCGTTGTGATTCGATCGAGGTGAAATCGTGAGTCGGTTTATCGTAGGCCATCATGTCGCTGACGGAGCTGGGAGCCGGATATCGGCTTCGAAAAGAATGACTGCACTGTTCTTCATGCGTTCTTGATACTCGCCTGGCCGGTTTTTATCCCGTTTTGATACCTGACGACGTATAGTTTGTGAGCTGGGCTTGGGAGTCGGCCCCCACATTTCGTAAGGGTCCTTATGAGGCAAGCAGACGCGGCATATTCATTTATGGGCAACGCGAAGGGGGGCAATCATGAACACGGATGGCGTAAACATATCAGCCGGCTGTTAATCGCGTGGGGACTATTCACGACGGTGCCTGTCTGTGTGGCTCAAGCTCAAGACTCGAATCAGGCATTGAAAGAAACCAGGGCGCCCATACCTGGTGCAAACCGTTCCACAGAAGCTGCTACAACCGACTGGCACTATGGGGCGTATGTGGATGTCGGTTACATCGGCAATTTCAATTTTCCCGACAACCATCTTTGGCGCAGTCGTACCACCACATTCGTCAACAACGAGCTTTCACCCAACATGGGGCTGGCGTATGTGCGAAAGGATGCGAGCGTTTCCTCACGCTGGGGCATGGAGCTTGGTTTCCAAGGCGGCCGGGATACGGAAGAGTTCGCATTTTTGGTGGGTGAACCTCGAGTCGATGGATGGGATGTGCTGAGGCACGTTCATCGCGCGAACGTGTCACATCTGGCTCCGATCGGAAAAGGACTGACGGTCACAGCAGGTCTATTCAACAGCTTGATGGGGTACGAATCGCTCTATGCAAAAGACAACGCCAACTATACAAGATCGTGGATTGCCGACAATACGCCCTACATGATGTTTGGGGTGAATGCGCAGTATCCTGTGAGCGACAATCTCACAGTCACCGCCTTTATTGTGAATAGTTATTATCATCTGGCGCATCCGAACAATCTCCCAAGCTATGGGGGTAGATGGATTTGGAAGGCTACGCCACGGTTCACGTTGACACAAACTCTCTATGCAGGACCGGATCAGGCACAGACCTCCTTGGAGTTCTGGCGTCTGTACGGGAATCAGATCCTGGAATGGAAAGGCGACGATGTGACAGTGGCAGCGGCCTTTGATATCGGAACCGAAAGCATCGCCGACCAGCCCGGCAACCCACGGACCTTTGTCATGGGAGGCAACATGGTCGTGAGATGGCATATCGCCGGTCCTTGGGCTGTGGCATTGCGACCTGAGTTCTACTGGGATCGGAATGGCCGGTGGACAGGAGCCGAGCAATTCGTGAAAGCCATCACGTCCACGGTCGAGTACAAGTTTAAGTACAAATGGACGAACACGATCATACGGGTGGAACACCGGTACGACGAATCAACTGGGCCAGAAGGCGGGTTCTTCACGAATCGGGAGATCCGCCCCGGTGTGATCGGTCTCACGCCGGGACAGCAACTGTTGTTGTTGGGAGTCCTTTTGAGCTTCGACTCACTGTGAGTTTGGTTTCGCGCGCGGTCGCGCTACTGCCAAGAGCCGCAGCTGATCAATGATGCGCTTGCTGATAGCTTCGATGGCGCGCTTCCTTGCCTCTTGCAGTGCGGCGTTATCCTCGACCATGACTGCCGAACCGACCAACTTGGATGTTCCTTCGACGGTCTGGATGGATATAGGCCGCTCGGAACGCACAGACCACAAGGCGCCGGTGGTCATAACAAGAGCGTTGCTTTCGGTGCCGGGTGCCAGATAGGCACCGATCAAGGTCGGATACAGCCACGCATAGCGGTTGTTGTACCGATCAATGGCGGCTGCTCCGTCAATGATCAAGACCAGGTCGGCTCCATACCGCGCACCTGCCCGGCGGATTTCGCGAATGTCCTCTCCTCGCAGAGTGGTATCCATCAGCACAAACGTATCCGTGAGTATCTGCTCATCCTGCAATGGCGCAAGGTCATGGAGAAGTTGGCTACGATCCTGACTTAGCCATTCTACTTTCCTGATGGACTGTCCTGGCGGGATGTTGTGATCCACGAAAAAGACACCAAGGCGAAACGGCGGGGGAAAGCGAGAGCCTTGGTTTGCAATAGATTGGCCGTCTTGCTCTGTAGAAGAATCTGCGTGTAGAGCCTCAATCATCGCAGCCCGATTGAACCCTTGGCTGCTCGTACAGCCGGCCGATACTGTCGCAATCAGCGCGAGGCCGACCGTGAGGCGTAGCCCTCTAGTCTCCATACAGAAGATTTCGCTTCCATCTCTAAACCGAATGACGATGAATTTGACACGATTCCCGTCGCATGATCCAGTTACACGTCAACTCCATCACGTGCCTGTGGATGTATTGGAGAGAGGGACCTACTCCACGATCGGGAGAATGCGATCTGCCACCGCCTGCACGACTCCTTCCTGCTCGGTCACCACTTTCAATCCTTTGAAACTAAGGTAGTACCCTCCATGACTCGGCGCCTGAATCGTGGCGCTGATTTCGACGCGATCTCCATCCTCGACTGCCGGATCGCGGATAATTGGTCTGCCACAAATCCCCAATACTGCCATCGGGATAGTAGCAGTGTCCTCTTCGAGACGAAACAAGTAGGCCCCATAACAATGGTCTCCGTTTGGTACTGTGTAGGGCGCCAAGGGTTGCACATCACGCACTGTGCCCTGCAAGGTGACATGCCGCAGATGGTAGACCCGTGGCTCTTCCAGTATCTGCTGGATACTGGTCGATTCCTCCGCCCACACCAGTATCGGCGTGTTTGTTTCGATAAGTGTGAGCAGAACGACGAAGAGAGGAGCGACGATTCGCGTCGAAGTGGTCATGGTGGATGAAAGGCATCTTATCATTGTTCTGCGTTTGAAACCCGAAGCTGCTTTCTCTTGCCAGGCGCGATCGCTATAATCCCCCGTCTTTGGTCAAGGAGGATCATTCGTATGGTGAATGAGCGGCGACTGAGGAGCTTTGTAAAGGAGTCACGCCCAAGGTTTGAGGATCTCTTGGGGCAGATGGTGGAGGTACCCTCTATCAGTATGGATTCATCCCGTTCGGGTGATATGCGACGCATGGCTGACCTTGCGAGACAGTGCTTGACCGAGATGAATGCCGAGGTTCAAGTGGTAGAGACGGGTGGGTACCCCATTGTCTCCGCTGGATGGATAACAGAGCCTGAGTGTCCGACCGTCACGATTTACAATCATCTGGACGTCCAGCCGGCTCAGGAGCCGGAATGGAGGCAGTCGCCGTTTGACTTTAAGAATGAAAACGGAATCTATCGGGGGCGAGGAGCGACTGATGATAAGGGCCCGGCTCTCACCGCGATGTTTGGCGCTCGATATGCTATCGAACAAGGTTGGCCGATCAACATCCGATTCTTGTGGGAACTGGAGGAAGAGATCGGGAGTCCGCATTTTGGCGTTGGGCTTAAAAACCAAAACGCGATTCCACGACCGGATTCCGTGGTTGTGTCGGATACGATCTGGATCGCCAAGGGGCGGCCTGCTGTGCCATACGGCTTGCGCGGCCTGCTCGGCGCACGTCTAATCCTGCATACGGGGGAGAAAGACGCACATTCGGGTGTGACTGGAGGGGCAGCTCGTAACCCGCTGGCCGAGTTGATGGAGGTGGCGAGCACTTGTGTTGATGCCAGGACCGGCAAGGTGAAAATCCCTGGCTTCTATGATGAAGTGGTCGAGCCGACTACCAATGAAATCAAGAATTTCCTTAAATCCGGCTTTGAAGTAAGGCATTTCAAGGAAGCCTACGGGTTTCGATCACTTCGAGTCCAAGACCCTGCAGAAGTCATGCGACGGATCTGGGCGTCTCCCACCTTCGAAATTCATGGGCTCAGCGGAGGATACCACGGACAGGGTGTCAAAACGGTTGTGCCAGGTCATGCGGAGCTCAAAGTCAGTATGCGCCTTGTCGCAAACCAGGTACCGGAGAGGCTGTTTGCTCTGTTGAAGAAGCATGTGGCGAAGGTGAATCCGGATGTGAAGGTGGAGAGAGAGGGAATACTCTATCCATTCAAGGGTAGCTTTGCTGGATCATACGTGGATTGTGTGAAGCGCGCCGTAAAGGCGGGGTTTGGTAAGGCCCCTGCCTTTGTGCGAGAAGGTGGATCAATTGGGGCGGTGGTTACCATGCAGAAGACCTGGAAGGTACCAATCCTTTTCATAGGTTTGAGCCTGCCCGAGCATGGATATCATGCACCCAATGAGTATTACGACTGGGGCCAAGCCTCAGGGGGAATGAAGACATTCGCTCATTACTTCTGGGAGTTAGCCAATATGGAGAAGACATAGGATCGGTATTGGCCATTTTTTTGACAACCTATGGAATGACGGAAAGATCAGTTTTGAACGTGGTGTCCCAAAAATTGTTTGACCGCCACGTTTACCATGCAGTCATTCGTTCTAGAGCCACATCTTCAAGCAGATTATTTTCATAAGTCATTGTAAATTAATACAATGTTCATCATGATTCTTTATTGATCAGGCATGAATGTTGCTCGCTAACCGAGAGATGGAGGCTGGTTGCGACGTTGAAATGATCAGTTGATTGTAGAGGGGCGCTTGGGTATTCTGGCCATCCATGGGGGTTGAACCAATCCATGTCGTGATTGTCATGGTCACAACAGCAAGCCAAGATGAAGCGGTTAAGATTGCCGAGGAAGTGGTACGGTTTCGCCTCGCTGCCTGCGCATCAATGATTCCCACCGTGCGCTCAACATACTGGTGGGAAGGGAAAATGATAAATGACCAAGAATCATTACTGTTGATCAAGACGACCTCTGATAAATTCAATTTTCTTGAAGAAACCATACGGAAGGCCCACTCGTACAAGGTGCCGGAAATAATAGCAATCCCGGTGAGTAATGGGTTTCCCCCTTATCTTGAGTGGGTTCTCCGAGAGACATCCTAGATGATGTGGTTCAAACTGCCTCGCCCAACCCCCCTATTTTTAGGGTTGACCAATAGGGGACCAAATCGGTAATTTGCGGGGGCAGGTATAATAGGCAGGGGAGATGAAGGCTATGAATCAGACAAATATTCAAGATGGCGATGCCTATACCGTTGTCGTGTTCAGGGGATCTACAGCCAAGCCGATCCGCTTCAGTTTTTCGAAGAAGCTCCTTCGCCGATTGTTGGTCTGTGTGGGCTTGGTCGTTCTTGCCGATCTTCTCGTAGTGTCACACTATGTCATCAGAACGGGAGAAGTATGGGAGCTGGCGGCTTTCCGCACTGAAGCCATGAGTGCCCGAGAGCAGACTGCGGCATTCTCAACCGCTGTTGATGACCTGAAAAAGCGTCTTGGTGCTATGAATGAGGTCAATCAACGACTTCGAGTCATGTTGGGTATTGAAGTTCCCAAGACGGGAGACATGGCAAACGGGAGAGGTGGTGAAGAGCTGCCGCTTCCAGAAGAGAGAGGTACGATACCCGCTGGAAGCGAACCAAAGCCTTCATCGGGTACCTCAAGGCAGGTGTCCGACGGTAATCAGGAACATTCCTCAGCCGTGGGCCTAGAGTCATCGAGAGAGAGCCTCCAGGCCGTTGCATCAGTGAGAGAAGGATTGGAATGGCTTTCAAAGCAAGCAACGGTGCAGGAACGCATTCTTGACGAATTATCACAAGCAGCCGAACAGCGCTCGTCTCGCTGGGCCTCGACTCCGTCGATTTGGCCGGTGAAAGGGTGGGTGACGTCAGGGTTTGGTCCGCGAGTTTCACCTTTCACAGAAAAGCCTGCCTGGCATGATGGATTGGATATCGGGGCCGCGCCAAACACTCCTGTCCATGCTCCGGCCCAAGGAAGAATTACGTCCATAGGGTACGATTCTAAGCTTGGAAACATGGTCCGCGTAGACCATGGATTCGGAGTTGAAACGCTCTACGGGCATCTTGCGAAGGCCTTGGTCAAGGAAGGCCAGAGGGTCGATCGTGGTGATGTCATTGCGCTTGTTGGAAATACAGGCCTGGCCACGGGTCCTCACCTGCACTACATGGTGAAATTGAATGGCCAAGCGCTTGACCCCACCAAGTACATCTTAGAGTAGCCGCAGGTTCGGGTTCTATCTGAAGTTCGGCTGGCCTATTTCTGCTAACCCCAAAGCCCAAATATTCTCAACCATGTCTCGGTGGCTTGCTTCAAGCCATCGGCAGACCTATACTCGGACCTTCGGCAAGTCTAGACAAAGCAAGATGAGAGTCTCTTGACCGACCTCGAAATCGCCCAATCTGTTACCCTTCGTCCCATTGTCGAAATCGGTTCCCAGCTTGGGATTCGTGCCGAAGAACTTATTCTCTATGGACGGGACAAGGCCAAGGTCTCGCTACAAGTACTGGATCGCCTGACGACTGTCCAGACTGGGCGGTATGTCCTCGTCACGGCAATTAACCCAACCCCCTTAGGAGAGGGAAAGACGACAACATCGATCGGCCTTGCCATGGGACTCTCGCAGTTGGGGCATCGAGCCGCGCTTACCCTGAGACAGCCTTCGCTTGGTCCTGTGTTTGGGGCAAAGGGAGGAGGAACCGGCGGGGGGCATGCCCAAGTCGTTCCAATGGAAGATATCAACCTTCACCTGACTGGGGATGCCCATGCAGTGGCTGCCGGCCATAATCTGCTCTCTGCATTCCTCGATAATCATCTGTTCCATGGTAATGCTCTCTCGATCGATCCTCAACGGATTACGTGGCCTCGGACCTTAAGTATCAGTGATCGGGCCCTGCGGGAGGTCCTGTTGGGAGAAGAAACGGGCAGGCGTCCAGGGCAATTCGTCATCACCGAAGCTTCAGAAGTCATGGCGGTACTGGCACTGGCAAGAGATCAGCGGGATCTCCATGAGCGGCTCGGCCGAATGTTGATGGGGCTGAGGACGGCTGGTACGCCGGTCACGGCCAAAGAGCTTGGGTGCGTGGGGTCGATGGCCGTGCTGCTAAGGGATGCCCTCATGCCGAATCTGGTCCAGACGCTTGAAGGGACTCCGGCATTCGTCCATACGGGGCCCTTCGGCAACATCGCGCATGGCAACTGCTCGATCATATCCGATGCGATTGCGCTGAGATGCGCCGACTTCGTCATCACAGAGGCGGGCTTCGGCAGCGATCTTGGAGCGGAAAAGTTCTTTAACATCAAGTGTCGAGCATCGAGGTTTGCTCCAACGGTGGCGGTGGTTGTGGCGACATTACGGGCGCTGAAACTCCATGGCGGTGGAGGCGTCGCCAAGGCAGGCGTTCCCTTACCTTTGAGTCTAACGGGCCCGAATCGAGAAGCCCTCTCGAAGGGAATCGCCAATCTGGAACAGCATATCGCCAATGTTCTCGCGCATGGGGTACCGGTCGTTGTCGCCGTCAATGCCTTCAAAGATGACCCTCAGGATGAATTGGATTGGGTTCGTGAACAGTCGTTCAAGATGGGGGCGGCAGATGCGGCAGTCTCAACCCACTGGGCCAACGGAGGGAAGGGAGCTGAAGAGCTGGCAGCGGCCGTCGTCAAGGCATCTGAAAGGCCGGCTCACTTCAAACATCTTTACGAAGCGTCTTGGCCGATCAGGAAAAAGATCGAAACCATTGCGACCTGCATGTACGGAGCTGCCGGAGTCACGTTCGAACCGGAGGCCGAACGTCAAATCGAAACAGCAGAGGCGTTGGGGTACGGCGGCTTACCCGTCTGCATGGCAAAAACCCCTTTATCGCTGTCACACGACCCTGGATTGAAGGGGAGACCGACCGGGTTTACGGTGCCGATCAAAGAATTGCGAATCCTAGCTGGTGCAGGATTCGTGACAGCCATCTGTTCTGGAATACAGCTCATGCCGGGATTGCCCAAGAAGCCAGCCGGTGAGCGGATCAATCTCGACCCCACAAGCGGAAAGATCGTAGGCCTTTCCTGAAGCTCAACGTTGCTTGAGGTAGCGGAAGAATTCTGAGTCCGGACTCATCACCAGCGTCGAGCCGTCTTTGAAGGCGCTCCTGTAGGCTTCCATCGAGCGGGTAAACTCGAAAAACTTCGGATCCTGCCGGTAGGCATCGGCGTAGATTCGAAACGCTTTGGCATCCCCGCTGCCGCGAAGCTCTTCAGATTCTTTATAGGCCTGGGCGAGGATAATTTCACGGTCTTTTTCGGCTTCCGATCGGATTTTCTGTGCTTCCTCCGCTCCTTCAGCCCGATATTGCTTGGCCTGCCGTTCCCGCTCCGCTTGCATGCGCGCAAAGACCGCTTTCTCGTTCTGCTCCGGCAAATCGGCACGTTTGATTCGGACATCTTGAATTTCGATACCGTAGATGGAAGCCTTCTCCTTTGCCCGTTCGGTGACCACCTTCATGATGTCGGCTCTCGTGCTTGAGACGATCTCAATCAGGTCGTGTCGGCCTAACTCCACGCGGAGTTCGGAATAGATGATGTCGTGCAGCCGTTGAAGAGCACCGCGCTGGCTTTGGAACGCCTGATACACCTTCAAGGGATCAGTGATTCGCCATTTGGCGAAGTTGTCCAGGAGCAGCGTCTTCTTGTCCTGAGTGATGACATCTTGGGCACTCGAATCGTAGTCCAACAGCCGTTTCTCGAAGTACGTAACCTCCTGAACAAACGGCATTTTCACGTACAGCCCTGGCTCAGTGATGTTTCGGACGGGCTTCCCGAGTTGCACGACGATCGCAGTCTGAGTCACATCCACGACGAAGAGAGGGGAAGCCCCGAGCACAAACAACGCAATCGTCACAGCGAGGAGGGCGATCACCAACCCTTGCTTCGTCATGGCCTAACGTTCCTAGATTTTTGAGTGGACGATGGGTCCGACCTGGATTCTTCGCCTTCAAGTTGTGGGACTGGTTTGGCAATGGGTGTGGACGCAGGTTTGGAGAGGCGGTCCAGAGGAAGATACGGCAAGAGGCGCTCTCCGCCTTTCCCGTCGATGATGACCTTCTCCATATGGGGAAGGATTTCTTCCAAGGTTTCGATATAAATGCGCTTGCTGATGACGTCCTTCGCTTGGTTATACTCCTTCAAGGTGGCCAGGAACCGATTGGTCTCGCCCTGAGCACGATTGACCCTCGCCTGAGCAAACCCCCTTGCCCGGTTGACCAGTTCAGCGGCTTCACCCTTTGCTCTCGGAATGACGTCGTTGCGGTACCCTTGCGCCTGGTTGATGAGCTTTTCCCGATCTTCTTTGGCGTTCGTCACGTCTTTGAAGGCGGCAGCGACGGCTTCTGGAGGATCAACGTCTTGGAGTTGCACGGCGGCGATCTGCACGCCGGACTGATATTGGTCGAGAATCATCTGAAGCAACGTCATGGTATCTTGCTGAATCACCGCTTTCCCGGTGGTCAAGGCTTCGTCGATCTTGCTCTTGCCGACCACTTCCCGCATGGAGGCTTCAGCCGCTTTGCCGATGGTCTCATGGATGTACGCGACGTTGAACAGGAAGTTGCCAGCTTCTTTGATCTTATACTGAACGATGAATTCGATCGCAAGGATGTTCATATCGCCGGTCAGCATCAAGGCTTCTTGGGGTACCATTTGCTGGCGGCCCTGCTGGTTAGTGCGGAAGCCGACTTCCACGCGATAGAGCTTGGCGACTTGCGGCTGGAGCACGGTTTCAACGAAAGGAATCTTGAAGTGAGGGCCAGGTTCCACCGTACGGACTGGAACGCCGAACCGTTTCACGACACCTTCTTCATCCGGTGCGACGATAAACACACACTGCCACACCACGAAGATGAGCAAGGCGGCAATGACGAGATTCACGATGCCGCCTGACGGCAGGAGATTTTTCAATCCACCGGGAGGGAAAATGTCCTTGAATTGCGATTGAGCCTGCTTGAAGGCCTCTTCAAGCGGATCAGACTTTTTGCCCCACGGATCTTTTGGGTCCCAGACCATTCAGCGATGTTTACAATTCAATAGGCGATACAAAATGAGAAGGTACATTAGCAGACTGTGGTATGGGTAACAAGATCTAGATGACCCCTAGGAAGAAAAAGTCAGGTATAGACGAGATGTCATGCCCTTTTCTGTGGCGTGCCTGTTTCGGATTCAGATCCGTTATGCATCAGACGGCGTGCCCATTATCCACGCATCCCGCTGACGTAGGCAGCGGTCAGTGGATCACGAGGATTCTCAAATATCTGTTTTGCGGTTCCAGCCTCGATCAAACGACCGGCTCCGTTCTGAACCCAGAAAAGGGCCGCATAATCTGCGATGCGTCGAGCCTGGGCAAGGTTGTGGGTCACGATCAGGATGGTATAGCGCCCTCGCAGACCCACAATTAAATCCTCGACTACGCCGCTGGAGAGGGGATCAAGGGCGCTGCATGGTTCATCCATGAGCAGCACCTCCGGCAAAAGAGCCAGAGCCCTAGCGATACAGA
Organism: Nitrospira sp.; assembly: GCA_018242685.1. Classification (GTDB taxonomy): domain Bacteria; phylum Nitrospirota; class Nitrospiria; order Nitrospirales; family Nitrospiraceae; genus Nitrospira_D. The sequence continues at coordinate 10,377 of JAFEBM010000052.1, read as the reverse complement.
GGCGCTGTTGCTGGCCTCCGGATAGGGCCAGAGCCGGCGAGCCCAGCCGATCCTTGACCTCGTCCCAGAGCCCGACAGCTCGTAAGGTGGTCTCGATGATCTGCGTAATCTGTTCTCGATCTCGTATCCCATGCTCGCGCAGTGGAAACTCTAGGTTTCTTCGAATGGTCAACGGAAAGGGATTCGGTTTCTGAAAAATCATGCCGATACGGCGGCGGAGCTGGATCACATTAATACCTGGTGCTAACACATCGAGCGCATTAATCGTAATTTGTCCCGAGACACGACACCCGGCGATCAGATCCGTGAGGCGATTCAGGCAGGTGAGAAAACTGGTCTTCCCGCATCCGGACGGCCCCACGAGAGCCGTCATGCATCCCTTGTTGATCGACAAGGTCACGTCCTGAAACGCCGGTTTATCTCCGTAATACAAGCTGAGCCGATCAATCTCAACGATGGGTTGAGGCGCACGGCAAGCAGGCCGTTCTTCGAGCGGATGCCGAGAGTGTGGCCCTGTGAGGGATTCGACCGGTGTCATACTGTCATGATCTTTCGGTGGAGCCCGTATGTCGCCAGCCAGGAGACGGTGCCGTTGATGGCGAGCAACATGATGACCAAGATCAGCGCTGAGGCATAGGCGTTCGTATCTCCGCCGGACACGTTCATGGAGAGATCGAAGATGTGGATAGACAATGCGCGACCGGAATCGAGTAGCGACTCCGGCATCCGATCCACATAGCCGCTTGTGAAGATGAGGGCAGCCGTCTCGGCAATCGCACGGCCGACTCCAAGGACCAGACCGACTAAGAGACCTGGTACGGCTGCCGGTAGCAAGAGATGAATGAGGGTCGTGGTGCGGGACAGTCCTAGTGCCGCGGCGGAAAGCCGGTAACTAGCCGGCACGGCGCGAAACCCTTCCTCCGTTGATCGGATCAAGACCGGCAACACCATGCAGGCCAGAGTCAGCCCGCCGGAGAGGATCGAAAAGCCGAGCCCCAGCATCTTGCAAAAGAACGCGTTGCCGAACAGGCCGAAGACGATCGACGGCACACCAGCCAGAATATCGAGGCTGCGGCGAGTTATCCGTCCGAACAGGCTTTGGTCCGATGTAAATTCGGCGAGGAGGACGGCGGTGCCGATACCAATGGGGAGGGAGACCGCGAGACAGACTCCCAGGATCAAGGATGTCGAAGCCAGAATAGGGCCAATCCCGCCTTGGCGTCCAGCGTTTTCCGGAGGAGCTGTCAGAAATGTCCAGGAGACATGGCCTATTCCATGCCACACGATGTCCCCCAACAGCCAGCAGAATACGGCGGTCACGAGCCCTGCCGCTCCCCAGACGAGAACGAACGCAAGCCATTCACGGAGATTCTGTGGCCGGCTCAGTGTCTCAGCCATACATTCTCCCCCGACTGACCCATTCTGCCGAGACGACAAGCGCCACGATCATGGCCAGCAAGACGAGTCCACTGACGAACAACGCAGCACGATGGTCTCCGATCGCATAGGCCATTTCCAGGGCGATATTGGCGGTCAGCGTCCGGATCGGGTCGAAGATGGTGGAAGGAATCTGAACCACGTTCCCACAGACCATCAGAATCGCCATCGTTTCCCCGATGGCTCGGCCGGTTTCCAGGATCACCCCGGTGAACAGGCCTGATCTTACCGCTGGAAACACTACGCCTCGGATTGTCGCCCATCGAGGCAGTCCCAATGCAGCAGCCCCGCGTAAGTATTGTTGAGGCACATTGGCAAGGCTGGCATCAGCCATCAACGCGATGGTAGGGAGGATCATGATCGTGAGGATCAGGATACCGGCTAAGAGACTAGGCCCGGGCGGTTGTATCTCTGCAATCAGTGGGACCAGCACCACGAGTCCCCAGAATCCGTAGACCACGGACGGAACGCCTGCGAGTAACTCGATCAGGCGCCGATAGGGACGGGCAAGGACGCTTGGCGCATAGTAATGGCAAAAGACGGCGGAAAGAATGCCTAAGGGTGTGGCGATCAACACAGAACCAGTCATGGCGAACAGCGTTCCCCACAACATCGGGGTGAGGTTGTACAATCCCTCGGCTGGATGCCAGGAAGGGTCGGTAAAGAATCGGAGCAGACCGACATGATGGAGAACGGGAAGCGCTTCCACGATTAAGAAGACCACGATGAGCATGACGATAGTGCCGGCGATGGTTGCAATGCCGCGCAAGCTCCAGCACAGGAGCTCGTCAGTCGACCATCGGGACAAAGTATTGTTGCTTAATGATGTCATGCACGGCTTTGGACTGCGCATAATCGATAAAGGCCTTGGTCAATCCAACCGGCGGAGTCCGAGTGACGATGTGTAATGGACGAGATATTGGAAACGTACCGTTTCGAACGGTTTCGGTGGAGGCGGCAACCCCTCCGACCGAGAGCAGCTTAATCGGTACCCCCTGCGATTCATCGTATTCTGCGGTTCCGATGGAGACATATCCGATGGCATGGCGATTCCCGGCTACGGTCTTGATTCCCTGTTCATTGTCGCCGATGACCACGTGAGCTTTCACGTCCGTATTTCTAATCTTGAAGTAATGCAAGAACACTTCCAGCGTAGACCGTCCTTCTGCTTTGTTCACGACGGTGATGGGAGCGTCTTTTCCGCCCACGTCCTTCCAATTGATAATCTTGCCCGTATAGATTGCAACGACTTGCTCGTCGGTGAGAGCCTGAACGGGATTTTCTTTGTGCAGAATGACCCCTACGCCGTCGCGCGCTACCGAAAACGCATGCAGGTCCTTTTCCTCGGCTTTCATCGCGCGCGAGACCATGCCGATATCGGCGAATCCTTGGCGCACGTCGGCGACTCCGCGCGATGAGCCGCCGGTCTGAACATCCACACGCACTTTGGGATAATGACTCTCGAATCGTTTGCCGATCTCGGCTATCAATGGAGCCAAGGTGCTGGCGCCCGTAATGACCAGTTTTCCCGACAATTGCTCGGCTGAAAATGTCTGCGCTGTCGCTGATCCTAGGGTCCCTAAGAGGGCAAGGGTCAACAGCGTGACGAGCGAGCCGCACCGATTTAATCGAAATACACAAGACATCGATACATGTAGACGACTACATATATGAGTCGAAGGTGATTATTCAAGCGACGGAACCGCCACAAGAAGACCCGGAACCAGCCGTGCAACCGTAGCAGTGATTGCGCGTTACGATCCGGCGATGATGGAGCTGCGCCGGGTCAAAATTTCGAATATGGGATGGCGTTCCATGGTCCACCGGAAGTTCAAGCATCTGGTTGAAGTCGCAGTCATACAGCCTGCCGTCCCATCCGACCGACAGAGTATAGCGACACATGACACCGGCTGCGGCGGCAGGATTGAATGCGTTAGCCAACCGCGTCATGTACTGTTCATAGTTGCCGCTTTCGAGGAGGAACTCTAGGAATCGGCTGATCGGCATGTTGGTGATCGTATAAAGCCGGTTGAACTCAATGCCATGGCGAGTGCGCAGTTCTTTCTTGAATTGTGCTTCGATGGCATCTTGCTTCGGAGGGAGAAATGCACCGACGGGATTGTAGACAAGGTTCAGGGTGAGCCCGCCGTCCGGTCGTCCATAGCCGAAACGATTTAAGAGCCGAAGTGCCTCCATCGATTTCTCAAAGACGCCCTCGCCTCGCTGCGCATCGGTCTGGCCAACACGATACGAGGGAAGAGATGCGATGATCTCGACACGATGATCGGCTAGGAATCCCACCAGGTCCGTCTGCGAGGGCAGCAGCAACACGGAGAGGTTGCAGCGATCGATGACGTGTCGGCCGAGACCGCGGACCTGTTCGATCAACCAACGAAAGTGTGAATTGAGTTCCGGGGCCCCACCCGTAATATCGACTGTAGGAATGTCGGTTTTGGCCAGGGCTCGAACACACTGTTCAGCTGTTTCCAAGGACATGGTCTCGGGACGATCAGGACCGGCATCCACATGACAGTGACGGCAAGTCTGGTTACACAGTTTGCCGACATTAATCTGGAAGACGGTGATTCCTGTGGCGCGTAGCGGATATAAGCCGGCTTGATTCAGTTGTGTCTCAAAGGAAAGGCAGGGGCCAGACTGAGCCAATACTTTCAGTTGTTCAGAAGGAGAGGCGAGGGGATTGTGTCGTTTCAGCAGGGTCAGCGTCATATCTGTGCTCTGGAGAATGGGGAAGGCTTCTCAGAATACGGTCTTCTTCAGTGTGCATGGCCAATCGTCATCAAAACCGTCTCCGGAAATCGCAACTCACAGCAGCCGAAATCCAGGGCTTGTCCTTGCCCGTTTCCAAGAGCTCGTTGAATCGCGGGAGAGACTTTGTAACAAACCTGTTTGCCCGCTCGCTGTCCTTCGATCAGGCCGGAATCACGCAAGATGCGAAGATGATGGGAGGCGTGGGGCTGAGAACACCGTAGTTCCTGCACAAGGTCTGTCACGCATTTTTCGCCGATAAGCAAGGATTCCAATATCCGCAGTCGCGTTTCATCGCTCAATGCCTTGAGAACCATGGCGCATTGGCGCGAGGTCAGCATCTTGGCATTCAATGGAGATTTCATCAGCAACAACCCCCGTCGTCGGGAGAGCAGGAAACGGCTTCACCGCTCACACGATCGCCGGCACGATTGAGAACGACGAAATGAGGGTTATACCCCTCAGTCTCCAGCACGGCCAGTGTCTTGGAACAGATTTCCAGCGGTTCGCCACGGCGATAGATATGGTGGTCGTCGTCGGCCGCTTCGACGAAGGGTCCGGCCAGCAGTGCATAATGGCCTTGCCACGTGCAAGGAACCTGTGCCGGAAATACGGCGATCCGGCGTGGATCATGGTTATCCAGTGCAACAGGGTCGGCAGTCAGGAGAAAATGATCGGCGAATGGAGGACGGCTCAGCAGCGTGACATCGTCCGTGTTGATTGGTTGCGGAATACCACGCTGGTATTTCGTCCCTCGTTCGTCCACGAGGCGGCTGAAAGGTCCACGAAGGGTGGCGTAGCGGATTGAAGAGGACGTCGGTGCCGGGGGCAATTTGTAACCCGTCAACGTGACTGAAAAGAAATGGATGCCGTCGATGACGCGCCAGGGTGAAAACTTGACGAGGTGGATGCCAAGAAATCCGGCTGCCGTCACGCCGTTCATGTAGTCGGTAAGCGTCAAGGCGCCGGATAAACAGTCTCCCCATTTCTGGGTATCGTGGACAAGGTATTGTGGAACGGTTTGGTCCGACACAATGTCGGAAATAGTGAACCGTCCCTCGGGCTTGGCGACCCGATACATTTCCTGAAACACTTTCCGCTTGTCTGGAGCCAGATTGATCACGCAATTCGAGATAATCAGATCGATCGTGCCGTCTTCCACCGGCATCGCATCGGCCAAACCCTTGCGAAATTCCACGTTCGATGCGGGATAGCCGAGATTCGCAGCCACTATTGCCGCATTCTTGCGGGCTATCCCGAGCATCGTATCGGTCATGTCGATCCCGATCACGCGTCCTGTAGGGCCGACGAGGCGAGAGGCTTCAAAACAATCGATGCCGCCGCCCGAACCGATGTCCAAGACCGTTTCTCCGGACTGCACCGTCTTGAGCCCGGCCGGTGTGCCACAGCCATAGGAGATTTTTAGAACCTCTTCTGGAATGAAGGTTTTGAGGTGCCCCATGTCGTAGCTGGTGGGGCAACACATCTGTTCGCCGGTACTGGCGGCTTTCGCATACCGATCGCTGACTTTTTGTGTGATTTCGTCAATGGGCATGATCGGCCTCGCAGAGATTGGTCAGGATAGCTGCAAAATATGTGTATCAACACTCCACCTATCGGGTCAATCGGAGCTTCCTCAGGGTACGCAGAAAATTGGTGAAGAGAACATCCAATTGTCTCCCTTTAAAGTCGGTTTCGGGACACAAACCTTCAGGTGTTTCACAGTAATCGGATGGGAGATGGCAAGGCTGGCAAGCTGCCTACGACCTAGCCCAGTCGGAAAAGCGTGGAGGAAAAGATCAAAGGTCCGGAGTCACATCTGTCGATGCATCAGCAGCCGTTCGTCTCGGGTTGCCGAGCGCACGCTCTGTGGTTGTTTTATGGAAGGCTGAATTCAGAAACTTTTCGCAGCGCTTCCAGCAACGTCAGGTCGAAATTTAGACGATACAGGTTGAGTTGCAGCGCCTCGAAGGTCTCTCCTTGTGCCCAATGGTCGGGAAAATTCGGCAAATAACCCAGCCACTGTTTCTCATTATCCAAGTAAAAACATTTGACGGTCTGCATAAGGCACCTCGTCTCTAGGCTATGGGCCTGGATCGCCAAAGAGCCGCCCCGGCCTTCAGGGGTGCTAGATTTATTTCAACATGCGCTTGTCGATGGGTCAAGAATATCCTGAAACGGAAGTCCGGAGCCGATCGGGAGGGATGGCATGGTCTCGATTGAGTCGAGTTTTGTTTCGCGACATGAAGTAGTCCCGGATAGAGAGTGGCTGCGTTCAACGATTACTGATCATTGCAAAGAGGAGCTGTTCCACCCGGGCACGACGCTTGACCTGGGCGCGCGACATGGGGCGTGACATCGTGGGCGTGTGATGGGATAGCGTGGATGTGTGATTATGATGACGGTCCTGCTCTCTATTTCCGTATTGGTCGTGTTCGCTGCTGTGGTGCCGATATTGGTTCCGTTCTGATTCTTGGGCGATGAGATCTTGATGCAGCTGCCACAGCTTGATCTGTAGGGCTTCGAACGACTCCCCATAGGTCTCGTGCTTTGGGTAGCCCTGCAGATAGCCACGCCACCCGTTTCCGTCTTGCATGATGATGTATTTCGTGGAATGCATCACGAAAGTATAGCTGGACATTTCAGATGCGCAAGTGAAGGGAGAAAACAAATCACTTACTGTTCCAACATTCGCGAAGCGTTAAGAGATCCAGTGAGTTAAGACGCTTGTCTTCATCCAGGCTAAGCCCCCCTGGATAGACTGCTTGGCTCATGCTCAGTCACCTGAAAGGATGCGTTGGATCGGGTGAGAATGACGAGTGAATTAGGAATGGCTGAGGGCGGTTTCAAGTTCCAAGTGCAACGGGTGAATGAAGGCGCAACTGCGCGTAAGCTTCCAAGGGCGTAGCAAAGTCGAGACATGTTCTCGGGCGCGGGTTCAATCGCTGGACGATGGCATTCAGCTCGCGCTGGGTATAAGCGGAAAGGTCCGTCCCCTTGGGCAAGTACTGGCGCAGCAGGCTATTGGTGCTCTCGTTGGTGCCACGCTGCCACGGCGCATGCGGATCGGCAAAGAAGACGCGGATCGTGAGTCGCTGAGCCAGCCGTTCGTGAGTGGCCATCTCTTTGCCCCGATCATAGGTCAGGGTCTGGCGCAGTGCGGCAGGCACGTGCCGGAGTTTCTTGGTGAAGCCGTGATAGGCGCTCTCCGCATCCGTCCCCTCCATGTTTGCCTGTCAGCAGTCATGCAATAATCCCCAGGTGTGGTCATTGAATTCTCCCCACCCTCCTAACCGAAGGAGGGTGCGATGGAACTTGACGCGGGCAAGAAGACCACGATCATACCGTCCCAGGAAAACCACACGAGGGAGGTGTGCATGGTGGATCAGGAGCGGTGGGCAGAGATCCGACGGTTGTTTCAGGAGGAGCGGGTATCCATTTCAGAGATCGGGCGGCGGTTGGACCTGGATTGGAAGACTGTGCGTCGCCGGATACGGCAAACGACGTGGCAGCCCTATCATCGGGCGACGGTGGCGGAGACGCTGCTGACCGCCCATGCCGACTTCGTGCGTGATCGTGCCCCGCAGGTGGGGTACTCGGCGCGGATCCTCTATCAGGAGCTGCGAGCGAGCCGGGGCTACCCCGGCAGTTACGAGACAGTGAAGCGGTTCGTCACACCGCTCCGCGAAGTCCAGCTGCAAGCGGAGCGGGCGCTTCTCCGGTTTGAGACTCCGCCGGGGCACCAAAGTCAGATTGATTGGGGCCAGGCCACGGTGCCCTTCCGCACCAGTCCCTCCGTCGTCCACGTGTTCGTGCTCACGTGAGGGTTCAGCCGCCGGGGCTTCTATGACGCCTGTGCCGATGAGCGCCTGGCACAATTTCTCGAGGCTCACGAACGGGCCTTTGCCCATTTCGGCGGTCACACCCGGGAGCATCTGTATGATCGCCCGCGCACCGTAGGCTATGCGGATGAGACCGGGCGGCGCATCTGGAATCCCACGTTGAAAGCCTTTGCGGACTATTGGGGGGTTGAGCCGCGGGTGTGTCGTCCTTATCGGGCGCAGACCAAGGGCACGGTCGAATCCGGTGTCAAATATGTGAAGCGGAACTTTCTCCCTGGACGGACGTTTATCGATGGGGTGGACTTCCAAGCCCAGCTCGACGAGTGGACCGCGACGATTGCCGACCGTCGTGTCCACGGCACGACCCACGAGCTGCCACTCACGCGGGTCGAGCGAGAGCGCGAGCACTTGGTCCCGTTGACTGGGCAGCGCAGCTTTCAACAGGAGGCCCGGGTGTCGCGCCTCGTGGCCGAAGACTATTTGGTCAGTCTGGCGACGCACCGGTATGCTGTGCCGTTCCGCCTGATCGGTCAGCGGGTCGAGGTGCCGCGACGTGGCGACACGGTGCAGATCTTTCATCGCGACCGCGAAGTCGCCACGCATCCGGTCTTGCCCGGCACCCACCAATTTCGCATCCTGCCGGAGCATGGCCCCGGGGCCATTGCCCGCCTCCCTCGCCAGCGTCGGTCGACGCTGAGCGGACGCGCCCCGTGTGCGGCCTCACTGCCGGCGGTCGAGATCCGGGATCTGGCCTGCTATGAGGCGGTATGTGGAGGCGCGGCGGCGTACGAGGTGCAGCCATGAACCCGGCACAACTGGAACGGCTCCGTGAACAGCTGACGCGGCTGAGGCTTTTGAAGAGCCGCGAGCGGCTCGACGCCCTCCTCCAGGAGGCGGCAACCAAGGACCTCTCGTACGCCGACTTCCTTGACCAGGTCCTCAGTGAAGAAGTCGCCGCCAAGGCCGAAAAGAACATCACCAGGCGTACCAGTCTGGCCCGGTTTCCATTTGTGAAAAGTCTGGATGCCTTCGACTTCGCTTACCAACCCTCTCTGGATAAGAAGCAGATTCAGCAGGTGGCCAGCTGCCACTTCATCGAACATGGCGAGAATCTCGTGATCTTGGGGCCACCCGGCGTGGATAAAAGCCATCTGGCCATTGGGCTGGGGCTGAAAGCCATTGCCCAGGGCTACCGGGTGTTCTGCACGACGGCCGCCGCCATGATCGCCACGCTGACTCGGGCACTCACGGAGAATCGGCTGGAGGATAAGCTGAAGCGCTACACGATTCCCCGGTTGCTGATCATTGACGAGATCGGCTATCTGCCCATTGACCGCACCGGGGCCAACTTGTTCTTCCAGCTCATCTCACGTCGCTACGAGAAGGGGCCGATGATTTTGACCAGTAATCAGAGTTTCGGGGCCTGGGGGGAGGTGTTTGGCGATCGGGTGCTCGCGACCGCGATCCTAGATCGGGTCCTGCACCACGCGATCACCATCAATATTCGCGGCCATTCGTATCGGCTGAAGGAGATGCTCAAAGCCGGACTGGTGCGGGTCGCAGAAGCGTCACCGACAACCTAACGGGGTGGGGAATTTTCGATGACCATAACTGGGGAAATTTGGATGACCCTTGACATGCCAACAGCACCAGGCGGGTTGTCCGCTCGACCAGCGTGCCGACGGCGGATCCGCTGCGAGCGCCTTTGAGCAAGTCGCCTTTCCAGTGGCCCGGCACCGTTCGGGTAGCACCCTCGACGGGCCGCTCGGTGATCGGCGTCATGTCGGGAATCTGGCTGCGGCGGTCTGTTCCTCGTGCCCGAGGCCGACGGACCTTGCGTGCCTGACGCAACGCCGTCAACAGCTGTGCTCCGCAGAGCTCCGCGTGGTGCACATACAGGCCGACATAGATGGTCTCGCCGCGAGGTGGTTGCTCATGTCGTCAGGATATTCGCGACGGAGCCGCCCGGCAATCTATTCGGGCGAGCAGCCCTGCGGCAGCTGTGTCTAGACATACTGCCACAGCCAGAGGTCCGCAAGTTTCCGCGGTTGCCGTGGGTGATGAGCTTGGGTGGCCGCGTGGCTCTGCGCCGTACAAGCCCGATAGGGACGGGCTTGTGTCGTATTACGGGTCACTGCGCGGCTCACGGTGCTCGGGGCACATCCCAAGATCCGCGCCATCGTTCGGAGCGAATGGCCCTGGGTCAGGCCCAGACTCAAGGCCTCATGTTCTTCGGCACTCAGGTGTCGGTACGATCTCGTTTGCATGGCAACACCGTAGCCCATCTGTGCTTGAAGTGTTGCACTTGGAGTTATGGCCAAGTCGATAATCA
>JAFEBM010000051.1 GCA_018242685.1 Nitrospira sp. | reverse complement strand
GAAAATCTCCGGACACCACTGATATGGAATAGATGCGACTGCGCCCGCACCGCCGGCAACAGGTCCGGCAGACGGTCCGCCACAAAGTTCCGGCGGAGTTCCTGCACTTTCGATGTTGGGATGAGGATTTCGCTGCTGTACCCTTCAACCAACCGCCGGGCCTCCAGGGCCGACAATGTTGAGGCATAGTATTGCGCGAGGTGGTCCTCCCAGAAATTCGTCGGGGCCAGATCGAACAGCATGACTTTGAGCGAGCGCACAAACGACTGCGCGATGCGCTCCTTCTCCGACGAAGTGAACGGACTGGCGAGATCAGACTCGACCTCCAACTGATGACTGAACCCTGCCACGTCGGCTTGGTCCGCAATCGACTCGTACAAACGATCTGATGCCATTTCGAGGCCGGCCAGCTGATGAAAAACAGCTTGCGACTCGCTCTCACGATCAGACTGAACTATAGGAGTAGTGCCGCACCCAGCCCAGAATCCAGTCCATGTCACAAGCAGGCAAACGGCAACGCGATTCGAAGATCTACCAAGAACGCGGGATATGCAGGAGAGAATCTTGAAGTTCAGCCGATACTCCTCTCGTTCATGTATCCGGGAAGGATACCGCACTAGGCCTCGATAGAAAAGGCCATCCGGTCAAACCGCGCACTACGCGTATTTCTAAAACATGTTCGAAAAATTGAATAGTGCTGGCCAAGATGCTGCAGCCGGTATGTAATTGTGGTCGAGAGAAGATATTCACCGGGGGGGAGCACTATCATGACCAATCGAAACAGGATCGGCGTTCTTGGCCTTGTCTTGTGTATGGGGCTTGTGGTGTATCCAAACGATGGATCAGCTGAATGGTACGGTGATGCCTACGCGGGAGCTGTCTGGACCGCAAGGCCGGACCTGACCGTGACCAGTTCGTTGGGGACCACGACGACCTATCAGAATCTCAACGTGCACAACAATTGGACCGCCGGCGGCCGTGTTGGATACTGGTTAGACAAGAGGGAGATGGATTGGCTTGGATTCGGGTTGGACGTCTTCTTCTTCCACCTCAAGACACCTCCCGGACAACAGGTGGGCGTGACTGGTACTGGGGGTACCACCACAGTAGACGCCCATTGGAGCTTACCGGCATGGGGAATCGGCTTCGACGTGCTCCGTCTGCGGCTCCCTCTCCTTCGAGACGAACAATTCGTCCATGGGCGCGTGCAGCCGTATATCGCCGCCGGACCTACGCTGTTCATTACCTATGCGGGTCAGAACACGTTTGTTCAACCGGGCGGACAACGCTCCACCGATGTTTCCGTCGGCGCCAAAGTCGACGCCGGAGCGACCGTCATGATCACGAAACGGATCGGGGCGTTCGCGCAATATCGCTTCACGCACTTCACCACCAAATTGGATTATCAGAACAACCAGCCGGCCCTCGCCACTGAAACATTCAAGACCACCTACGACTCGCATCACGTCATCGCAGGGCTGTCCGTGAACTTCTGATGCCAATGACCGGACAAGACTCCCCGTCCCTGCTCGGCCCTGTCTCAGACTCGATCATCACGTGGCCGAGCAGGCCTGTAGGTCGAGTTCCTCAACCATTTTGGCGATAGCAGCCGGAGCAGGGTTTGTGGCGTGAACGTCAGGTCTCGATATTGCCGTTTCCCTGCCATCACATCCGTCACTGCTTCACAGAGACGCTGCCCCTGTTGAGAAAATGCCCACGATCTGATGCGCGGGAAGTCGTACAGCAGTCGGGCCAGCACTCGCCCTCTTCGCAGTTCAGGAAGGATCGTTTCAGTCAGTGAACGGGTGTACGTGTGTCGTACGGACTCTTCTTCCAGCTGCCCGTCAACCAATGATTGCGCCGCCAACAGGCCGCTTCGAATGGCAAACGAAATGCCTTCTCCGGTAACGGGATCGGCAAAGCCTGCGGCATCACCCACCAAGACGATGCGTTTGTCGGCGAACGGCCCTCGTCGCGGGCGGATGGGAATGACGAAACCGTGGCGCTCGATCTGCGTGACAGGACCACAGCCAAGCAGGTCGAGATAGCGCGCCATCGCCTGTTTGAGGTCGCTTCCCCGCTGCGCCATCGACAGGATACCGATTGATAAATGATCGTTTTTGGGAAAGGTCCAAGCGTACCCATAGGGAATCAATCCAAAATCAAACCTCGCAACACCGTGAAATCTGTCCAACCGATCATGCGGAACCGTCACTTCGTACTCGAGCGCCGGAATCAAAACATGTCCGTCGACCAGACTCATCGTTCGTGCGGCCGTGCTGAGCGCCCCGTCCGCTGCTACCACAAACTTGGCGCTCATCGAGCCTGTGCCTGTGGCAAGCGTGACGAAATCGCCGTGGAACAAGACGTTGTCTACGGCGCACCGTTGGTGAACGGCAGCCCCGAATTCTTGAGCAGCGGAAAGCAGGGCATAGTCAAATTGATCTCGCATCGTCATTGAGACGATGGGAGTTTGTCGATGAGTCGTGAAGGACAATCCCGCAGGGAGAAAATTCAACTGCGCGGTATGACAGTCCCGTTCGACCGTGTGGCGAATGTCCATGGGCAGCGACTGCATGGCACGCCCAACGATCCCGCCGCCACAGGTCTTGTACCGCGGCAGAGTCGCTTTCTCGAGCACGGCGACAGAAACGCCCGCCTTCGCCAGCCGCCACGCCGCGCAAGCCCCGGCCGGTCCACTGCCGACTACAATGACGTCATACGTGTTCATGCATCACGCGCGTGGCCATTTCAAGAAAGATCTCGCTACCTTTTCTACCTCCAGAACCCATCTGACGCGATGGGGCTATTGGAGATCGAGCATAATCCAGAGAGGCGGCGTCAGATAATAGGCAGCGACAGACAGCAGCACACCGACCACCGATCCAAGCAGGCCCGTCACATAGAGCCCGGCAAAGGGCGCCAGCAACAAGATGAGAATCATGAACAGCGCGAGCAACCGATGGCGTTCGTAGAACCGTCGGCGGTGGTCACCGGTGAGCGACTCGAAAAAGCTAAAATCGGATCGATCAGGCATAGAGAACAATTCCTCTCATCAGTGCATGGGTAATAGGACAGGCATCCTACCTCAATATTTCGGGCTATGTTCCACCTTCGCCCAACCGACGATGGAATAACTCCAACGTCATGTCGTAGCACATCCTAGCCGCAGCTGGATCGTAGCGGGGACCTTCGTCGCGCATGAACGCGTGCGCGGCGTTGAACTCATGCCACTGGAAATACGCGCCCGCATCACTGAGCGCGTTGGAGATGAGCGCCCGCCCCTCGCGAGGAATGTGCGGGTCCTGGCGGCCCCAGATCATCAGCAACTCGCCCGTGATCTTGCCGATCCGATCCAGGCTGTCGTCATGTGTGCCCTGCCCCAGGCCGCGCTTGTGGATGTCGGTCGCATAGAAACAAGCGGTGGCTAACACATCGGGCTGCATCGCCGCACGAAAGGCCAGATGTCCCCCAATGCAAATGCCCACCACGCCCAGCTTGCCGGTGCAGTGCGGCGACAACACAAGATAGTCCAGCACCGCGCGCGCATCGTCGTCATAACTCGACAAGGCCTTGGTGATCTTGTGCTGATTGCCGCGTGCTGCGCCCGCCTCGTCGTAGGCGAGAACAGTGCCTGTTGGCTCTAGCTCGTGGAAAACCTCCGGCACCGCCACCACGAAGCCATGGCTCGCCAGCATCGCCGCCATACGCCGAATCGGCCCCGTGACCTGGAAAATTTCCGAGTACAGGACGAGCCCCGGATAGCGTCGCCCCGCCACAGGGCGAAAGACATAGGTCCGCATCGGCCCCGTCGAGGTCGTGAGATCAGCCGATTCGATGTCAGTGATCGTCATAGAGGTCTCCGAGACAATGGGGCGGCATCATGCGTCATGCGCTGAGGAGTGCCAAGATCATTGAGCGTCAGATCTGCCGTACAAGGAACTCGGTCCTCTCTCGATGGCAGGGCATTGTAGCCAAGTTTTCGGTTCCTGTCTTCAAATGTGTTAGCCTGTGTGGAGAGGAACCACCCCGCAACCCTGTGGGTCCAGAGCCTTGGCCGAATGTTCAGCCGATAAGCCTGGTGAGGAGATCGAGATACATGGTGCGTCTCGTCCTATTCTTGATCGTCGTCGGCCTGGTCCTCGTCGGGCCGCAACTCTGGACCAGGCGGGTGTTTGCCAAACATAGTGCGCCCCGTGCCGACTATCCGGGCACCGGGGGAGAATTGGCCAGGCATCTGCTCAATCGGTTCGACATGCCGCATATCAAAGTCGAACCGACCGAGACCGGCGACCACTACGATCCAATCATCAAAGCGGTCCGCCTGACGCCTGCTATCTTCGATGGGAAATCTCTCACGGCCATTACGATCGCCGCCCACGAGGTCGGGCACGCCATTCAAGATCATCTGGGTTATCAGCCGCTCGCAGAGCGCACCAAGCTCGTACGGGTTGCGCAGAGAGCCGAGAAGGTCGGAGCGGTCCTGATGATGGGGATTCCGATCGCGGCGGCCGTGGCTCGCACGCCGGTCGCGAGTGTCGTCGTCATGATGGCCGGAATGGCGACGATGGGCATCTCCACACTGGTCCATCTCCTCACGCTTCCCGTCGAGTGGGACGCCAGCTTCAAGCGCGCCCTTCCCGTCCTCCGGCAGGGCCAGTATCTGTCGCCGGAAGATGAGCAGGGGGCTCGCAGCATTCTCACTGCAGCTGCGTTGACCTACGTCGCGGCCTCTCTTGCCAGTCTGTTGAACCTGTGGCGTTGGATCGCCTTTCTACGGCGATAGGCCAGGCCTTCACACACCGTCGCATATCATCGAACTGAATATGCAGCGGCTTCGAGATCGCCGGTGATTGCTCGCCTTCCGGGCGTGAGCATAGGGCCGGTGTCCTGAGTTGGTCGAGCAGCGATTTGGGCAGGCGGAGGAAAATGGTTTCCGTCGACGGGTTCAGACGCGAGAATAATAGGCGGCATCCCTTGATGTAGTCGACATACGCCGTGGAATCGTGTGACGCTCAAGCTGTGGCGTCGCATCAGAGAAACACATGCATAGTTCAAGATCAGACCTCATCCTTCACGCACCGACTTGTGGATAATCGTAGCCCTGCAGTCGAATAGACCGTCGACGGCGCATGCCGTCACCAACCATCAGACCGCCCTCTCCACAAATCGCTCCACGTCCCTCACCAGCAGCTCACCGGAGATGAGCTTGGGCATGGGCTCGCGCAAATGCGCATCCAACAATACATCGCAGTAGGTCAGGTCGCTGCGCTCCGCGCCAGTTTCGTCCGCGGCGATGTCCGGGCCGTGCAGCAGCTGGCAGCCCAGCGCTTCGAGCAAAACGAGAGTGGCAGGTTCGACAACGGATTCGGTCAAGCGGCATTTTGTCATAACTCGCCCAGTCCCATTTCCTTAAGAAACCGCGAGGGTTGCTTCTGATATCCGTAGTACTTTTCGGCGTATGTGAGTGTCAGCGTGTCCTCCGCCCGCGTGATTGCAACGAAGCAATTTCGTCGTTCCTCTCGCATGTCGTCGCTATGGTCACCCTTCTTCTTGACGTAGTAGCCGGGAAGCTCGTCCTCCACAAGCCCGATCAAGAAAACGTGCTTGAACTCCATGCCCTTGGACGCGGCAATCGTCAAACAACGGACGGCTCCCTTTGGGGCTGGCTTCTCCTTCGAACGAAGATCAAGTTCTTGCAGGAAGTTGTGGAGACTTAACTCGGAGAGCGAGTAGTGGTTGGCGATTTCGGACTTCAGTGTATCCCAAATCTCCCTCTCGTCTTCGAACTCATCAAACGCGAACTCAGCCGCACTTGCGGGTTGCGATTCTACGGCTGCGAACCATTCGTGGGCGGTGTTTACGAACGCCCAGTAGTCTAGACGGTCGAGGAGTGTTTTCCTCGCCGTGGTGAGCATTATCTCTGTGGTCGGTTCGAGCCCACTCTGTATCTCGGCAATGTCAAACCAGGCACGAAGTAAGCCACCCTGATCAACTGATGATCGTGCAACCACATTCTCGCTTTCGACGGTTACGCCCTCCATCTGATAGAACGACTTGCTCGCTCGACGGAGCTGCTCCCTGTCTTGTGGGGCATTGGCAAATCGGAGCATCGCGTGCAGCCAACGATATGGGACGGACTGAAACTCGTTCTTCCTGATAGCGATATGCGCTGGTATTGACTCCCTCTCTAGCATTGCCACCACGGTCTCAAGTAGCTTCTTCCGCCTCGCGAGAATGACGCATTTAGGACGTTCGTCTGCTGGCATCTTCCCCAAATGTGTCGCTAGCCAGGCTACCTCGTTGTCGAAATCATCGCAACGCATGACCGTGACTCGTTTTATTCCATCTCCAGTCTTGTGGGCAGAGAGAGGCTTCTTGTCAGCGGGCCGGTCAGCATTGTGGCGGATCAGGTTGTTCGCGAGCTCGATAATTTCTGGCGGGCAACGATAGTTCTCAGGAAGCTGGATCACCTGCATTTCAAACCGCTTGCGAAGGTCCTGTAAGCGCTTAGGGCTCGCCCCGTTCCACTGGTAAATGAGCTGGTCGTCGTCAGCCACGACGAAGAGGTTTGGATTCTTTTCGCGAACCAGTTGGATTAACAGACGGTACTGAGCCGAGTTGGTGTCCTGACACTCATCGACGCAGACATAGGAGTAGACACGGCGGATCTGTTTGGCGATTGCAGGCTTTTTCTCTAAGAGGTCAACCGCGATTGCGAGCAGCGATCCGAAGTCCATCAGGTTCGCTTGGATGAGGCACGCTCGATACTCGGCGTAGATCGAAGCCACTTTCTGTGCGTGGGGTTGCACACCGAGCCATTTCAGCGACTCGTCGGGCAAGACGCACTCGTCTTGCATCCGGTTAATTGCTGGGAGCAGCTGTGCCGCCTTCGGCTCGAAGTCATCTTCCTCTCGCGACACAGCTTTGATCGCGTCGGTGAGCACTGCCTCTCGATCCGCCGGCTCAGACAGAATGCCGAAGTCTGGTTTGAGCCCGACATGGCTTCCATGCTGACGGAGAATCTCTGCTGCAAACGAATGGAATGTCGTCAGAGTCGCGCGATCGCGTCCCTCGACGAGCAGCGCATCTATTCGATTCCGCATTTCCGACGCTGCCTTGTTTGTAAAGGTGACTCCCAACACGCGGAAACGGGCCTCGGGTGATTGCTGAATGATCCGTGCCACGCGATAAGTCAGAACGCGGGTCTTACCCGAGCCTGGTCCAGCGATAACGAGAAGAGGTCCGTCCTGCCAGTTAACAGCCTCACGCTGGCTGTCGTTCAGAGTGGACAGGTCGATGTTCATGCAGAACTCCTCGCCAGCCGCACTACCGTCTCTATGACGGTCTTCAACGGACTCGGTACCCCGGGCGATCCGTCTTGCCGAACTGCGGAAACAAGCGGAAAGACCATCCCGGGCTTCCCTTCAAGTGACACCTGTGCTGCCTTGATCGTCTGCTTGATGTAGTCAGGAGTGCCCTTCGCTGCGCTAATCAGGCTTTTCTGCCGTGGACCGACCGCACTCTCGAAGACCGTTGAGTATCCAGACTGCCACATCAGCTGCTCAATATCCGGTTCACCCAGCATAGTGACGTGATCCTGCCCGGGGCGACCGCGAAGGTGTTTGCTCGCGCTCTTCCCAAAATCGGATCGATCACCGTCTGTAAAGACGTGCCAGTGAATGCCTAAATCATCCGCGACCTTGATGAGGGGGTCAAGGCCACAGTGTACGAAATCGACACAGGAAACGCCTTCCAGATCAAACTCGCATCCCAGCACGCGCGCAAGTTCGGGCAAGAACGAGAAGTCGGTTTCTCCCTCCACAAGCAACCAGCACCGGGCGAAGAGCAGATTTCCCCGTTTAGCGCGGACATGGAATGCGATCTTCTCCGCCTCTCGCTTGTCGAGCGTCTTCTCCTTGACTCGAAATACCTCAACCGCCCCATTACGTCGCGCCAGTCGTCGAATTGCTGTGAGTGGCACGGCAGCAAGCAAGTCGCCGGAGTGTGTCGCAATAATTTTCTGGCCCGCCAGCTTGTCGAGAGTTGACCAGAGAGCGCGAATCGCCGAAGGGTGAAGGTGCGACTCAGGTTCCTCAAGTGCGAGGATTGGTTCAGAATGCTTGTCGTAGACATCGGTGAGGCGCGATTGAAGAAATGCCTCGAAGAGAAACATGACGGCCAGGCTTTGTGTGCCCGAACCGTGTTGAGCGACAGGCAAGCGGGCACCCGTGCGAGCTCCTAGCTTTACCTGTGTTCGGGTCAGCATATCGAAGATGCGGGCTGGCACAGCCTCGACACCCACGAGATCCTTGTTGGCGAGTGGCACGAGCTTGCCCGTCTGAGCGATGCGGTCCTTGATGACTTCGAACGGCTTGTGGCTGTCGAGCACGGACTGATTGATTTGTTCGATCTGTTTCTCGATCTCTTGCTGCTTCTCCCCGCTGATCTGCGGATTCTTGGTGAACGGCCCCCAGAGTGCCGACTTGGATTGGAAGTGCTGTGATGCGTCTCGAACGGCAGTCAACAGGAATACTGGCGCGAGTTGCTGTAGGTCGGCGACCAGCTTCGGCTGCTTGGCAGTCAGCAACGGACTACCTGCCTTGTCGAGAAAGCTCCACTCGACCGTGAAGTCTCGCGTTACCTTGTCGTACTTGGCGATCACTCGGAAACTGATCTGTTGGCGGTCGTCGTCTAGGGTTTGGATTACGTTTGGGAACGCCTGAGCGATCTCGTCCGGCCATTCGTCCTTCTCGCTTTCTTCAAAAGTGAGCGTGAGAATGAGAGGCGGTGCGTCAGCGGGCTTGGCATCTTCGGTTGCAAGGTGAAAGTCATACTCGGAGAAGGGCGTGGCACGACGACCTAGCCCCCGATTCATACAAGTATGCAATGCCTCCAGGACGCTGGATTTTCCCGAGTTGTTCTCGCCGATGAGAACAGTAGTTCGGTCAAGCTCGAGAGTGAGCTTGGCGATCCCGCGGAAGTTCTCAATGCAGAGCGCCTTCAGGATCATGGAGCCACCTGTGGCCCGACACCGTCAGCTAGTTCAGCTACATCCTGCCATACCGGGGCACGCAACTCTCCGGAGATGAGCTTGGGCAGCAGCGCGTCGCGCAAAGCGTCGAGTATGAGCTGACCAAGCCGCTGCTTGTCGAGGCCAGGCCGGGTATGGTCTTTTGGAAGGACTCCCTTCAGCGATGGGTTGTCGCGCTCGATGGCTGTCATCGCATCATCTACGATCGTGCCGATCGTCGGCTGTGGGGCACTCGTCTTGAGATGTGACCACCGCGTTTCTTTGCCTCAAGTCCTGCTGATTCGCCGTTCTTTGGCTTCTCTGGGTCCCGCTTCGATTTCGGCATGCCGTCTTCTCCGATTGATTGAAAGGAAAGCGTACAACAAGACCCTTCCTGATAAATTGGCCGCAGCTTACCCGTTTCCCTAAGAGAAATCACGTTTTCTACCAAAACAAAGAAACCTGCCCTGCCCGTCCTGAGCATGTCGAAGGGCTTATCCTGCCGGTGCGAGTTTGGTCGAGTCGAACTTGTCGAAGGGCCTGGCTTGAGCATTATCAAAGAGTGCTCAGACCGTCGAGAGCGATGAGAGGAGGCTACTGGAGCTTATCAACTGGGAAGCTGAGCTGCTCGGTCTATGGCAGCGAGGATTTTGGCGCGGGTGTCGGCATCGAACTCATGCCCGTAAAAGCGGAGAAAGAGACCTTTGCGAATCGTCTGCACCGTCGCCTGCGGATCATTCGCGCGGAATCCCGCATGGCACACCCCATGATAAGCCGCTCTTCACCGGTGCGCACCATGAGCATAGCCCGAAACCGCTCGTCAATCTCAGGGGCCGTATCGTTCATGGACGAATCTCGCGATAGAGCGCTGCCAACCCTAAGTCGCGTGGCATGTGAGGGGGGCATAGAAGTTTGCCGCTATGGAGCCAGTCACCATATAGGGAATGCCGGCTGCCTGTACGCTCGCGGTCACAGACTTCAAAACATCGAGATCATCACTCACAGATAGGTCGCACTCCGCTTGTGAATCGTATTGCCGCCGAAGCTTACCCGTTTCCTTACGAGAAATCACGTCCCCCATCCTAAGAGCCGATGCCGTATCACATATGACTTATGGGAGGACGAAACTACCTGAAGCGTCAGGCAGCAGGCGTCATACGTTCAGCGCAGATGCTATCCACGGCGATCTAGTTGCTGCTCAGAAATGATAGGCAAGACCTCCCATGAACCAATTGGTCCGGAGGTCGCCTTCGAAGTGATGATCGGAGAACTCGACCGTCGCCCGAGCATGTTTGTATTCGGTGAACAAGGCGACATGTTTCGTCACAGGCACTTTCATGCCGATGAGTACATTGAACACCGGGTACACTGCTGTTTCGTCTTGAGGAGCGGTCCGTAATCGCGAGAGGCCGAGTCCGCCGCCGACTCCAACGTAAGGTTGGACTTGTGACCCCGGATAGCGCGCGATGACGTTCACCGTCATGTGGTTGACCGAGAGGCCGACACCTGGAGTCCTGCCGTTCTGCTGAGTGATGCCCAGGATCGGCGCACCGGCCGTGACGCGTTGGTCCGCGATGTTCGCGTCGCTATGCGAAAAGTCGAATTCCAGGCCGAGCCACCGTAGACTTCCGTGTAAAACATGCCCGACTTTGAGGCCGAACGCCGCTTGGTTGTTGAGGGTCAGATCATTCGACGTCACTCCGCTGAAACTGCCGGTTCCTCGAACGTCGGCCAGATCCTGGGGAAATTGGTACCCGCCCTGACCGGCTATGTACCATTCGGCTCGGCTTGTCTCAGACCAGGCAAACATCCACAGAGCCGACACAAGCAGACTGAGGAACAGTGATCGACGATGCATGACGCACCTCCCCTCCGACGTTACAAAAGAGGCCCATACAGCGGAGGCATCCGAAAACCAACAACGCCGTCGCCGGCATATGTTACATGTCGAATTTCGTGCGGCCTTCATACAGACTTGGCCTCTTCCAAAGGGCAGCGTCAATCGAGCGTAGCCTCGACCAGCCGAATCATTTCCGTCGAGAGGGTTTGCCTACAAATCGGCTTGAACAACAGAAGCAAGTAGTCAGGTAGGAATATCTCGGGTGCCGTCGTAGGAGGCTCGGGATTGGAACGAGAGTTTGATGACATCGCCGTCGCGAACCGGAGAATCTTCCGATCCGATCTTTTTGTTGACCGTGATGAGCGCTTCGCGGCTGTTGATGTACTGAAGCAAGGGGCCCAGTGGTACAGGGTTCGTTTCAATCAGTTGTTTCACCGTGGTCGGACCGGTCACCGGAATTTCCAGTTCGCTCTCCTCGACAACCGCGCGCAAGGTTTGGCCGAAAATCTGTATTGAAACCATTGGACCCCCAACGAGTCGACCGACTATCTCGCATCTACCCGTGAGCCAGACGCGTACTATACATGATCAGCGGGAATGGACTCAGCTCTGCTCCCGTTCTGCAGCCCGATAAGCTTCTTGCAGAAGCTGGGCGACATGCTTTACCTGTACCGAGTCTCCCACTCCGTTCTTGAGCTGGATCATGCAGGCCGGGCAACTCGTCGCCACGACGTTCGCGCCGGCTTCTGCGATCGCGCGGGCTTTCCGGTCAAAGATCTTTTTCGACGTATCGTAATCTTTTACCACGTAGGTGCCAGCGCCTCCCGCGCAACGGTCAGCATCCTGCATCTCAACGAAATCGACTCCTGGCAATGTTGATAGCACCTGTCGCGGCTCTTTCGTCACCCCGGCCGCCCGCAGATGGCAGGATGAATGATAGGTGACGCGTTTCGTGATCCCATCCACTTGGGCCGTGGCGGGATGCTTCGACGAATGCGAGACGAATTCCGAAATATGCACCACCTTCTTGGCCAGTTCTTCGGCTTGCTGCCGTTCGATCCCTTCTGGAAAAAGTGTAGGATAGTCTTTCAGCATGAGCGTGCAGGAGGCGCAACCGGTCACGACCGTTTCATACGGGGCGAACGAGCGAAGATTGAATCGCGCTCCCTCGCGCACAAGGTCGACGTGTCCATAGGTTTGAATGGGGGTTCCCGAGCAGCGTTGCGGCGGCAGCGCCGGTTCGACCCCATGTTTCTTCAACACCTCGATGACGGCGTCCCCCACTCCATCATCGAAATAGTTCGCGGCGCAGCCATGGAAATAGGCCACCGAATGAGTCTGTGATGAGCCCGTTCCACCAGGGATCAAATGCGCATATCGTTCACGTAAATGCCGTGGAGCCAGTTTCGGCAATACGAGGTCGTGCGGCAAGCGTGCTGTGGGCGCCAAGGCCTTCATGATCGGTCTCGTGATCCATTCCAACAGCTTCCTGAAGAAGGGACGATCCCACATGCTCTGGGTGCTCCCCAGGAATCGCAAGAACGATTCAAAGGTTGCCCCGCGCGCCTGCTGCCTGAAGATCAAACCGGCCAACCGGTTCGGATGTTCAGCCCGCTTCTGAAGAATCAGGTCGGATACGTCCACTCCCGCCGGACAAATGGTACGGCAGGACTTGCAATTCAGGCAGGCTTCCACTACCCGCTTGGAATCGAGATAGCTGTAATCCTTGGCCGTCACAATTTCGAACCACCCCCGTGAGCTCATGTCCTCCGATTGAAAGACATCGTAGACGGGACAGACTGAATTGCATTTGGCACAGGTCGCGCAGGATTTGGACAGTCTGGTGTAGTCGATATGTTCGGTAAATGAGGCCTCGCTCAGCTTGATGCCGGGATTGAGCACATTCCCTGGGTCGAACGATTTCTTGACCTGCATAAAGAGATCATAGAGTTCTTCACCGAACATGGTCTTGACGAACTCGGCACGAACACGGCCGTCGCCATGTTCACCGCAAATCGAGCCGCCGAACCGATTCAGAACGGTCGCATGGATTTCCTGATAGGCGCGCACCATCTTTTGGAAGTCGCGGGAATCGTTGACGTCCAACAGGGGGACGATGTGCGCATTTCCATTTCCGATATGGCCGAAGATCGCCACCGGCACGCGCTGCCCTTCGAAGAAGTCTTCCAGGTATCTGATCAGTTCGCTGATGCGATCGGCGGGAACAACGACATCATCGACGAAATTGATCGGCTTCTTCTTCAGATCGAATCGATAGAGGGTCGGATACAATGCCTTTCGTGCCTTCCAGAGTTGTTCTCGCCGTTCGGCATCAAACGCCAGCGTAAGCTCCGCCGCCAGCTTGTAAGGCCGGCAGACGGTAGCCATGGCTTCAGCCCTCTCTCGGAGATCGATCTCGGGGGAGTCTGTATCCAATTCGACCAGCAATGTTGCCGCCGCATCGGCTGGAATGCCATGCTTCCCTCGACCGATTAAGTTGAGGGTGTTGGCATCCATAACTTCTAATGCGCTTGGCTGTAACGTCAGCAATCGGGGAACCGCCTCGCCGACCTCCTCGAGACTCCTGAAGTGAATGAGCGCGGTCAACGTGGCCTTGGGCTTGTCGACCAACGTGAGCCGGGCTTCACTCACCACGCCCAGCGTCCCTTCGCTGCCGACGAATAATTTCGGGAGGTCGAAAACCCCCCGTGCAAGCCCCTCGGCCAACCCGAAAAGATTGTACCCGCAGCTGTTCTTGCTGACAGTCGGCCGCTTCGCAGCGATGAGATCGGCATGAGCCTGTGTCATCATCAGGATGTCACGCAGGGCCGGTACCGTCGTTAAGAGACGCTCCAGCGCTGGATCATCGAGGGCATAAGATCGCGCTTCGATCCATGTTGACGAGGTGAGACAGAGCCGGAGACTCTGGACATTGTCCTTTACAGAGCCATAGCGCAATGTATGAGGTCCCGAAGAATTATTCGCGACCATGCCGCCCAACTTGCACATGTCCCCGCTCGACGGGTCCGGCCCAAACAATAGCCCCTGCGAGATGAGCCGCTTGTTCAACTCCGCCAAGACGATCCCTGGCTGGACCCTGGCCCATCTTTCTTCC
Source organism: Nitrospira sp. (assembly GCA_018242685.1). Lineage (GTDB taxonomy): Bacteria > Nitrospirota > Nitrospiria > Nitrospirales > Nitrospiraceae > Nitrospira_D. The sequence goes on along the minus strand of JAFEBM010000051.1, from coordinate 41,546 downwards.
CGATTCACTTCAAGTATCCGATTCAGGCGTGACACATCGAGAATGACCCCCGAGCCGATGGCCGAACCGGTCAGATTCGTCCCGGCGGCCCGAGGCGTGAGTGGAATACCTCGTGATGCGGCATAGGCGACGGTTGCGGCGATATCGTCTTCGGACTCAACCAACACGACCGCCTGTGGAGGAACACGATACATGCTGGCATCCACGGCATAGGCGGTGATCGTCGACACGTCGTCTTTGACTTTCTCAGTTCCCAGCAGAGCGCGAAGATCATAGGCAACTGCGTGTGATCTTGTCGGCAGGATCAATGGAGATGAAGTTATCATAGACTATCGTGCATCTTAGCTTGCGGACTCTTCGAAGAACCAGAGTCGTTGTCGGTCGCCTGCAAATTCTCCTACAATGAAGAGGCCCATGGAACGCCCGACCTTATACGTGACCCGCCTGTTGCCACAACCGGTGTTGGACTCAATCTTCGGACAGTATCGGATGTTGGCCGAACCGACAGATCAGCCACCAACGGAGGACGAGCTGCGTCGAGGCTTCGCCGAGGCGCAGGCGGTCATCTGTACGCTGACGGATCGTATCAATGCCTCGCTGCTGTCCCACGTCACGAAACTGAAAGTCATCGCCAACTACGCGGTAGGCTACAACAATATCGATCTTCCTGCCGCGACTCAGCGCGGCATCATCGTGACCAACACACCGGACGTGCTGACCGATGCCACCGCCGATCTGACCTGGACTCTGTTGCTCGCGCTGACGAGACGAGTTGTTGAAGGAGATGCCTGGGTTCGCACCGGTCACTGGCCTGGATGGACACCGACACAGATGCTGGGCGCCGACGTGTCGGGGAAGACTCTCGGCATCATCGGCATGGGGAGGATCGGACAGGCGGTCGCGCAACGGGCGACCGGGTTTCGAATGTCGGTGATCTATGCGGGCCGTCAGAGTGTTGCCGGTCCGTCCGGCATTTCGTGGAACCGGCGCCCCCTCGACGAAGTACTCGCGGAGTCAGATTTTCTTTCGCTTCATGTCCCGCTCACCGAAGCCACGCATCATCTCATCGACCGCCGCAAGCTCGCCCTGATGAAGCCGACTGCCTATCTCATCAATACGTCGCGAGGCCCGGTCATCGACGAAGACGCCTTGGTGTCGGCACTTGAGGCAAAAACCATCGCAGGCGCCGGGCTGGACGTCTATGAGCAAGAACCGGTTGTTCCCGCCCGGTTGATGTCGCTGCCGAACGTGGTCCTTCTCCCTCACCTGGGATCAGCCACGCTTGAGACCCGTGTCCGTATGGGACTCATCTGCCTCGACAATATTGCCGCTGTGTTGGGAGGCCGACCGGCACCGAACCGGGTGAACTAAGAAGTGATGAATGAAAATGTGGCTGGGCCCTACGATGCATACCGAAAACCGACTTCTCCTCCCACTTGCCGCCCCTTGAGGGCTGCCAGTCGCTGCGGGACGTCATGAAACGAAGGAATAGACCCAAATGCATGAGCGGCCTTCTCCCACTGTTCCTCCGCCTCATAGAGTAAGCCCAACTCATAGCGAATGGCTTGCGCCTTCGCACCTTGGCACCGTGGATCGACCAAGACGGTTTCCAGCCCCTGAATCGCCTGGAGGATGTGCCGCTCTTCTTTGAGACAGACCGCAGTCATCAGCGCAGAATCAAGATAAAACGAGTCGCTGTTCGTCGACACCTGAAACTCTTCTTTTGCCTCTTCGTACAATCCCATGTTTTTATATGCCACTCCTAAGACGTAGTGCGCCTCGTAGTTGAGTGGCACAGCCGATTCCTTCACATTCGCCGGCAGAGCGGCGTCAGGGTCAACCGCATCCGACTCGACTCTGGTTTGCCGTAGTCCATTGTCCTTGGCGGAAGGATTGCCGTCGTCCGGCACTGCCCCTACCAGCGAACATTCTTGATCGTCCTTCATCCTGCCGTTTGAATGGACTGGATGAGCACTATCCGAATCAACTCTCACTGATTCACCATCCGTCGATATCGAGTTGAGGCTGGACGGCGCCCCCGCCTCAGACACGTTTCGAACAGACTCGCTCTGATCTCCTGTAGATTCTCCTCTCATCCTTGCCGCCAGTCGGTTCACCAAGGCTTCATCGCTGGACAGTGACCGCACCTTTTCGAAAAGCTCTTCATGCAGGCTTTCCATGCCGGGCTCTGGATGCTCCAATAGAAGTTCAATGGCCTTGGCATACTGCAGCGCGGCTTCCCCACCATCGCCTTTTTCTTCGTGCAGTGCCCCACTCAATTCCAACATAGGGACGGAGTTTGGGTCAGCGAGCAAGAACTCCTGAATCAGCGATTCAGCAAGAGCCAAGTCATGCGCCCGCAACGCCGCGCCGGCCAAGAAGCGATATTCTCCCAACGCCACTTGCACATCCCCGCGTTGTAAATGCAACCGAGCCAGGAGTTGACAGACTTGGGGATTCCCTGGCTCCCGTGTGAGCATTTGGTTCAGGATCGCTTCTGCGCCGGCATATTGCTTCTCTTCGATTCTTCGCGTCGCTTCGGCCAGGAGGTCGAGTGGTTCCGAAATTTTCTTCGCCACAGCGGTGGATCCAGGTTTGACTGCTTTAATCGACCCGGTTCCGTTCTTCATGCTCTCCACAAATTGGGCAGCCTCGTTGTCATTGGGATTGATCCTGAGGACGGCGAGATACGCGTCTTTCGCCTCATCGTATCGCCCCTGCGCCGATCGCTCACGACCCAATTGGAGATACACGGTGGTTGCTTCATCCTGCTGGTTTTCCTGGACACAGAGTTCGGCGACTCGTTGTTGCGCGTGGAGATTCGCTGGATCGTGGAGAACGATCTTCTTGTAGATTTCGAGCGCGTCTTTTCCTCGACGCTCTTTGAGGTAGTACTTCCCCAGGGTGAGATAGTCCTGGATCGCACTGCTGATGAGCCCTCGTTCAATGTTCAGATCTCCAAGGTGACGATAGACTTCGTATCGAGAAGGATCGCATTTAAGGCCTTTTTTAAAGGCAGCAATGGCCTTAAGGGTGGCGCCTTCGGTTCGGAAGGCTGAGGCTGCCTGTAAGAATGCAGAGGCAGCTTCCCCTGGAGCGTTTCGCTTCAATTGCAAATCACCGATTGTATTATGAATGGTGCCGTCGGCAGGGGTTTCTGTGGCTAACTTCTTCCATTCGGCTATCGCCGCTTCGTATTGTCCGCGGGATGCCAGGAGCTGAGCTTGTTGAAGAACTCGACTTCGATCCGAAGGCACAACGATACCTCCACGAACAGCTAAACGCTAACAGCGTCAATGGGTTTTGTCTAGAAAATGGCAGAATCAGACAACGAAACAACCCGATAGAAGCGCCGACCACTCTTGTAAGGTGACCGACGCTTCTACCGAAGCAAACGGAAGGTGTGACGATTTAGGACGCGGTGATCACTGCCTTGAGCACATTGGCCGCTTGGGGCCCCTTAGCTCCCTGTACGACGTCAAATTCGACATTTTCTCCTTCTTTGAGAGTCTTGAAACCTTCTCCTTGTAATGCGGAGTAATGGACGAAGACGTCTTCTCCGCTATCCAACCGGATGAATCCAAAACCCTTTCGATCGTTGAACCACTTGACCGTTCCTTTTGTCTTCACAGAAGCCCTCCTTTTGTCAACAACTACGACTGGTTACGTAGCGGCCCCACTCAATCGCCCCTGCATCAAAATTGAAACTAGAATTGAAAATAGATTGGACAAGAATCCGGCTGGTAGAAGGGACGGGCACCTGAAGGAATGATGCATCGCTCACGGAACCCATCATTTGAGTGGAAAGTCGCGCTGCATGTAACATAGGCGTCATGCTCTGTCAAGCGAATCTTTAAGGCAAGGACTTTCTCCTGTGTTTACAGGTGCGAAGGACTCCCCTATAGTGTTCAAAATTTTTCCAATTCAGATATTACCAGACACTCTGTGATCTTACGAACGCTGCTCGATCGCTACATTTTCACGGAACTTCTCTCTCCGTTTGGTCTCAGCCTCGGCGCGCTCTGCTTTGTCATGTTGACCAGGGAACTCTTGCGTCTTGTCGAACTGCTGGTGTCCAAGGGGGTCGGTTTCTGGGCAGTCCTCAAAGTGATTGCCATGTTGCTCCCCTCCGGTCTCGTGCTCACGCTTCCGATCGCAGGCCTGATCGCGTCGGTGACGGCATTCGGCCGGTTGTCGTATGACAAAGAACTGGTTGCTATGCGCGCAACCGGGCTCAGCCTGTTTCGTCTCTCGCAACCGGTGCTCCTGTTCTCGGTGTGTGTCTTTACGCTGACACTGGTCTTGTCTCAATGGGGGCAGCCATGGAGCTCATTGAATCTCAAGAAGGTGGCTCTCAATTTGCTCAAAGATCAGCTTGTGCTGGCTTTGGAACGAGGCACGTTCAACGAACCGATTCCGCGCATGATGATCTATGTTCCAGAAGGAGACCCGGGCCATTCGGCCGAAGGTATCTTCATCTCGGATAAACGTCTCCCCGAAGAACCTCGCGTCATCGTCGCGGAGCAATACCACGTCTTTATGGATACAGCTCATGCGCAGGTCGCGCTCCAGTTGGTGAACGGAGTCATTCATAGCCGACCGGGTCAGGTCGACCAATATCGACAGATTGCGTTCGCCAGTTACGATCTCAAGATCGATCTGAACCTCAGCAGCTATTCGGCCACCGAAGAACGCCCGTCCTATAAACAGATCATGGCTAGGCTGGCTGAGTCCGGCGGCAAGGATGCCGGCTCGCTTCGTCGTCTGATGGAATACTATAAAGACTTGGCCTTTCCGACCGCTTCCCTCGTATTCTGTCTGCTCGGCGTGCCGGTCGGAATCGTCTCGAAACGATCCGGACGGGTCGGTGGGTTTGCCGTCGGCGTGGGGATCATCATCGGGTTTTATATTCTGAATGTCGGGTGCGATTTTTTGGTGACGGCCTTGATCCTCCATCCCTTTATGGGCGCCTGGTTGCCGAACATCATATTCGTCGTCATCACCGTCGCCCTGTTTTTACGGATGAGCAGACAATAGCATCGATGACGATCCTATTCCGATACATCCTTCGTGAATACGCCAAAATTTTCGGCATGTGCTTTTCCGGCTTGGTGACCATCTATCTCGTGATCGACTTTTTTGAGAAAGTCCGTCGGTTCTTGCGCTATGAATCGGGAATCGTCCCGATCCTCACGTATTTCGCGTTGAAGATTCCCTCCATTTCGTTCCAAGTCGCTCCGTTCGCGATCTTGGTGGCGACCTTGCTGACGCTCGGTCTGTTCGCGCGCAGCAACGAAATCACCGCCATGCGGAGTTGCGGGATCAGTTTATTGTGGATGACCTCGCCGTTTCTCCTGTTTGCCGGGGGCGTGTCTGCGATTCTCTTTCTCTTCAGCTCAACCGTCATTCCGCTCGCTTCGGAGAAAGCCGAAGAAGTCCGTGCCGTCCAGATCGAACAAAAGCCGGTTCCAGTCACCGTCAAAGCCGCCCAGCCCTGGGCCCGCATCAGCGCCGACGGCCTGATGGAAGTCGATGAGATCGATGTCGCAGGCAAGATCCTTCGCGGTGTACGAATCTTTTATTTTCGTCCGCCGTTTAAACTCGATCGGATTACGGAAGCGGCCGAAGCCCGCTATACTCCTCAAGGATGGATCCTGTTGAACGGAAATCATCGTCGGTTCCAATCGGATGATACCGTCGAGCTGGCTCCGTTCGCGGAACAGGCGATCAGCATTCCGTTGATTCCCGATGATTTTTCCTCCTCATTGGTGGGGAACTCAGAAACCATGACGTTTCGGGAAATCCGAAATTATCTCGCGCGCTTTCGGCACGAAGGGTTCTCGTTCGCCCGTCTGTTGACGGATTACTACGACCGTGTCGCACTCCCGTTAGTGACCGTCGTGATGGTGCTCGTCGGCATTGCGCTGAGTTTGCGACGAAGCGGAGTCCGGGGTGGAAGCATGGCCATGGGGATCGGACAAGCGTTCATCGTCGGATTCTGCTACTGGACGACACATTCTGTCGCTATCGCGCTAGGACGAGGGGGAGCCTTGGCTCCTATGCTTGCCGGCTGGATGGCCAATGCACTGTTTCTCAGCTTCGGGCTTTATCTCTTATTGAAAGTTAGGCATTAAAGAGAGGTTTCCTAGTTGACTGGACAATGGTCTTCCGGTATGAAAGGCGCCGTGTGCGCCCAGAAGGAGGGAGAAATATGGCCTCGCGCGTGGTAATTACCGGTCTCGGGGTGATATCTCCCATCGGGATCGGCGTCAGTGAATTCTGGAAGGCGGCCCTCGCGGGCCGTTCGGGGGTTACTGCGATCCCTTCCCTGGGTTGGTTTCCAATGTCCGGCTATCGTTCACGAGTCGCCGGGCAAGTCCACAATTTCTCACCGGAACAGTATTTGACGCCGACGCAGGCGAGCCGCGTGGATCGTTACGCACAATTCGCCTTGGTCTCTACAAAAGAAGCGCTCGCCGATGCCGGTTTGAGTATGGCCAAAGAGTCTCCCCATCGCGTCGGCGTCATTGTCGGAGCCGGCATGGGCGGGATGGTGATGGGAGAGCGTGAAATCACGCAGCTCTTTAAGACTCAACGACCGCATCGCGTCCATCCCAATTTTATTCCCACGATCACGTTGAATTCCGCGTCGGGTATCGTCGCGATGGCCCACGGCGCCAAGGGACCGAATCTCACGATCTCGACGGCCTGCTCCTCCAGTGCCCATGCTCTTGGCCAAGCGCTTCAATGCATTCGCAGCGGCCAGGCCGATGTCATTATCGCCGTCGGAGCCGACGCGAGCATTACTCCGTTGGTCTTTGCCGGGTTCTGCTCCTTGCGTGCTCTCTCCAGCGAGTTTAATGATGCTCCGGAGCGAGCCTCACGCCCCTTTGATCGACTCCGCGATGGATTCGTCATGGGCGAGGGAGCTGCCACATTAGTCGTGGAATCATGGGCGCACGCCAAAAAGCGGAAAGCGAGAGTGTATGCAGAACTTGCCGGATATGCGGCCACCAGTGAAGCCTATCACATGGTCATTCCTCAGGAAGATGGCCAGGAAATCTCCACGACCATGAAGATCGGTCTCGACTCTGCCGGCATCGGGCCGGATCAGGTCGACTACATCAATGCCCATGCGACCTCCACGACGATCGGCGATGCGGTTGAGACCAAAGCGATCAAGAGTCTGTTTAAAAATCGCGCGGACAAAATTGCCGTGAATGCCACGAAGTCACTCATCGGTCATACATTGGGGGCGGCTGGGGCGATCGGCGCGGTGGCAACGACCCTCTCAATCCATACCGGACAAATCCACCCCACAGCGAACTACGAGGAACCGGACCCAGCCTGCCGTTTAGATGGGATCCGACGTACGGTCCAAGTTCGAAAGGTTCGGTATGCCCTCTTGAACGCATTCGGATTCGGCAGCAACAATGCCACAGTCGTCTTTAAAAAGTTTGTGGCATAAGAAGGCATAAGAAACGGTTGAACGATATCGAGGACCCTCGCCGAATTTACATGCGAAAAGCCCCATTCCACTTGAAGGAGTATCCATAATGACTGAATCCATCGATCCAGCGATCAGCTCTAAAATCATTCAGGCCCTGGCCAGTTATCTCAAGCGAGACCCTGCGTCGATTACCGAGTCTCATCATCTCCGTGATGATCTCGGGCTCGATTCGGTGGCCATTATCGAACTGCTCTTCGAGATCGAGGAACGATTCAAACTTCAAATTCCGGATCAAGACCTTCCGGGATTGAGTACCGTTGGAACCGTAGCTGCCTATGTCCAGCGACGGCTCGCTGAATCTAAGACTGAGTCCAAGCCGGAATCGTCTAAACCTGCGACTGCTGCAAGCAAGTCGAAATCAGCCAAGTCGACTACGACCAAGACAGCCTCGGCCAAGTCCCCACCATCCAAGAAGGCGGTTTCAGCAAAGCCCGCCTCCGCAGGAAAGTCGAAGAAGGCGTCCGCCGTTACGTCCGGGAAGAAGAAGGTTACGGCCCGATGAACAAGCCCCAACTGCCTTCTCCAATCACATTAGCTCAGATCCACGAGGTTGTGGGAGGGACGATTCATGGCGACAGCCAGACACAGATCTCCGGTTTAACGAGTCTCGGTGAAGCCGATCCGAACGCGTTGTCATTCATCGCCAACGACAAAATGTCGAAGGCGGCGGCCACCCTTCGCGTAGCAGCGCTCCTGGTCCATCGGCATTTGCCTGATCTCGCTATGCCGCAAATCATCGTGGACAATCCGTTGTTGGCCTTCGCGCGCGTCGCGCAGACTTTTTTTGTCCGGCCACAGGCTCCTCGGGGCATTGCCGAGCATATGATGCAGGGTGCCGATGTGCGGATCGGAACCGATCCTTCTATATGGCCTTTCGTCACCTTGGGTGACCGCGTGACGATCGGCAATCGCGTCACGCTCTATCCGGGGGTCTTCGTAGGATCGGATTCAACGATCGGGGACGATTCCGTGCTGTACCCCAATGTCGTCGTTCGCGAGGGTTGTTCCCTTGGTGCGCGAGTGATCGTGCACAGTGGAACTGTGATCGGAGCCGACGGGTTCGGATACGTGCAGCATCAAGGCCGCCATCATAAGATTCCGCAACTCGGGGGGGTTGTCATCGAAGACGATGTTGAACTGGGAGCCAATGTGACGATCGACCGCGCGACGTTCGGCCGGACCCTGGTCAAGCAGGGCACCAAAGTCGACAATCTCGTCCAGATTGCCCACAATGTCACAGTGGGAGAGCACTGCATCCTCGTGGCACAGGTCGGCATCGCCGGCAGCACAACCATCGGCCGTCACGTGATGATCGGCGGCCAGGCCGGGCTTGCTGATCATCTTACCATCGGAGATCAGGTCATGATTGCGGCCAAATCTGGAGTCAATCGGAGTATTGAATCCAACCAGATGGTAGGTGGCATTCCGGCAATGCCGCGTGAAAAAGCTCTGAGAATTCAGGGAGGTATTTTCCAGCTTCCTGAAATGAAAGAACTGGTCCGCAATTTAGAACAACGCGTGGTGACCCTTGAAGCGCAGTTAAAAAAGTCGTCCGATCGGGCTCCGCGATCAAAAGGCCGTTCTAAAAAGCGCTAGGACTTCACCTCTCCCGCTTTTTCTACCTTGATCACTCTTCGCCATAAGAACAGCCTTATCCAATAGAATCCAGCCCAGGGCATCAAGAGCGCCGGAACCATGCTGACTTGGCCATAGGCAGACGCCGCAATGGTCTCTCCGATCAAGATCATCGCGCCCAGCAAGTACGCGAGTGGAATGAACTGACGTCCCGGATGCTCGATGGTCGTCGCATCCGACCGTTTCTTGAGCGTTCCTCTCTGCCGATTCAGCCCTGCTTTCATGCGGGCAGCCAGAACTTCGGGGAACTCCCGCAAGAGATACCGTTGATAGAACGTCTGCACCGCTCCCAAGCCGACGCCCGACATGAACAACGCTGAACTTTGATAGAAGGTACTCAAGGAATAGCCGTCGATGGCAAACCATTGGTATCCGAGACCTCCGATCGCGCCGATCATACAGATGAGCCCGAGAAGGCCGGACGGCAGGAGAACGCGCGTTTTTATGTACCCCTGGGCCTGCTGTATCGTGTGCTGTGGATGATGAACGTTGATGAGTTTCGGCACGTGGTTCCCATTGCAAGTGCCAAGGCACTCGGAGGTTAAATGCCATATTATAACCATTCGGATCTCTACATGAAAGAATTGAATGCGGGCTTGGGTTCATTGATGTCGATCGGCTAGTGAACCAGCCGACCGATCTCCGTCATGGGTCCGGATCGGTACCAAGATCTGGAGGATTCAGCGGGTCCTCTCGGTGTCTACGGCGTCCCGCAGTGTCAATACAACCGAGTCAAGACTTTCGAGCAATGAGGTGAAGGAATCAGAAACGGCGGTCGACACGACAGGAATTGCCGGTTTTGAGGGGGCTTCCGAAAATGTGATGCGCCCGACCGCTGGAGGATTCAGAATCTCCGCGATCGAGACTAATGGCGTACGGCTCAAATCAATCTCGCAAGAATCATTTCCCTCATATTCCTGCTGACCGTCCATCCGCACGACCGGACGAAGGGGATAGCGGCTATTCACTTTAGTGACCGTTCCTACTTCTCCGGTCGTCAATCGTACCGTAGTCCCCAACGGATAAACCGAAAATTGTTCGACAAGCGCCTTCAGGATTTCACGAGGAAAGGTCCTTCGTTCAGCGACCAGAAGCTCCTTGACCGCTTCGTGCGGAAGCAGGCGGCGTCGATAGGGTCGATCGCTCACCAATGCATCAAATACGTCCACCACTCCCAAAACCTGGGCGATTTCACTGATCGCTCTTCCCGCGAGTCGATTGGGGTACCCCTGTCCATTGAAACGTTCGTGAGCCTGGCGCGTCAATTGTGCCAACCAGTGATACGCCGGTCCGCACTTCGCGACAACTTGATATCCCAGCTCAGGGTGCTGTTCGATGAGTCCCCGCTCTTCCTGGGTCAAACGGCCGGCCTTGGTAATCAAGGAATTCGGCACGGCAAATAATCCAATATCATGGACAAATCCGGCTAGTGCCAACTGGTGGAGTTCTTCCCCATAGTACCCAAGGCCGATCCCGACCTTCGTTCCGAGTATGGCCACATTGATCAGATTGGTGATGAGTGGTGACCCGGACGGTCCGGCTAGTGCCCGCACCACGAGCGCATCGTTGCGCTGCAGTGATGAAACGACGTCTCGTGCAAGAGTCTCAAGGGGCGCTAGTGAGATGGAACGATGTTCCTGAACTGCGGTCGCTATCTCGCCCAACGCATGTTCTGCTTCGTGATATGTCAAGACATCACCCATGCGCGGTATTGTCTTGTCGATGCGGCACTTCATTCGCGACTTTTTCCACCAATGAGCGTTTGATATGACGCGATCCCGAAACACGTCCGAAGTAGAGACACAAGTCGCAAAGTGAGTTGATCAATCGGCAGACACCGCCGGTGTGATGATAAATGGAAGAAATCGCACTCGGTGAGAATATCGGCAGTTCGCCTCCGGCAGCTGCGAGACGAGTAAAGATATAAGCTTTTGTTTCGGCGCGATCCAAGTAATCGATATGGTGTTGAACGGCTATCCGTTGAGCAAGCTGTGGAATATGCGCGATACGGCCCCTCAACTCCGGCTGTCCTATGAGCACGAGTGTGATGAGAAACCGGTCATTTAACTGAAAATTGCTGAGGAGACGCAGCTCTTCAAACAAACGGTCATGCTCAATGGCCTGAGCCTCATCGACCACCACAACCGTGTCGACTTCTCGATGGTAGTTGGCAAGCAGTTGATCGTTCATGCGACGCAACTGTTCCACTCGGGTCCCATGGGGATCCAATCCGAGTTGGAACAAGATCTCCCCGAGAAATTCATCCCCTGGGATAGTTGGATTGGATATGAGTCCGATTTCGTACCGCGATCGAGGAAGCGCGAGAATCACGGCACGACTGAGGAGGGTCTTCCCGCTTCCAATCTCACCCGTCAGCATCACGATCCCTTTACGGGCATGGATTCCATACAGCATTCGTTCGATTGCCGCTTCATGTTTAGCCGATAGGACATAAAACGTCGGATCCGGTACATTTTCAAACGGGCGGAGACGCAGTCCCCAATGCGATTCATAGGACGAGTCTTGAATCGGGCGATGATTGTGTACCGCATCGATAAACGGCATGAGGCGTCCTTTTTCCGTTTCGATATCCCAACCAGAGCGGAGCTTCGGGTACGGGACTTATTCAATGAGACAAAGCGCCTTGTATTGCCATGCGCTCCACCCGTCCGCTCTCAGCCCATTCCTCAATTCCCTTCATGCTCTGGGTCAGACGTGATTGGATCGCATCATAGCTTTTGGCACTCACTACCATACGGTGTTGCATCACAACCGTGAGAAAGCTATGCAATCCCATAAAAAACATCATCGCGTGGGAGGCATTGACCTGCTGAGCGGCAGACCACAGTTGCGCGACACGTTCAGCCGCATTATGTAGCTCGGAGGACGGTAGGCCAGGAGTGACGCCATCGTTCTTGAGAGTCTGAAGGACAGCCGTCAGATGAGGGAACTCTTGTCGCACGACTTGGAGAAAGCCTTGATCTCCTTCGGCTGACCGGTCGAGAAATTCCTGGATGGAAGCGACATTGCATTGCTCCACCCCGCGCCCCATCAAACCTTCGGCCTGGGCCATCATCGTCTGAACCACATTGCGATGGAATGGGTCGGATGCCGTACGTTGATCTTGAAGTTCACGGAGTAACACCAGAAACGCTTTCGTCGCGATCATCGGTGGTGGGTTTTCGTTCTGAGCAGGTGCATGGTCCTCATCAAATGCTACACCTGTCGCTCTAGTCAGAGCGACATGAACGTGCCCCAGTTGTTTGCAGAGTGCGATGAAGTCATCGGTGGAAATTTTCGCAGAAGGGTCTTGAACGGCTTCCACGAAGGGGAAGGCGGCAAAACTAGCCCGCTCGACATCGCTCAGGTTAAGGGTGGCTGCGGACCCGCCGAGGTTCGTAATGCCGACTTTGATCGTCTGAGCCAAGTCACGGTGGCGTTCTGAGGGGGGAGCTTGCTGAAGTTCATCGAGTGCGACGTGAATTTGTTGCAGCCATTCCTGTGCCTCTTGAACGAACAGTTCGACTAGCTCTTTCTGGAACGCATCTTCGGTTTCAACGGACATCGGCTTCGGTCCTTCACCTAGACCATCGAGCTGGTCAGATTGACTGCGTCAGGATTATCCCTTCCCCTGTCCAAGTTGAGAGGCTAATCCTGCAATCTCACTTAACTTGCGAGCCATTTCTTCAAGTCGTTTTGTGGCGTGCTCGGCTGCTTGTTCGGCTTCGACTACTCGTCGAGCGAGCAGTCCGTTGTGATCTCGTTCTGCGGTCAAAAGTCCTTCTATTTCAGGAACTCGCATCGCCACCCTCTCTAATTCGTGAAGTTGTCCTGTTGTTTCTTCCCCCTTCCGTCGTTCCGTCACAAGTTCGACTTCGAGGTCTTGAATTTTCAGGTGAAGTTCGGCTCCCTGCTGTTCCGCACTCGCGAATCTTGCTTCCAGATCTCTTGCTCTGATTGCCGCCTGCTCCAAATCCGCCAGTTGTTGCACGAGTTGCTCTGCAGCCGACCGTTCAGCGTGCAGAGAGGACTCCAGTTCTGCAATTCGACCAGACACTTTTTGCCAGTTGGCGGCTTCCTGTTTGAATACATCGATCGCATCCTGTTCCGCCTTCAGTGCCGATTCGAGATCGGGGATTCTTGATACTTGTTGCTCGATCTTGGCGAGAGTCGCCTGAAGATCGTCGGCGCGTTTACGCTCGGTCGCCAGCTGCGCCTCGCTTTCCTTGGCTCCGGCGAGCTGCGCGGTGGACTCAGACAGTTGTCTGACCAGCTCTTCGGAGCGAACTCGTTCTGCCTGTAACTGTTCTTCAACCTTAACGAGTGTTTCTTGAAGATCGTCGGCGCGTTTGCGTTCGGCCCCCAACTGCGCTTCGCTTTCCTTGGCTTTTGCAAGTTGCGCTGTGGATTCAGACAGTCGTTTGGTCAGTTCTTCACAGCGAACTCGTTCCTCTTGTAACTGTTCTTCAACCTCCTTGAGTTTACCGACCTCCTGGCTCAGACCCAGTGACGGTTGGTCCGATACTTGCTTCATTTTTTCAGCGGGAATCGATGCCGGAACGGAAGCACGTTCGTCGATTGCAGTCGGTTCCGGTTCCTGCAGTTTTGCTATCAGCTCTAGGACTCGATCCTTTAGGGACGTACCTTGAAACGGCTTCTTCAATACTCCGTCTGCGCGGCAGGACTCGGCCTGTCTGGTCACTTCATCGTTCACGATTCCGGAAATGAGCAGCACGGGTGTCGCTGCGAGGGTTGCGTTTCCACGGATAAATGCACAGACTTCATACCCACTCTTGTCCGGCATGATGACATCGGACACAACAACATCCGGCCGTTCTTTCGCCAGATAGGCCAATGCTTCTTCTCCATTTGCCGCGAGAGTGACGCCGAGGCCGGCCTCGGTCAATAGTCGCTCGGCAACCTTGCGAACCGCAATGCTGTCATCGGCTATTAAGATCTTCGGCATGCCTGCACCTTTCATCCGTCCCGGAACACGAGGAATCGTCACGCAGTCGACCCAAGTCGTGGTACAGCGAGAATCGGGATCTCATCCAGGCCGTTGGTATAACTGCCTTCGGCCGGTAAATCCTTGCCATGGTATGTCTGAATCGCGGCAGGATCAAAGGTATGAAGAACCGGAATCTCTTCATCAATGCACATCGCCATCTCTCCGAGAGGATGCTTCACTCTCAGACACAAGAGACTGCTCCCTTGCACAGTAAGATGAAGGAATGCGGCCAGATCGAATACAGGTAGTACGGTCTGTCCTTGCCGAACGACCGCGGTGACAAAAGGAGTTCGACCAGCGACCGGAATAGATTCATTCCACTGCGAAATACCCGATACCTCTGATGTCCGCACTGCCAATCGCCTCTCACCAACCGAAAACACCAATAGCTGCCAGGGTTGACGTACTGCGTCCCGCTGATGTTTTCGGCCGGTCCTCAACATATCCGGCTATCATTCATGGAAATTGTGGGGTCGTTGCAAGCCGAAGAGTGCTTCCTCGCCCCACCGCTTTCTAAGGCCGAGACCTGCTCATTAAGAAGCCAGGTTGTATTGATCACTAAGGCAATGGTTTTTGCGAATAGGATCACGCCTCGGTACCACTGTCGTTCCGCTCCGTGGAACTGCAAAGGAAGCGGTAGGACTTGAATCGGTTGGAGTTCAAGAAGTCCCTGCACCATGGGGACTCGAATGCTCCCACGCGTTTCCCCTTCAGAAAGCAGCACGACACGCGTGTTTGCTCCATCTGCGTCATGCGATAAGCTCAATCGATCGGCCAGATTAAGCGTGCCATACACCATTCCGTGAACTGTCGGGTTTTCAACATTTCCAGTCTCTTCAAGAGTCAACAACCCTGATATAGATTCGGTATTTAACGCGAGATACCGTCCGCCCACTACTACGATGAGAAATCGCAATAGAGAAACTGGCGACGGAGCTCCCCTCATCGATTCCTGGATATCCATGCCGGGGCCTTCTTGCCCATTCTCTGTAACAAGCCACATTTCGTCAATCGATACGAGTATTTCCGCAAGGTTACTTGCGCAGCGCCGGAGCTTTTCCAATCCATCGTTCAATCTCATACAGCAACAGCCGTTCTTCTACCGGCTTGGGAATGTATGAATCGGCACCGAGGCTCATCGCCATCTGCCGATGTTTGTCTCGAGCCCTCGTCGTCATGACAACCACCGGCGTTTGCCTGGTTTCCGGACGACTTCTGAGGGCTTGAATAACTTCGAATCCGTTGAGCTTCGGCATTTCGAGATCGGTGAGGATCATCCGATACCTTGTTGTCGATGCTTTTCGGAGCCCATCCTCGCCGTCAACTGCCGTATCGAACGGATATCCGGCCGACTCCAGCATCCTTCCGACGAACTTTCGAATGCTTAATGAGTCGTCTATCAAGAGCAGGCGCGCCTCCTGCGGCTTATCCGATAACATCTCTTCTTGCGGCAAGGACGGTTCCGGAAGTGGTCGGGTCTTGGGAAAGGGAGAGTGAGCAGCCGATTCTTTCGTCCCGCTCGACGGCAAACGGCTTGGATCGATAACAAGAACTACCCGTCCTTCCTGATCAATGGTCGCTCCTCCGAAAAATGAATGTTCCAACGGTTTCAGTGGCCCAAGGGGTTTAATGACAATTTCCTGACGGCCCAACAGCTCGTCGACCGATAACCCGATCGGCGCTCCCGCCGTCCGGACGACCACCACAGGCATGGTCCAATCGACGTTGCCTGGTTCCCGACGAAGGATGTGGTGGAGAGAGTGTAATTCAATAACTTGTTCGTCGACCTGTAAGAGCCTACGATCACCTTCCTCTCGTACTGCGGATAGCGTCGGCATCGTCACTTCCTGAATACTCAGCAATGGAATCGCATATTTTGCGGTACCGACCCGCACGAACAACGCGGTCGCGATGAGGAGGGTGAGAGGAAGGTTCAGGGTAAACTTGGTGCCGATACCGGGTTCAGATTCTACATCGATATGCCCGTTCATACCTTCAATAACTCGCTTGACCACGTCCAGTCCTACGCCTCGACCTGCTTGATCCCCTACCCTGTCGGCTGTGGAGAAGCCGGGCATGAAAATCAACTGAAGAAGGTCCGCATCCGACATCGCACGTACCTGGTGGGAGTGTACGAGTCCGATCTTGACGGCTTTGGCACGTATTTTATCCATGTCCAGCCCTGCTCCATCATCTTCCACCTCGATGATGACCGAATTCCCCCGATGAACTGCATGGAGGTAAATGGTTCCGATGGCTGGTTTCCCCTTCGCGACTCGATCGGCCGCGGGCTCGATACCGTGATAGACGGCGTTCCTGACCAAATGCACCAATGGATCCACCAATCGTTCCACGACTCCGGTATCAACTTCTGTCTGCTCGCCTGATGTGACCAAGGACGCTTCCTTGTTTGAAGCTCGAGCAATTTCTCTGACCGCTCGACGAAACCTCGTGAACGGTGTGCCGATCGGAACCATACGGGCACGGGCGATTTCGTCTCGCATCAACAACGTCAAGTGCTGCAGTTGGCTCATCTCGTCATGGGTGCTTTGGATAGACCCATCCAACTGCGACATCGACTCACTGATATCGGTGGTGACCTCCCCGATGCGCCGAGCCAAAATATTGAAATCATCGTACTTGTCCAGCTCGAGACTGCCGAAATCACCGAATACGGGAAGTCCTTGACTCGCAGGCGCGGTCGAACTACTTGATGTGTCCTGATAGCTAAAGGTGTGCTTGTCGGCAAAGGACTGAACGGAATCCACCAACCGACTTTTGAATACCAACACTTGCTGCGACAGTTGCTCCAGGACTCGCAGCCGTTGTTCTAATCGTCCGCGTCCAATGACCAGTTCTCCTACGAGGTTCATCAATCGCTCGAGCCGCGCATAACTGACACGGATGACCTCGCGTTCCTCTCGCGATTTCGCATTCGGAACTCCATCATCCTGTGCATGAGACTCCTCGCCTCCGGACGGTTCTGCGGCCGCTGTACCGAAGGTGTCATCCTGTTGATGTACCGGCGTCGTCTCGCTTGTGGCACCCTGATCCAATCGTCGCAGGTCGGTTCGCGCCGATTCGAATCGTTGTCTCGTGTCGTCCACCTTGTCGAGGTCTCTTCGCATGAGTACTCGTACAACATCGATCGCGCGAAGCATAAGATCCGTATGTCCGGGTAACACGCTGAGACTCCCGTCTCGCACCGAGCCCATAAAGTCTTCGACATGATGGACAAGGTCTCCGATGGACTGAAATCCAACGGTGTAGGCGGAGCCTTTCAAGGTGTGTGCGCTTCTGAACAACGGATTGATCAGTTCCTTGTTTTGCGGGTCCTTGTCCAATCGCAGGAGATTAGCTTCCAAGAGTTCCAGATACTCCTGTGCTTCAGGGATAAAGTAGGAAAGCACTTCAGGATCCAAATCCGGAATCAAGTACCGGTCGGATAAATCCGCTGCCGGCACTTCTATGCTAACAACAGGCGTACGCTGGATAGAATTCGAGCCACCCATATCGATGCGGTGGGATAGATCAGTTGCTACAGGTGAGGTGCCTGTACCTTCAGCCGCTTGGGTGAGACGGTTGAGAAGGAGTGGTATATCGTGTCGGAGTAGTTGTGTATTCGCCGATTCATGGCGAAGAATGAGCCGGATCAATTCGGCAGCCTTCGCAAGCATGTCAAGAAGGTCGCTGCCGAGAGGAAGACGATATTCGCGCACCGCGACCATGCAATCTTCCATCGGGTGAGCGACATCTCCAATGATTTGGAAGCCTACGGTGTACGCTGAACCCTTCAGGGTATGCGCCGCGCGAAAGAGCCGGTAGATCGAGTCTGCATCACCCTGCTTCTCTCTGACGATACGAATCAACTCGTCAATGGTGGCGAGGTATCCCTCAGCTTCCGGGATAAAGTAGGATAAAATTTCGGCATCGAGTGCGGGAAACAAGTAGTCTTCATCGATTGTCGATGAGGAGGACGTGGCCGCTGTCTCATCGCTTGCTTTTCCCTCTTGTTGTTTGATCGACGCCCAACAGCGTTCTACGGCTTCTGCATCTTCAGCACCGCCTTGTCCGATGGCTCGAACGATTACCAGAAGGCTTTGCGTAATGTTCCGCATCGAATCTACAGCTCGGTCCCATTCAGCTGTAGAAATCGGCGCCGCTTGCTCAAGTAGCGTCTCCAAGTATTCGGCAAGCTGAGCGACTCCGCTGAAGCCATACAGGGCCGCTGCTCCGCAAATTCTGTGGGCGACGATGTATTGATCAGCAAGTTCCTGATGAGTGGGAACAGCACCATCGGGAGGGTGCAATGCCTTGGTCAAGGTATCCAACCCATCCGATGCTTCAAGAACAAAAATGCTGATGAGATTCTGCCTGTCGAACTCCGAGCTCATCGGTCCCTCTTTACACCGGAAGGTTCTCCTCACTCAGGGGATGAGCGAGATTCTCAGGCCAGCTTGAATTGCGACACCGAAGTCGTCAGACCTTCAGCCAACGTCACCATGTCCTCCACAGTCGCACGCGCCGAATCAGTAGCCTTTTGTGTCGCCGCGGCACCTCCGGTAAAATCCTTGATTGAACGTCCGACCTGATCGGTTGAAACCGTTTGGTCGGCCGCCGACGCCGCTATGCTTTGAGCAAGCTCTGCAGACCGCTGAGCAATCGTCGAAATTTCCTTGAACACATCGCCTGTACGCAAGGCCGAAGCCGACCCGGCCTCGACCGCCTGAGTTTCGTGCTCCATGGCAACGACCGCATGTTGCGTTTCGCTCTGGATAACTTTCACCAGGTCCGCGATCTCGCGTGTCGCCTGCGTCGAGCTCTCCGCGAGCTTCCGCACTTGATCGGCGACCACGGCGAAGCGTGCTCCGGCCTCACCAGCCCCGGCGGCCTCAATCGCGGCGTTGAGAGCCAACAGGTTGGTTTGATTGGCGATATCTCGAATGGTCGATACGATCTGTGAAATTTCCAATGAACGGTCGCCGAGCGCCTTGATCTGTTTGGACATACGCTGGACCGCCAATTGAATGCGCTGCATATCGTGAACGGTTTCCTGCACCGCGAGCCGGCCGGCTTCAGTGGCGTTTAAGACTTGGCGGGCTGCTTCGGACGATGCTCCCGCTGTCTCCGTCACTTGGCGCATCGATGACGCCAGCTGTTCGACGGCGCCGAGCGCCTTGATCGATTCGTCGGCTTGGTGTCTGGCGGTTCCGGCCATCTGTCCAGCGCTGTCCTTCAGCTTGCTTGCCGAGGTATTGACACGTTCCGCTGCCTGGCGCACTTGTTTCATCAACTGTGAAAAACGCTGAATCATGAGATTGAATCCGTCCGCCAGATTTCCAAACATATCGGCGGTCACTTCACCGCGCTTGGTCAAATCTCCTTTCCCGACGTCGGAGACCAACACAAGGAACTGCACGAGTTGTTTTTGCATTCTGTCACGTTCTTCTTCCGTCGAAACCAAGACCGTGATCCGATCCAACATGACGTTGAACGCCTTGGCCATATGGCCGACCTCGTCGTCGCTGTCCAGCCTAGCGCGGGCCTGCAGATTTCCCGCGGCAGCCTGCGTTGCGACGTCGGCGACGTAGATAATGTCTCTCACAATACTACGTGCGAGGAAATATCCGATCGCGATCGCCAAGATGAGTGCCCCGACTGCTCCACCGAGCATGACCTTGGTAAGGTATATGGCCATGCGTTGCCCGCTATCATTCAATTCGCTCGCCAAGTCTCGAATGAGTTGAGCCACCCATTGAAAACGCCAGATCGACCGGCCGTGCCACAAAGCCACCTCGGTCGACAGCAGCGTGGCGGCCAGTTCCTTCATCGACTGCCTTTGCTCATCCGTGAGCGATTGGTCAAAACTATCGTTCAACGCTCCCACTGCGCTTTCAGCCGATGCGAAGTATTCTCTCAACGTAAAGAGCAGAACGTCCAATTCTTGTCCATCTCGACGGCCATCCACCGTCTCATGCGTGGCGGACGGTCGATATGCCTCAAGCGGCGTCAGGGTGCGTCTCTTCAATCCGGCGAGTGGAATGATGGCCTCGTCGAAATCACTCTTTTGTCTCTGTTCCACAACGCTCAACAACGCATTGTGATAGAGGCTGAGGTTGGTGCTACTCACCGCGACGTGGGAAACTCCCACGGTTGATTCGTCATAAATGGACCTCAGCTGACCCTTCAGCTGACTGAGGCCCATCAAACCGATCAGACCAATTGCCATCATGCCGACCATGATGACCGAAAACCCTATAAAGATTTTGTGCAAGGCTTTCAGGTTTTTAAACCATGCACGAGGCGACCATTTCCATGTCTTCCTAACCTTCGCCATGACTTTCCTCCTGCTCGCTGCTCGAGATAGGGCGTACCTTTGCCGACACAATCGTTCCTCAATATGGCGTTATGGACTCTGGTCATTGACCGTCCCCTCTAGGGACGCCAACAGCCGCGACACTTCCACCATGGAGCTCAGTTTCTTCTCTGTTTTGAAAGCCTTGGAAAACAACGGGAGTCCTTCGGCCGCAGTACGAACCGGGCTGGCGACTAAATCATCCGACTGAATCGTACGAATTTCTGGTACATTTTCGACCAGGATGCCGACTTGCTGAACCCCATGACGCACAACGACAGCATATTTCGGCAGGGTGGAAACGGATACGACGCCCAAAGCCGCTCCTACATCCGCGAGCGGAATGATGGTTCCACGTAGATTGGTGACACCGACCAGCGCAACAGGCATCCCTGGTACAGGCGTGATCGACTCAGGCTCGAAGACCTCGCGGACTTGGCGTAAGTCTATGCCGAAGGTTTCTTCTCCTAATGCGATCAGACACACCCTCAATGATTCGGTGGATTTCGTCTGTTCCAGGACTGAGTCTGAATGAAGTTGAGGCAACTCACCTATGGAAATCATCGTTTCGCGGTTCCGCGCAGTATCGGTTCTCTCAGCGCAGTGCAAGCTTCACAGCTTGCAGAAGGTCCTCTGATTTGAAGGGCTTCACCACATGTCCGTTGGCTCCCTGTTGTTGTCCCCAGAACTTGTCGCTTTCTTGCCCCTTCGAGGTGCAAAGCACGATCGGAATGTTCTTGAAGCGAGCATCCGTTTTTAAATCCCTGCACGCCTGAAATCCATTCCGGCCAGGCATGACCACATCCAAGACGATGAGGTCTGGTTTTTCGGAAACGATCTTGTCCTCCAACCCATCTGCCGTCGAGAACGATACAACGGTGTGTTGGGCAGCCTTCAGATACGACTCGATCAATTGCAGCTCTGCGTACGAGTCATCGACAATCATGATTTTGCTCATACACCTTTCCTCTCTCTTCAATGAATGTTGGCGCTGCTTCGATGCGTCGGCATCGCCACACTGATTGCACAGGTCGGTTCTTTCCCTTCTCCTGCGTGGTTGTGCATGTCAGTCAACGCGTGCACGCTTCTTGGGCTGCCGAGGCACACCGCATATGTGACATCGGCGATATTCTCGAATCCGAAGCATTTTCCCCTATCCTTACAAAGTCCATTGGTGCTGTTCTCAAGCAGTGTAACGACTTGTTGGTGGTTGGCAAGAAAACGGTGAATATCGGCACCGTTTTGAAGAGGTTAGAGTCGATATTATCGTGAGAATTCGCGAAGCTCGTATTGGGAAGGAACGAGACGAATGCTGAATGCTGCTACTGTAGCAGCTGATGGAATTTATGTGCGGAGATGTCCGATGAGGCGGGATAAATCAAGGTTACGAGAGAGGTGATCAGCCCACCGATCAAGTTCACCTTGTGATCGTATGGTGACTGTTTTTGATACAAGCTCGTCAAGAGGCGGAACTCCTTTTCTCATACGGGCGCGATTGAGCCAGGCACGACGAAAGCCAGACTCATCAAACACTCCATGGATGTACGTGCCCCACACAAGGCCGTCTTTTCGAATCGCTCCATCGAACTCTTCTTCGCTCGTCGCGATCGACGGGCCGGCCTCCTCACCCAGTACCGAATGGCGGCGAACTCTAAAACAGTGAAGTTCGTTCACACGTCGCGTGACACCCATATGAATGTAATACCCACGGACCAAGATCTGACCTCCCACGAAGACATCCTCTGTGCTTGCTTCCACTTGTGTGGTGCACTTGGCTTGCTTGAGTTCCGTTTCGGCATTCAAATAGCCCAGTCCGCCGCTCATCCCGCCCTGCTCGACCGTGCAAGGGTCCGAGATTGTTCGGCCAAGCATTTGATAGCCACCGCAGATGCCGATCAGTTCTCGCTGACGATGCAGATGGTTGTCTAGGGCAGTGACATAGCCATTTTCCTTCAAATAGGACAGGTCTGCCAGCGTATTCTTGCTTCCGGGAATTATCACGACGTCGGTCTCGGCAAGCGTGGATGGCGAGGCCACATACTTCAATGCGACATCCGGTTCCGACGCCAAGATATTGAAATCGGTAAAGTTGCTCATATGCGGCAGTAAAATGACGCCAATATTGAGTCGGTCAGACGAAAAATTTGTTTGTCGGTTCTGACCGAGATCAAGGCTATCTTCTTGATCGAGCATCAGATCACGAAGAAACGGGACAACGCCCAATACCGGCAACCCGCTTCGTGCTTCCAAGAACTTCACTCCATCGGCGAATAGCTTGGCGTCACCACGGAATTTATTGATGATGACCCCACAGACTCTGGCGCGTTCGTCAGGTACCAACAAATCTAAAGTTCCAAGAACTTGCGCAAATACCCCGCCCCGATCAATATCGGCGACCAGTACGACCTGAGCATCAGCCAATTTGACAACCGGCCAATTGACCAGATCATATTCACGAAGATTGACTTCTGCCGCACTGCCTGCCCCCTCAATCACGACCACTTCGTACTGGCCGGCCAATCGAGCGTAGCTCTCTTCGATCACGGACCAGAACCCTTGTCGGCCGTCGAAGTAGGCCGATGCCTCACGCTTCCCCAACACCCTGCCAAGGACAACGACTTGTGAGCAATTATCAGATTCCGGCTTGAGGAGGATCGGGTTCATGTCAACATGCAGCGGAATCCCGCAGGCTTCTGACTGCAGGGCTTGAGCTCTTCCGATTTCACGACCGTCAGGAGTGACGAACGAATTCAACGACATGTTTTGAGCTTTGAATGGGGCCACCCTGGCACCTGTCCGGCGAAGCAGGCGACAGATCCCGGCTGTGATCAAACTCTTCCCTACATCTGAGCCGGTACCGAGAATCGCAAGCGCTCGCGCCTTCATCGGTGCAATTCCTGCCACTTTCTCGCCTTGGCTAAACCGCGAGAGACACAACGAGAGACCGCTCTTCCCACCAGCGCACCCATCATTGTGTGGGTCCCGCTGTATGTATGTAGCGGTCCCTCACCGCGCAAGCGGCATGCAATGACAACAGCATCCGTCCCCGTCCCAGTCGCAAGGTCTTTCCCTTTCCAACTCGGTATGGTGTGGTCACGCAAAACACCTGTCTTTGTCTCTGTAGCAACCTGCACCGCGCCGACCATCGCGGAGGTCGAGAGACTACCATTCGTGATCAGGATGAGATTGATCGTTCCAACTCTCGTCGAATATGGTTCCTTTCGATGAGCCAGACTCAGCGGCCACTCCCCGGCACAGACCGCATTTGTGACCCCGACCGTGGCGAAACACTCTACCCAGAGATCTCCCGCAGAAACGCGAGAGGTGACAAGTTGTGTCATCGGGACTGCCGTCATGAGTCCGACAGTGTGGTATCCAATGTTGAGTTCCGAAGCCAGCTTTCGCAAGTAACGAGCTGGGTCGGGCAATTGTCCATTCATACGGGGGTTCGCCTCTACCTGATGATTGATGATGTGTGAGGCGGACCGGAATCCACCCCCTTGCGGTGCAGATGAAAGGATACGCCTCCGACCTCCGAGAGTGATCACGAGCGTGCGTCCAATCACTTGATGCCGAGTGTGGACACGTGCAGCAGATCCCTTCATCACTACACTCCGTCGTGAAGCAGATTCGACAAGGCTTGGATGAGCCGGTCATTCTCTTGCCGGGACCGCACGGCAAGTCGGATCGAACGAGCATTGCATCCTGGAATGGATGAACAATCACGAACCAACAGTCCTTCGTTTCGCAACTGCTCGGTTACGTCGTGCGTGTGCCGGCCACGAGGCAATTCCATAAAGAAATAATTGGCGTGCGTTGGCAACACTGAACAGCCCGGCAAGGCAGCGAGCAACTTTTTCAACCGTTCGCGCTCTCGCGCCATGAATCGCAGACTCCTTTGCGCATGGGCGACATCGCGCAGGGCAGCGATTGCGGCGACTTGTCCCATCGTGCTGATCGACCAAGGGGGCAGCTGCCGTCGCAAGCGCCTGATGACTGCAGGGGTCGCCACCGCATATCCCACCCGCAGTCCCGGCAAGGCGTAGAATTTCGTCATGCTGCGTAAGACGACGACCTGCGGCCAGGACGATGCGGGCGGCAGGACAGATCGTTCTGGACAATAGTCGGCAAACGCTTCGTCGATCACCAGCCAACGACCGTATCGTCTGGCGACGGTCGCTAACCGCGCGACATGGTCGGCTGAGCATGCTTGCCCTGTCGGACTATTGGGATGGCCGACGAGGATGCCATCGATGGAGCGGCCGTCGTGCCGTCCTGTTTCCATCACTCGGCAGAGACGATCAATTGGGAGAGCATACTGGTTGCTTCGGTCTGCATAGAGCGAGGTGGTCTGTCCTCCAGCTCGCTTCATCGCAGCGGCATATTCAGAAAAGGTGGGTTGGACGACGAGGAGCCGATGCATCCCCAATGCACGAGGAAGCACATCAATCAATTCTGTGGAACCGTTACCGACCACAATCTGTTCCGGATCAGTGTGCCAAAATGTGGCCAGCGCCTGCCGCAGATCCCAACAGTGAGGATCGGGATAGTGGCTCAACAAATGCCTGGACGCCGTGATGGCTTTCCAGACGTGAGAAGAGGGCCCCAGCGGGTTGATGCTGGCGCTGAAATCAAAAATCTCGGCGGGATCACGGTTCAGTTCTCGTGCGGCACTGTAGATATCCCCGCCATGCAAGCGCGCCTTCAGGCGAGGCATCTGAAACTCACCGCTAGAGAGGCACCGAGCACAGAGGCTGCAGCCATGACCTTCGCTGCAGCCATGATGTCGCCTGGTCCTGCGTCCCGTCCTTCTTGACCGAGAACAGGACGTTCTTGTGCGATGCCGCCATAGAAGTTGGTGCCCCCCAATTTCACTCCTAAGATCCCTGCCATGGCCGCTTCGGGTCTCCCGCTGTTGGGACTAGGATGTTTGCCCTTGTCGCGACGGAACACCCGCCATCCATTGCGGGCTTGTTCCAGTCGTCCTGTGGCCAATCCCGCGCCAACGATGAGCAAGATTGCAGCGATGCGAGCCGGAACCCAATTGGCCAGATCGTCGAGTCGGGCCGATGCCCATCCAAAATCCGCATAGCGCTCGTCTTGGTGACCGATCATTGAATCCAGTGTGTTGACGGCTTTATAGGCCAAGGCCAAAGGAGCGCCGCCGATGGCTAGATAAAACAGCGGGGCGATCAGGCCGTCTGCCGTGCTTTCCGCGACCGTTTCCACAGTCGCGCGGGCCACCTCGGATTCGGAAAGCTCCGCCGTGTCTCGTCCTACGATCATGGATACGGCTCGTCGCGCAGCCGGGAGATCGCCGACGCCAAGTGGACCATTCACGGTGCGGACATGATCCCACAGATCTCGCGCAGCAAGTGTCATCGAAGCCAATCCAATCGACAGGATCGACCCCAGCCATGCCGCGAAACGTTCGGCCTCTTCAATCATGACGGCGCCGATCCAATACGCCATAATCGGCAATCCTCCGGCCAGACAGATTCCCGCGACGCGAAGGCTCGTCCTACTCCGGCAGATCGTTCGTACTCGGTGATCGATCCATGCAATGCACCGCCCCATCAGACGGACCGGATGCGGCAGCCGGCGCGGATCTCCACACAGCGCATCGAGCGCGGAAGCGATAAGGAGTTCGCTGCCGGTCATGATAACCGGAGCAAGAGAGGAACGAGCAGCAGGAAGAGAATCTCGATCACTTCGTTGACTGCCCCAAGCGTATCTCCGGTGATCCCGACGAACCAGCGACGGCAGGTTCTCCAGCCGGCAAGGACGATCAGAGTCCCAGCCAGGAGAATGAGACAGGCACCGACTGCTCCAAAGCCTCCTGCCAGCGCGATCGTCAAGACCACAGTGGATATGGCAACATGCCGCCACGACAGATGGGTGAGGAACGGCGCCGCCAATCCTCCTTCTGTTCTGGCATAGGGCGAAATCCAAGCCGACGTGACCATCGCCCAACGTCCCATTGCCGGCATGCAGAGTAGAGCGGGCAACCGCAACTCATGCGGCAACACCATCAACCCGGCATACCGGAGAATCAGCGAAAGGAAAAGCCCTGTTGCGCCGATTGCGCCGATGCGCGGATCGCGCATGATCGAAAGCCGTTCCGCCGCGGTACGGCCTCCCGCCAATCCATCCAATGTGTCGGCCAACCCGTCCTGATGAAGCCCACGTGTCAACAACACCAACAGCACGATCAGGAGCACATTCACGACAGCGGGCGATAACATCGCGGTCAATCCTAAGTCAGTCACGATGAGCCCACCGCCGATCAACAAGCCGACGACCGGATACCATGCCATCGATGCGGCCAGCTCCGGTGCGGTGGGTTCATGATGAGTCCGGCTTAAGGAGACCGTCGTCAGAAAATGGCAGGCAAAAATAAATGGACGAGCCACAGTTCCCATACCTGTTACGCCTTGTCGGACACGCCTGCTTCGTCGAACGTTGCCATTTCCGTGTAAATCTTGATTGCGGCACAAACCAGATCCATTCCCAAACAGGCCCCGGTCCCTTCGCCAAGGCGCAAGTCGAGATCCAACAGCGGTTTCAGCTTTAGATGGTCCAAGACCGCGCGATGCCCTTGTTCGACCGAACGATGAGAGGCAATGAGATACTCACGACACAAGGGCTGAAGCCTGACGGCAATCAACGCCGCGGCTCCGGCAATGAATCCATCCAACACGACAGGCACTCGAGCCGCCGCCGCACCGAGCATCAGCCCGGCCAATCCACCGATTTCCAGTCCCCCGACCTTCGCCAGGACATCGAGTGGGTCTGCCGGATTGGGACAATGCCGTTCCACCGCCCGCTGTATCACCGCCGCCTTGTGCATGCGGCCGGACTCGTCGATGCCGGTCCCTCGTCCAGTCACCTCTGCTGCTGGTCGGCCCGTCATCACCGCCGTAATAGCGGCGCTTGGTGTTGTATTACCGATACCCATCTCACCGGTGCCGATCAGGCCGATACCTTCCCGCACGGCTTCTGTGGCCAGTTCAACTCCGACCATGACGGCCTGCTCTGCTTGGCTGCGTGTCATCGCCGATTCAACCGCCAGATTGTGTGTGCCTCTCATGACTTTTCGATCAAGAAGACCGGGCACGGCGCCGAACTCATAATCGACGCCGATATCCACCACTCTCACATCCACACCGGCATGCCGTGCCAACACATTCACACCGGCACCACCCCGCAGAAAATTCAATACCATTTGAGGAGTAACTTCCCGTGGATAGGCGCTCACCCCTTCCACAGCCACTCCATGATCAGCGGCAAAGGTAAATACGACAGCGCGCGGAACATTCGGCTTCAGCTCGCCGGTGATGGCGATGTAGGACGCCGCCAATTCTTCGAGACGCCCGAGACTACCGAGCGGCTTGGTCAGCCGATCCAATCGGGCTTGTGCTTTCCCCTGCAGATTCGCATCGAGAGGTTGAATCAGACGGCATAGGTCCTGTATCGACATGACGGCTCCTCTATTCATTTCAGGCGAAGCGATATTCCAGTGACAACCAGGTGCACTTCATCCGCTCCGGCGGCGATCTGTTGATTCACTCGTCCGGCAAGATCACGAAATGCTCGTCCCGACGGCTCAGTCGGAACCAGACCGAATCCTAACTCATTGCTGACGATGACTACTCTGGCCGCTGCGGTCTGCATCATCTGCAAAAGCATTTCAACTCGCGCGAAAACGGCCGATTCTTTTAGGCCGGTTCCGACCAGATTACTCAACCACAATGTGACGCAATCGAAGAGAATCGTCCGATACCGAGGACCCTGCTTGGCAAACCATGCCACCACTTCAAGCGGCTCTTCAACGGTCTCCCAATCCGTCGAACGTGTAGCCTGGTGCCGAACGATTCGTGCCGCCATTTCATCATCCAACCCCTGCCCTGTGGCGACGAACGCGCGCGGCCCTCGTGAGCCGGCTAATTGAAGTGCGGTCTCACTTTTTCCTGACGATGCTCCGCCAAGCACAAAAATGATGCGGCTTTCTGCTTTTCTTGCTGGTCGATGTTTACTCGACTTTTTTTGCGACATCGCGTTCCCATAAGAATTCCGGCTCGCCCTGCGTCTTGGCCACCCAGCGACCCAAGACGAACAGCGCATCGCTCAGCCGATTGAGGAACTTGATGATCGTCGGATCGACCGGCTCCATTTTTGACAGAGCGATACATACCCGTTCGGCCCGACGGCAGATCGTCCTGGCTTGATGAAGAAAACCGGATACTTTCCCGCCTCCCGGCAGGATGAACTCTTTGAGCGGCTCCAAATCTTTTTGACAACGATCCATCAGTTTTTCCAAGCGCAACACATCCTGTGGCACCACCTGCGGCATATTCTTGAATGTCTGCCCCGGCGCCGTCGCGAGAATGCTGCCGACATCGAACAACTTGTTCTGTACCCGGCGCAACTCGTCTTCGAGTTGTTGGGCCGCCGGGGATTCCTCTTTCATGTCGGCATTGATGACCCGCACCACACCGACCGACGCATTGAGCTCATCGACAGCCCCATAGGCTTCAACGCGCAAACTGTCTTTCCATACTTGCTGTCCGCCGGCCAATCGTGTTTTCCCTGCATCGCCGGTTCTGGTATAGACCTTCGTAATCCGCATCACCGTTTCCCCTTACGCTCAATTACCGTATTGCCCCATGACTCATAGTGAATGAGATGTTCCAGCGGAATCCGTTCACGCCATCCTGCAGTTTCTAAATCCGGTCGTGTCGCAAAGTTCGATACATATCCCAGACAAAGATAGGCCAGTACTTTGACCGGCTTGGGCACTCCCAACACCCGTTTCAAGGCACTGTGATCCAGGATGCTGACCCATCCCACTCCGATGCCTTCCGCACGCGCGGCCAACCAGAGGTTTTGAATGGCGCAACAGGTGCTATAGAGATCCGTGTCACGCACCGTGGAGCGGCCCAGCACATGAGGACCTCCCCGCTGGCGGCTGCAGGTCACACCGAGATTGATCGGAGCTTCCTCGATCCCTTCAAGCTTAAGATTTCGGTAGAGCGCAGCACGCTTTCCCCGGTATCGGGTTGCGGCTTCGGCATTGGTTTTTTGGAACATTCGTTTCACTGCGCGTTTGGTCGACCGATCACTGACCACCACAAAATCCCATGGCTGCATGAATCCAACGGACCCGGCATGGTGGGCCGCGGTCAGCACACGTTTCAAAATATGCTCCGGGATCGGTGTCGGCAGAAAGTTGCGGCGGACATCACGGCGCTCAAAGATCGCCCGATAGACGGCATCGCGCTCCGCCGTGGTGAACGCGTGGTGGAAACCGTCATATTGTCGGGCGGCGCCCGATGCCGGAACTACTTCTTCACGATAAGATCGTGCAGTTCCGACGGTACTGGTTTTACCGGGCATGCTATTCCTTCTTTCTGCCGGTCTGGACTCACCGCTCGCCTAGTTGGATGTCCTCAATCCTGTTGTTCCGCACTGTCCATGCACGAGTCGCGCTGAAGAACGTATGTATGACACCGGCGATACCCGTATAAAACAACAGTGCGGAGAAAGACCATGGAAAGTAGTGAACGAAGCGCGCGGCGAACTGTATCAGATTCGTCTGTTCGAAACGGCCGGAGAAAAAGTAAAAGCCGCCGCTTGAAATTAATTCACAGAGCGCTGTGCCGACAGCTACACTCAGCGACAGTGGAAGCAGCGTGATTGCCCTCTCCTGGTGACGCCTGGCGTACCAGCGCCCGGCTCCCCATAACATGCCATAGGCCGGCAACAAGAAACCATAGGCGGGACTGACACAGAAACTATCGACTCCTCCCCAGGTGATGGCGGTAAAGTCGAGCAGCGCGGCTTCGGTCAGCAGCGCCGGGAGGACCCAGCGGGAGCTGAGATAGATGCCGGCAAGAAAGAAGACAGCCCAGGACGCAGTCGGCAAATATTCGAGCGCGCCAAAATGGTGGCCCCGTGTCGCTGCCATGAGAGTAGCCAATGTGAGACCCAGGACGAGTTGCACTCGAAATGAATGTACAATCATGTTGTCATGCCTCTTATCTGGTTGTGGAATAACCGACGTCGAATATCCCCAGCATATGTGTCATGAAGTACGCTGATCAGGCTGTGCTGTCTGAGATCCAAGCTCACCGGTCACGATCTTTCCCAAACACACTGGACAAAGACAATCCTCATACCGGGCGGCGATCCAATCCATTTGTCCTTCTGTCACACCGATCGTCCCGCACCAACACCGGTATCCGCCACATTGAAACGCCTGTCCGCAGCGTCCGCAGGTTTTCTGGACCGGTCCTCTCAAAATTCAACTCCCGGCTGTGCCTTGACGCCTTTTCGGAACGGATGCTTCACTTGTTTCATCTCCGTCACCAGATCCGCCTCTTCCAGAAGCGCCGCCGGTCCTCCTCTACCGGTGATCACCACATGTTGCATCGGTGGACGATCGCGAAGCACCGACAATACCTCTTCAAGGCGGATATAGTCATACTGCAGCGCGATATTGAACTCGTCGAGGACGACCATGGCATAGGACGCATCGCGCAGGAACTCACAAGCCGCATTCCACGCCTGTTGTGCAAACTGCATGTCTCGCGCACGATCTTGAGTTTCCCAGGTATAGCCTTCTCCCATCCGGAGGAAGATGACTCGATCGCCAAAAGATTTTAGAGCGCGCTCTTCCGCGGTGTCGATAGCGCCTTTGATGAATTGTACGATCGCGACCTTCCAGCCATGGCCGATGCAGCGCAGCACCATCCCCAGCGCGGCGGTCGTCTTCCCTTTACCGGCACCGGTATGGACGATCAAGAGGCCCTTCTCCTGTTGCGCTTCCTCGATGCGCCGATCAACCGACGCCTTAAGGCGTTCCATTTTAACTTTATGTTCGACTTGATCCGTCATGACGATCAACCAGCATTCATGGACATCCGAACGGCGGATTGACGGGCAACATCCACCAGTGCTGTCCCGATCCGGGGCTGCCTGGCAAAGTGCAGATGGGTATAGAGGGCCAGCACGTTGTGTTTTGTCAATCCGTCCTCCCCCTTTGAGCGTCCGTCTGCATCACTCAGTGCACAGGCGTACTGAAGAGGCTCTCGCGCAACCAGCGTGGAATAATGAAACTCATGGCCCCGTGCCGTGACGCCGACTTCACCAAGGATACAGCGTCGGGAACATTCCACCGTTCGATACCCCAACGTGAGGCTCCGTTTCCGCATGACTGTTTCAGCCGGAAAGATGCCGACCATTTCATGCGAGCGGCCATCAAAATCACGGATCGATTCCGTGAGATACATCAACCCGCCGCATTCTGCATAGATCACTCCGCCTCGCTCGGCAAACCGTTTGACTGCGGCTCGCATGGCGGTGTTCTTGGCCAGCGCCTCGCCATGCAACTCCGGATATCCACCGCCGAGATACAACATCTCGATCTCCGGCAATACTTGGTCGCTTAACGGAGAAAACGTCACGACTTCAGCTCCGGCCGCTTTCAGCACGTCAAGATTGTCCGGATAGTAAAAACAAAAGGCCCGATCTTGCGCGACACCAATGCGGACCGTGCGATCGCGGTTCTTCATGATCGGCTGAGAGATCGCTTCCGGCAACGTGCCGGATGAATGGGCCAGCGCCTCGATGCGATCCAGATTGACCGTCTCCAGCGCTGCCTTCGCCAACCGCTGGTAGAGCTGACCATCGCCTTGTTCCATTGCCATGACCAACCCGAGATGCCGATCGGGAATTGCCATAGAGACATCAGGGCGCAAATATCCCACAGGAATCACATCTGTCTCCTGTTCCACGGCTGCCTTCAATAGTTGGTAATGGCCATCGCTTCCGACACGATTGAACAAGACCCCCGTCACGCGCAATGCGGGATCGAAATGCGCATAACCCGTCACCATTGCGGCGGCGGAACGGGCCATCGCGCTTCCATCAACGACGAGCAGCACAGGGGCGTTCAATTGCTTTGCCAATTCAGCCGTGCTGCCGACCTCATTCACCGGCGAGCTGCCGTCAAACAATCCCATCATCCCTTCGATGATGGAGAGATCCGCATCGGCTGCGGCGCGAGCGAAAATCGAATGATTAAGGTCTGCTCCCAGCATCCAGCCATCGAGATTTCGAGACGGGCGGCCGGTGGCAGCCCGATGATGACTCGGATCGATAAAGTCGGGCCCAACCTTGAACGGCTGGACGAGGCGGCCACGTTCTCGCAGAGCCGTCAGAATTGCCAACGTCGCGGTCGTTTTTCCGACGCCGCTTGATGTCCCAGCGATGACCAGTCGGGGATAATTCTTCATCTATCGCTAGACCGGCAGATCATAATTGATCCGCACGCCTCCAAAAATAGAGCGAATTGGAGTTCCGAAGAAGAGAACCTCTTCGTACTTCTCATTGAACATGTTATCGAAACGCAAGTAAGCCTGGACCTGTTTCGTGACATCGTAACTTGCGGACAGATTCCAGACGAATAGCGAAGGAATCGATCCTTCATTCCCAACGTTGTTAAATCGCTGCCCAAAGTAGCGCCCTTCCAGATTAGCGTGCAGACCTTCAATGGGCTGATAGCTGATGATCGTCGTGACTTGATGAAGCGGCCACTTCGGAAGACGCGTATCCGGGCCACTGCTGAGGTCGCGCGTGGCCGCATAGGTATAGTTGATTTGCAGGTCCAAGCTCTTGACCCAGCGTCCGTCACGATACAGTTTCAACTTCGTGTTGACTTCCACGCCTTGCGCACTGGCTAATCCCGCATTCTGCGCGCAGAACCCGAACGAATTAGGAGCCGTGCACACGGACGGATCGAACACCGACAAGATAAGGTTTCGATATCGAGTCCAAAAGTACCCCACGCTGATTGAACCCCAATCATTGGGCAATGTTTGTTCGATGGCCGCATCCAACGCCTGACTCTTTTCCGGTTGCAGATTTGGGTTGCCGAAACCCGGGAAAAACAATTGATTGATCGTTGGCGCACGAAATCCAGTGGCATAACTCCCGCGCAACTTTGTACCGGTTTCCTTGACCAGATACCCACCCGTCACCCGATACGTTGTGGCGCTTCCGAAGACGTTGTAAGCGTCATATCGAACGCCGGCGGTACCGAATACACGATCCCAAAGATTCAACTGAGCTTCTCCAAACCCCGCATTGCTGCTGAGGGTCTTGTTCGAAAGGGTAGCCGTCTGCGTGAGTAGATCTGTATTGTTGCCGATCTGCTCTCGAAACTGATAGCCTGCCGTCAGCAACAGCGGTTTGCCGACCTGAACATTGTGTTGCCATTCAATCCGGTTGCTCGTCGTCTCGATTTGAGACCTGAAGGGGAACCCGATTGGTCCTGTCACTCCGGTCACCAGATCTCGCTCGAAGGTCCCGCCATCGCTGAGGAGAGATTCGGTCGCTCGCGACAAGGTCAGTTTTTGCGACCACCAATCGGTGATCGGCTGCATGTAATTTCCGGCAAAAATGTATTGGTTGTCTTTCGATTTTGCTCCAAAGACATCAGCCGGATCAGATGCAAACGTCACTGAATTAAACGCAAATCCGTCATAATTCACAATCCCGTTCAGCCAGCGGAAACTAAACTCCAGCCTCCCGTCTCTGGGAAGGTCCGCTCCCAGCCGAACCGACCCCTGCCAGTTGTGGTATCCATCGCGCTCAGCCGCCCCACGCCGATAATTGATCGCCGAGAAACCGGCCGTGTCCCAACGGGTGATCGATCCAGAGAAATCTATTGGACCTTTCTTGCCGGATAGACTGGCTCCTCCTCGAATGGTATCGAATGATCCATACTCGGTAAACGCAGAAATGTTGGGTTTGTCTCGTCCTCGCTTCGTCGTGATGTTGATGACTCCGCCCATGGCGTCCGAGCCCCAGAGCATGCTCTGGCTTCCACGCAAAATTTCGATCCGCTCGATATTGTCCGAAGTTAAATTGGCAAAGTCATAACTGCCGAGCGTGCCACTATTGACGATTGCCCCGTCGATTAGCACCATCGTCTGCTCCGGCGTTCCCCCACGCATCCGTACATCCACGGCCGTGCCAGGCCCACCGCTTTGATTGACCGAGAGTCCTTGCGCCCAGCGGAGCGCCTCTGCAACGGTCTTGATTTTTCGCTGTTGCATCTCTTCGCCGGTGATGACCTCGACGGCGCTGGTGACTTGTTTGGCTGGAATCGGCGTCTTGGTCGCGCTTACGACGACGTCCGGAGCTTCGATCTCCGGCTGGTCGGCCATCGCGACTTGTTGTGCCGAGGCTGGATAGGCGAGCACCGCGATCCACGAAAAGAGAACGCATGGACAAAAAATATAACGAGCTACGAACCCGAACATAAAAACCTCCCTTTGACTCGAAGGGCGTCGATAATCCCGGCAGTTGGGTCTCCTGACTTGCGGCTCGTCGCTTTTCTGCGCCTTCCCATGTGCCGAGGCACACAGTGGCATTCTGCAGAATCACTCCCCGCTTACAGTGGCGGCACCGTGATGGATTTGCACCATCTTCCCCGTCGCTGACGGTATAGGCTTAAAGAATCCCTCCAGAATAATGATTGCGCACCCAACCTCCCATGCAGGAGAGGGGTGCCTCTCTTCCTGCTGACAGCGGTTTGAATCAATTGATCTGACCGTTACCGACTCACCAAACTGTCATCTCCATGATCATGCGTCTATTCCTACCGGATGTAGTCGATGGAATACTTTGAAGAACCCAGGCTCATGCCGTCGAAATTCCAGTCAAACGTCAACACGGCGGATTTCTTGGATGTGTGTGCGAGCAGGCGCGTGCCGTTCTGTACGACCAGGCTCGGAGCGTTCCAGAAATCCAGGGTCTTCTCTGCGCCGGTTCGGTTACAGACAATTAGAGGGAGTCCTGTTTCATGGGTCCGCTGCTCCCATTCACCATTCGGACCGTGAATGCCCGGACCCCATGATGCCGGCGACACGAAGAGCTGTGCCCCTTCAAATTTAAGCGCCCGGGCGATATTCGACGTGTAGACGTCACTGCAGATGAGTACGCCGACCTTAATTCCATCGCACTCGATCGGAGCGACGATGTCGCCGGGACTCGACCATGAGAGTGAATCGCTTATCACATTGATCTTGCGGTATTTACCCAGGATCTCGCCCGTTGGGCCGATGACAAACACTGAGTTGTAGAACCGCTTGCCGTCCCGTTCCGGGCACCCGAGAAAGACGGTTCGTCTCAATGTCTTGACCAGCTTGCAGACCTGCTGCATCCAAGGATCAGGTTGCGGCTGTATCCAATCAGAACCGACGGCATGTGCGAACTGAAGTCCGCAGACCGCGAGTTCCGGTGTCACGATCCACTCGGCGCCTTTCCCGGCGGCGTGCTTGATGGCCTCGACAATCACATATCGGTTCCGTTCGATTGCCCCGGGAACCGTCTCAAGATGAAGCAGCGCGATCTTGCCCGTTCTCATATCATGGTCTACCGGAAAGGGAACGCCCAGGAAGTGTCACTCGAGGTAAGCCGGTCCCTGGATGCCGATCCACCAATACTCGACATCGATACACGTCTTCCAATGCCTCCGGCTCAATGACCTCTTCGGGACAACCAAGCCGTATCACTCGTCCGCGATCCAACAACAGAATTCGGTCGCAATATTGACTCACAAGATTCAGATCATGAGATACCAGAACAATGGTGAGTCCTCGTTCTTCCTTAAGCTGTCGTATAACCCGACAGATGTCGACTTGGTGCTGTAAGTCGAGAAAGGCCGTGGGTTCGTCGAGCAACAGGACGGTCGGAACTTGAGCCAAGGCGCGGGCGATGACGGTCCGTTGTCGCTCGCCGCCGGAAAGATCCGGTACCAGACGCTGTGCAAGATGGGTAATATCGACTGCACCCATGGCCTGCGCGGCGACGGCAATATCCATCTCGTCTTCCCATCCAAACCCTCCGGACCACCAGGATTGTCGCCGTTGGGCGAATCGCCCCATCACGACCGTCTCCGCGACGGTAAAGGGAAAGCTCTGTTGGGTATCCTGAGGGACATAGGCGACGAGACGAGCCATATCTTGTGGGGTCAACGTTGCAAAGCCGTTTCCAAACAAACGGAGCCTTCCCTGTTGCGGGATGAGAACGTTTGCCAGTATTTTGAGTAACGAAGTCTTTCCTGACCCGTTCGGCCCAACGATGCCGAGAACTTCTCCAGCCTTGACCTGAAAACCCACATCATCGAGAATCCAGTCGGCGCCATCCGACGATCCTGCCTGGTAGCGAAATCGAACGGACTCGATTTCATAGGCTATCCGGGACGCATCATGGACGACCGCATCGGCCGATGCTTCCGATGTGAGTTGACGCTCATTCACGCCGATCACACTAATTGCTCCTTTCGCCACAGGAGCAAGTAGAGAAACATCGGGCCGCCGGTGAGAGCGGTGACAATCCCCACTGGAATTTCGGTCGGCGCCAGAACGGTTCGAGCAACCGTGTCAGCCGCCACGAGAAACATTCCACCTGCGAATATCGAAGCCGGTAACAGCACCCGATGATCGGATCCGACCAGCATGCGGACCGCATGCGGCACGATCATGCCGACAAAGCCGATCATGCCGCTCACCGACACGACCGCTCCTGTCAACAACGCAGCAAGGAAAAACAAGCGTTTTTTCACCCGTTCGGTGTCGATACCCAGTGAGCGTGCCGTCTCCTCACCGAAGGTCAGGATATTCATTGTTTGAGCCTTTTGCAGAAGTAACGACGCTCCTCCGAGCACATACAAAGCAAACAGTGACAGCATGCCGTAGTTCGACACGGTCAGAGAGCCCATCAACCAAGCCATGAGTCCAGCCGATCGATTCGGGTCCATGATCGATGTGATGAACATGATCAACGCCGTCAGCATGGCGTTCAGAATAACGCCGGCCAACAACACGCTTTGAATCGGCAACCGCCCCTGCGAACGCGCCAATCGATACATCACGACCAAGGATAACAAGCCCCCGACAAATCCGAAGAGTGGAAGCCCCGGCAGAAAAGCCAGTGTCGTGCCGATGCTGAACAGCATGGCCAACGACACTCCCAATGCCGCTCCGCTTGAGACGCCAAGAACGTAGGGATCCGCCAGGGGGTTTCTCAGGAGGGCTTGCAGCGTCACGCCTACGACCGCGAGGCCGCCTCCGACGAGAAAACCCGTCAAGACACGGGGCAGACGAATATGGAACATGATCATGGCGGAGGTATCGATTCCCGCAGTATCAGGCACTCCGCTCCCCCACCATCGACTCAACACCGTCATGACGGTTCGCAGGTCGATCTTTGTGGCCCCGAACTGGAGGGACAATACACACACAATCAGGCTGGCTATGGCGAGTCCACCGATGATGGTCACCCACCGCTGAAACGTCAGAATCGCTCCGATGCTTTTCCATTGCCTCAGCTGCTCGGCTCCATCTTTCGCCGGCAGAGGAGAAACGATCGGGGACGAATCGGACGGCGCGAGTTCAGAGATCGGCGTGGCCATGTGATCCTTTACCGATTCACCGGCAACGATAGATCCACTTCAGGATGCACGATCTCCGCTAACATCCTGAGCGCCTGCACGATACGCGGTCCTGGGCGATTCAAAATACTGGCGGGAATCTGGCGCAGCCGTCCGGCTTTGACCGCTGTCATCCCGGTCCACCGCTGCCAAGTCTGCTGCTCACTCTCAGAAATTCCTTCGGCCGGTCCAACCGGAAAGATCAATACCTCAGGGTCTTCCAGCAACACCGTTTCCATGCTCAGGCGCGGATAGGGTGCGGCACTCTTGGCCGCGACGTTGACACCACCGGCGAGTCCGATCAACTGATCGATGAAACTCCCCGGACCTACCGTGATCAACGGCTGACTATTGAGGACATACAGCACACGGACCGGCGATGCTTTCTTCATCCGTGACTTGATCTCCATGAGTTCCCGTCTCAGATTCATCGTCAAGTCGTTTGCCGCGACCGGATGATCTAACATCCGTCCGAGTGTGCCGAGGTGAGCAAGAATATCTTCGATAGTTGTCGCGGCCATCACAAACACCGGCACCTTGAGTTGATCCAATGCCGCGATAACATCCGGCCTAAGAAATTCCTTCGGCGCCAAGACAAGGTCAGGTTGAAGCGCCATAACGGCTTCGAGGTTGGGGTTGGAGTAGCCGAGTTTTGCTTTGGCCGCCGCTTCCGGCGGGAAATCACAAAAATCCGTGACAGCGACGAGCCGGTCTCCGGCGCCGATGGCAAACACCATTTCGGTAACGCTGGGAGCTAAGGAGATAATACGGACGGGAGGCTTCGCCAGGTAGATATTCCTTCCGGCATCGTCCACAAACGATCGTGATGAGACATGCGCCATAAAGGGCATGCCGGTGAGGATTCCCTGTTGCCGTCGCTTCATTTCAACACAGTCCCCTTTGTCGCATGCCGTCGCCGTCGAGAGAGATATCGACAGAACAGCTAGAAGCCATATAGTACTGACAGCAAGATATCTGTTCGATCGGCTCAAAAGAAAAATCCCCAAGGCCTAAGTAGACCTTGAGGATTGCACCCGCTTCTTCATCCTCACCCGTTCCCCAGCCTCGAGGGAACGACGGTCAATTCTCCGAGCAGGTCTTCTGGCTCATGGTTCACCCTACTCCCCGGCCTTCCCATCTTGACGTGAGATCTTAACCGTGAAACGCGAGGTCTTGCGATGAACGATTCACGACTAACGAATCACGATAAAACAGTGGCATGACGGGTTTCGTCCCCATTAACAGCGGCGGGACCGCGAGGGATTCACACCCTCTTCCCTTACTTCGGAGTTATCTATAATGGGCAGCACAATAGGAGACGGCATTAAACCTTGTCAAGCTCAATAATGCTCAGCTGTTGTTCCAACATCACCGCAGAAGCGTCTGACGCTTGTGGGCGTTCAGCAGGCTATGGTACTATCCGTGCGCTAACTTTGAGTTCACTCAGTGGAAAGGGAGTACGACCGTGGCATTACAATGCGAGATTTGTCAAAAGAAGCCTGTATCCGGCAACAATGTCAGTCACGCGAACAATAAAACCAGGCGAGTGTTCAATCCTAATATCCAGACCGTTCGGGCCGTGATCGGCAAGAGCCATCGGCGTATTCGGGTGTGCACCCGCTGTTTGCGTTCAGGCTTGGTTCAGAAAGCGGTCTAACAGCTTTCTCCTCTCCGCAGGAAAGTTACGGCGCCTCCCAGACGATCCGGCCTCCTCGTTCGACCAACTTGATGACCGACGGATCGTCAGGAGACAGGGTCAGGGTACGGTTGCCGTCCTTGCTCCTGAGCACGAGTCCGACTTCGCCGTTCGCGTCCAACCCCAGACCGGCCCGAGCTTTTCCTTTTGCATCCAACAGTAGAAACTCTTCGGCGTTCACTCCATTCGGCTTCTGCGCTTCAACTGGTCTTGGCGAAAGTAACTGAGTACTCATCACACCGCCGAACGTCCCACCGAGAAACGCCGCTGTGCAGAGCACAAGCATCTGTTTGGGCATCATGATCAACCCTTTCGTGAAGGTCAACGCGACGACAGTTGTGCAACATCGGAGGATCTTATGCGAGGCGTCACCCAACGGCAACTGATCCGCTAAGGATCAACCAGGTTGTCGCTCATGTCGGTTTTGATGGGGAGGAATCGAAAACTGCGATCACGCCGATAGATGAGGGAAGTTCATATCCCTTTCGACTCTCTTGATGTGGAGATTGTGCATTGCCAGGATGAAACCGGCGGCAGCTTCCGAAGTGACCACCCTCGAAGCGGAGCCCGCCGCCAAAAGAGAACTTGCCGTCTATCGCTCTATCGATTACGACTTCGTGCCGATAAAGACAACTCCGTTCGTCTTGTCACCATTCAATGCGGCGCTATAAAGTTTTCCTGCATGAAAAAATGCAACCCCCGTCACAGTAGCGCTTCCGTTACTGCAACCACTCTGTCCATTGAATGTGATGGTCACATCAAATACATTTCCATGTGCTCGAGGCTTGAATACACCGCTGAAGGTACATCCATTCCTAGAAGGATCAGTAATAGAGCGCCCAGTGATGTTTCCAGTAGCGGATACGGTAACGGACACGATTTCACCTACAGCCACCGGTCCGGTATAGGTCCCCGCCGCTGCATTGATATCTGGGGCCGACTCGTAGTCGTTATCGTATGTCGTCGTAAACGTGTCTTGAGGTAGGGCGTTATTCTGATAGACAATCGTGCCATTCAAACTTTGCTTGGACGTATAGGTGCCATCGACTGTAGCCTTGAGTACTAGCGGTGTTCCTCGTTCCACACTGAAATCCGTGGTGTTTGAAGAGGTCAATGATCCATTTTGTGAAGTGCTATCCCCTTGGACTACCCCCGCGATGAGCGAGGGATCGCCGGCCGCCGAATACAGAAACCAATAGACGCTGTCATCGAGTACAACACCCGTAGCAGTACGGTTGGCGTTAGTGGTCCCAGTCCAAAGCCCCTCCGCAGAGGCTGCCGGGATCGCTGTAGGAGATGGCGTCGGTGTGTCGCCACCACCGCTACAAGCAGAAAGACTGACGAGAAGCAAGAAACCAAGAACCTGACTCTGAATCCGTTTCAAATGCATGAGTGTTCTCCCTAGGTGAAGCCAGGCCTGAGCCTTGAAAAAGTAGCGCAGCATTCCTAACAGCCTGTGCAGGAAGACTCCAACCCCTCTCAAGACGGGGGTTAACAGACTTGAATTTCAATGGATGCTTGAATGGTTTCGGGGAATATGACGATTTGCTCGGCTTTCCTTCGGAAACGTGATCAAAACGGTGACTGAGGAACTAGGTGTTTAGTCCCACTTTGTGATGGGGTAGATTATTCTGCGCTACCAACGAAGAAGGAGTTATGGGACAAGTACTGCACGGGAGCGCCACAACGACAGCGGCGGTGCATCAGGCAATCCAACAGAGCCAAGAGAGCCTGAACCGGCTTGCCGAGCGCTACGACATCAACCCGAAGACGGTCGCGAAGTGGAAGAAGCGCACGCATGTGGACGATGCGCCCATGTGTGTGATTCGCACACATGGTTTC
>JAFEBM010000050.1 GCA_018242685.1 Nitrospira sp. | reverse complement strand
ATGGCTAAATAGAAAACGCTCTAGAGACTACAAACCGACATGGCACGAACGTTGCGGAAGGGATGTACGTATGCAGAGAGGTCCGGCGCTGTGGGTGCTGGGTTGTGAGTCGCCCTGTCACCATCCAGCCCATGGTTTCCAGGTGAGCGGTTAGCTCGCCCGCTACCTGTCGGCGGTGAGGGGGCCACAGGTGAGAGTGGCCCCCTCATTTTCTATGCGGGGCGGGCGGGTTTACGGCCAGATCGATCTCGAAATAGAGGAGGTTCCATGCAATGCCGGACGATGAATGAGGTGGAAGGAACTCTGAATCGTGTGTTGACTGAGGTGGATCTTGCGCAGTCAGCGCGGACCTATTGGGAACAGAATGAATGCCTTATTCTCGATCGGTTCATCTCGAATCATCCAACATTACAGTTCCTCGCAGGAGCCGGCGGTGCGTCTTTCAATCGCCATTCCTGAGGCGCAAGTCGTCGACGCTCCGGCTTTGCTCAGGCTGGTCCGAATGGCGCCGACTTGCGACGTAGAGGCCGATGAACAGGGGGCGTTGTACGTCGCCCTCTTCGAGGATTTTCCAAAATCGGCCGAGCCCGTTGTACGGCTGATCGAGGAAGCCTGGGACCTGCACGATGTCCGGATCACGCTGGACGGTAGATCCGTCCGGAGCCGCATAAATTTCTATGTCGCCCTCCTCTGTTATCGCCGGAGTCTCGATGCCCCGGACCCGGTTGCCTATTGTCTTCGGCAGTCGGCCAAAGTGGGTGCTGATGGCGGATGTCCTGATCGATCTTGTGTGTCCCACTGCCAGTTTATTTGTTCACGATGTGTGGGAGTCTCGCGCGGTCGGCATGCCGGTCCGGTCCCGATGCAGCTCCTGGAACTGGCGCGCCACGCGGAAGTGGATTGGTGTCCGAACCTGCGCATAGAGAAGTCGGGCGCGTGAACGAACGAGTTCCGGTTGAGCGGGGCCAAGTCGAGTGGGTCGCGATGTAAGAATCTAGTGGGTCTGAGACGATGGAAGGGATTGATTATTCACCAGGCTGACACCACAGAGAGTCGGGTATCTGTCAGCTGATTGCTCGAAGGAGGGCCGTGCTCCTCGATGCGTAACCGGAGAGGAGTGCATCAATGGAGATTTGGAAGAGCGGCAGGATCGGAGCGAGGTTCGTCGCGGTTTTACTCGCCGCAGCGTTCGCTGTAGGCGGTGGATGGCCTGCTTCAGCCGAGGAAACGGCAGAGACAACGTCGACAGGCAACCGCGTGTTCTTTCGCGGTGGTGCTGCCGGGCTCACAAGCGATCGGGGAGGTGAGTTGATCACCGATGGCCATGGCGCTGTCGGTAAGAACGATGGGTCGTTCGGCTATTACATCGGCGGTGGAACGGATCTCATGGTCACCAGAGATCTGTGGGGCATGGCTAAGGGTATCGCGGTTGTGGGCGAGATCGGATTGGAATTCA
Source organism: Nitrospira sp. (assembly GCA_018242685.1). Classification (GTDB taxonomy): domain Bacteria; phylum Nitrospirota; class Nitrospiria; order Nitrospirales; family Nitrospiraceae; genus Nitrospira_D. The sequence continues at coordinate 62,321 of JAFEBM010000050.1, read as the reverse complement.
AAAGGTGGGCGTCCAACAACGTCGCGAATGGGGATACCACCGGTGTGACGGGGGTGAGTAATGGCGGTCTGAGCAAGGTGCAACTGACCATGCTGACCGTGAGCGTCTCGCCCAAGGTGAAGTTCCGACAGGGGACTGATTTCCAACCCTGGGTCATTCCGGCCGGGTTGGATTTCCACGTCATCAGCCCGACGTCCAGTCAGATCAACTACTTGGACATCGGAGTTCAGTTCGGCGGGGGCGCTGAGTTTCGCGTGTGGAAAGAGTTGTGGCTGGGTCTCGACAGCCGATTTCATCTGGCTTCCAATCAAACCAACACGGTGAACAATTTCTGGACCGCCGGCGTCTATGGGGCTATCGGTTTCTAGAGACACTGGAATCACAAGACGGCATCAGGAACAGATAGGTTGTCTTCCACATGCTGAAGGGCGGTGATCGTCGTTTCTATTGGCCGCCCTCATCATATGGTGGCACTCATGCGTCGATGCCCGCCATAAGAGCTGCAAACTAACGAATTCTATCCGACAGCTCGTCTCCTCTCTCAGCCGAACAGATAGTCCATCTATGAAAAGCCCAAGGCGGAAGCTACTCCCACTTGACGCTTCGCATTGCCCCGTCATGCCTCAGTTTCATGATAGACGCTGTCTAAGGTCTTAGACAGCGCAACGCTTTGATTTCCTTTCATACACACATCGAGATCTCCGTTGGTGTCTCATTTCGTAGAAGAATTCCTCAAATCGAAATGATTCCTTCTTCACAGCCGATCATTTTGCAACTTCGCGTCACAACGAAAGAATCAGTGCGGATCGGCATGTTGCTGTGGGAAGGCACGACGATTGCCCTCCGAAAGAAGTGCTGGTGAGGGTTTTGGGTGATTTTGGACCGGCCTCCGAATGACCCATTCCTTCGCAAGAAGGAACCCTTCACCAGCTCTTAACCCTCCTGAGAATCGAGGTCGGAAGTTGTTCGGAGGCCGGGTTCCACCCAACGGCAATGATGAAGAGAGGATGAGGGAAATGATCGTCAATGAACAGATATCAACAAACCGCCGGATGAGGCGAGTACACCAGGGAGAGGAGGCCGAGATATGAGGTCCACTCAGTGTGAACACAATCGGAGACAGAGGAAAGCCGGCGCGATGCTGCGATTCCAGAGCCTGGCGTTGGCGAGCAGCCTTGCCTTCGCGCCGATAGGATTCGCGGCAGAGCGACACGGCCATCAGGGAGATACGGGAGAGAAGTCGGCACAAAAGGTCATCTATCGTGAAGGCGGGTCGATCCTGCACGACCGCATGATGGACGAGATCAAGCGGCAGCAGGAATTCATACGAGAGAAGGGCGGGTACGCCAGTGGCGCCAACAGTCACATGCTCCAGCAGGGCGTGCTTCTTGTTGCGGAGGATCCGTCCAAGGTGGCCGTCGCCGACGGGACGCGCTGCCCGGCGAACGTGCCGGTCAAGGAGTATCATGTCTCGGCGCTCAACGTCGAAATCACGTTGAGCCGGTTCCTCGACTACTTTCCCGGTTACATGTACGCGCTGACGGAGAATGTCGAGAAGGTGCGAGGAGAGGAAACAGTCAATAGAGAGGCGCGTGAAAAGGAGAATGACCCCGGCGCGATCTCGAACGGTTTGCAGGGCGATGTGATTCAACCGCTCGTCATCCGGGCCAATCAGGGTGACTGCCTCAAGATGACGCTCCACAACCAGATCAACGATGAGCCGACGAATCTCGTCATCAACGGGTCGTCAATGGTTGTGAGCGCCACAGGCAGACCGGCGACTCCCTCGAATCCGGACACGACAGTGGCGGCAGGGAAGGAGCAGAGCTTTGAGTGGTACATCAAGCCTGAGACGCAGGAAGGGGCGCGGTTCTTCCGCTCCCACGCCTCGCGCGAGCAGTTCAATCAGGGCTTGATCGGCATGCTTGTCGTGGAGCCGCGCGGCTCCCGGTACTTGAGCCCCTTCGACGGCAAGCCGATGGCGAGCGGCTGGGAAGCGATGATCGAAGATCCGAACGGCGCGGATTTCCGCGAATTCGCAATCTTCTACCACGAGGCCGGGGACGAAGCCTTCCGGCTCTTGAACAAGAAGGGCGAAATGCTGCCGCAGCGCGACCCGCACACCGATTCCTATCGACCTGGCGCACGGCTGCTGAACTATCGCAGTGAACCGCACGGTGTACGGATCGAACTCCAAGCCCACATGGGCTTCTATGGCGATGAATCTATGGGATACGGGTCCTACACGTTCGGCGACCCGGCCACGACCATTCCCCGGTCTTATCTCGGTGATCCGGCCAAGTTCCGCATGGCCGGCGGCTCGGAAATCGTCCACTCCCACCATCTGCACGGCGGGTCCATCCGCTGGGCGCGCCAGCCGGGGAACAGCAACCTTGATTTCGCGGCTTCCAGCAATGGGCCGGTGAAGTTCCCGCTGATCAGCGACAGCTCCGATCGGGTGGACGTGCAATCCATCGGACCAACGGAGGTGTACGATCAGGTGATCGAGGGCGGTTCAGGAGGATTGCAGGCGCTGGCCGGCGAGTTCGTATTCCATTGCCACATCCCGCAGCATTACGTGACGGGCATGTGGGGCTTCTGGCGCGTGTACAACACCCTACAGTCACCGGGTTTCCAGACCGACGTGATGAAGCCGTTGGTGGAACTACCCGATAGGGCCGGCCGCATGAAGACGGGCACGACGAGCGACAAGCTGGTCGGCACGACGGTTGATTGGTACGGCGGCAAGAAGTTCGAGATCACCAAGGATAAGACCGATTGGAAGGCCAATCCGGCCAAGGTGTCGATCAAGGATTGGGTGGAAATGCAGGTGCCGCCGCAGGGCAAGCCGGGGCACAAGAACACCGAGAAGGAACAGACGCTGGCCTACGATTCGACGGTGAACGATTGGGCTTGGGACGGCGCCAAGGCGCTCACCGAGCCGGAGACCGGGTATGAGTGGGCGAACTACAAATCGTCCACGCCGGGCAAGCGCCAAGAGATCCTCTTCGATTCGCGAAGCGGGAAACTGTCCTGGCCGTGGCTCCGTCCGCACCTCGGCCGTCGAGTGCCGTTCGCGCCGAGCCACAGCGGCGCGCCGTGGCTGGAGCCGATCCATCGTAGGGATGACGGCAGCAATTCGACCGAGCCGGCGAAACCGGGCGAGCAGGGACCTTGGAGCCTCTGCCCTGAAGGGGCGCCGCTGAAGTATTTCAACATCCACGCCATCACGTTGCCGATCACGCTGAAGCGAGCGACCGCCAAGACACCGGCGATCGTCGATCCGGACGGCTTGCTGTATGTGTTGCATGAAGAGGAACAGGAGGTCCGGAAAAATCCTGCCAAGCAGATGCCGTTGGTGATCCGCGGGAACGTGCAGGATTGCATTGACGTGGTCTACAAGAGCGAGTTGAAGGACGACCAGCGGCAAGGGTTCTCCAGCAAGACGAACCTGCACCCGCACATGTTCCAGTTCGACACGCAGGCGTCCGACGGGCCGATCATCGGCTTCTCCTACGAGATGTCGCTGCGACCCTTCACGATTCTAAAGGACGAGCATCCCGGCAAGGGGATGCCCGTGCCGATGAATACGACGATCGAAGCCGATGCGGCGAAGGGGGCGACGACCATCACGGTCAAGAATGCATCGCGCTTTCACCTGAAGACCGAACTCGGTGTGGGAATGGACGAAGTGGGCCGGTTTGAATCGGCCCGGATCAGCAAGATCGACGGCAACCACATCACGTTCGAGCGCCCGTTGAAGTATCACCATAAGAAGGGCGAGATCGCCTCAGTCGAATGGATTCGCGAGCGCTGGTATGTGGACGCCGACTTCGGCACGACGTTCTGGCACGACCATGTGTATGGACTCGACTCGTGGGGTCACGGCCAGTACGCCTCCTTCATCGCCGAACCACCACGGTCCACCTATCACGATCCGGTAACCGGCAAGGAACTGCGCAGCGGGCCGGTCGCCGATATCCACACGACCGAACCGGTGTCCGCGCATATCCGTGGCTCCTTCCGTGAAATCGTGACACACGTCATGGATTCCAATCCTCGCGCGGCGGAACTGATCACAGCCGACAACCCACAAGTCAGAGTCGGAGCGATCTCCGTGGACGGCACGCCCTCGGCGGTCTATCCGGCCAGACTCAATCTGTCGCCGATGAAGTTCCTGAACGGCGGCGAAGCGACCACCGGAGGCGGCTACAACATGCGGGTAGAGCCCTTGTCGGTGCGGTTGGCGAACAACCCGGACCCATCGAAGTTATTCAGCAGCGCGATTCACGGAGATCCGGAGACCCCGATGCTGAGAGCGTATTTAGGCGACCCGGTGGTGGTCAGGCTCCTCGAAGCATCGGCGAACGAAGTCCATTCCTGGCACATCAGCGGGCACTGGTTCCCGATGGAACGTTACAGCAAGAACTCCATCCCACGGAGCACGCTGCACGTGGTGATCGGGGAACGGTATGACGCGGCCATCCCGGCCGCAGGCGGGCCGCAACAGATGGCGGGCGACTATATGTACCACAGCGGTCGCGCGTCGCATTTTGCGGAAGGCAGTTGGGGACTCTTCCGAATCTTGGACAAGGCGGACGGTACGTTACAACCCTTGCCGGGTCGGAAAGAGATTCCACAGTCGGCCAAGTCGGTCTGTCCGGCCGACGCTCCGGTGAAGAGCTTCAACGTCGCCGCCATCGATAAGGCGATCCGTTACAACAAAGGAACGCCCGGCGTGATAGAGGTGGATCTTGAACGGAAGATGGTATTCGGCAACGAGAGCGGAAAGATGTATGTGCTCGAAGGCGAAAAGACGAAGGTGGCTTCGGGCGGTCTTGAGCCGAGTCCGCTGACGCTCCACGTGAACGTCGGCGACTGCATCAAGGTCAATCTCAAGAACGAGATGGCCAAGGACCGAGCCGGATTCCATGTGGACAATCTGGCATACGATCCGAAAGAGTCCATGGGCATCAACGCCGGTAACAACCCCGGCGATCAGACGGTCTCGCCGGGTCAGGGCCGGATCTACACGTTCTACGCCCATCCGGAATTCGGGGAAAACGCGGCGTTGATCCAGGATTGGGGCAACGTGATCGAGAATCCGCGGAACGGACTCTTCGGCGCGGTCATCATCGGACCGAAGGGGTCGCAGTACCGCGATCCGGTCAGCGGCGAAGACTTGAGCCAAAAGAGTTCTTGGAGAGCGGACGTCATCGTCGATCGGACCAGGCCTGAGAATCAAAACCGGCAGAACTACCGGTCATTCGCGTTGCTCTTCCAGGATGAAGACAACATCATCGGCACGAGCTTCATGCCGTACATCCAGAAGGTGGCCGGTGTGACGGCGGTCAACTATCGGTCGGAGCCGACTGATTACCGGACCGAGAAAGGCTGCGCCTACAGCGAAGTGTTCGCCTGCGTGAAGACGGGAGATCAGCCGGTGACGCCGACTATCGCGGCGCACGTCGGCGATCCGGTCGTCATTCACGTCCTGGGCGCCTTCAGCGAGCAGGTGCAGTTGTTCAGCGTGTCGGGCCATGAATGGAAGCACGAGCCCTATTTGGCCGGAGCGGATCTCGTCAGCACCATGGAGTTCGGCGGATCCGAAATCATCAATGCCTGGTTGCACGGTGGAGCCGGTGGGCCGAACGGTGTGGCAGGCGACTATCTCTGGCTCAACCAGCGACCTGGGTATCTTGATGCCGGGCAGTGGGGCATGCTGAAGGTCTTGGACCGCGACAGCCGTGCGATCCTGCCGTTAAGCGGTCAGGCCCCGGCCACTCAGCAGGCTGAAGAGCGATCGTCCGCGAAATCCATACCGGTGTCCATACAGGCCAAGTAGGCCTCAGGGGAGACCGAATGGTCGAGGGGGGAATCCGGTTGTGAGGGCCGGATCCCCCCATTCCTTGTCCACTGCGAACGATGCCTTGAATCCCATCTCATCCATGCTGTACCAACGATACGTGGACGTGCTTCGACGGCGCACATCAGCACGGGTATGCGCGATCTGCTTAGCGTCGATTCTTACAAGCGGCACGGCGCAGACGGCGGCGGCACTTGATTTTTCAGCCGAGCGAATCGTAAGAAACGGAGAGTCGGTTGTCACAGCCCATGTCAACGCCAAGGACGATCGCTGGCGATTTGAGTTTTCTCAACCTCAGCGCAGCGCCAGCGTGATCATCGTGCGAGCGGATCTGGGGACCGCCTGGCTGATCTTCTCGAGGCGGCGGCAATATGTCGAGGAGCCGATGACAAGCGATCATCGATTAACAATGAGCGAGAAAATGGAAGGAGAAATCTTGCGGGAGTTCGTAGGGGACGAAACGCTGAACGGCTATCCCACGGAGTTGTTCGAAATCACGGTTGCAGGGAACGGGCACACGCACCAATACTATCGATGGGTAACCAAGGCCCAACGGTTTCCAATCAAGACCGTGAGCAAGCAGGAGAAGTGGTCGGAAGAGTTTCGCCGACTGATCTTCACCAAGCAGTCTCCCTTGTTATTCGAACTCCCGCAGCGATTGGATCCGGCCGATCAATCGGCAGGTACGCAACATTGAGCGCGCGACCGGAGGGGTCTATGAGACAACCATTTCTGAGAGGACTGTGGCTGGCCGGCTCTGTGTCGGCTATCTTGATGTCGGGATTTCAGGCAGATGTCGGGGCGTATGAATCAGGGGCTGTGGAGAATGGCGCGGTCGTGCGGGGCAAGGTCGTGTTTACCGGAACCGTGCTGGATCCGAAAGAGTTCGAGCTGCGTCGGTCCCCGGACCGAGAGTTTTGCAGCGCTGTGTCGGATGGAAATGGGCATCGACTCCTGAAGGAAATCACTATCGGGCCGGACGGCGGGCTCAAAGATGTGGTGGTGGTCGTGGAAGGTATCGAGAGAGGCAAGCCGTTCACCTTCACCGATGCCGAAGTGGAAGCAAGCCTTTGTCAATTTCTGCCCTTCGTCACCGTGGTCAGCGACAAGCGTCGAGTCACGGTGTTCAATCGAGATCCGGTTTTACACGATATTCAAGGGTATGCGTACAATGAAGCAGGCGTCGATATCGTCCTCCATCGGCCTGCGCTGCATGAGAGCGGGACCACCGATATCGTGAAACTGGTCAAAGGGCGAAAAGTGTTTACCATGCAGTGCGGCATGCATCCCTACATGCAGAATTGGGGGTACGCGATCGACAATCCATATTATGCAATCACGGACCTCAATGGATCGTTTGCCATCGACGACCTTCCCGCCGGCACGTACCATATCAAGGCCTGGCACCCGATCTTGGGAACTCAAGAGCGGGATATCACCGTGAAACCGAACGAGACCGTCTCGCTTGATTGGCTGTTTGACGCGAAACGAGTGATCGAATGATCAAGGGTCTCCACGCTCTGTGTCTCGCGATTGTTCTCGGCATGCCGACGATCGATATACTTGCTGCACAGCCGGACAATGTTGCATCGTCAGGACGGGTTGAAATAGTCCTGGCGAACGAACATCGTAAGGACCTGGAGGAGATCAAGAAGGAGTTCGCCGAGGTGGGTCTCACGAATCTTCATGTTCAATTCATGAAGGTGGGCAAACCGCCGACCAATATCGGCCTGGGTCCGTTGGTCACTGCCGAGCGGGCTCGCGCCGCCATCCGGATGGCCAAGAAGTACAATCGAGAGGTCACCATCCTGTTGCCCGAGCGGCTCTTCCCGGATCATTATGTGGCGATCGCATCATCCAGCTTCGATGATAGCGTGGAATATCCAGCCAGCGCCGAGCAGCTCAGAGAGCTGGAAAATCCGGCGCTCACAACGGAGCAATTTCACGCGCTGTATCGTCGGCTCACGTCGGCTGATCAACCGCCGGTGAAGAAAGGTCGGGTGTTCTGATGATGAAGCAGATGCTCTCCGTCGTCCTATTGACGGTGGCCGTCGGAGTAGCGTCGGTCCTGGCAGGGTCGACGCAAGCGATTCGAGAGCACGGCAAGGCGATGCTCCATGACGCGGAGGAAATGGTCATGCACGGAGGCATGGGCGATGGCGGGGCGATCATCCACCATTGCGCCGAAGTGACCAAACATGCGACGGCGATTCTCGGTGTCTTACCCAAAGGAAACGAACACGGACAAGCGGCGGCGCCGTTACTCCAAGAGGCCATCACCCACTGTAAACGGGTGGCGGACATGGGCGACAAGGTCGATCCTGGCGCGAGCTTGAATCCCGCCACGAAAGCGCGCGCGGCGGCAAAGGAAGCGATGAAGCATCTGTCGGCCATGAAAGATTCCGGCGCGTAGCAGGCCCGGGAACCGCTATCTTTCCCGTCATCCCTCAGCCTCGAACCTCAACCTTTTCCACTCGACACGAACCCTTGGAGTAGCCTCTCAATAGGCTGATTTCTTGGGACGAACCGGGTACACTGCGTCGAATTCGAGTGGGACATATGGACGAAATGGTCAGCGAACGCAGATGACGGACGGCAGCTTCAAAGACATCGAGAAGCTCGAATCCGACCTCTGGAACGCCGCTGATAATCTCCGGGCCAATTCCAAGCTCACATCAAGCGACTACTTCATGCCCGTCCTGGGCGTAATCTTTCTGCGCCATGCGGCCAATCGCTTCGAGGCTGCTCAGCAGAAGAGTGAAGCCGATCAGGCCGGCGGAAAAATGCCGCGGCGCCGACTCCTACCAGCGGACTACATTGCTCGCCGGGCGCTTTGGCTTCCAGCAGAAGCCCGATACGACTGGCTCATGGACAAGGCCACGGTTGACCCATCAGGCCTTCCCGCTCTGATGACCAAGGCCATGACAGCCATTGAGGACCAGTTTGTGCCGCTCAAGGGTGTGTTGCCGAAGGACTACGGCATCTTCGAGCCGAAGGTCCTCGAAGACCTGATGCGTCTGTTCAACAGCGAGCAGATCCGGCAAGCCTCCGGGGACGTGTTCGGCCGCATCTACGAATATTTCCTTGCCGTCCGTGACCTGCTGCTCCCTCGCCTGATGAGCGGAGAGATTGCTGTATGAGCTTCGATATCGAGAAAGAGAAGCAACGCCTGGCACAGGGCGAGTTCCTGAAATGGGTCACCCGCCCGATCAGTCCCGCGGAGATGATGACGGTCTATCTGGACGACAAGGCTGATGACCACAACATCAGCATCTATTGTGCTTTGATCCCAAGCGATCAGTTGGAGCGTAGCTTGAACGATCCATCATGGGATCTGAACCTCGGTGATGGACTTCCTGGATCTGTCAGGTATCACTGCGAGGGAGAAACGCAGGTAAAATATCTACGCTTTGGTGATGACGATGGCATCGAACCCCTTGTGGTCTATCGAGAATTCTACGACATGCGAGAAGACTATCGAGAGGTCAGCGAGGAGTTCCGTTTCTTCCATCGCCTATACCACGACCGCAAGCAGGATCGGTACATAAAGATTGATGACTCAGGAAACGAGCATCTGATTGCTGTCGTCGAACCCAACCTGGTCCAAATTCGGCTGCAGGAGATCCGACAGTTCCTGGCAATTAAGGATGCCCACCTAGCCGTCATGTTTGATTGTGGACAGCGTTCGAGAGCATCGCTTGGCAATCTCGGGCTTGAGAAGGGCGTCACCGATCATAGAGGCCAGCTTCTTTCCTACACCATCGGTTATGGAGACTTCGGCAGTTTAAGCAGTTTAACCGAACATCGTGCCTTCAGCCGGTTGTTGGGGAAGCGATTGTTCCCGCCACTACCGAAGGAGAAGAGCGGGCTTTGGGGCTTTGCTCAGAAAGATCCGAAGAAATGTATCGAGTTCATCATAGGTCAGAAAGATGACGGGACCGAGGTCGTAAATACTTCTGACCATGATCGCTTAGCTAATTTCTCTGGCGCCAGTCCTGGTCAGCCGAACTATCTCACTCCGGTACACTTTCGCAAACAGGTGCTCGATAAATACTATCAACAGCCGAGCAAATACTCCGTGGAAGATGGCTACCTGCGATGCAGTGGCTTGTGGGGCATGACCATGGACAACCACCATGACGATCGTGTGGTGGCGTGGCTGGGTGATCTTGGCCGTGACCTTCCCTATGAGGAACAGTTACACTGGAGAAGCCATAACATCCCGCCGGCGGGACGTATCAGCAATGCCTTCTTCCAACGGCAATTGCTCGCCCATGCTACTGATTCCGCTTGGCCGGAACACGGCTTCAAGTCACGCTATCAGCAACTAGATAATGCTTGTGACCGAAAGTTGGGTTGGAAACTACTCCTACCTCTTTCTCCGGAGGATGCACATTACTTCAGTGCTATTCGTGTGCCCGCGACTGATGAGCAAAAAGACTTTGATGATCTGGTGGGGTCGCTTGCAAAAATCCTCGTGGATTCACTCAACGAGAAAGAGCTGAACAAATTGATTCCGGCTTCAGAGCATGTGGCTATCAAAGGAAGCATTGCGCGCCTGGAGAAGGCTTGTATGATTCATGGCGTACAAGGGTGTGAAGAGCATGTGGAGTTCCTTCGCAAACTACAGAATCTTCGGTCAAGTGGTGTGGCACACCGCAAGGGCGACAATTATCAGAAGATTGCCAGGGAATTCGGCGTCGAAAGTTACACATTACGAACCGTGTTTCAGGGGATTTTGCGCAGAGCGGTGGCGTTCTTGGAGTTTTTTCACGGCGTGGTCCAAGGCAGCACGTTCGCCCAGGGTGTCGGTGAAAGTGTCAAGAAGAACTCTGCATGATTTCTAACATCCGCCGCGAAGACCGGCTCGCGCTGCAGACCCTTGTCGTGTGTCGGGAATGGGGGATCGGATGGGAGAACGCTGGTATCTAGAACTCGGAGAGCTTCCACCCTGCTTCCCCGCCTGATGAGCGGAGAGATGGCTGTTTAGTTGCAATAACCCGTGTTGCACACTATTATGTCCAAGTTCCCTGTCAGGGCATTTGAATGTAATAGTGTGCAATTATGAAACAGACGCTCGGCAATCTCGAACGCCAGCTGTTCGCCTACACGCAGATGCGCGGCTTGAGAACCCTGAAAACGGGTGACCTGACCAACGCGCTCAGCCTCTCGCGGGACCAGGAAAAGAAACTCTTCACGCGGCTTTCCAAGGCCCGCATGATCGCCCAGGTGCGCCGAGGCCTCTACCTCATTCCGCCGCGATTGCCCTTGGGAGGAAGTTGGGCGCCTTCCGAAATTCTCGCGCTCAACACGTTGATCAGTGACTCAAAGGGTCGGTACCAAATCTGTGGGCCGAATACGTTCAACCGGTACGGCTACGACGAACAGGTGCCGAATCGGATTTATGCGTATAACAACAGGATCTATGGTGATCGGGTCATAGGTCCGGTGCAGCTGACCTTCATCAAGGTCGCGGACAGTCGTTTGGGGGCGACCGAGGAAACTACGACGGCGGACGGCGAGAAGGGAGTGTATTCATCCAGAGTGCGGACGTTGCTGGATGCCGTGTACGATTGGGCGCGATTCGGCTCGCTTCCACGGGCCTATGAGTGGATTCGCGCCGATTTGAAGAAGCGACGGGTGACGGCGCGAGATCTCGTGCAAGTGACCTTACGATACGGCGATGTCGGATCAATTCGGCGTATCGGGTATCTATTGGATCTCGAAGGGGCCGAACCATCGCTTCTTCGAAAATTGGAGCGAGCGTTGAGGCCCACGCGCAGTTTCATTCCGTGGATTCCCACCAAGCCCAAGCGCGGCACCACCAATCGTCGATGGGGAATCGTAGACAATGTCCGAATCTGAGACGCTATATCCTCGACATCACCATGACGCGGGTCTCTTCGCCGAGGCGCTGGCTTTCACCTCGGCACAACAGGGATTCGTGTCGGCGTTGATTGAGAAGGATTATTTCTGCAGCCTGGTCCTCGCGTTTCTGTCTGCCTCGTCAGATACAGGCCTGGTGTTCAAAGGCGGCACCTGCCTGACGAAAGTGCATACCGGCTTCTACCGCCTAAGCGAGGATCTCGATTTTGCCGTTCCGATGGCCGTCGATGCTCCACGAGCGGAACGCAGCCGTAAGATCGAGCCGATGAAACAGGCGCTGCGCGCATTGTACGACGCCATGCTGGAATTCCAGGAAGAAGAGCCGCTGAGAGGAGCAAATAGTTCGAGGCAGTATGTCGGCAGTCTGAGCTACGAATCACTGATTCACCACCGTCGTGAGACAATCAAAATCGAAGTCAGCTTGAGAGAGCCACTGGCCGAAGCGCCGGGGCGACAAGAAGCTGCTACCGCTCTCCTCAATCCCTTTTCAGGGCAGCCGCTGGTGCCGTCGGTTCAGCTCTCTTGCATTGCGAAACGAGAAGCGTTCGCGGAGAAGTTTCGTGCGGCATTGACCAGGCGAGAGGCGGCCATTCGGGATTATTTCGATATCGACTACGCGGTGCGGCAGGGTCATGTCAATCTCGCTGAGCGTTCGTGGCTTGAGATGCTCAAGGCCAAGCTGGCTGTGCCGGAAAACGAACCTGTTGATGTATCGCAAGAGCGATTGCGACTCTTACGGGATCAGGTGGGACGTTCTCTGAAGCCTGTCCTCCGAGCGGCGGAGTTTGAAGCATTCGAGTTAGAACGAGCATTTGATATTGTGGCAAATGTAGCCGTTGCGATTAAGGCGGTCTAAGCATGATTACCGACATCCATAGCGAAGATCGGTTGGTCCAACAGACCTTCGCCGAGTTTCTGCGCGCCCGGCTTGGGTGGGAGAGCGTCTATGCCTATAACGAGGAAAGGTTCGGTCCGCAGGGTACGCTCGGGCGTCTCTCGGAGCGGGATGTGGTGTTGGTGCGCGACCTCCGGGCGGCCGTCGCCCGGCTGAATCCCGATCTGCCGCCTTCGGCTCAGGAGCAAGCCGTCGAGAAGCTTACCCACATCGACCATGCTCGGTCGCTGAGTGCGACGGGTCCTGGCTTGGCGGCATAGTCGTCGACGAGCAGCGTGGCAAAATCAGCTCCTTTCTGTTCCTGAAAGAAGGCGATCAGTGAAGATTTCGTACATTGGTTTCAACCCTTCTCTTTCGGCACGATCGGGCTCACGGCGTTCTGATCTCTGCCCGCCTCATAGGATTTCAGCATCCGTGTGATCGTCGGCATCAGGGTGGTTGTCTGATCGGCCGGCAACTTGATCCGCACGCCGCGCCCTTCGTTGCGCCCCAAGGACAAAATGTGGACTTCCAGCATCGCGTTGCGCTTGTCGTCTTGATAGGTGAAGGCCAGGCGCTTCGCGGGGGATCCCGCCAGGGTCGCTTCCTGATCCTTCTGCCAGGTGAGTTGAACCTGCTTCTTGTCGTACAGGTCCGTGATGATGCGTCGATGGGCATCGGCAAATTCTTTGAGCGTCTGCCGTCCATCCCGGCTGCGGCCGCTGACCACATTCATGTGGCCGGATAATGCGACCAGGCTGTGCTCGATCGGAGGGTACAGTGTCACCCCGATTCCGTCCGGCAGCGGGTTGCCAAGGCGCCAGTCGCCCGGATAACGGATAGAAAAACCGAATCGGGCGTTCGTATAAAGGTTCCAACCGGTCCCCTCGTTCGTTTCGGCCACTGCGCCCAGAGAGGGCGTGGCATGTAGGGCGAGACTCATCATGGCGAGGGCACACACAAGATATCTCCGAATCATCAGCAGCTTCATAAGACAGATTTATCCTCCATTACCGGATCGACTTGGCACAGCGAAACCCGATCGTTGACACCCGCTGATCTGGCGAGGCGCCGTTCCGCGTCGCCGTTCGCAGCAACGGCGGGGCGCTCTTCCACGACCCACCCCGCACCACCTTATAGCGACTTTGCCCTGCTCCACGCGGGTTACGGTCGGGCATGGTCGCATAGTAGTCGATCCCGAACCAATCTTCGACCCATTCGGCGGCATTCCCCGCCATGTGATGGAGGCCGTAGGGACTCCGACCCTCCTCGCCGCGTTCAACAGAAGCCACGATGGGTATTTCGTGAACATGATATTGTCCGAACATAGCCAATCCAATTGCCGGAGGTTTGTGACCCCAGGGAAAGAGATTACCCTTCTCTCCTCTGGCGGCCTTTTCCCACTCGGCTTCGGTCGGGAGGCGTTTGCCCTGCGCGCGGCAAAAATCCGAGGCCTCGGTCCAGGTGATGTAGAGTGCCGGCCAACGGGCGAGGGTGTCCGGCGAGGCCGCATGGACGGTCATCATGTGGTCGATCAGTTTGCGTATCTCTGCTGGAATGGGACGTTGTTGCCGGTTCAGCCACAGGAGAAATTCTCCAAGGTTGACCTCGTCTCGATCGATCTCAAACTGATCCAGCCATACGCGGCGCTGCGGCTGTTCGGTGTCATCGTAAGGAAGATCGAGACTGTATGGGTCATGGCCGGTCCTGGCAGTCCCCATGACAAAAAGGCCTTCGCCGACGGTGATCATGGGAGACTCGTGAGCGAGCATGGCGATGCGCTCATAGGATGAGTTCTCCTGCGCTCTTGCACTCATGGGGTTCAACAGGAATGCCGTGAGTGCCACAAGGACGGGAAATCTGAAAGCAATCGGATCATGCCCCATGGTTTTCTGTACCGAGAACATCCTCTGGGAGTCAATGGTCGGAGAGAGAAGCGGCACAGTCCCGATCCCAGAAATCGAGCCAGAGTTGTTGGCTGTAGTATGCGGACTGCTGATTATTCCGGTATTCATTCAAGCAATAGCGGCTTGAATCGTCGACTCATCGCGAGGATCACCAAGCCGGCGATGCCGCCGAACAGCCAGGCCAGCATGCGAACGGGGAACCACAAGAAAGCTGCGACGGCTTCAGGCGTAGGAAACCGGAGGCCCATGGCCACTTGCTGAAGCCCATCCGGTTGAGAGATGGGATACAGCGCCATCGCAATCAGCCCTGATACATATCCGGCGGCGGTCGAGTACAGGATGGTTGAGGAAACGGGAAGCGGTCCAGTATGATGCCGATGCAACCACCAGAGCAGAAAGATCGTCAGCGTGATCAAGAAAATAACTTGATAGGAAACAAAGTAGGACCCGCGGATCCAAAAATTCATCCAGCGGATCATCAGCGTGACAGACGCAAGAAGATAGGTCAGGGCGAGACTTACCAATACCAGCAGGACACGGTTCACGATCTGTGAGTTTCCCAACATCGTGGCGAATTCCTGTACGGAGTCAGACAGAGGGTTGCAATGTCATCCGAGGAACAGATCCTGACACCCGATGTGCGGAGCCGGGCCTCGACCAAAGGGAAGGCCATCGTCGCAGTCGTCTTTCTGGCCGTGATCGGCGCCTTTTATTTTTTCGACCTCATGGCCTATGTCTCGCTCGACGTGCTGAAAGCCAACCGGGACAAGCTCCTCGCCTTTACCGAGGAGCATTACGTATCAGCCGTGGCATTGTTCATCCTGACCTATGTCACCCAGACAGCCTTCTCGTTGCCGGGAGCGACCCTGATGACGCTTGCCGGAGGGTTCCTCTTCGGGAGTGTGTGGGCCGCGCTCTATGTGAATATCGGAGCCACGACCGGAGCCACACTCGCGTTTCTGGCCGCCCGGTACCTGTTTCGTGGTTGGGTGGAACGACGGTTCGGCGACCGGCTCTCGGCGTTTCAGGAGGGTTTTACCCAAAACGCCTTCAACTATCTTCTCATGTTGCGGCTCATTCCGCTGTTCCCCTTTTTCCTCGTGAATCTGCTCTCCGGATTGACGAGAGTGTCCGTAGGGACGTACGTCGCCGCGACGGCCCTCGGCATTATCCCCGGCAGTCTCGCCTACACCTTCGCCGGCCGTCAATTGGGTACGATCAATTCGCTCGCCGAATTGGCTTCTCCTCGGCTCCTCCTCGCGTTCACGCTGCTGGGCCTGCTATTTCTCATGCCCGTGGTGTATCGTAAGTTCATTCGCCCTTCACAATCCAAGCGATAACAGAGAGGCCCATACCCTGTGATATCGATCGTGGGGCAGGGAAACGGAGAGATCGATGCGGTGGTTCAAGAAAATTCTGATCGGACTCGTCGTCCTGAGCGGGCTCACATACCTGTATTACACAGAGGTCAAACCGACTGTCATTTTTGGACTGCGGTCGGACTATGCCAATGCCATTCCCCATCAAAAGATTCCGGAAGGTTTGACAAGTCTCAAGGCCGAATCCTGCGGAACCTGCCATACCGACATCTACAAGGAGTGGAAGACCACTATTCACGCACAGGCCTATGACGATCCATTCTTCCAGGCCTATTGGACGAAAGATAAACACACGTGGGTCTGTCTTAACTGTCATACGCCGCTGGAAAATCAGCAACCGACGTTGATTAAGGAGATCCCGCGAGACCGAGTCGAACGCGCCGTGCAGGAGCCCAATCCTCACTACGATGCGGACTATCAGCGGGAAGGCGTGACCTGTGCGGCTTGCCATGTCCGAGACGGAGTGATCCTGGGACCGTTCGAGGATGCCAAAGCCCCCCATCCGACGAAGTACGATCCGATGTTTCGCACCACGCAGATGTGTTATCGCTGCCACAGCGTCGTGGGGGGACCGGCCCAGTTTTACAATGGCGGGCCTTGCGGCACCTATCCTGAATTTGAGGACGGCTACTGGAGTAAGGAACGAGGGTTCATTTGTCAAAACTGTCATATGCCGGAGATCGAACGGGCGGTTGCTATAGGCGGACCCGTCCGCCAGGGCCGCCAACACCTCTGGCGTGGCGGACACGACCTCTCGATGGTCAAGCGGGCGATCGATGTGAAGGTGGTTGCCGATCCGGCCGAACCCAAACCAGGCGATAAGGTCCGACTCACGCTGACATTGATCAATGCGGGCGCAGGACACAAACTCCCGACGGGGGACCCTGATCGCCACTTCACGGTCGAATTTGCCGTCGAGGATCAAAACGGAAAGGTGTTGGAACAGCAGTCGGATACGATGGGTCGATGGATCATGTGGCAGCCGGTGATCATCGAGCTGCATGACAATCGCCTCGTGCCGTTGGCCGGCCGGGATTATACGTTCGAGTATCAATTACCAAAGGACAGTGCCGGACTCAAATTAATCACGAAGGTGCGCTACCACATCCAGACGGAACGGCAACATCAGATGCTCATCGACAAGTACGGCCTCACCGCAAAGGACCCTTACAACTTTACAGTCTATGAACGACAGGTTCCCTTAACCGGCAATCTGGCGGATTCCTTCGAGCAGGCTGGACAGAATACCGGCCTCGCCTGCGCCGCGCCAGGTCACAGCTGAGAATCACAACACCTGGATAGAGCAAATCATTTTCGCTCATTGTCTATCGTCCCATGTTACAACGATAGCTCTCTTCAACGACTGAGGCCGCATGTATTCCACTCTGGTTGTCCTACACATCCTTGCCGCCGTCACCTGGATCGGCGGGATGATTTTTCTCTCGTTGGTCTTGGCGCCGTTAGTCAGAGGCCGGAAGGCGGCGCCGGAATTCATGGCGCTGTTTCGGTCTGCGGCGCTGCGGTTTCGCCCTATTGTGTGGGTTGCCATCGGGATATTACTCGTCACCGGCCCGATGCTACTGTCCCTGCGGGGTGTCCATGTGACGAGCCCGGCCTCGTGGCCGGGGATTGTGACCGTGAAGTTGATGTTGGTTGCCCTGTTGTTGCTCTTGACTCTCCTCCATGATCTTGTCTTCGGTCCTCAGGTCGGTCGAGTCAGTGCCCTACCGGATTCCCAGCGAACTCCCAGTGATCAGGTCGTCTTCAAAACCGCCCGCTGGCTGCCTCGATTGTCACTGTTGATCGCCCTGGGTGTATTGGTGGCGGCGACAGTGATGGCTCGGTCCTAACCCACATTAATCATGGACGCTTCTGCTGCAACCTTCGAGATATCGCCGCGAACCGTCATGAATAATGTGGGCTAGGAATTGCACTAGTTTTTATATTGGGGCGTTCACCTATACTACCGTCCATAGGCTGCGGATTCGTTCTTTACTCGGTCTCCTACCGCATATTGAGGCAGCCTCTTTCACCTGAGATGATCTCGGCATGTGCATGGTCCGATTCAAACAGCGGTGCAGAAAGCGCAAACAATCTGGTGGATCCGCGCAATGATCGCGATCGGGAAGCGATGAAACCTGTAGCGCAGCATGGATAGTAACGAAATGAAAACAGAAGACTCCGATAGAAAACACCTCTCACGCGAGTCGGGTGACAGCGAAGAAGGCGCTCCGCAAGATCGAGTCACTGAAGAACGGCGCGAGCGCGAAGCTCGCTTTCGCAATTTGGCCGATACCGCCCCGGTCATGCTGTGGGTCACCGAACCGGACGGCTCCTGCTCGTTTCTCTCGCGAGGGTGGTATCAGTTTACCGGCCAGAGTGAACAGGAGGGGCTCGGTCAGGACGGCTTCGGCTGGCTCGACGCGGTTCATCCCGAGGATCGCGAGCGAACGACGCGAATGTTTTCGGATGCAAATGAGAAGCGCCTGCCGTTTACTTTCGACTATCGCCTGCGCCGGCACGACGGCGAATACCGTTGGGCGATCGATGCGGGACACCTTCGGTTCGGGTCGAAGGGCGAGTTTCTCGGCTATATCGGTTCGGTGCTCGACATCACCGAGCGCAAACGCTGCGAAGAAGCGATCTTGCGCCGGAGCGAGGAACAGTTCCGAGCGGTATTCAATCAGACCACCGGCGGCATCGCGCAGACGGACTTGACCGGCCGCTTCACCCTCGTCAACGACCGGTATTGCGATATCGTCGGTCGCTCGCGCGAAGAACTCTTGAACCTGCGGATGTACGACATTACGCACCCCGAGGATCTGTCCGCCAACGCGGAACAATTCCGCGCACTGGTTCAGGGCGGGCCGAACTTCGTTGTCGAGAAGCGCTATCTCCGTCAGGACGGCTCGATCGTGTGGGTGTATAACGACGTGGCCTCTGTGCGCGACAGCCTTGGCCGGGTCTTGGGCGTTGTCGCCGCCGTCACGGACATCACTGAGCGCAAAGAAGCGGAGCAATCACTCGCCGAGCAGCAGCGTCTGCTCAAATCAGTCACCGACAACGCAAGTGTCGCCCTTTTGATCATCGATGAACGCCAGCATTGTGTGTTCATGAATCCCGCCGCTGAAACCCTCACCGGATTTACGATGAACCAAGTCCGCGGACGACATCTTCACAAATTCATTCACCACACTCGCCCGGATGGACGTCCTTATCCGCTGGAAGAGTGTCCGATCGAACGAGCCTTCCTCAATGACAATCGGATGCAGGGTGAAGAAATATTCATCCATCCGGATGGTCGTTTCTACGCTGTCGCCTTTACCGCCAGTCCGATCCCTGGGTCGGATGGGCAACCCACCGGCACGATCATCGAAATGCGGGACATCACCGAACGTAACGCGCTCCAAGAACGGCTGCGGTCATTTGCTGTGGAGCTCGAAGCGCAAGTCGAGGACCGCACGCGGGATCTTGTGCAGTCGCAGGACCGCTTGCGAGCCTTGGCGAGCGAGCTGAATCTGGCCGAGCAGCGGGAGCGCAAGCGTCTGGCGATCGAACTGCACGACCATTTGCAGCAAATACTGGTCCTCGGGAAGATCAAGCTCGGCCAAGGCAAACGGCTACTGGCCGAGATGGCGCCCGCGGCGGCCAAACTAATGAAGGAGACGGACGACGTGTTAGCCGAGGCCCTCCAGTATACCCGCACGCTGGTCTCGGACTTAAGCCCCACCGTTCTGCGAGATCATGGCTTGGCGGCGGCGCTTCAGTGGCTCGGCACGAACATGCAGAGATATGAGCAGACCGTCACCGTTACTGTGCCGGAGAATTGGGAACTCACGCTTCCGGAAGACCAAGTGGTGGTGCTCTTCCAATCCGTACGGGAGCTCCTGATCAACTCGGCGAAACATGCCGGGACGGCAGAGGCCAGTCTCACGATGGAGCAGCGAGAAGGGAATCTCTGTATTACCGTGCAAGATGAAGGAAAAGGGTTCGATCTTGCTCTTGCCACCGATGGAACACCTCATGGAGGCATTTCGTCAAAATTCGGGCTCTTCAGTATTCACGAGCGCATGCGGGCGTTGGGCGGGTCGTTCGACCTGCAGTCCTTGTCGGGACAAGGCACCACGGCGACGCTGGTCTTGCCATTGGTCGGGAACGGCGAGATGAACGGCAAGGGTAAGGTTGCGGGTCCGACGAAAACTCCTGCCTCAACCTTGCAACCCTCTGCTTCCCGAATCCGTGTCCTGTTGGTGGACGACCACGTCATGGTCCGTCAGGGTTTGCAAGCGATTCTGGACGCGTATGCGACCATCGAATTGGTAGGCGAGGCGGCCAATGGCGAAGAAGCCCTCCAGCTGGTGGACCGACGGCGCCCCACGGTGGTGGTGATGGACATTAACATGCCGAAGATGAACGGGATTGAAGTGACGAGGCTGATCAAACGCCGCTATCCGGAGACGATCGTCGTGGGACTCTCGGTGAACGCCGCCAAGGCGAATGAAGAGGCGATGAAGCGGGCCGGGGCCGTCGGGCTCATGACGAAAGAATCGGCGGTCGAACAACTCTACGATGTGATTGTGGAGGCGGTCAGGAAGCGAGGCTGCGGCGAGGGGGTGGAGGCAATGGACAGTGGGCAGGACGCATGGCGAATGCCGTGCGAAGTTTGAAGGGCCAGGGCAGTTTAACGCTGCCGATATCGTACTGCTTCCGTCCTATCGGATCGAACTCGTCGCTTTGGGGCTGACGTTTCCGGCCGCTGCAGTTCGAAGATCAGTCGTCGGTCGGCTTTGTGGTGCGTGAATTCTTATGTTTGTCGCCTTCTGTAACAGAGGCTTCTTGCTCCCTGTCGCAAAGAGCCACCGCCTTACTGCTGAGACTCAGCTAAGCGCCTGAATACCCTTCGTGAAACCGTACAATACGTTCGGGCAAGTCGGTTCTCTCCTTGCAATGGTTTAGCAGATCGACTCTTGAAAGGAATGAGATGAAGCGAAATTTTTGCATAGTCGCTATCACCTTGTGGGTTGTCACACTGAGCATGGGCGGATGGTTCTTTATCAAGGGTGTGACGGAAACGGGAAGTGACGGCCGGGTGGAAATACTGCTGGCAGCGGTAGAACGCGATCAAATCCTCGCGGAAATGCGCCTGCTTTTGAAAGCGGTGGACGGGATTATCAGAGGACTGGGAGAGCCGAATCCTGATCCGACGCAGATGGAGGCAACAGCGAGGGCGGTTGGAATGAACATGGCGGCGGACGTGGAGCCGACGATCATGGCCAAGTTGCCGCTGCCGTTCAAGCAGATGGGCATGTCGATCCACAAAGACATGGATGCGCTGGCGGATGCGATCGCGCGGCACGAGACGCCTCAGCAAATCTTACAACGGTTATCGAGCATGACGGCTCGCTGCACGGCTTGTCATGACATGTACCGATTTGCCGCGGACCAGGAAGGCGCCGCTGTCCGGCACAAACAGTAGAAAAGGAACCCCGGTAGGGTGAATTGTCGGCGTAAAACCCTGATTCCGTCAACGGTCAATAGCTATGGGGTCTTCGCGCAACGGAACCCGTAACCGAACTGCCGACTCGATGGTTCGGCATTGAACCGGAAGGACGAACGCAGAAATTCCTGAAGATAAAGCCAATTACCGCCTCGCACGACTTTAGACTTACCCTTCGTCGGCCCCTGTGGATTCTTGGCCGGGCTCTTCTTGTAGTAGTCATGGTCATACCAGTCGTTGACCCATTCCCAGGCATTGCCGGCCATGTCGTAAATGCCGTAGGGACTCTTGCCCATTTCGAACATTCCTACCGGAACCAACGCCATATGGTTCGCCCATTCCTTCTTGCCGAAATTCGCATGGAGCCTGGTGGGCCTCTCGTTGCCCCAGGGATAGAGGCGGCCATCCGTCCCTCGCGCCGCCTTTTCCCACTCCGCCTCGGTCGGCAGACGCTTGCCGGCCCATTTGCAATACAAAGCGGCCTCCGACCAGCTGATATTGACGACCGGGCGTTTCTGATGCCGAGGTTGGTTCATGATATCCCACTCCGGCGGCGCCTCCTTGTCCGTCGCCTCCAGATACTTGGCATACTGCCCCACCGTCACGTGATACTTGTCCATAGAGAAGGCGTCGAGATAGACGCGATGCACCGGCTTTTCATCGTCTGCCATGGTGCTTCCCATCGTGAACTCTCCTGCCGGCACCAGGGCCATCGGCGTCTCACTTGGTTTCAGGCTATCTAGTACGGTAGTCGAAGGCCGCCCAGGGAGTTTCGCTTGTAACTGCTGATAGACAGTCTGTTGCTCTTGGTTGAGCCCTAACTCATTGGCGCCGTCCAAGGCCTCCTCCGCCTTCTTCATCTGGTCCGGTTCAGTATGCCCACCGGCAATCAACTCTTTCGCTTCCTCCAGCAACCGCCATGCCGTCACTTCCTCCAGCGAGCGCCACACCTCCAACCTGCGTAACCGAAGATCTCTCATCCCGGTGGTCCTGGATTTCGCATCCAGATGCAACGCGGTCTCGTAATGTTCTTCCGCGCAGGCCCAGGCTGCTAGGCCTCGACAGGCCTCCGCCAGGTTGAAATGAGCCTGCACATTCGAGGAGTTCTTCATGATGCCGGCTTCCAACATCGTGCGCGCTTCCGCATACTGCTGCTTCTTCAGTAGAGCCTCCCCTTTGGCAAAGTCTTGCTCGCCGGTCTCGGCTGCCGACACCGTCATGGAAGCAGCGGTCAGCCTCAAACAGATGACAAAACCCAGTATCCCAAGGGACTGCCTCATAAAGACTCCCTCCCAATTGTGACTGCCTCCGGCAGTGGGTCTCGCTCTCCCTGCAGAGCATCGGCCCCCCTCGGAAACGCAGCCTTCCTGGACGAGAACATAGCATAACGTAGCCTAAGCATAAAGAAGCTTAAGCAATCGGCGAAAGGCTTTTAGGTTGATGATTCGAGACCGCTACAGGTCTGCGCAAGTTGCAGATGACCTCAACGCTTAACCATACGGACTTCGACGTCTTCGGCCACCGGCGTTACAACATGAGCAGATGGAAAGCTCTTCCTCGGCGACCTTTGTTTGGACTGGTAAAGCACACCTACTGGGTCTCTCTCGATTGAGCCCTATGGCTGGACTTACGGCTTATCCTTGTGGAGGCCATGCTCCGCCGGTCTCCTTGCCAGGCTGTCACTGGCCACTCTCATGACGGAAATCTCTCGAGGACTTCCCTCACCCTCGCGCTTGATTTGTAGTTTCACTGTGCTCCCGGCTTCTCCACGAACCATCTTGACCAGTTGCTCGTAGCTCTTTCCCGACACCGCCGTGCCATCGACGCTCAGTAACTCATCTCCGTGCCGAAGCCCCGCCTTGTAAGCCGGCCCTTCTCGATGGACTCTCCCGATGTACAGAGACGCCGGATCGCCGACACGCTCAGCTCCGATACGGAGCGAAACACCGATCACTCCATCCGGCCCCTTCCCTCCCGCTACGCCTGCGGCAGGAACTTGACCTACCTGACCGGGTTGATCCGCAGC
The DNA here is from genome assembly GCA_018242685.1 of Nitrospira sp. Taxonomy (GTDB): domain Bacteria; phylum Nitrospirota; class Nitrospiria; order Nitrospirales; family Nitrospiraceae; genus Nitrospira_D. Next base: position 38,886 of record JAFEBM010000050.1, on the reverse strand, counting down.
GTAAAGCGAACCGCTCAGCAAGAGACCGAACACCATTGCGGCTCCAACAGTTGTTCCATTCCACATGGACTTACCTCCAATTCCAACAGAGTTTGTGAAAGCCGACCAATCTCGGATTGCGATCCGGCTGACAGAGACGCGGCCCTTGCTGCCGCCAAACCGCGGCTCTCGCATCATCGTCGGCCATATTCTTTAGTTTTGGGCGCCTGCTAAAGCTACTAGCGGGATTCCTAGCTGTCCTATTGTGTGGAAACGATTCCACTGACGCCGACGACTTCATTCAACTACGAGGTCGTTAAGCGGGTGTTTGCAAAGGGTCCGCAGTGAAATTTTTCGATCGCCGTATCGATTCAGATTCAACTGTATCTTCACCGATACAGTGCTCTTCCAGAACAATCAGAACCAAGCCGAGACAAAGGTGAAAACTCACAATAAACGAGCTGAAGAGTCGATGGCGCGCCCCAGGTGCATCTATTGCAGATATCCCATTGGTATTTAGGGTACTCCCTAGTCATTCGAAAGTAGACGCCATGCTACCTTGTTGCAACGCATTCCTAATTATGCGAACTGGTTTTAACCGGCAAACCAGCTGATGAGCGAACGGAGGTGCCAGATGTCGACATGTTCAGTCTCCCATCCTCAGAGTTCCATAGCCGACCGGTCGAAGGCCAAATGTATTCGCGTCTTACTGGCGGACGACCACTTTCTCGTCCGGCAAGGGTTACGTAAGTATCTTAGCCATCATATCGACATTGAATTGGTGGGTGAGGCGGCGGATGGGGAAGAGGCGGTGAAGTTGACGGACCAGCTGAAGCCCGATGTCGTTGTCATGGACATCAACATGCCGAGAATGAACGGCATCGAAGCGACAGGCTCCATCATACGAAAACATCCGCACCTGCCGGTCATCGGCCTCTCCTTTTACATCGGAAATGGGAATCGAGAAGCGTTCTTGGATGCCGGTGCCTGTCAATTGCTCGAAAAGGGGACGGCGTATCAACACCTGCCTCACGCGATTTATCAGGCTGTCGGCAAAACCATTGAGGCCCGATCGCCCGCTGACCGCCCCTTTGCATAGCGAAACGGGGCCGGAAGTTCAAGCACGGCCTTCTCCTCCAATTCTCTCGGCCTCACAAACCTATTCCCCTCACCTGTTGCCTTATGCGACGGAGCAGTTTTCTCCCCTGTCACCCGCGTGACTGCTCAACTTGTGAATCTTCAACTCAAAAGCCGTTCCAGCTATGCGACAGTATAGTGGTCGGGCGAGCGGGCATCCATGCTTTTTCCGACAGCCTCATAAATCGCACGATACAGCTGTCCACGCGCCGCTCCCTTGTCGAGCAACATGTGGGCGCCCGCCTCCGACATGGCTTCCCGATTCCTCTTTCTCACGTCAAACGAGAGGCCGATGATGATCAGATGCGGATGTTCTCGCATGAGGCGACCTGTCGCTTCGATGCCGTTCATTCTCGGCATGTTGATGTCCATGACAACGACATCGGGCTTCAGCTGGTCCGTCAACTTCACCGCCTCTTCCCCATCCGTCGCCTCACCCACCAGCTCAATGTCGGCATAACGTTCGAGATCCTTGCGCAATCCCATCCGAACGAGGATGTGGTCATCCACCAGTAGGATGCGAATGCGCCTCACCCGCTGTCGGCGATGTATCGACCGCTGAGCATGAGAGGCTGCGTGTGTCGGCATAGGGACCTCCGGTTCAGTAGGGCGATTACGTCTGACTGAGATGCGGATCGTCGATCACGGCCTTCGGTTGACCGTCAAAATCCTTCTGAACGGCGAGTGCCGGGCGGATGGCCCTCGGTCATTCCCTTGAACGAGTCTCCACACACCCATGATTGCCGATCATGAGACCTCCGTTCGATTTCTTTGGTGCGAGGCATGGACTCAAACCGGCGTGAGATCCCCGTATCGCAACATGCCTGATTCACGAGTTCGAGCAGTTGCGGCAGCTCAAACGGTTTGGATAAGCATCCAAACAGGCCTGGGACGCGATCGGGGCGATCGGAGACGGACGCGTCGCCGGACAACAGAATGATGGGTGTTTCAGGCCAAGTCGTACGGCTGATCTCGACGAACTGCAAACCGTCGAGCCGCGGCATGTGATAATCGACCAGCACGACGTCGTAGCGACGCTTCTTCATTTCATGCAGTCCTTCTAAACCGTCGAAAGCCGAATACACGTTGTAGCCGACATTCGCCAGCACCATCGCCGTCAGATAGTGAAGGTCCTGTGCATCGTCGATGATCAGTACGCGTTTGCCGTAGCCGGTCATTGTATTTCCTCCTAACTGTACTGAGGGTTGCCATGTCCATAAGTCATCCCTTTCTCGTTCTTTGTAGGTACTTTTCTAGTACAGAGAGGAATCCGTAGAAACTAGGGATCGGCTCGGTTTTCGATGTGAAGATTGCCGGGGCGCAGTTGAGGGAAGGAACCCTCTACTGAGTTTGACCTGACCAGCATGAGCGGTTGTTTATTCGCTCAATTGGTGCAGGCGGCTGCGGAACCTAATCGTAGATTGAAGCCGTATATTCCCTCGGAGTGGCGCCACCATGGATCCATGAGCATTGAGTATGCGCGGGCTGTCCAGCGAGATTGTTCAAGTCGAAGCGGTGATAGAACGGGGAAGGTCGGCGTAGGATACGAGCCTTGTTCCCAGGAGCACAGTTGAGCGGATTGATTTCTTTGAACAGGTACTTGCTGGAGGAGCAACGACGAGCGGCAGGAGGAAGACGGAGCCCGGCTACGGTTGCTCGCCGGCCAGGCCCTGGGCGATAGCGTACCGCACCAACTTCGCGGTGGTATGGAGATCCAACTCTTTCATCAGGCAGGTCTTGTGAAATTCGACGGTCTTCACGGACAGATTCAGGACTACAGCGATCTCTTTGGTCCCCTTGCCTTCGCCGATCAATTGCAGCACTTCGCGCTGGCGTGGCGTCAGTTCCGTGACAGCCCCTTTGACCGCCGGCTCCTCCTTGGCCCTGATGGCCTGCTCAATCACCGGCCTGGTAATGGAGGGAGTGAGATAGCATTTGCCCTGCAACACGGCCTCGATCGCCTGGGACAATTCCGAAACAGCGGATTGTTTCAAGAGATAGCCGTTCCCCCCGGCTTTGAAGGCTTCGGTGGCATACCGTGGACTCGCATGCATCGTGAGAAACAGGAGTTTCACGTCGGGGTGCGATTTCTTGAGTTGGCGGGCGGCATCCAGCCCATTCAACAGCGGCATGGTAATATCCAGCAGAATCAGGTCCGGTTTGAGTCGCTCTGCCGCCTCGAGCAAGGCCCGACCGTCCTCGACCGTTCCGACAACGTCACAACGGTCCTCGATCAATTTTCGCACGCCAGCCAGCATGATCGAATGATCATCGGCCATCAAGACACGGGGCTGCTTCATTATGATTGCCTCTTAAGACTCATCGACCCATGCGGCGGTAGGTCCCGATGCAAGCCGCATATGCGGCGTGAGCGATCAGCTATCCGCCGTCGCCTGTCCCTTCCGAAACGGCACCCAGGCATGGATCTCCGTGCCCTGTCCGGTTTTGGTCCACACGTGAAACGTGCCCTGGAGCGCTTTCACCCGCTCCGCCATGCTGGTCAAACCCAATCCCTTGCGCGACGTGACCTCCGGCGACCGTTCAAATCCTCGCCCGTCGTCATAGATGCATAGTCCCACACCGCGCGCCGTTCCCACGAGACGGACCAAGACACTGGCGGCTTCGGCATGTTTCCTGACGTTCTGCAGACTTTCCTGCAACACACGGTAGAGGCAGGTCGCCTGCTCGAGTGGGACAGCGTCCCACAAATTCCGCACGACGATCTCCGTCGTCGCTCCCGTTCGTGCGGAGAACTCTTCCGCGAGTTCGCGCGCGGCCGCTTCCAGGCCCACTTGTTCCAAGAGGGAGGAATGAAGCTGATGCGCCAGGCGCTGCAGATCGGTCGTGAGCTGCTCCGCACTGTCGCCCAATTGCTTGAGACGACTCGAGCCAGACGAATCCGATTCCGATGTCTTGCGCGACAGGCTTTGCAGATCAATCGTCAAGGCGGCCAGCCGCTGGCTGAATTCATCATGCAAATCGCGGGCAATGCGTCTCCGTTCCTCTTCCTGCGCCGTGAGCAGATTTGCGGTCAGCTCATGCAGCTGCGTTTGCTGGCTGCGCAACTCTTCTTGGTTCTGCTGCAACGCCAGCTCGCTCATTTTGCGCTCGGTGATGTCGCGTATGATGCCGGTGAAGAAGACCTCGTCCCTTGTGTTCCAGGAGGAGACTGAGATCTCGGTTGGAAACTCCGTCCCATCTTTTCGGAGGCCCACCAGTTCGAACATTTTTCCCGCGGCCGTGAGATGACCGGCGGCGCTCGCCCGCTCGATCCCTCGCTCGTGCCTCTCTCGGAATCGTTCCGGCATCAGCAGGGCCATCGGTTTGCCGAGAACCTCGTCCTGGGCGTATCCGAACAGTTTCTCCGCCCCTGGATTCCAGAATGTGATCAGCCCCAGGCGATCCAACGTCACGATACCGTCTTCGGTGGACCGGACAAGCGATGCAAACTGCTCCTCGCTCTGCTTGAGCGCCTCTTCCGCTCGTTTGCGGTCGGTCATGTCATGGGCCACATAGATCAAGCAGGGAGTGGACCCAAGTTGGATCGAATCGACCGTGACCATGAGAGAGCGAATCTCTCCGGACTTGGTTCGGAGCAGCCCTTCACGATTGTGCAGATAGCCCTGGTTCTGAATTTCTCGGAGCACCGTCACGCGTTCCGATGGATCGGTCCACAACCCCAATTCTAAGGTTGTCCGACCGAGCAGCTCCTCTCTGGTATACCCGGTCAATCGGCTAAACCCCTCATTCACATCACACAGCCGGCCTTCCGCCACGGTACTGATCCCGACAGCGGAGGGAGTCCAGTTGAAGAGCGCGCGAAAGTATTGTTGCGAACGGTTCAGGTCTTTGATGAGCAGGGTTTGCGCCTGCTCCGCCTCCTTCCGATCGGTGATATCTAGCACCGAGCCGATATACCCGAGAAATTCACTGTTTGGCCCGAAACGAGGATGTCCCGCATCGATCGCCCAGTGGTATTCGCCGTCGTGTCGGCGGAGGCGATAGTCGAGGCTGAAGGGCCGGCGCGCCTTGTTGGCGTCCTGAAACATATGCTCGGACTGCTCACGGTCGTCGGGATGGACCGCACCGAGCCAGCCGAACCCATTCTGACCCAGTCCCTCCTGTTCCGTCTGCCCGGTGAATTCATACCACCCGCGCGAGATAAACGAGCGAGAGCCATCCGGTTCGGTGACCCACAGCATGGCCGGAGCGGTATCGGCCAAGTTGCGAAAGCGGGCTTCGCTCTTGCGCAGTTCTTCGGCGGCTTGATCTTGCGCGGTCGCGTCTTCACCGCCGCCCGACTCACGTGGATGTTGTTTCAGACCGGAGCCTTCCTTTCTCATCTCCCTACTCTTTATGTATCGATCCCGCGGTTACAGCGTGCGAGACCAGTCCTGGGGTTCCATCTTACCGCCGCTGACCAGCCAATCGCCTGTTCGGCTTGTTTTGCCATGAGTGAGGTGATCATTTCTAGGCCTTCATACTAATGCCGAGCAAGTGGAAAGAGGAATGGCGAGAAGCGAGACCTTCCCGGGTAGATTTTTAGGGAAAATCTGGGTGAACCCCTAGCGTCTCATCCGACCCGGCATGCGAGTCCTGGAGCCTGACGGGTTCTGAATGAACTGATAGCCGAGCGCTCGGTTTTTCTGAACCGATACTGGGACCTTTTTACGTGGAACTAGGGATGACCCGAGGTTTGTGCGGAACCCTATCTATATAGAGTGCAACGTCAGGGCTCACTGAAGAAAAGGAGGAAGAGCTATGATGGCCACCCACATTGATCAAGTCAGAGATAGGCTGGAACAACTGGGTACGGCTTGTCCGTTGGAAGAGGTCATGGACCTTTGCCCGGACTTGACCTGGAATCAAGTGTTTCTGGCCATCGATTATTTGAGTAGAACGGGGCACATCCGGGTGACGATGGACAGGGGTAAGACCTATCAGGTACAGGCCTATCGTCCGGTTGCAGCAGTCCCGACGACCGCCGCATAACGACAGAGTCGATAGAGTCTGTTCTCCCCGGACAAACGGATGTTCGACAGGAGATCTCGGTGGAGAACATTCGAGTCGGCCTGTCCCGGCACATCACCACGCGAGGCATGTGACATGCTCATGAAAACACGGGTCATCCAGAATGCAGAAGCAGAAATCGGCATCGGGTTCGAAGCAACGGCTTGCGCTCATCAGCGCCTCATTGATGATATTTTGACCAGGGGCGGTAAACGAACCGGAAAGGTTCGTTGTCTAGAATGCCGAGCGATCTTTGATGATCCCTACAAGGGCTTCAAATAGCGGGCCGGTCATCCGCCAAAACGATCTCCGAACTACTTGTCGCGTTCTGCGACAGAGTGGGTTTTTAACCCTGTCGCAAATCTCCCCTCAGCACTCCTGCTCCTACGCTCCGGTTGTCGTTCAACTTGTGAATCTTCCGTAAAGACCAAGCCATAAGTGATGAACTCCTTTCACAGGCTTCGTATTTGCAGTCGCTAGGCAGCCTCTAGGCTTCGCAATATGATTCTGCGGGGCACAAGGGACGCGATCGTCGCTCGGTGATGCCGCGGACGACGATGGAGATTCAGGAGTATGGAAATGACGATATGACGACCCGGGCCTATATCATCGCGGCCATTGCCGTGGTTGTGGCGATGCTTATTGGTTATACGGCGCTGAGTCGACTCTTCTGGGAGAGTGGGTTACCGGAGGGCCTCATTCAGACCAACGGGCGCATTGAAGGAGATCACGTCACTATCGCGAGTAAGTTTCCTGGACGGATTGCCGAGTTGAGAGCCCGGGAAGGTGACATGGTCGCAAAAGACCAGCCGCTGGTTATACTGGACGATGTTCAGACGCGCGCCAGGGTCGAACAGGCCCGTCGGCTGGTGGATATGCTTGAGGCTCAGGTTGAGGCGGCTCATACGGCACTCGCGGTGTTGAATCTTGAAGTGCCGCTCGACATCGAAGCCTCCTCCGCGAAGGTGGACAGCGCACGTGCCGCCCTCGAAAAGGCCAAGGCGGTCGAACAGGAGGCTCGGCAGGATGTCGCGCGCATCCGCGCGTTGCTGCCCGAGCAGGCCGTATCTCACCAGCTGCATGATCAGACCGAAGTCCGGTGGAAGAGCGCCGTGAGCGACCAGGCCTCCGCCAAGGGAGCTCTGAGCCAGGCCATCAAAGAACTCTCGCATGCCGAATTGGGCTGGAAACGTATCAGGGCTAAGGAGAGCGAGGTCGCCGCGTTGGAACGTCAGCGCGACCAGTCCTACGCGGCCCTAGATGAAGCAGAAAGCGTGCTGAAAGATTTGACGATCGAGGCTCCTGCGAGCGGCACCATCACCACCAGAATGGTCAATGTCGGCGAAGTGGTTACGGCCGGCGCCCCGCTCCTGGAGTTGGTTGATCTCGACCATCTCTATCTTCAGGTGTATGTCCCGGCGGTCCAGATCGGCAAGCTGCGCCTCGGGCTGCCTGCGCGAGTCCATACCGACGCCTTTCCTGAGCAGCCGTTCGATGCGACCCTTCGCTATATCGCTTCCAAAGCCGAATTCACTCCCAAGGAAGTGCAGACGCCGGACGAGCGGGTGAAGCTCATTTACGCGGTCCGGCTGTACTTGACCGATAATCCAGATCATCGCCTCACGCCGGGCTTGCCCGCTGATGCCATCATTCGATGGGAAGAAGATGTGGCGTGGGAGAGGCCGAGGGGTTAGGGCGAGCAGGGAACCTTTGTGCTCGCTGAGCGCGCAGTAAAAGGTCCCCCACCCGCCCTAATCGGAAGAAAATGAAAGAAATGGAAACAGAACCTTCATCGCAGCACTCAGACACTGTCGTGCGCGTATCGCAATTCGTGAAGCGCTACAAGAAGCATGTGGCGGTCGATGGCGTCGATCTGGAGGTTCGTCGCGGTGAAATCTACGGTCTCATCGGGCCGGACGGAGCCGGTAAGAGCAGCCTGATGAAAGCGATTGCCGGCGTGCTGACCTACGGCGAAGGCACGGTCGAGGTGTTCGGCACGCTGGTCGATTCGGAACGTGCTGCGGAGCTGGTGAAGCAACGAATCGGCTTTCTGCCGCAAGGCCTGGGGCTGAATTTGTATCCTGACCTTTCCGTTGAGGAGAACATCGACTTCTTTGCGCGACTCAGGCTGGTGCCGAAGCATGAATTGGCCGAGCGAAAGGCGCGGCTCCTCGCCATGACCAGGCTCGACAAGTTTCGTGAGCGAGCGATGAAGGATCTATCGGGAGGCATGAAACAGAAGCTGGGGCTGATCTGCACCCTTATCCACGACCCGGAGCTGGCGATCTTGGATGAACCGACGACCGGTGTCGATCCGGTCTCACGCCGCGATTTTTGGGCCATCCTTGCGGAATTCCTGCAGGAGCGCGGAATGACCGCTCTCGTCTCAACGGCTTACATGGACGAGGCGGCTCGGTTTCACCGGCTGTCATTCCTCTCGAACGGAAAACAGCTGGTCTCCGGCACGCCTGCCGAGGTCCAGGCCCTGGTTCCCGGATCCATGGTGACGTTCGACGCCGCGCCGCAGCCGGAGGCGATGGCTCGGCTCAAGGCGTCGTACCGGCAAGTCGAGGCGCTGGGCCCCCGGCTGCACGTCTTCACGGATTCCACCGATGCCGCGCAAGCGGTGTCGCAGATCGAAACCGCGTTAGGCGACGTGAAACCGTCGAACGTTCGAGTAGACGAACCGGAATTGGAAGACGTGTTCGTCGCACTGCTGCTGAGGCGGGCCGAACGTCAAGCAGCGGACGATACGGTCTCGTTTCCCACGACGAACCGGGACTATCATGGACCGGCGATCGAAGCGAAAGGACTCGTCCGGGATTTCGGACCATTTCGCGCCGTTGATCAGGTCACGTTTCGCGTCGAACCGGGAGAGATTTTCGGCCTACTGGGCGCCAACGGAGCGGGAAAGACTACCGTGATCAAAATGCTGACCGGCATCATGCCGCCGACCGGTGGAGAGGGTTGGGTGGCGGGGGCGGCCATGAAGACGGCGGGCGACACCATCAAAGAACGCATCGGCTACATGTCGCAGGCATTTGCGCTCTATCTGGACTTGACTGTCGTGGAAAACATCCGGCTGTTCGCCGGAATCTATGGACTGGATTCGCGGGCCACAGAGGAACGATTGCGATGGATTACGGCGATGGCCGGTTTGCACGGCTATGAATCGAGTCAGACCGGTCGCCTGCCGATGGGAGTTCGTCAGAGGTTGGCGCTGGGCTGCGCGCTTGTCCATCGTCCCCGGGTGCTGTTCTTGGACGAACCGACCTCCGGCGTCGACCCGATCGGTCGGCGACGTTTCTGGGAGATCTTGTCGCGGCTGGCGCGTGAAGAAGGAGTTGCGATCTTGGTCACCACTCATTATTTGACCGAGGCCGAACATTGCGATCACCTTGCGTTGATGTATGCGGGTCGGATCGTCGCCGAAGGATCGCCGAGCGACATGAAGAGCCAAGTGGAGCATGAAGCTGGACGGCTGCTTGAAATCGATACGGATGTCCCCGGACAGGCTTGTCGCCAATTGAAAGGAGCCGGATTTTCGGGAGCCGCGCTCTACGGCGCCAAGATCCATGTGTTGTCCCGCAATCCCTTGGAAGACGAGGAACGGCTCCGCGAAGCCCTTGCCTCAGACGGCGTGCGTGTGAAGGCTGTCAGCGAGCGGCCGCTGAGTCTTGAGGATGTGTTCGTCCATCGGGTCATGACGTTGGAACAGCAGGAACGGGCGGCCAGTCGGGAGACCGGTGCATGAATCTGTCGCGTGTCGCAACGGTGGCGTCGAAGGAGTGGCGCGAAATGGTGCGGGATCGGATGTTCGTGCTCCTGGCGTTCCTGTTGCCGGTCTTATGGATGCTGGTCTTCGGCTACGGCCTCGTCCTCGATGTGGAGGAGATCCCCGTGGTCGTGCTCGATCGCGATCACAGTTCATTGAGCCGCGATTACCTGTACCGGTTTGTCACGTCACGATACTTTGATTTCAAAGGTTCGTTGAACGATGACGGCGAAGTGGGCGTGTGGTTGGATAGCGGCAAGGCTAGAGCCGCCATCGTGATTCCGGAGAAATTCGAAGAACGGTTACTCGCCGGACAACCGGTCTCCGTTCAGACCTTGATCGACGGCACGTTTCCGCTGCGCGCCGACATCACGAAAGGCTACGTGATCGCCATCAATGGAGCCTTCAGCGGCGACCTGCTCGCGGACTATGTAGCGCGGACTCGGGGACTGTCCCGGAAAGGAGCCGACCGGCTGGCACGGCCGATCAATCTGGAGGTGCGCTATCTCTACAACGAAGAAGTGCGGAGTGCTTGGTCCACCATCCCCGCGCTCGTGATGTTCTCCCTGATGCTCGCGCCGCCTCTGTTGACGGCTCTCGGCATCGTGCGGGAGAAAGAATCAGGATCCATCTACAATATCTATAGCGCCACCGCCGGCAAGGTCGAATATCTCGCCGGGAAACTTGCCCCCTACGTTCTCGTGTCATTCGTGAACGCGGTGGTTCTCTGGCTGCTTGCGACCCTGTGGTTCGGAGTGCCCTTCAAGGGCAACGTGATGCTCTTCTTGTTTTCAGCTTTGCTCTTCGTATTGACGAGCACGGGAATCGGGTTGCTTGTCTCTATCGTGGTCAGCACGCAAATTGCCGCGCTGATCGTGACGATGATCATCGCCACGCTGCCGACGATTCTCTTCTCCGGACTGATCGTGCCGGTCTCTTCTCTCAGCCCCGGAGCCTGGGCCCAGGCGCATTTCTTCCCCGGCATGTATTTTACGAATATCGCGCGCGGGACGTTCCTGAAAGGCGTGGGGCTGGATGTCTTGTGGCCGGAAGTCCTGGCGCTGGCCCTGTATGCCGCGGCCTTACGACTCGTGGGATACCGTTTGTTCACCAAGAGGCCTCGATCGTGAACGGGCGGCCGACATCCGGTTCACGGCGCGCCGCCGTGTGGTGGAAACGTCTCATGGTCATGACCCGTAAGGAAATGATCCAGTTATTTCGGGATCTGCCAATCGTGTTGTTCTTGACGTATTCCTTCACGCTGTCCGTGTTCGTCTCGGGAACGGTCTCAGGTCGCAACTTCACAATGCGAGTCTCATGGTTTACGACGCCGATCGTAGTTTTGCGTCGCGCGATCTCATCCATCGATTCCATCAACCATATTTTCGTTTCATCGGCGAACTGCACCATCCCGACGAGGGACTGCGTCGAATGGACCGAGGCACGGTCATGGCTGTTCTTGAAATTCCGCCTCGGTTTCAAGAGCAACTTGCCGTCGGCGAGCCGACGGCAGTCCAATTGTTGGTCGACACGACCAACGCCCCGCAAGGCCTATCCGCCGCCGGGTATGCCGGGCGCATCGTAGCTCAGTTCGGTCAAGACATCTTATCGACTCGTATCGGCGGGTCGTCTCAAGCTATGGCGAGCCTGCCGATCGTCACGAGCGAACATCGGATCTGGTACAACCCGGATCAGAACGAAGCCTGGTTCGAGTCCATTTCGCACCTTCTGCGCATGATCACCATCTTCGCGATCCTGCTGCCCGCCAGCGCGATGGTCCGGGAGAAAGAGCGCGGGACGGTGGAGCAATTACTGGTTTCGCCGTTGACGCCGCTCTTAATCATGTTGCCCAAAGTATTGGCGATGACCATCGTCATCCTCGGGGCGGCGGCGGTGGCGCTCTTCGGCGTCATGCAACCGCTCTTCGGCGTACCGGTGAGAGGCAGCGTGACTCTCTTCTTCTTCATGACGGCGTTGTTCACGTTCACGACGGCCGGCATGGGACTCTTCGCATCGACGATCACGCGAAACCAAGCGCAGGTCGGCCTGCTGACGCTTCTTGTCGTGGCCCCGATGCTGATGCTGTCGGGCATCACGACGCCGATGGAAGCCTTGCCTGACTGGGTCAATGTCCTCATGCTGCTGTCCCCGCTGCGCTACTTCATCGAGATTGCACACGGGATCCTCTTGAAAGGGGCCGGGCTCGACGTGCTCTGGAGCCAAACGCTCGCCATGGCCGCCTTGGGCGGTGCTCTCTTCGGCTTCGGCACGTGGCGGTTTCGGAGGCAGTTCCAATGAGTCCTTTGAGCTTAATGTCTGCCGGCGCTGCCTGAACAACGCCGATTCTGTGGAAGGTTGCGCGGGCAGAGGCGCCGTGCCGATCTTCAATCGTCTGTGGGGATTTGCAACAACCGCTGTGCAGTCCGCTGTCGCGAAACTCCACCGTTGCGACCTTACTCCCTTATCAATAGAGATACGTAAGTCTTGATTAACACGACGGCTTTCGCGAGCGGGACGTTAAGGTGCCCTATTTGCAGGTACGTCTTCAGAAGGTTCTCAAGAAGAGACTGGGATCGTCAGTGAGCTTGAGACAGAAGTTCCCTCGTTTCCGACAGAGAGGGTTGCGAATGCAGTGCCGATGTAACCGCAAGCACCCGGCGGGGGCATGAGGGCCGCGTGTAGATCGGATGAAGGAGGAAACGGCAGTGACTCGGACAATGAAAGCATTTGTCATGAGAAAACTCGGTTCGGTGGGAATGATGGAGAAGCCGATTCCTGACCTCGGACCGAACGATGCGATCGTTAAAACCACTGCCGCGCTCATCTGCACCTCGGATGTCCATACCGTCGACGGGGCGATTGGAGAACGGACCAACCTGACATTGGGCCATGAAGCCGTCGGGGTTATTTACAAACTAGGAAGCGCCGTCAAGGGGTTTCATGAGGGGGATCGAGTGGGGGTCAACGCCATTACGCCTTGTTATCAATGCGAGAATTGCCTGCGCGGCTACACCTCGCAGTGTCAGGAGATGCTCGGTGGGTGGAAGTTTGCCAACGTCAAGGATGGAAACCTCGCGGAATATTTCCATGTCAACAGTGCGCAAGCGAATTTAGCGTCGATTCCAGTGGGTCTCACCGATGAGCAGGTCGCGTACTGTGCGGACATGATGTCGACCGGGTTCATGGGAGCCGAGCATGCGAATATTCCTATCGGCGGTTCGGTGGCGGTCTTGGCCCAGGGCCCGGTCGGCCTCATGGCCACGGTGGGGGCCCGGTTACTGGGGGCAGGTCTGGTCATCGCGGTGGAGGCTGTGCCGCAGCGAAAAAAACTGGCGAAAGAATTCGGGGCGGATGTGGTGATCGACTTCACGGAACAGGATCCCGTCGAAGCCATTCTTGGCTTGACGGGTGGGCAAGGTGTGGATTCGTCCATCGAGGCCCTCGGAGCCCAGGCGACGTTCGAGGCCTGCATCAAAGCGACACGACCCGGCGGGACCATCTCCAATGTGGGCTATCACGGGCAGGGAGAGTACGTGCAGATGCCGCGCAAAGAATGGGGCGTCGGGATGGGCGACAAAGTGATCAGGACCGGGCTCTGCCCCGGCGGAGCGGAACGGATGAAGCGGCTGATGCGGCTCTTAGAAACCGGGCGTGTCAATCCGCTGCCGCTGACGACCCATCGATTCAGATTCAGCGAGGTGGAGAAAGCGTTTGAGCTGATGAGAACGAAGGCAGACGGCATGTTGAAGCCGCTCATCACGTTTGCATGAAGGAACGCCCCAACTGCTTCCTCGGGCTGGCTGAAGGTCGAACGTGAAATTCTCGGCTAAAGGCTTGCTGAAAGCATATCTCAGTAGGAAGCGCGGAGTAGAGTTACTGACCAAAATCTGTAGGACATCAGGCCACTTATCGCGGTTACGAGAAGGATATATGAATTTGCAGGTGAATGGCAGATCCATCGATACACCACCAGAGGGTAACTGAAAGGTCTCAGACTATGGCGAAAAAAAACCCGAAGACGATCCGAAGATCAAGACGTTCACCCTTTCCAGGGTCGGTTCCGAGGGTGCTGAAGCCGAAGTTAGGTCGTACGGAGGCGCCATTCGTTCCTGCGCATATCCGCGTGCTCGGGAGAAATCTCAGCGAGGACAACCGGCACACAATCCGGATGAAGCTGGGTAGGAAGCTCGGAAAATTCGCACCCGCGATTGAGCGAGTCAGTGTCCGTGTGAAGGATGTAAACGGTCCGCGCGGAGGCATCGATCAGCTCTGCCGGATCAAAGTGGTGCTGAGTGGTCTGCCGAGCGTGGTATTTGAAGCACAGGACGATGTCCTCGATAGGGCTATTGGGAAGGCTCTTGCTGGGACGGAGCGAGCCCTCCGTAGAGGTGTACAGCGCAGACGAATGAAGCCGGTCAAGGTCCATGCACGGTCGAGAGCCGGCGTCGCCTGACCCACTGAAAGGAGGTGGACAAGCATGGGTTTACATATACAGATAGAGGGCTGCTACAACACCAAAGAATTCGGAGGTGTTCCTGCCTCGGAGGCTGAACCATGGACCGGCAATAAGGCCGATGTGTTGATTGAAGTGGTATTCCAGGGCCGGAGCAATCGTGAGCAGATTGCCGTACCCCCTTCCAACGATCGCCTGTTCGCCGTTTACACCGACCCCTGTTGTTCCGGAAAAACTCGTCGAATTGATCGTCTGAAACCCGATATCGAGCGCGAGGACCAGGTGTCGCGTCAGGCTATATTCTCCCGCGACAGTCAGAGTGGTGACCGATCCAGGATCGACGCGGCCGTTCGTGCCGAATCCTCCGCCATAGGAATTGAATCCTTGCACGGTGACGGGCGAGTAAAAGCCGTACGTCGCATTCACACGGTACCTGAATACCTGTTCTCTTCCTAACCGTATCGCTTTCTGCACGCCGATGCCCACCGTCGTCGCAAACGAGCCGCCCCCGGTTCCCCCCAGACCTCGTGTGGACGGACTGAGATTGTTGTAGCGCCCGGTGGGAAACGTTTCCTGAATCCAGATCCGGACATGGGGAAGCCACGAATCGGGACGGCTCCTCAAGACTTGAAAGCCGACCTGAAGTGGAAAGTCGCCGAACCCGGAGATGGATTCGCCGTCCGCGGAATTGTGAAGCCACTGCGGCGCGATCTCGACATCGATCCGGCTCGTTAAACCATAGATGAAGTAGGTTTGTTGGATGATCGTGCGCGAGACCGTCGCTGATTGGAGACGCCAATTGTCATTATACAGTCCGCCATATCTTGTATAGAAGAAGTATGGTTCAACAACGGTACGACCTTGATCGAGCGTGAGGCCTCTTGTTGAGAGCAGCGTACCGGTGAACCAGGGGCTGGAAGGTTGGGGCTGACGATTCTCAGAATTTCCGCCCCACGCGACCTCTGAAAAGCAGACACATGCGATGAGTAAGCTGAGAATGATCTTGAGCATGCATTGAGGCATATCGCCCCATGACGAGAAATCTGTATGCTGCGAATAGCGACAATCGTCCATTACATCACTCTGCCTGATCGGGTGGACGAAGATGCTGGTCCAGCTCGGGCAGGCGACTCATGTCTCGGCATTTGTCTTGCTGGAGAAGCGGGTGTATCTCCTTGCGGGCGATTTGTGCTAAGCATTGAAATATATCGGCTTAACTATGACATATTTGGGCAGCACGGCAGAGAAGATTGTGCAGACCGCCGATTGCCCGGTACTGACCATTCCTCCGGTTCTCGGATACCGAGGAGCGGTGGACGGCACACAAACAAAGGAGTCTGCATGAACGATCTGTTGATTAATCGGATTCTCGTCGCTACGGATTTTTCCACATGCGCGCGGCGCGCCATTGACTACGGCCTGTGTGTCGCCCGCGCTTGGTCCGCTCATGTGGACTTATTGTACGTGGTCGAGATGTTGCGGGGGTTGGAGTTCGACGCGCCGTTCGCCGATCCGCTGTTGGAGATGAGGCGGAAGGAGGCGGAGCAGCGCTTGGGTGACCTGGCGGCTCGTACAAAACAGGAAGGGCTGGAGGTGGATTGGCATCTGCGCCAGGGCATCCCCAGCGACCAGATCGGGCAGACTGCGCTCGAACAGCGCGCCGATCTCGTCGTCGTCGGCACCCATGGGAGGACCGGACTGGACCATATCATGCTGGGCAGCACGGCGGAACGTGTCATCAAGCAGGCGCCTTGTCCGACGCTGACGGTCCGGGTCGCCCCTATTCATGGCGAAAAGGATGTGGACGCACCCCCATGCATCCGGCATGTGCTGGTGCCGGTCGACTTCTCGAGTCCGTCCCTTGATGCGCTGGAGTATGCGATTCAGGTGGTCGATCGCTTTGGAGCCAGACTCACGATCGCCCATGTGTTGGAACCGATCTACTTCGATCTGGAATTGGGGCTGGGCCGGATCGAGCAGGAGGCGCAGAAGCGGACGCACTGGGAGACCCAACTGGATGGTCTTGCACAAGTGGTGAGGGGGCGTGGTCTGGAGGCAGGGACGGTCGTGCTGGGAGGGATTCCATCGGAGTCGATTGTGACCTATGCGCGTGGGCAGTGCTGCGATTTGATCGTGATGGGCACCCACGGACGGCGTGGGCTGACGCGTTTACGGTACGGCAGCGTGGCTGAATCCGTGCTTCGGCAGGCTCCCTGTCCCGTGCTCACGGTCCGAAGCCCGAAGTTCACCGCCGACCACAGCCGCATGATGCCGCTGTCGGTGGCAGAGCCATAACAAAGGAATGCAGCAATGGGACTGGGCTCACGAACATAAGGAGCATAGACATGGAATCTCGGGACATTTACATCACCAAATTCGACCTGATTCGTCTGAAAGAACTGCTGGAGGTCGGGATCAGTTTCAAGGAGCGGGATCGAGGGTATCTGGAGAGTTTACAGAATGAGCTGGACAGGGCCCATATCGTAGAGCCCACCGCAATTCCCGATAACGTGGTCACGATGAATTCTCAAGTTCGCCTCAAGGATATGGAGACGGGCGAGGAGAAAAGTTATACCCTTGTGTTCCCGTCCGATGCCGATATTGAGAAGAATCGCATCTCGATTCTTGCTCCCATCGGCACCGCCATCCTCGGCTACCGGGTGAGTGACACGGTGGATTGGCTTGTGCCGGCCGGGACACGCAAGGTGCGGATCGAAGAAATTCTCTATCAACCCGAGGCAGCCGGACGTTACGACTTGTAACAGTCGCGCGCGACTCGTGCCGGGATGTACGGGGAGGTGGATGTTTCCGAACTGATTGTAAGCGTCCTACGGTGAATGCCGGAAGAACAGCGGACGCTCGTTCGCAAGTGGATTGAAGAGATTATTTCTGGTTCGCCAGGCCCGGAAGCAGTTGGGCCAAGCCATCGGCGAGGAATTCGACTCCCACGGCTGCCAGTATCAATCCCAACAAGCGAGTGACGATGTTGATGCCTGTCGTGCCCAACATGACTCTAATACGGTCAGAAAGATGCAGCGCGACCCACACCGAGCCGGCGACGCAAAGAACCGTGAGAAACAGCATGGTCATATCAAACCAGGTAGTAGCCTGGTCGGCATAAATGATCACGGTGCTGATCGCGCCGGGCCCTGCCACAAGCGGAATGCCCAAAGGAACGACGGCCACCTCGTCACGTACTGAGGCCTCCTGCGACTCTTCCGCCGTGTGACGGGTCGGGCTCGGTCGAGCTTGCAGCATGGCGATGGCCATCAAGAGGATCAGAATTCCCCCGCCGGCGCGGAATGAGGCCATGCGAATTCCGAATACATGGAGGATGGCCTCTCCCAGGAACATGGCTGTGATCAGGACGATGATGACCGTTGTTGCAGTGAGACGCGCCGTGTGTCGCCTCTGTTCCTCGGTTTGCCGGTTGGTCAGGCTTATAAAAAGCGGCGTGGCCCCGATCGGATTGGCGATGACAAACAATGACGTGGCATTGTGGGCATAGGTAACCCAGTCATGCATCGGTACACTCCTTCGTTATTGAGTAATGGAAGCTGCGGGTGCCTTTGAACTGTAGACCTCCTTACAATGCGCTGTCGAGATGGCTGACAACATGAATCGACTGGATCAGAGCCCGTTCATTCTCACGATCAACGGCGGATCATCCAGTATCAAGTTTGCTCTATTCCGAACCGTGGATCTTTCCGTGCCGGTGACGCGCGGCATGATCGATCGGATCGGTCTGCCGAACAGCGAGATGCGTGTCACCGACGCGGCCACGCAGCAATCGAGTCGTCGGGCCGTTCACGCACCGGACCATAGGGCCTGCGTCGGGTTTATCACCGAATGGTTGGAGCAGCAGGTCGGTAGTGGGCGTCTCTGTGCTGTCGGGCATCGTGTCGTCCATGGTGGGAGGACCTATAGCAGACCCGAACGAGTCACGCCCGAGTTGTTGGAGGAGCTTCGTCGCCTATGCCCTTACAGTCCGGACCATCTGCCGGCTGAAATGACCTTGATCGAATCGTTTTGTCGGTATGATTCCACTCTTAGCCAAGTCGCCTGTTTCGATACGGCATTTCACCGGGATATGCCGCGGGTTGCGCGCCTGCTGCCGATTCCGAGGCGGTACGAGAAGCTGGGTATTCAGCGCTATGGGTTTCACGGGTTGTCGTACGCGTTTCTTATGCGAGAATTGGCGAGGGTGGGCGGGCCGGCCGAGGCCGGGGGCCGCGTCATTTTAGCGCACCTCGGAAACGGCGCCAGTATGGCGGCGGTCAAGAATGGACAAGCGCTGGATACGACGATGGGTTTCACCCCCGCATCCGGCTTGCCCATGAGCCGTCGATCAGGCGATCTCGATCCAGGACTCGTTTCCTATTTGGCTCGCACGGAAGGGATGACCGTGGAGCAGTTCCACGGGATGATCAATACCGAATCAGGATTGCTGGGCCTGTCCGAGTTGAGTTCGGACATGCGGGACTTACTCAAGCAAGAGCAACACGATTCACGAGCGGCCGAGGCGATAGAGTTGTTTTGTTATCAGGCTAGAAAATGGATCGGTGCGTTGGCGGCGGTGTTGGGCGGATTGGACACGTTGGTTTTCAGTGCCGGGATCGGGGAGCATGCTCCCGCGATTCGAAAGCGTATCTGCGCCGGATTGGAATTTCTGGGCATCGTCATCAACGAACCCGCCAATGAAACTCATCAACCGGTTATTTCATCCGAAGATAGTCGAGTGAGAGTGCGCGTGATTCCCACTGATGAAGAACGCGAGATTGCCGAGTCCGTCGTTCGGTTACTTGGCAAGGAGAATAGAGATCGCTGAGAGGAGATGATGATGAAGGAACAGACACCACCATTGAATGCCGACTTACTGAAACAGATGGATGCCTATTGGCGGGCCGCCAATTACCTCTCGGTAGGACAGATCTATCTGCTCGACAATCCGCTGCTGCGGCAGCCCTTGACGATCGAGCACATCAAGCCTCGCCTGCTGGGCCATTGGGGCACGACACCGGGACTGAATTTCATCTACGTCCATCTGAATCGGGTCATCAAACGGGACGACCTGAACATGATCTTCATTTGTGGGCCCGGCCATGGCGGTCCCGCGGCCGTGGCGAACGTCTATCTCGAAGGCACATACAGCGAGGTGTATCCGGATGTGAGTCAGGACGCGGAAGGCATGAAGCGCCTATTTCGGCAGTTTTCTTTCCCCGGCGGAATCCCGAGTCACGTCGCGCCTGAGACGCCCGGCTCGATCCACGAAGGCGGAGAATTGGGGTACGCGCTATCCCATGCCTATGGGGCTGCCTTCGACAATCCCGACTTGATTGTGGCCTGTGTCATCGGCGATGGAGAGGCGGAGACAGGCCCGCTGGCCGCCTCCTGGCATTCGAACAAATTCCTCAACCCCGTCACCGACGGAGCCGTGCTGCCGATCCTGCACTTGAACGGCTACAAAATTGCGAACCCCACCATCCTGGCACGGATCAGTCATGACGAGCTGCACAGCTTGCTCCTCGGATACGGCTACGAACCTTACTATGTCGAAGGCTCAGAGCCGCAGCCGATGCACCAAACGATGGCAGGCACGTTGGATGCCGTGTTGGCGCGTATCAAGGCGATTCAGCAAGAGGCGCGGCAAGAAGCGGCTGAGGGGAAGAAGACGCCCGTTCGGCCACGGTGGCCGGTGATCGTCTTGCGCAGCCCCAAAGGATGGACCGGCCCCAAGGAAGTCGACGGCAAGAAAACCGAAGGCTCTTGGAGATCGCACCAAGTGCCGATGGCGGAGATGGCATCCAAACCGGCCCATATCGGGCTCTTGGAATCCTGGATGAAGAGCTATCGGCCGGATGAGTTGTTCGATGCGAACGGCGCGTTGATGCCCGAGTTGGCCGCACTCGCGCCGGCAGGTCATCGTCGGATGGGGGCCAACCTGCATGCCAACGGCGGACTGCTGCTACGGGACCTTCGTCTCCCCGATTTTCGCGACTATGCCGTGGACGTGTCGATGCCGGGAGCCATCGTCGACGAGGCGACCAAGGTGCTGGGCGCATTTTTACGCGACACCGTTGCCAAGAGCATGCGCAACCGGAATTTCCGCATCATGGCTCCCGACGAGCTCACCTCGAACCGGCTCGGCGCCGTGCTGGATGTCTCGGACCGCGCCTGGATGGCGGAACGAGGGCCGGACGACGATCACCTCGCTCCGGACGGCCGCTCAATGGAAATCCTGAGCGAACATACGTGTCAGGGTTGGCTCGAAGGGTATCTGCTCACGGGTCGGCACGGACTGTTCACGACCTATGAAGCCTTCGTTCATATCGTCGATTCAATGTTCAACCAACATGCCAAGTGGCTCAAGACTGCCCATGAGATTTCTTGGCGTCGGCCCATCGCGTCACTGAACTATTTGCTGACC
The DNA here is from genome assembly GCA_018242685.1 of Nitrospira sp. Taxonomy (GTDB): domain Bacteria; phylum Nitrospirota; class Nitrospiria; order Nitrospirales; family Nitrospiraceae; genus Nitrospira_D. The sequence continues at coordinate 18,105 of JAFEBM010000050.1, read as the reverse complement.
TCTCACGTCTGGCGGCAGGACCACAATGGGTTCTCACACCAAGATCCGGGGTTCATCGACCATGTCGTGAACAAGAAGGCCGACGTGATCCGGGTCTATCTGCCGCCGGATGCCAATTGCCTGTTGTCGGTCATGGACCATTGCCTGCGCAGTCGCGATTACGTGAACGTGATCGTCGCCGGCAAGCAGCCGGCTCTGCAGTATCTCGACATGGATGCGGCGGTGAAACATTGCACGGCCGGCATCGGCATTTGGGAATGGGCGAGCAACGACAAGGACGGGGAGCCGGATGTGGTGATGGGATGCGCCGGCGACGTGCCCACGCTGGAGACGCTCGCGGCTGTGCAGCTCTTGCGCGAATACGTGCCGTCGCTCAAGATTCGGGTCGTCAACGTGGTGGATCTGATGAAGTTGCAGGACAAAAACGAGCATCCGCACGGGTTGCCGGATAAGCATTTCGATACGTTCTTCACCACCGACAAGCCGATCATCTTCGCCTATCACGGCTATCCCTGGCTGATTCATCGGCTCACCTACCGACGGACCAATCACAAGAATTTGCACGTGCGAGGTTACAAGGAAGAGGGCACGACCACCACGCCGTTCGACATGGTCTTCCTGAACGACATGGACCGGTATCACCTGGCTTCCGACGTGATCGAGCGCGTCGGCCTGGGATCGGCGGCGGCCTATGCCAAACAGGCCATCCGCGACAAGCGGATCGAGCACACGGAATACATCAGGAAGCACGGAGAAGACCTGCCGGAGATCCGTCAATGGAAATGGGATGCAACCAAAAGCTTCATGGGAAAGACACGGACGGCGACGAATGCTCCCGGTTGATCATCCGTTCCTCACACATCCATCACATCTGTCGTGATTCCAACATGATTGAAGACGTCTCCACCGACCGAGTGCGATGTGCGAGAAAACCATGTGAATTTCTCACTGGAAATATGCTATTGGAAACGCGCTGGGGTTGTATCACACACGAACGTTTGACGGGAGGAACGGCATGGGTCGGCGAGTTCCGTATGATCGATATGTCGTCGGGATAGTGACCATCATGGGTTTGCTGGGGGGAAATGTCTACGCAGGCGATTCAAACGATAAGAAGACGGATGATCCGACGATAAAAGAGGTGCTGGATTGTCGGTATCGGCAAGCGTCTGAGCTCTCCGAAGGAAAATCGACGAGTGAGATATTTCCATCGGACGATCTCTTTCGTCCCCTTTTGGCCGACCCGAAACAGCCGCAATTTTTTGCCCTCTGGCAATCCACCACATCAAACGTTGCGCAGAGCGCTAAGAGCAATGGATCGGTCGGCTTTGGAGAAAATTTTGGGTTTTACACCAAGCGCCAGGGCTGTAACGGATGGCAGATCAGCCTCCTGACCGGAGTATTCGCCCAGTTTGACTTGGACACGGCGCATACCGCGTTCACCAACGTCGATTTCAATGTCGGCATCCCGCTGACCTGGCGTCAGGGAAACTGGTCCGGACGCCTACGTTTTTATCACCAGAGCAGTCACCTCGGGGCGGAGTTCGTAGATAATCACCCGGATTTTCACTCGATCGGCCTCAAGTTCGAGGCAGTCGATATGATTGTGTCTTATGACTTCCAGAAATGGCTGCGTCTGTATGGAGGAGGAGATGTAAAGATCAAGGTCGAACCGTCCACGATCGACCGGGGGACACTGCACTGGGGACTCGAAGCGCGGACACCAACCCCATGGGGCCGATTCGATGGCTTTGGCCTGCTTACGAATCCGATTCTCTTCACGCCTGTCGCGACGGCGGACTTTAAGTCCGTCGAGGCGCAGGATTGGTATATCAACACGAATCTGTTGATGGGCTTCGATATGTTCAGGGCCGGATCGTTCAGGCGCTTTCGGATTCTCTTCAACTACTATCATGGATATAATCCCTATGGGCAATTCTTCTATTCGCAGAAAACCGAATCGTTCGGACTCGGCGCGTATTTTGCGTTTTAGCAGCTCTCCGGTCGTGATCCTGATTGGCCTACGGAAGGAACGAGAGCGATGAATAAAAAAGTCTCTTTCTCTATATGGTACATCTTCCTCGCCGTCATGGCGGTGGTGTTCGTGCACGACCTCTTTCATGCCCTCAATAAGATTGAAGAACTCCCCTACAGCGAATTCAAGAAGTTGGTGGAGGCCGGGAAGGTGGCGGAAGTCTCCGTGACCAACCAAGTGTTGACCGGAAAGTTGAAGCCTGAGGGTGAATCCAAAGAACAAAAAGCCTTTGCGACCGTGCGGGTCGAGGATCCGGATCTCGTCCGTGAGCTCAACCGACATGGAGTGACTTTTACCGGTGTCATTGAATCCACGTTTTGGCGCGATCTCCTGTCATGGGTCATCCCGGTCGCCCTCTTTGGCGGTATCTGGTTCTTCATCTTTCGACGACTGGGTCAGGCTCAGGGCGGTTTCATGCAGGTCGGTCAGTCCAAGGCGAAGATCTATGTGGAGAAGGATGTCAAGGTGACATTCGCGGATGTGGCGGGCGTAGACGAGGCCAAGGAAGAATTACAGGAGGTGATCGAGTTCCTCAAGACGCCGGAGAAATTCACCAAGCTGGGCGGCAAAATTCCCAAGGGCATCCTGCTGGTCGGCCCACCGGGCACCGGGAAGACCTTGCTGGCCCGCGCCGTGGCCGGTGAAGCCGGGGTGACGTTCTTCAGCATCAGCGGCTCAGAGTTCGTCGAGATGTTCGTCGGCGTCGGCGCGGCGCGGGTTCGTGATCTGTTCGAACAAGCAAAGAGCAAAGCTCCCTGCATTATCTTCATCGATGAATTGGATGCGCTGGGAAAAGCGCGCGGCGTGGGACCCATGACGCACGAGGAGCGCGAGCAAACACTCAACCAGCTGTTGGTGGAGATGGACGGATTCGACCCTCGGGTCGGCGTCATTCTCATGGCCGCGACCAACCGCCCGGAAATTCTCGATCCCGCGCTGCTTCGCGCGGGGCGGTTCGATCGCCATGTGACTGTGGATCGCCCCGATAAAAAGGGTCGTTTGGATATTCTTCGCGTTCATGCCAAACAGGTGGCGTTGAACCAGGAGGCCGAGCTCGAGCAGATTGCCGCGATGACTCCGGGATTCTCCGGCGCGGATTTGGCGAATGTCATCAACGAAGCGGCGTTGTTGGCGGTACGCCGCGGCAAGGATCAGGTGGGCATTTCCGAATTGCACGAGGCCGTGGAGCGAATCATCGCCGGGTTGGAGAAAAAAAATCGCGTCCTGAATAAGATGGAGAAGGAACGGGTCGCGTTTCATGAAACCGGCCACGCACTCGTCGCTCTTTCCATCCCAGGCTCCGATCAAGTGCAGAAGATCTCCATCATTCCTCGCGGCGTGGCGGCGCTCGGCTACACGTTGCAGCTTCCGACGGAAGACCGGTTTTTGATGACGAAATCGGAATTGGAGAATAAAGTCGCCGTGTTGCTCGGTGGAAGGATCGCCGAAGAAACGATTTTCGGGGAAGCCTCCACAGGGGCGCAAAACGATCTCGTCAAGGCCACGGACATCGCAAAAAGCATGGTGAAGGCCTATGGAATGAGCGAGAAACTCGGCACCATCACGTTGGAACGAGAGCGACAGCCGCAATTCCTTCAGCTTCCGGTCGCCTCTGAAAAAGGCGATTATTCCGAAGCGACCGCCCGTGAAATAGATTGCGAGGTGCGGCGGATCGTTGATGAACAGTACGGACGGGTGAGGCGATTGCTGGAAGATCGGAAACCCGCCTTGCAACAAGGAGCGCAGCTCTTGTTGGAACGGGAGGTGATTACGGGTGCGGAGCTCAAAGCCGTCTTGGAGGCGACGTGAATCGGGCATGACGACTTCCTTGCTGTCGTCGGAAATGATGGTGACCGAGGATGTGCTCGATCGCGTGAAGTCCCAAGACTCCCGACAGCGTGAACCCGATGGAACAGGCCACCATCTCTGTCAAAGATAATGTGATTCACTGCCGAGGGTCTTGGACCCTTCCACATTTGTCCCAACTGGAGCGGGGTGGCCGCGTGCTCCGTTGGCCTGAGAGCCCCACCGTTCTCTACGACGCCGGCGAAGTGACCGCTATGGATACGGGCGGCGCCCTCATCCTACGGCGCTGTATCGACGGCGCGCGGCGCAAGGGGCAGCAGACCGCCCTCCAAGGGTTGAAGCCTGAATTTGCCGAATTACTCCGGAGCGTAGAAACTCAGTGGTCACGGCCCGAGCGAGGGGTCTCGGTCGGTACGAGGTGGATGGAAAGCCTCACGCGTGCCGTGCAGTCTCGTCAAGCGTCCGCAATTCGCGCGCTCGCATTCGTCGGAGAAAGCACCATCGCGTTCAGCCGAGCGCTGATACGGCCACGTTCCATTCGATGGCGGACGCTCTTGCGCATCGTGGAACTGGACGGGGTGCGGGCCTTGCCGATCACCGGCCTGTTGACGTTTCTGGTCGGTGTCGTGATCGCCTATCAGGGCGCGGAACAGCTCCGTAAGTTCGGCACCAACATTTTCATCGTGGATCTGGTCGGCATCTCGCTGTTGCGCGAAATTGCCCCATTGATCGTGGCCATCCTCATTGCCGGTCGTTCGGGATCCGCCTATGCGGCTGAGATCGGCACCATGAAGGTGACGGAAGAATTGGATGCGGTGCGGACCTTGGGCATCTCGCCGATGAATTTACTTGTGTTGCCACGAGCGCTGGCCCTGGTCATCGCCCTCCCTCTGTTAACGGTGTACGCGGACGCAGTGGGTGTGTTCGGAGGCATGCTGATTGCCTTGGGAGAGCTCAATGTGAGTTTCGTGGAGTTTATCGCTCGCTTTGATGAAGCTGTTCCGGTACGGCATTTTCTCATCGGCTTAGGGAAGGCGCCGTTCTTCGCGGCGATCATCGCGTTGGTGGGCTGTTATCAGGGATTTCAGATCAGAGGCGGTGTGGACGATGTCGGCCGACACACCACCATCAGTGTCGTGCAGGGGATTTTTCTGGTGATCGTATTCGACGCGATCTGCAGCATCTTGCTCAATTGGTGGGATCTTTAATGATGATGAATAGGAAGGCGGGGTCCTGCACGAGAGCGTACCCATGATATCGGCGACAGAAACCACGACGCCGATCATCGAAGTGAGCCATGTGACGACACGGTTCGGATCGGCAGTCGTGCATGACGACGTCAGCCTATCCATTCGGCGGGGTGAAATCTTTGCGATTGCGGGCGGTAACGGGTGCGGCAAGACGACGTTGTTGCGGGAGATCATCGGCCTGATCACACCTTCGGCGGGAACGATCCGACTGTTCGGAATAGACAGCCGGCGATTGGAAGCGGGAGATGGCCATCCCATCCACCGCCGGTTCGGTGTGATGTTCCAGCATGGCGCCTTGTTTAGTTCGTTCACGCTGGCGGAGAACGTCGCTGTGCCGTTGCGCGAGCACACGACGCTGAGCGCTGGATTGATTCGTGACATCGTCGCTGCCAAAATTGCGATGGTGGGATTACCGCCGGACAGCGCCGGCAAGTACCCTAACCAACTCAGCGGAGGGATGCGGCGACGGGCGGCGCTCGCCCGAGCGATCGTCATGGACCCGGAGTTATTGTTTCTCGACGAGCCGACTGCCGGACTCGACCCGATCATCGCTGCGGGATTCGATGATCTTGTCCTCTCGTTAAAGAGTCTCCATGGGCTGACGGTGGTGATGGTGACGCACGACCTGGATTCACTGTGGCGGATCGCCAATCGTGTGGCGGTGCTCGGTCATGGAACGGTGTTGGGCATCGGCACCATGCAGGAGTTGTCCCGATCGGATGATCCTGTCATCCGTGAATACTTCCAAGGTCCACGCGGGAGGGCGGCAAGCGAACAGGCGGCGTGGAACCACGAGGGTCGCCGCACGTGAAGCATACCTTGATGGAAGAATCGTTCATCTGATGGGGTACGAGCGGCGAGATTTGTACGGCTGAAGACACAAAAGATGGAACCCAAGGTCAACTATATTCTGGTCGGCTCGTTCGTGGCATTTCTGGGGGCGGCGGTCTTGGTTGGAATTTTGTGGCTCGGGAAGACCGACTACCGCGGTTCTTACGACCGATACGAGGCCTATATGAGGGAATCCGTCGCAGGATTGAGCGTCAATTCCACCGTCAAGTATCGCGGTGTCGACGTGGGTCGAGTCAAGACCATTGCCCTGAATCCCAATAACCCTGAGGAAGTGCTTCTGACTCTGGATATTGTGCGCGGGACGCCGATCAAGACCGACACGATTGCCGTGCTCGAGACGCAGGGGCTCACCGGTCTAGCCACAATCAATTTGAAGGGAGGAAGCCGAGACGCCCCCTCGTTGCAGGCTCAGGAAGGACAAACCTATCCGATCATCAAGACCGGTCCCTCCCTCTTCTTCCGCTTGGATGAAGCCGTCTCCCGCTTACTTTCAGAAGAAGGCCTGGCTCAACTGTTGGTCGATCTTGATGCGGCGGCAAAAGGGGCGGCGAAGGTCCTGGATGAAGACAATCGCACCATGCTGACGCGAACGATCAAGGATCTCTCCGATATCGCCCAGACCATTGCGGCCCACAAGATTCAAATTGAGCAAAGCTTGAACGGTGCGGCCAGGAGCGCCGACAATCTTGCCAAGCTGACGGCGTCGTTGAATGCGGAGGTTCCGACCTTACTCGCCGGAATCAACAAGAGCGTTGCGGCGCTGGGCACGGCGACCGACGAACTGGCTCGCACGAGCAAGACCGTCGGAGCGGTCGTCAATGAAGCCAAACCCGAATTGCAACAGTTCACCAGACGGACTCTTCCCGAGGCCGGCTTGTTGGTGACGGAGCTTCGACAGCTCACCGGTACATTGACTCGTGTGGCGCGTGAAGTGGAACGGGAGCCGAGCTCGCTGGTGTTTGGACGAAAGTCCCCGTCACGCGGACCGGGGGAATAACGGTTAGGGTCTGTGTACGGTCATGACATGATGAACTATCGATTGGCACATGTTGCCTGTGCGCTGTTGGCGTTGACGGCTGGTTGCTTGTCGCCCCACGCGGATTCTTCGAATATCCATACCTATCAATTGAGCCTTGATGGATGGCCCAGCGAGGCCCGGTCCGATAGGCTTGACGGCCCTGTGCTGCTCGTGAGCCCGCCTCAAGCCGAGCCCGGATTTGAGACGCAGCGCATGGTGTATGTCAAGCGACCCTACGAACTGGACTACTATGCGGTGAATCAATGGGCCGATACGCCGGTGCGCATGTTCACCCCATTGATGGTTCAAGCGCTCAATCAGCAGAATGATGTGTGGCGTGCTGTGATTCCGCTGGCAAGCTCGATCCACGGAGACTATCGTCTTGATACCCACGGATTTCTGTTACAGCAGGAATTTCTTCAACAACCCAGTCGAGTGCGGGTGATGGTCCGAGCGCAGTTGGTCGACCTGAAAGGGGCGACGATCCTGAGCACGCGGGCTTTTGAGGTCGTGGAGAACGCCACGAGCGAGAATCCTTATGGGGGTGTCCAAGCCGCCAATCGAGCGATTGCCGTATTGCTCGATCAAATCGGCTCTTGGCTTCGGCAATGCGTGCAGCACTTGCCCGAGTGCAGGCGCTGATGGGGTCGGTGGGATCCGGTGAACAACTTGACCTCAACAGCGCGCGCGATTACAGGCTCTCGAGTCCGCACTGGTTAACCGCGTCCAGCCTCTGAGCCGCCACCGCCGCTTCGCATCCCTTTTCACAAGGGAGAAGACGAACCCGCAATGTATTCGGGAACTGAGCACCCAATCGAGCCTGAACGTCTGTGTCGACTCCGTCCGCCTCAAAAACAATCTCGCAGTCGGGCAATCCCCCGAGGCCGATACCTTGTGCTTTGAGCAGCGCCTCTTTGGCGACCCAGTAACGGAAGAATCTCGTGGCGCGCCGTTCCTTCGTCGCCTGCATGATCGCCGCATGTTCGGAGAGAGTAAAAAAGCGCTTGGATAGATTCGCAACTTCGACATCCGCACGAACGAATTCAAGATCGACTCCGACCTCCTGCCCTTTTGAGATTGCAATGAGCGCACGGTCATGGGCATGGGACAAATTGAACGTGAGCGCCGACCGATCTCGTAATTCTCTCGATAGGGAGGGTTTGCCTGTTGCACTGCGATCCAACGTGATCACATCCGGGTTAACGTCGAGATACCTACTTAGCACCGCTCTAAGGCCTCCATGAGTCAGGATGTAACGCTGCCGGATGTCCTCCCGTACAAGGCGAGCCGCCCGGTGCCGCTCGATGTCGTCCAACCATTCCCTGCATCGCTCCAGACAGCGGTGCGACCCGTCAAGCTCGATCCCCCAGAGATGAACGGCACATTCTTCAAGACGGATATGATTCGGCCGACTTGTATCGGCGAGGTGCTCAATGGGCAGGAACGAAATCAGCACATTGTTACCTTGAATGCCGACATCGCCTTCGTTGTTCGGCAAAAGGAAGGTGGTGAATCACGCAGCTCTATTATTCGGCCGGACGGGTGTCACTTGAGAACGTTCGGCGATATAACGTCGAATGTGGGAGGATACTTCTTCGACGTGCGGTGAAACAACCAGGTCTGCCGTTCGAAGGGCCGACAGATCGATAGTCCGACATCCTCCATCTGCCAACTCTCTCCAAACATACCTGGTATCGCCGGTTTCAATTCGTTGGGAAGCCACGATGTTAAGGATAGATCCTGGATAGGGTCGCATCGTATAGCGAGCAGCCGCATGAAACATCGCCTGTCTGACACGTTTGATTTGATGTTGCCTGAGCGCATTCCCGGTAGGACCCTGGAAAACGGATAAGAATGATTTGTATTTGCGCTGTATAATCGACAATCGCTCCCTCATGGGCATGTGCCGGAGCTCGCCGACACTGCGCAAGATCCTCAAGAGAATTCCAAACGACAATACAAGCCGGTTTGAGCGGACGACATCATAGTGCTGGTGATACGAACTCGGATGCCAACTGTTTATTATACTTAAGATAACTGCTGTGTTCTGATCAACCAGTTGTTGCGCCATCTCATAGGCAACCAACCCACCGGTACAAGCGCCAACGATGATGTATGGCCCTTGAGGGAAGCATGAACGGATCTCACTAATGTACTGCTGTGCCATCTCCGGCACGGAACCGAATGGTGAGGCGTTCCCATCCAATCCTCGCGCTTGTAAGCCGTACACCGGGTGAGTTTGGCCTAGGAGCCTCGCCAACTGGGCGAGCCACAACACATTGCCCATGACTCCGGGAACCAAGAAAATAGGGATGGCCGACCCGTTTGGCTGCATGGCCACCAGTGATTGCCATGGGGATGTCCAGTGCTCCTGCGCAAGAACCGATGTGAGACCGGCGATCGTCGGCGCTTCAAACAGCGTGGAAAGCGGAAGATGGCGGCCGTAGACCTGTTCAATGAGATAGAACAGCTGAGCCGCTTTCAGCGAATGGCCGCCGAGATCGAAAAAGTTGTCGTGAATGCCGATTTTGTCGATCCCAAACACCTGTTGCCACAAGACCGCCATTTGGATATCCATCCGATCGCGCGGTGCAACATGAACAGCGCCGCTTGCGAGAGTGGAGTCGGGAGCCGGTAATGCTTTCCTGTCCACCTTGTTATTCGCGGTCAATGGCATCGCTTTCAGAAAGACGAAGAGTGAGGGGACCATATACTCTGGTATCTCGGACCGCAGAAACGCGCGAAGTTCCGGCTGACTTGGAGCAGGGCCATCCTGGCAGACCACATACGCCACTAACTGCTTCACACTATGTTGATCGTCTCTTGCCAGGACCACGGTCTGACGGACGGCTTGATGACGGCTCAACACCGCCTCGATCTCGCCTAATTCGATTCGGAACCCTCTGATTTTGACCTGATGATCCAACCGACCGAGGTGCACGATGCGACCATCCGGGCGATACCGCGCCACGTCTCCCGTTCGATACAGTCTCGCGAGAGGCTCTTGAGAAAATGGGTGAGAGATGAACCGCTCCTGTGTCAAATCAGGCCTCCCGCGATAGCCTCGGGCCAACCCATGGCCTCCGATGTAGAGCTCACCGGAAACTCCGAAGGGAACCGGTTGGCGGAATTGATCCAGGATGTACAGCTCTGTATTGGCGATCGGTCTTCCGATAGTGACCTCCCGAGCGGCCCGTTCGATTCTTTCGATTGTGGACCAAATCGTGGTTTCGGTCGGGCCATACATATTCCACAGAGCAACGCTCCGATCCAATAGTGACGCCGCAAGATCAGGGGGTAGGGGTTCTCCTCCGCAGAGTACTGTCAGCCTGTTACTGCCCCGCCATCCCGCCTCAACCAGCATTCGCCATGTGGCAGGAGTCGCCTGCATGATCGTCGGTTGAACGGTTTCACAGAGAGCCCGCAATTGTCGTCCGTCCATGGCGACAGCGCGATCGGCGATCTCGACACGGGCTCCGACCAGTAACGGCACATACAACTCCAGCCCGGCGATATCGAAAGAGAGCGTCGTGACGGAGAGCATGACATCTTGAGCGGAACATCCCGGTTCCTGCCGTATCGAACATAAGAAGTTGACCAGCGCTTGGTGCGGAATTTCCACCCCCTTGGGCTGCCCCGTCGATCCCGATGTATATAAGATGTAGGCCAGGTCTTGAGGTGTCGCGATCAAGCCAAGATTGTGGCCGGCCCCTTGCGCGATGTTCCCCTCTTCGCGATCCAGACACAGTCTGCGGCAGACATGAGCATCAAACCGATCCGCCAATGATTCGGATGTGAGCACGATAATGAGCGAGGCGTTCTCCGACATGTACCGAAGTCGATCCCGTGGATAGTCAGGGTCAAGGGGTACGTAGGCTGCACCGGTTTTGAGCACGGCCAGCAACGCAGTGACCATCTCCACGGACCGCTCGAGACCAATACCTACCGCTACACCAGGCTTAGCGCCCAGCGTTTGGAGATAGCGTGCCAGCTGATTCGCCCGGGCATTGAGCTCACCGTACCGCAGTATTTCTTGTCCCATCGACAACGCCACGGCCTCAGGCGTCCTCGCGACCTGTGCTTCAAACAGCTGAGGAAAACATTCAAACTGTGGGTAATCTCTTTGCGTGCCGTTCCAATCCAGCAACATCTGTCGGCGTTCCGGCGCCGTCAGGGTCGGGAGCTCGGACAACTTGCGCTGCGGAGTCTCCAATGCGCTCTGAAGCAGGGTCTTGTACTGAGCCAACATCCGTTCGGCGGTCTGAGGCTCGAAGAGATCGGTATTGAACGTCAGGTAGGCCTTTCGGGAGAATTCGGTCTCAATCGTCAAACTCAAGTCGAATTGTGCGGCTTGCGTCTCCACCTCGAACGGCACCCAACTCAACCCTTGGACGGTGATTTCGCCGATGGGAGCATTGGGTACATTGAAGAGCACCTGCACCAGCGGGGCGGAGCTGTGGTCTCGAGCGGAGTGCATCGTCTCGACCAACTTATCGAACGGAAAGTCCTGATTGGCATAGGCCTCTAACGCCGTGGCACGCACCCGCGCCATCAACTCGATGAATGTCGGATCGCCGGAGAGATCGGTACGCAAGACGAGCGTATTGACAAACGAGCCGATGATCGACTCGACCGCGGACTGAGTCCGGTTGGCGATCGGAGAGCCCACGGCGATATCGTGTTGACCGGAGTAGCGACTCAAGAGAATCTGGAAACAGGCCAATAGGGTCATGAACACCGTCGCATTGTGCTCAGCGCTGAATTGCTTCAGGCGTTCGATCAACGAGGTGGGCAACTCCAGCATATGGTGTGAGCCGTTAAATGTTTGCACCACAGGCCGCGGATAATCGGTCGGCAACGAAAGTTTGGAAAGTCCGGCCAGCTTCTTCTGCCAATATTCCGATTGTGCGCCGAGCCGGTCGTCGGTCAGGCAACGTCGCTGCCACACCGCGTAGTCGGCATACTGAAGGAGGATCGGTTTGGCCGAAGGAGCTTCCCCTCGGCAAAATGCGTTGTAGAAGAACGCAAACTCATGACCGATGATCCCGAACGACCACTGGTCTCCGATGATATGATGCATCGTGAGGACCAGCACATGGTCCTCGGGCTCGATCTCAATCAAGAGGAATCGTGCCAGGGGGCCCTTCTCCAGATCGAACGGCTGATTCGCTTCCTGCTCGACAAGCCGAGCCGCTTGCTGTCGTCGCTGTTCGGCGGACAGTTCATCAAGATTCACTTCGACCCAATGGGGAGAGCGAAAGGGGTGGACCAGTTGGACCGGTCCCTCACCCCTCATCATGAACGTCGTTCTAAAGGCCTCATGTCTGCTACAGATGGCATCGATCGTACTCCGGAGGGCTGTTTTGTTGAGACGTCCCATCTGCCGTGAAGCAAACGGCATGTTATACGCCGTGCTTTCAGGAGCCAGTCGATACATCAGCCACATGCGTTGCTGTGAATAAGAAAGGGGAATCGGCTGATCTCTGGGCACTGGAATGATCGGTGGCATCAGAGAAGCCTGTTGCTCTCTCTGACGCAGCCGTGTCACTTCCTCAGCCAATGCCGCGATGGTCGGTCGTTCAAAAAGCGCCTGTAGCGAGACGTCGACCTCAAAAATCTCTCGTATCCTGGAGACGAGCTGAGTAGCCACCAGGGAGTGGCCGCCATGTTCGAAGAAGTGGTCGTGGATGCCTGCCTTCGGGACTTGGAGCACAGATTTCCACAGCGCAGTCAAGGATTCTTCGACCTGATTCCTCGGAGCAATCCTGGCTGTCGCCCGACCGGCTGTGTCTTCCGGAGCAGGAAGAGCATGGCGATGCACTTTTCCAGCGGCGTTGAGGGGCATCGTTTCCAGCCACAGTATGGCGGATGGCGCCATATAGTGCGGCAATCGAGCTGCGAGATGACTGCGAACCTGATCGAGCCTTTCCCTGAGCGACGGCTCGCCGGCGACATAGCCGACCAATCGATGCTGGTCAGGTTTATCCTGCCGAAGCAGCACCGCCGCTTGATGCACGCCCGGGAAATTACTCAACACATGCTCGATTTCTCCAAGTTCGATCCGATACCCACGCAGCTTAACTTGTTGATCCACCCGACCCAAAAACTCTACATTGCCGTCGGCGCGATACCGAGCTAGGTCACCGGTCCGATACAGCCTGGCACCGGACACGTAGGGATTCGCAAGAAACCGCTCTTGGGTCAATTGCGGCTGGTTGACATAGCCACGGGCCAAACACTCTCCTGTGATATAGAGTTCTCCCGGTACGCCGATAGGCATGGGCTGTAGACTTGCATCCAATACATAGAGCTGCATATGGTCGATGGGTTTGCCGATCGGGACTCGGGCTCCTGCTTCCTCGCGAGTCGTTTGATATACGCTGCACCAAACCGTGGCTTCCGTCGGTCCATATTCGTTGTACAGTACGGCATGAGGCAGAAATTGGTGATGTCGTCGCACAAGTTCCAGGGGCAGGCTTTCTCCGGCGGTAACGATGACCCGGAGCGATTCCAGTTGAGTACTCAACGCCTCACCCAGCACGGCATGGTACAAAGAAGGGACCCACACGACGTGCGAGATGCGATGATGCGCGATGAGCGCAGCCAACTCCGTTGGGTCGCGATGGGCGGTCTCTGACGGAATGACCAGTTCCCCTCCCTGCAGTAACGTCCAAAATATGCCCGTCACAGACCCATCAAAGGCCAGCGAGAAAGCCAGCAAGAATCGGGATACTGGATCAGGATAGTACTGAAGTCTGGCATGAAGAGAAGTCACCAGACTGCGCTGTGTCACGGCGACGCCTTTTGGCCGCCCCGTCGAGCCCGAAGTGTAGATGATATAGGCGAGTTGATCTGGGGAAACAGGTAGCGCTAAGTTCTCCTCCTCTTCCGCTGCGCCAACGGTGGACGTCGACAAGGTCTCCACGTCACAGACTTGGCCTCGATAGCTCTGTAAATGATTACGGAGGTGTGCCTGTGTGACCACGATGGAAACTTGGGCGTCTTCCAACATAAGTTGAAGGCGGTGACCGGGAAAGGATGGATCCAGGGGGACATACCCGCCCCCTGCTTTGAGAATGCCCAAGAGGCCCACGAGGGCATCCACCGAGCGCTCGACATAGAGACCAACCGGGTGATCAGCGCCGACTCCTAACTTCTGGAGCGTCCGAGCGACTCGATTCGCTCGTCGGTTCAACTCTTGGTAGCTGATGGACTGGTCTCCACAGGTCACAGCTGATGCCTGGGGAGTCCGCTCAACCTGCGCCTCAATGAGCGTATGAATACCGGAGGCCGAATGGGGCGGCTTGTTCCACGTCAGTTGAATGTGCCGTTTCTCCTCGGCGGTCATCAATGAAAGCTGGTCAAGCCGAGTCTCAGGTTTCTTGAGAAATTCCTCAAGAAGGATCTCGATCTGCTCCAACATGCGATCGATCGTCGAGTCGTCGAAAATCGTAGAATCATAGAGCAACGCCAAGTCCAAGCCGTCCACTTTGTTGATCACCATCAACACGAGGTCGAACTCCGACGCCGTCGGCTCCCAGGGGAGATGACCGACTTCAAGATCCTTGACGGTGAACGTGGACAAGGGGTCGTCTTCACACACGATCATCACGTTAAACAGCGGGGACAGCTGACGCGTTCGTTGCAACGACAGCGCCTCGATGACCTCTTCAAACGGTAGTTCCTGATGGTCATAGGCGTCCACCACCACCCGGCGTATCTGCTTCAGCAATTCTTGTCCTGTCAGCCCATCCGAGAGTTCACATCGCAGCGCGACCGTATTGACGCAATATCCCATCACGTCTTCGATCTCTCTCCGATGCCTGCCGGCCACGATCGATCCAATGACGACATCCGACTCTTGTGTGTAACGATGCAGCCAGGTCGAAAAAACGGCGTACAGCACCATGAACGTCGTGACGTTCTGGTGCTGACAGAAGCGATCAAGGCAGGCCAAAAGTTCGGGAGAAAGCGACCGCGACCGTACCGCTCCTTCGAAGGTGCGCACCCGCGGCCGCTGACGATCGACCGGTAGCTCAGCGGGAGGGTGGACGCCGCTCAACTGCCTGATCCAGTAGGCTCGATGGACCTCACGAAGGCCTTGATCCAACCTGGCCCTCTGCCAATCGGCATAGTCCGCATACTGAACGGTCAACACGGGAAGTCGAGCTCTCTGAGCATCACCACCGGCTTCCCAGAGAAGAGCCAATTCCTTCCAGAAGATACGGAAAGACCACCCATCGGCGACGAGACGGTGGAATGTCAGCGCCAGGACATGCACAGCCGGTTCAAACGTCAGCAGGGTCACCCTGAAGAGCGGTCCCTGTCGTAAGTCGAACGGTCGGCTCCTCTCCGCTCGCAGGAATTGCCGTACTTGCATGTCGTGCTCTGCAGGGTCCGATGTTTGAAAGTCTTGCCGTCCGATCGTGACGATTGCCTCACGGGAAACTTCCGCGAACCCCTCGCCTCGCTCCGATCCGAAACGAGTTCGAAGACTCTCGTGACGGTGAGCGATTTCCCGCACCGACCGCTCCAACACCTCGGGGTTGACCGACCCACGTATTCGCACCTCCATGGAAATATGGTTGATCGCGCTCCCCGGATGGACTTGCTCTAAGAACCACAGTCGCTGCTGTGAGGAGCTGAGTGGAATCCTGCCTTCCCTTGTGGATGCCGAGCGAAGCGGAACGAGTGGAATTCGCATTCCGCCGTCGCCACCTGTGTATCCAGGCCTCTCCACGGCGAGGCTCGCATCATCCGGACTAGCGCCCGATTCATCGATTCGAGCGGCCAGTGCGGACAATGTCGGATATTCGAATAACACACTGAGCGGAAGCTCGATGTGGAAAACGTCGAGGATGCGCGCAACAATCTGTGCAGCGAGAAGCGAATTGCCTCCGAGTGCAAAGAAATTTGCATGGCGATGGGGAGGCTGTCCTCCCAGCACTTCTTGCCAGATATCGGCCAGTTTTTTCTCGATGGTGGTCTGCGGAGTCTTGCTCGGCGCCCCGTCGGTTTCCGCCTCCGGAGCCAGGTCCAGCGTGCTCGCCATGACTACGGCGAGTCGGCCGGACTCAAAGGCGGCTCTGCAGGCGCCGCGTTGAATTTTTCCGCTGGAGGTTCTTGGGATCGTGCCGGACTTGATCAGCACCACCGTATGGATTTCGAGCTCATATTCGTCGGCCAACGCGCGACGGATGCAGCGCACCACTTCCGTCAGGTCGGATTCAGGTACCTGCTTTTCGATCTCGTGGACCAGCACCACCAGCTCTCCGGTCTTGCCCTCAATGGAAAAAGCCGCCCCATATCCCCGTCGCAAGCCGGGATGCGCCTGTTGGGCGGACCATTCCAGATCATGAGGATAATAGTTCCGTCCACGCACGATGATCAGATCTTTGAGACGTCCGGTCAGGAACAGCTCTCCTCTGTGGAGGAACCCCAGATCGCCGGTTCGTAAATAGAGACCTTCTTCCGATCCGGCGAGAGCGGCTTTAAATGTGGCATCGGTTTCGTCCGGTTTGCTCCAATATCCAGCCCCGATTCCGGCTCCGGCCAGCCACACTTCCCCGACAACGCCCGGCGGGCACTCGCTGTGAATCGTAGGATTCACAATCCGCACATGAGTTTCTTCAAGGGGGGCTCCACAGCCGACCAATGTCCGCGTTCCCGGTTTCGATGCCGGAGATTCTTTGACGATCGCGTCGGCCAACGCGTCGGCCTCCACATACAAGAAGCTCGGTTCCTTTCCGGGCCGTTTCATCGTCGCCAATAGCGTAGCTTCCGCAAGTCCATATCCCGGTGCAAACGCCGTTCGCCGAAAGCCACATGGACCAAAGGTGTCGATAAACTGCTCAACCGTCTCGGGATGGATGGGTTCAGCGCCGCAACTGGCGACCGTCCACGTGCTCAAGTCAACTCGCCACTCTTGCTGTTGCCGCACAGCCCTGAGGCAAGCTTCATAGGAAAAATTCGGTCCTCCGCTGTGGGTAATCGAAAATCGAGATACCGCTTCAAGCCAACGTAATGGACGCCGGAGAAACGTGATGGGCGACATCAAATAGGCGGGAATACCGGAATAGAACGGGGCGATGATTCCATGCAGTAACCCATAGTCATGGAAATACGGCAACCAGCAGAGCGACCGGCTGCTGTCCGACACGTCTCCGGCCAGACTCAAGGCCTTACAGTGAGCAAGTACGTTCCCGTGGTTGATCATGACGCCACGAGGAGTGGCCGTCGACCCGGAGGTATATTGCAAATAGGCAAGGGCGGTGCTGTGAGGCCGTGATAACTCACCCGAATCGACGGAATTGTATGGTTGGTCCGTCGCCAGCCACTTGATTGAACCTGTCTCATTGAGGATCGAAAGCTCCGAAGACAGGGCCGTGATACTTGAGGGCGCAAGCACCAGTGAGACCTGAGCATCCTCGATAATGCTGCGCAATCTGGGCAAAGCATATTTCCGCCTGATGGGATCGGGAGCCGGAGCGGGAACCGGCACGAGACCGGCACAGACGCTTGCCCAAAAGGCGCATGCAGCATCGAGCCCCTGCGGGTAGAGCAGAAGGGCTTTGGTCCCTGGTGGAACCTCGTGTGCAAGATAGCCGGCAAGCGAACGCACCTTGTGTTCAAGCTGGCCATAGGTCAGCTGAATCTCAAGCTCGAGGCTGTCACGAATAAGGGCATAGGCAAGCGCATTCGGCTGTTGGCGGCATCGAAGTTCGAAGAGATCAGGGAGGTTGTGGATAGCCCGAGGAGGAAGTTTAGACATGTATGCGAGACACCGGTTTTCTATTCTCAAACCCTATCTGCTATCCGTTCACCGATGACTAGAGTAGTGTGCCTGATGCCAAATTCAAAGAATTTCTCGGTTTCCAACCGCAAAGGAATTTCTTCCGGAATGCTTCATGCACCCTCGAAGCGGCATCCTCCCCTATGTAGAATCCGTCGTGGTTTTGAGGTCGGTGTAGGCGATGGAATATACTAACCACTTAACACTAATTCAAGTAACTCAAGTTCAAGATCTGTAGCATTCTGCATCATTGTGCGAAGCGGCTCTGATGGGTTTTTCGCCAATCGACTCCTGTTTTTCCGCGCGACTCCAACAAAACGACATAAGTAATCAGTAGTGTCCGGAGATCACA
>JAFEBM010000004.1 GCA_018242685.1 Nitrospira sp. | reverse complement strand
AAAATCTCCGGACACCACTGATCCAGTATCTGTTTCGATTCATCTGAATAAACAACCACGGCCTGAGAACCTTTGCTTTAGCATCGGCTTGTGTCATAAGCGGCAGAACAGAAGGAAGTTAGAGGACAAAGCGGAGATCGGCATCCACGCTTCTGTAAACAAACATTATCCATTCCTAACTGTAGCAGATAACCTCTGTCTTAAGATAAATTCACTACCCTCGATTTCCAACCAATCAACAATACAACCATTCTCTTCGCCGAGCTTGTTCTGGTGTTGAAATGGGAAACAGGAATGCACAGCTACTACGGGCCGAGCAACTGATCCACCTGGGTACGAGATGGAGGTTCATCGCCTTACTTTCAGCCTGCTGGTTATGTGGCCCGTTGGACGCCTGGGCTGAGTCTTCATTCCCAACCTCTCGCGCATCTTCAGCGACGGAACAGCAGATCCAAGAAGAAGCGCTCTACCTGAAAGAAGAAACCGTCAGCATCGCCAGCCGCTACGAACAACCGATATCTCGGGCCCCGTCCAATGTCTACGTGATTACTGATGAAGACATCCGGCACTCAGGAGCCACCGACATTCCCACTCTGCTGCGGCAAGTTCCTGGCATGGAAGTCATGCAAACGAACGCCGTCGACTTCAACGTGAGCGTGCGGGGAAATAATCAGTTGAGAGCCAATAAACTCCAGGTCCTGATCGATGGACGCTCCATCTACATCGACCAAGTTGGAGTCGTCCTTTGGAAAATGCTACCTGTCTCCTTGACCGAGATTAAGCGAATCGAAGTCCTGAAGGGACCGGCATCGGCCGTGTACGGCTTCAATGCTTTCGACGGCGTCGTGAACATCATCACAAAATCTCCGGAAGAGATGAAAGGAACCACGCTGCAAGTGGCAGGTGGCGAGGTCGGCACAATGCTCACCAGCGCAGTCCAAGCAGGCACGGTGGGAAACTGGGGTTATCGTCTATCAGGCGGGCATGAGCAAACTCAGAGATGGTCAGACCGTGACCGACAGGCTCTCAACGCGCAACGCATTGGCGGAGTAGCGGAATATCACTTTTCAGGTGCAGGGAAAATACGAGCTGAAGCGGGGCTGACAACATCGAACCCTTATGTAGGGACGACGCACGATACATCGACATCAGAACTATATGCGTCTCAGGCATATGGAGCTGCCACGTATGAGCGGAGTGGGCTTTGGATCCGTGGCTGGTGGTTTGGAAACTTCTCTGAAAGCGACAGCCGAATATTTCCTCTACTGGCTCCATTTTGGGGTCAAATCGGCCAACTTGGACGAACAGATAAGGAGTCCTATAATAGCTATGATGTCGAGGCACGGTATCAACTTAAGCCGTTTACAACTCTCAGATTGAACATCGGTGCCAACTTTCGTCGCATCATTGATTCATCAACTTTCCTTACCACTCGCACAACAGAGAATCGGCTAGGATTCTATACTCTAGGAGATTGGCTTGTGCTCCCCTCGTTAGAAGTGAGCACCGGACTACGTTACGACGTCGACAGCTTCATTTCTCCTACGCTCTCCCCTCGTGGTGCGGTCATGTACCATTTGAATTCGAACCATGCCTTTCGACTGTCCGGTTCCCTCGCCTATCGCCCGCCCACAACATTCGAGGTCGGCTTCAGCATTCTTACCCCTTTGACGCTTCCTGGATTGCCGCCAGTGAATGTCTTGTCCTTTGGATCAAGTGACGTAAAACCCGAACGCATTACTTCCTATGAATTGGGATATCAAGGTTGGTGGTGGAACCACCGCCTGCGAACCAGGATCACCGGGTTCTTCAATCATATTTCGGACCTCATTACCATTCGAAACACGACTGATATCCCATCCGATGCCTCCCGTCCTCTGAATGGGGGTGTGGCCGATGTGTATGGAGGGGAAGTCGGTCTCGAAGTTCTGCTGACATCCTGGCTCTCGGGGTTTGCCAACTATGCGTACCAGGAAATCAGCCAAACCTCCGGTGGATTCAGCCGACGAGGATTTCCTCACCACAAGGTGAACACTGGTCTCCGCGTGACTTGGAGCTCGTTTACTGGCGAGGTACTCTATCATCATGTAGGCGTCGCATCGTACCCATTGGGCGATACCTTTACGAGTCTCGTTCCTTTTTTTCAGACTGGGACTGTCCTTCCTTCAGAACATGTCCCCAGCTATAACCTGTTGAATATACGTCTTGGCTATCTCATCTGGCGACAACAGGCTTCTGATTATGCGCGCGAAGCCGAAGTGGCAGTTTCCGTGTTTAACGCATTGAATGATCGACATCGTGAACACCCTTTGGGCGACCTACTGGGTACTCGAGTGTTGGGTTGGTTAACCATGAAGCTTTGATTCACTCATCACCTACAGTTCTGTGGCCCAAGAGTTGCCTTGGATTCTAGCTAGCCCACATTACGGTCGCGGCACAGATATTTTCAGGAACACTTGAGAATGTGAACGATAGTCATAGAAAATCGGCTAACATAGCCAAGCGGATGCCGAAAGAAGGCCCTTCATGCCGCCAGTATTCTTTGTTCTCTCTCTCCTCTTGTTCACACATCTATCCGGCATAGCCGACGCCGAAGAAATTGCCGTCATTAAATCGAGAGGCCTCCCCTACTACGAGCAAGCCGTTGCCGGGTTTAAAGCGGGAATCCCTTCGACTACATCTGTCAAGGAATATAACCTCAACGGCCAACTCGCAGAAGGGCGGCAAATCGCCAGAATTTTGCGGGCGTCTCCCCCCGATCTGATCTTCGCCGTCGGGCTGAAGGCTGCCATGGCCGCCAAGCTGGAGATTTTCGATCAGCCGGTGGTGTTCTGCATGGTACTCAACCCGGAAGCCTATGGACTCCCCGCCCCTAACATGACCGGAATTGCCGTCCGGCTGCCCGCAGCGACACAACTCGCAGCGCTTCGCTCCGCCCTACCCAATCGCAATCGCGTCGGGGTCCTCTATGATGAAGATCACAACGGTGACTTTATCCGCCAGGCACATCAGGCAGCCAAACAGCATGGACTGGAGCTCCTCGCAGTCGCCGTCCATCGCCAAGAGGAGATTCCCAACGTCGTCCGAGCGTTACTGCCAAAGATCGATGCGCTTTGGCTGATACAAGACCAGACCGTGGTATCCGAATCAGCCATCCCGTTTTTCTTGGAATCGACGCTTGATGCCAAAGTGCCGTTGTTCACCTTCTCATCGACACTGGTTCAGCAAGGCGCGCTTGGCGCACTGGTCTTGGATCCGTGGGCTGTGGGACGGCAGGCAGCCCATATCGCGCTCGCTCGCCTGAGCGGGCACCACGCGTCAACCGGTTTGCTCCAGACTCCCGAACGCTCTCAATTGGCGTTGAACTTGAACTCCGCAGAGCATTTAGGACTCGATCTGCCTCCCGAGTTGATACGTATGGCCGGTCACCTGTTTGGAGGCCCGGGAGCGCTGGCTCAGGAACCGAATCATTCCGATTTGATCCCTTAGAGGGCATCCAGTGACGCCAACGGTTGATCCAGCATCGGTAATAGCTGAACCGGCTCCGCCATCCCCCTCATTCTCGGTCACGCTCAGAACAAAGCTCGTCCTCAGTACGGCCGTCATTTTGGTTGTCGCCTGTCTCTTACTCGGCTGGTTGTTTATTCAGCAGCAAGTGCGATCGGCTGCCGATAGCTTGGTGCAAAGTGGAACGCTGCTCGCGCAATACGTGGCGGGCATGGGTCGATTCAGCATCGTTGTCGGCGATACCTATCGGTTGAATCAACTCATCCATGAGGTCCTCGCCGTCAGGCCGGTAGCATATGTAGCGGTCATATCTTCGAGCGGTGAGCTGCAAGCCGGCGCTGGAAAGGACGAGTGGCAACAGCAATTTTCTACTCACCTAGGACAGCGACGGTTTCCGGTGACGAAACTGGTCCGGTCCGGCCAACTCAACGTCGGTACGAATGAGCCGTTCGTCAGCGGGATTTGGCTTGCCAACGAGGGTCCGGTTCTTCTATCGAACATCGAATTTACGCCGGGAGAATTGTTCAGTCTCATGGGAGGCTCCGAGCTTCCAGTGTTTTACGACATTCTGGTCCAGGTCCCGCAACACGCTCGCGGGACCGGACGGGATCCTGCCCTGCAACTCACGCTTGATGAACGGTTTGATACGCAGGAAGACCGCGCCGCTCTTCAGCCTATGGCTCCCTCTCTTGTGCAAGTCGGGCTTTCGACGTCCAACCTTCAGCACGTCCTGCGTCGGTTGTTGTGGAAGGCGGTCCTCATCACGCTGAGTACGCTGATGGGAGGGGTCTGTGTCATCGTCCTGCTGGCACGCCGAATCACGATTCCATTGCAAGGGCTCACGACGGCTGCGACCAAACTTGCCGATGGGGAGACGGTCCCGATCGTGGCCATACGCACCCACGATGAAATCGGAACCCTGACCCAAGTCTTCAACACCATGGCTTTGACATTGCAGTCACGCGAGCATGAGTTGCGTGAATTGGCCCACACCCTGGAAGACCGTGTGGACGCTCGTACGCAGGAACTTGCAGCGGCCAACTCCAAACTGCGGGAGATCGACCGACGCAAGTCGATCTTCGTCTCCACGGCCTCGCACGAATTGCGCACGCCTCTGACGTCGATGAAAGTGCATCTGGCGAATCTCCGGGATGGGATAGATGGAGCCGTCACCGACGATCAACGACAATCGCTTGTGCGCGTGGAAGCCAACCTCTCACGCCTTCGGATCTTGATCGATGATTTGCTGGATCTCTCCCAAATCGAGATGGGGCAAGCCATCGTACGCTTGGAATCAGTGGTCCTCGGGAATGTGATCGCCAAAACCGTCGAAGATCTTCATCCGTTCAGCTCCGAACGCCGCGTCAGAATCGTGATCTCGCTCCCATCCGATCTGCCCCTTGTATGTGCCGACCCCGATAAGTTGCGACGGATCCTCCTCAATCTCCTTCACAATGCGGTCAAATTCACGCCGACGGACACGATCGTCAACCTGGCCGTCATGAACATATCCGCCGATAAAATCCAGATCTCTGTGCGTGATGTCGGGCCCGGCATCGCTCAGGAAGATGCAGAGAAGATTTTCCAGCCGTTCTATCGCGCGCCTACCGCACAGAAGAAGACCAAGGGAGCAGGGCTCGGACTGGCCATCGCCAAGCTGCTGGTCGAACTGCATCATGGGCGACTGTGGGTTGAGACAGAACCTCACCGAGGCAGCTGTTTTTCGTTTACCCTGCACTCGGCCACACCGGCTCAACCGGCCACGCCCGAAACCAGCGCACCAAGCCCATCACACCATCAAATCGCCTGACTCTGACTATCTGAACTTTGACTATCTGGATAGAGGAAGGAACGGCTGCTCCCAGCGTGCCGCACGATTACGTGGAGGGAGGCTTGGTAGATACACCTCTCTGCCTTATGAGCCTCGTCAAATAGGTCCGTTGCAGCCCCAGGAGTTCCGCCGCCTTGGTTTGATTCCATCTCGCGCGACGCAACCCCTCTTCGATAACTTTTCGGCTGTAGTGCTCCATCACGGCGTGGTAGTTCAGACTCTCGTCTTCCGCAAAGTCCGCTTCCACCGGCAACTTGCGTTGGACCGTGATCCCGAGATGTTCGGGTTCAAGACAGTCATCGGGGCAGAGTGCGATGGCCCGCACCAGGACGTTTTCTAATTCACGCACGTTTCCAGGCCAGTGATACCCGCGAATGAGTTCCAGAGCCTCTTGGCTCACTGTGAAAGGATGACGACCCATGGTCGCTCCATGTCGCCGGACAAAATGATCCACTAATGCAGGCAGATCCTCCGGTCGTTTTCGCAAGGGAGGCAACGTGAGTGAGATGACGTTCAGACGATAGAACAAATCCTGCCGGAACAATCCTTCCTGAATGGCCTCTTTCAAATCCTTGTTCGTCGCCGCGATAAATCGCACATGAGTACGAATGGGCTGAGCGCCGCCGACACGGTAGAACTCTTGATCCTGCAGCAGGCGGAGTAGACGGGTCTGAAGCCCCGCCGGCATGTCGCCGATCTCATCGAGAAAGACGGTGCCGCCTTCCGCCGACTCGATTTTCCCCGATTCGCGCCTCCCCGCTCCGGTATAGGCCCCTTTCTCGTGTCCGAATAATTCATTCTCCAATAAACTCTCGGGTAACGCCGCGCAGTTCACGACGACAAACGGTTTCGAGGCGCGCGGGCTCCACCGATGCAGCGCGCGCGCCATCACTTCTTTGCCCGTCCCTGTTTCACCCAGCAACAACACCGTGGCCGGAGAGCCGGCGACTCGTCGCGCCGTGTCCAGTAACTCAACCATGCGTGGACTCTGCCCCACTACATACTCATACCGTCCCCCCACTTCCGCTTGCAGGAGACCGATCTGACGCGTGAGAGCCATCTGTGCCATGGCCTTTTCAATCACGATTGAGAGATGATCGGGTTCAAACGGCTTCGTCAGGAAATCGCACGCCCCAAGCCGTATCGCCTCCACAGCCCGATCGATCGTTCCGAACGCGGTGATGACGATCACTGCCGGGACAATGTGCGGAGGAATGCCGGAACGTTTTTCGGCAAGCTGTTTGAGGATATCCAGTCCGCTGAGCCCCGGCAATTCAATGTCGAGCAGCATCAGATCAGGCGCTTCTTCAGTCGCCAGTCTCAACGCTTGTTCGCCATCCTCGGCCGTGAGCACTTCATGGCCCATCCACGTCAAACGCTTCTTGAGCGCACTGAGAATATCTTGATCGTCATCGACAATGAGGATACGTGCCTGCATCCGACACCCTTAGGGAGGATTCGTAGTGGGCTATTGTAGTCGAAGATGAGGCTGAAGAGAAAGTGCGTTGCCCACCGGTCTCACGCAAACATCAGTCAGGCTCGTAATTCAAATTCGGGGAGAGCCAGCGTTCGATGGTCCGAAGATCCATCCCCTTGCGGCGGGCGTAGTCTTCAACCTGGTCTTTGCCGATTTTGCCGACGGCAAAGTACTTGGCGTCCGGATGGGCGAAATAGAATCCGCTCACGGCCGCGGCAGGCCACATGGCAAAACTTTCCGTCAATGTGATACCGGTATTTTTCTCAACTTCCAGGAGATCAAACAGCAGCTTCTTTTCTGTGTGATCCGGGCAAGCTGGATACCCCGGCGCCGGACGGATGCCGCGATATCGCTCACGGATCAAGTCGTCATTCGTCAATCGTTCTTCCTTGCCGTATCCCCACTCTTCTCTGACTCGTTTATGGAGAAACTCGGCGAAAGCTTCGGCCAGCCGGTCGGCGAGGGCCTTGGCCATGATTGAATTATAGTCGTCATGGTCTTTATCAAATCGTTTACACAATTCATCCAATCCAATACCGGCCGTGACGGCAAAGGCCCCGACGTAATCCTGCCGATCTGATTCCTTCGGCGCAACGTAATCGGCCAGTGAAAGGTTGGGCTGGTCCGACGGCTTCTCCGATTGCTGACGAAGATGATGAATCGTGGTGAGCACCGTTTTCCTGGACGGATCTACATAGAGTTCGATGTCGTCACCGACCGTCGCCGCAGGGAAGAATCCATAGACTCCCTTGGCTGTGAGCTGTCGCTTCTGGACGATTTCATCCAGGAGACGGCGCGCATCGTCATACAATTCCTTGGCCTTTGGCCCGACGGTTGGATCCTCAAAGATCGTCGGATAGCGTCCTCGTAATTCCCACGTGTGGAAAAAGGGTGACCAGTCGATATAAGGAATCAGTTCGGTCAACGATTGATCGGGAATCGTCCGAACGCCTAACGTCGCCGGTGTGGGAATATCAATCTTGTCCCAGGCCGGCATGAACCGATTGGCGCGCGCTTGAGTGATCGAGATAAGCGGCTTGGCGCCGCGATCGTGGTGCGATTGCCGCACCCGCTCATAGTCGTCCCGCACTTGCTTCACGAAATCTTGCTTCTGCGTTTGACTGACCAGGCTTCCCACAACGCCCACGGCGCGTGAAGCGTCCAACACATGGACCACGCCCGGCTTGTAGGAGGGCGCGATCTTGACCGCCGTATGAGCTTTGCTGGTCGTGGCGCCACCGATCAAGAGAGGCAGATCGAACCCCTCGCGCGTCATTTCTTTTGCCACATGGACCATCTCGTCCAGTGAAGGGGTGATGAGCCCGCTCAAACCGATGATGTCAGGTTTGTTCTCTCGAGCAGCGGCCAGAATTTTCTCACAGGGCACCATCACGCCCAGATCGATGACTTCATAGTTGTTGCAGCCGAGCACGACGCCGACGATGTTTTTCCCGATATCGTGCACATCACCCTTGACGGTCGCGAGCAAGATCTTCCCCTGGGCCTTGAAATTGCCGGACCGCTGCTTCTCTTCTTCCATAAAGGGCATGAGATAGGCCACGGCCTTCTTCATCACGCGGGCGCTCTTAACGACCTGAGGCAAGAACATCTTGCCTGAGCCGAACAGGTCGCCGACGACGTTCATGCCGGCCATCAACGGTCCCTCGATCACGTCCAAAGGCTTGGAGTATTTTTGCCGGGCCTCCTCCGTATCCTGATCGATATGGTCCGTGATGCCCTTGATGAGCGCATGGGATAACCGTTCCTCAACCGTCCCATGACGCCACTCATCGTCCTTGGCAACCGCTTTCCCCTTCGCCTTCACCGTCTCGGCAAAAGTCACCAAGCGTTCGGTGGCGTCCGGCCGTCGGTTGAGCAACACATCCTCGACAAGTTCGAGCAAGTCTTTGGGAACTTCCTCGTACACCGCGAGTTGCCCCGCATTCACAATGCCCATGTCGAGACCGGCCTTGACGGCGTGATACAGGAAAGCGGCATGCATCGCCTCTCGAACAACGTTGTTACCCCGGAACGAAAACGAGATATTGCTGATACCCCCGCTGACCTTCGCGCCCGGCAAGCTCTGCTTGATCCAGCTGGTCGCTTCGATAAAATTCACGGCGTAGTTGTTATGTTCCTCGATTCCCGTCGCGACAGTCAGTATGTTCGGGTCGAAGATAATATCTTGCGGAGGAAACCCGACTTGCTCTGTAAGGATCTTGTATGAGCGCGCACAGATTTCCTTCTTTCGTTCCAGCGTGTCGGCCTGCCCCTTCTCATCGAAGGCCATGACAACAACCGCGGCGCCGTAGCGACGAACGAGCATCGCCTGGTCTATGAATTTCTGCTCGCCCTCCTTCAGACTGATACTGTTGACGACGGCTTTACCTTGGATATTTTTGAGGCCGGTCTCCAACACCTCCCACCTGGAGCTGTCGACCATGATGGGCACTTTGCAGATATCCGGCTCAGACGCAACAAGGCGAAGAAACTTCTCCATCGCAGCCTTGGAGTCCAGCATACCCTCATCCATATTGATGTCGATGATCTGCGCTCCGCCCTCCACTTGTTGCCGCGCCACCGATAGAGCCGCCTCATAATCACCGGCAAGAATCAGCTTTGCGAAAGCCGGCGAACCGGTCACGTTCGTCCGTTCGCCGATATTGACGAAGTTCGAATCGGGTCGAATGGTGACGGCTTCAAGACCGCTCAATCTAGTATATGATTCGACCTTCGAGAACACATGCGGCTTCACCCCACGCACAGCTTCGGCGATATGCTTGATATGGGCCGGTGTTGTGCCGCAACAGCCGCCGACGATGTTCAGCCACCCGTTGTCCGCCCACTCGCGCAACTGGGGCGCTAAGGTTTCC
Source organism: Nitrospira sp. (assembly GCA_018242685.1). Lineage (GTDB taxonomy): Bacteria > Nitrospirota > Nitrospiria > Nitrospirales > Nitrospiraceae > Nitrospira_D. The sequence goes on along the minus strand of JAFEBM010000004.1, from coordinate 87,932 downwards.
GGAGTCTCGGGAAACCCGGTCGGCAACAATGGATTCGGCAGGCCGGCATTGGGATGGGCGCTGATGTAGATCGGCGCGATCTTCGACAATTCTTCAATCAGCGGACGCATTTCTTTTGGACCGAGCGCGCAGTTCATCCCCACGCTTAACAGCGGTACATGGGAGATGGAATTCCAAAATGCTTCGACGGTCTGCCCGGTCACACCACGATTGCTGCCGGCTTGGATGAACGTCACCGACGCCATGATCGGAACCTGACGCGCGCCGGATGCGAACGCCTGTTGGATCGCAAAAAATGCGGCCTTCGCATTCAACGTGTCGAAGATTGTCTCCACCAGCAGGAGATCGGCGCCACCGTCGAGCAACCCCAGTATTTGTTGCCCATAGGCTTTGACCAGTTCTTCATAGGTCGTCCCGCGAGCCGCGGGGTTGTTCACATCAGTTGAAATCGACGCGGTCTTGGTCGTCGGTCCGATCGCCCCGGCGACAAAGCAACGCCGTCCCGGCTGCGCCCGCTGTACCGCCGCCACTGCCCGCTTGGCGCATTCCGCCCCGGCTTTGGACAATTCATAACCCAGAGTGTCCATCTTGTAATCGGCAAGCGAAATCGCCTGCGAATTGAACGTATTGGTCTCGATCATGTCCGCACCGGCCTCAAGATACTGCCGATGAATCTCTTCGATGATAGCCGGCTGTGTGACATTCAACAGATCGTTATGACCTTTGAGATCCTTCGACCAGTCCTTGAACTGCTCTCCCCGAAAAGCCGCCTCATCCAACTTTCGCTGCTGGATCATCGTCCCCATGGCGCCGTCAAGGATCAGGATGCGCTCGTGCAAGAGCGCCTCGATGGAACGTTCATGCGATATCGACATGATTACCCTATGAAATCACCGGATGGTTTCCCGAGTATTATCGCGATCATACTGGAAGGCCTTCAGATCGAGCAAGCAGGCACCTCTTCCTTGACATAAAATTCGAGGCCTGGCTACCATGACATATGAGGCACGTCTCGGTCCTCTTACGAAACACAGCATTGATCCCACTTCTCTCCATTGTCTTATTTTTCACCGGACCCGCCTTCACCTCTGCCGCACCCTATTTCGAAGATGGTTTTCTCGGGCTTTCTCAGAAAGAACTCCATGAACAACTCGGCATGCCGCAGGCTGTGCGGGACCGAAAATCTGCGCTGCGTGTCTTCACCTATTACCCGATCGCCGATTGGTTGAAGTACTTCAGTAAACTCGTGTCGCCTGAAAACGGCGAAGATGTCTATACATACAAACGTGAGGGCATCGATGTCCGCTATTCCTTCAGCTACGCGGTTGATCCGAATGATCAAAATGAGAACCGGCCGCTGATCGTACGTTTGGTGGATATCGAATTTTCCCAAGCAGTGCCGATCGGTCGGCTCCCAGGTTTGATTCCGGAGTTTCGCCCTTCAACCGATCCGGCCAACCCTGCCTTTCGATCCAACATTTGGCTGCTGCTGTGCAAAGGACCTCCGTCGCCTGATGCCCGTTTCATCGTGAAAGAACAGGGAAAGGACCAACTCGATTGGACTCTCTGCTACCAATTATTTTCCATACAAGGGCTTCCCGATCGCTTGACGATCGAGGCATTGATCGACCGTGTAGAAATCAGCACACAGAGCCTGCAGTTGGTGACCCTCCGGCAGCGGCACACCCACGAACGGATACCGAATCCTTATTCCCACCAGTTCGACAAGCAACCTAGTCCCCCCAAACCATCGCCCAAATCAATACCGGTTCCAAAATACGAGGAATAGTGTTCAGAAGACAGGCAGGGGGAGGGAACGTTTACTGCGGGGCTTGCTGAAGGCGATCTTGCTGCGCTTGTCCGGAAGCAGCGGCTTTTTTCTTCATGTTGTCCATCGGACCACCCTCGCTCGTATACATGAGCACGGGAGTCCCGATCCCAAGGACAATCAGCAGCCCGAGGGCCAACAGCCGGAGCATGGGGCTTCCTTTGCTGAAATACATGATGAGCAGCAGGACAATCGCCGCGATGCCGGCATAGGTCGGAATGGACGACTGGGCCAAGCCGAAATTCTTCATGTCGATGTGAACCGACGGCGCCTGAAACCCGAAACTCTTGACCTGTTCTTTGACCGTATCGCGTACCGTGTCCGCCACCGAGGGCGACTTTTTCACCGAATCAGGGCGCTCGTGTGTCTTGACCTTGGCGCGATACTTTTCAGGAATCGTCTCCGGTGAGTCGGTAAAGACCGGGTTCCCTTGATCGTCGATGTAGGAATACACGGTCGCAGCCCGAACCGCGACGACAGCCCATTGACAGACGGCCAAGATCTCGACGATCAAACAGAGCAGAACGATCGTCCGGCATTCGCGATAGGACATGGATGTCAGTATATCGCGCCGCCTGTTATTTGGAATTGATTACTGAAAATAGCCGTTCCTTGACTCCATCACGGTCCGTTGTTAGCATGCGCGGCTTCTGCGTGACATCATGACCACCGACCTTCATCCGGCTTTGCCCGAGTCACAACCCGAAGAACCGTCGTTCATCCGCCGCCGGCCGGTGAGGATCATTATCTATGTCGGGCTGGCCTTGTTTGTCCTCATGGCGGTGGTATGGCCGATGATCGTCCAGCTTGATGATCCGGACTTTCACAAGCACATCGAGCAACACCGTGTCATGGTGGGGATGACCAAAGAACAGGTGCTGCAATCTTGGGGCGGGCCGCAGACGATCAACACCACATTCACCAAAGACGGCATACGGCAAGAGGAATGGATTTTCGAAGATTGGGAAAGCTCGGCTGTTGTCCATCATCGCTATCTCTATTTCGAGGAAGGGGTACTGACGGGAGGATGGTACGAAGGAACACGCGAGCGCCGCTCGGGCGACTTCCCCGCGGATAAACCTCACTCCAGACTTCAACCGTAACTGATGCCCTTTTTCTTCGATGAACGGGGAATTTAGGCTGATGCTTCCCGGATCGAGAGCCTGAGTCGGCTCAAAAGCACTTCGGCACGAGCCTGATCGGACACGTCGACCATGACGCGGCTGACAAAGAAGGGCACACCGGGATAGAGGCTGCTGACATGTTCACCATGGACGACATAGGCGATACGGTTGCCGTCGAGCAAGCTTTTGATCATCGCGAGCTCGCCGACATCTTGCGCATTGGTGAGATGAATCATCCTCATGAGCCGCCTACCGTTCGATCGTTCACGCGTCAAACGTGTCCATAGGTTGCACTTCACCGCCTATCGTTTTACACTTGAACGCGAGTTACGGAGTTTCCGTAATTCGCGCACGCCGTTCCTGGCCCGCACCACCCGAGATGGTGAGCACGCGCTTCCACTCACGGACCTGGTAAATGGCCCAGGCATTCGGCTGGCCCTTGAAAAAGGCAGTGGGGTCCTCGCCACTGGCATTGAGGAAGATTGGTTCGGTAAATCCCTCTTCTAACACGTAATCGAGTAACGAGTCGGTCGTAAAACCCGTCCCACGAAGGGTCACGTCGGCCAACACAGTGAGAATTTCATCTGGATTCTGAATCGTTATTGGATTCATCGGTTGTTCCTCTGCAATCCGAATTGTAGCGAGGCTTCACCCGAGAAGGCAAGGCATCATGTCCATTCACATGAAGAAATCTGCGTTTCTTGAAGCGCTCCTTCGGATCATGGACGACAAGCATCACTGGGCCTGGGAATATTTTTCGTCCGGACGACTCAACAAAGCCCAGCTCAAGATTCACTTCCAGCACGAGTACGCCGTCTACGTTCGAGACTTTCCCGTCTTGTTATCACGAATCCTTGGAACCAACCCCCCGCTTTCAGTCCGCCATATGTTGGCTCAGAATATCTACGAAGAAGAAACCGGAGGGCTCTCGTTGGGGAAATCTCATCCCGAGCTCTTCCTGACGATGATGGAAGGGTTGGGCTTCCGCCGACGAGATTTCGAACGTGCCCATCTGTTGCCTGCGGCCCGAACCTATCGCGCCTGGCTTGAGCGCATGTCGAGCCACCGCCATTGGGTGATTGCCGCTGCAACCTTGACCATCTTCGTTGAAGGCAGCGTGAAGGATCGCAAGGAAATTCTCGCGCCTCCTGACAGTAAACACCGGGAAGATATCGAATCCATCATCAGTCTTCATCCCTTGGTCCGGTATCATGGGGTTTCGCCAAACCGAATGGACCTGATTCGGGCTCACCAGACGGTCGAAGCAGGCCATCGGCACGATGCCTATGACATGGTCGTCAATTACACCCCGCCCGCCATTCGGCAATCGGTTTTGACATCCGTCAAAAAGAGCCTGTCGCTATGGCTGAACTATCGCGATGCGGTCGCCGCAGCCTGTGGTATCAAGAAGACCTGATGGCGCGCTGCCTCTTTTTCCCGTTGTGCCTGTACTTGGCCTTCAGCTATCCGCCATCCGCCATCGGCTCCGACGTCTCGGCAGGGATGATTCTCGTCCCTGCGGGAGAGTTCACGATGGGGAGTCCCGATGGAAGCGACGGCTTCCCCGACGAGCATCCCGAACGGCGCGTCCTCCTCAGCGGCTACCTACTTGACCGCTTTGAGGTGACCAATCAAGCCTATGCCGCCTTCGTGCAAGCAACAGGTCATCGCTCTCCGGCGAATGCAAACCAAGCCGCAACTCTCTGGACGAACAATCGTCCCATCCAAGGCATCGACCATCATCCCGTCGTCAATGTGAGCTGGGAGGATGCCGACGCCTACTGCCGTTGGGCTGGGAAACGCCTCCCGACCGAAGCGGAGTGGGAAAAGGCCGCACGCGGAACCGACGGCCGGCGGTACCCCTGGGGAAACACCTGGGACTTGACCATGGCGAATAGCGCCAGCTACTGGGCGCAACGGACGATTGAGTTCAATAGCGGGGCGGATTGGGATGCCTTCTGGGTCCGAGGCGACGGCGCTCACCTGGCCAAGGAGAACGGCATACAGGGCGAAGTCCTAACCATGCCGGTTGACAGTTTTCCACAAGCACTCAGTCCTTATGGTTTCTTCGGGATGGCAGGCAATGCCGCGGAATGGGTCCAAGATTGGTACGATCCGAATTATTATAAACATGCCCCACTCACAGACCCCACGGGTCCGATTCGAGGCGCGATCAAAGCCATGCGCGGCGGGTCATGGCTCAAACCGGCTGCCAGCCTCCGCGCAACTGATCGCGATTGGGGCACGATGGACAGCCGTCCCAGCGGTACCGGCTTTCGTTGCGCAAAAGACGCCTATTAACCAGCAGCAAGCAGCCAGCCTCACCACCAACGCGCATCGATAAGATCATGGCGATTGCGGCTCTCTGAAAAGAATCTCCACCTGTTCAACCCTCACGACCGGCATGATGAGGCCGACCCCTTCTTCCTCGTGCGAGAAATCATAGATGATCGACTCGGAGGGAATCAGCACACCGGCCATCACGACCGATACGTGAACTTTTCCACGTTTGGCGAGACTCCGACTGATCAGACCGGCAAGTTTCTTGTCCGGTCTCACGCGCAGATTGCTTGGGAACTCCTCAGCCTTGAATCGAACCATCCCCCAACCTGTTGAATTGAACTCTGGCCCGACCGCCACCGCATAGCTCTTGGTTTCGGGATCGAATTGAGATAATTCTCCAGGCCAGACAAACGCCACCCGCCGGTTCAGAACGGGACTCCCTTCGCGTGCAGCATCCCGCCCGCGGTTCAGGTTGAATAGCCGCTCGTCATGTCCCGGATCATGGTGACCGTGGCCATAGACTGTGGCCCAATCGGGAGGCGCCCCTTCCAGTGCCAGGAGAAACGCTTCGATGGCGCTCCGCTCGATCAGGACATGCGTATCAGAGGGAAGAATCGAGGCAAGCTTTGCCGGAAGAATCGTTCTCAGAGGGCGAGGTCCGATTCCATCTTCCGCCTGTATTATCGTCGGCAAAATGATCAGACCAGACAGGCACAAGAGGGAAAGGAGGGGTGCGAGCAACCTATTCAGCGGGGGCACGAGCCAGCAGTTCATCGTAGGCGGCCCTCAAGGCAGTCACGCCCGAGTGATCGTCGGTGAGCACTTCAGTCTCGATAAGGACCGCTAGCCGAGGGGCGGGATTCAGTCGCTGAAGGCCGGATTGAGTCAAACCATCCGTGGCCAAGGCTTTCTCGTAGGTACCCAGCCAAGACTCCGTCACGGCGCGCAAACCAGTATCAGTAGGTTTCATGCGGCCCAATCGCACTTGCTGCAACAGCTTGATCAGCGGATCGGATTGCGAGATGACTGTGATCGCGCGTTGCACCGCTTGTTCATCCGGGGTGCCCATAAGCTATTCAGTTCATCGAGCAAGCGCCTGGCCCGCGAGGATCCCCGCAACTACCGCACGCGCCGGGACCGGCTGAGGGCGTCCAGCCGCTCGTGGCTCCGACTCCAAAGGCAGAGAACTGTTTATCGAGCTTGGTCGTCTTGCACTGCGGACAAGCCGCCTCCGCCGACCCTTGGACCAACAATTCAAAACGGTGATTGCATTCGCGGCACACATATTCGAAGATAGGCATAGATGACGACTCCTTGGAAACCAAGACTATTATAAAATCACGCCGACTGAATCGCAACGACAGGAATCTGCATGTATCAGGAAGACAAAACCTTTACCATTCGCTTCACGCTGGAAGCCTCGTTTCCCGACGACTATGCAGGAGATGAAGATGAACGCAATTGGCTGCACGAGTGGGAAGCCCGGATCAAACCGCAACTGCTCAAATCCGTCTTTGAGTCGCTCCGTAGGCATGACGGATGGTCGTCGCATATCCGCAACCGAGGCATCTCGCCGGCCGACGAAATCGAAATCGTCGTAGCGAAGGATTTTTCACAACCTCTTCCTTTCTCGCTGAAGAGATGAGCCATTCGAAAGCAGACCTCGGTCTGTATATTCACATCCCCTTTTGTCGTCGCCGTTGCCACTTTTGTGCTTTCTATCTTGAGATTGCTCGATCCGATCGCATGGCCCTGTTTCGCTCCGCCCTCGCCCAAGAAATTGCGCTCTATCGTCGGCAAGAGTCCCTGGGTGGCCAAGCCTTGCAGAGCATCTATTTCGGTGGTGGGACACCGACGTCCCTCCCTGCCGATCAGTTGGTCGCACTTCTGACGCTGATTCGAGCCACATGGCCGACCGCCGGCGCGGCCGAAATCACAGTGGAAGCCCACCCCTCTTCCATCACATTCGAGGATCTCGCCATCTTGGCTGATGCCGGATTCAATCGGATCAGCTTTGGAGCCGAGTCCATGGCGGACAAGGACTTCGCCTCGATTGGTCGTTTTGGGCAAGTGGAGGATACGGCAGCCGCAGTCCAGGTTGCGCGCCGCGCTGGATTCAAAAATATCAACCTCGATCTGATGTATGGGCTGCCGGGCCAATTCCTACCTGATTGGATACACACTTTGGAATCGCTCATGACGCTTGCTCCATCGCATATCTCTTGTTATGCCCTGACCATTGAGGAGGGTACCAGGCTCGCTCAGGACATCGCTCGGAATCTTGTCCCGCCACCTGACGAAATACTTCAGATCGACATGGAATCCGCAGCGGAGCGTTTCCTTGCTGAAGAGGGATTTTCTCGCTATGAAATTTCTAACTATGCCAAACCCGACCATGCCTGTCGCCATAATCTCCTCTACTGGACCGGTGGCGAGTATCTTGGACTCGGCCCCAGCGCGCAATCCTATTTCCATGGCGTCCGGTTTGGAAATATTGCGGATCTCGAAGCCTATGCCGCATGCTTGCACGACAACCGTCTGCCGGTGACCGACCGCACAATCCTCTCGGCATCCGAGCGCCAGCGAGATGCCCTTGTGTTCGGCTTGCGTCTTCTTCATGGTGTCCCCCGAAGCGTCGTCACAGCAGCGGAACGAGATCGTCAGATCGACGAACTCGTCTCGAAGGGTCTCCTCGATGCCGATCACGATCGGGTACGACTGACTTCCTTGGGTCGGCGCTACGCCGATACGGTGGCAGAGCAGTTATTCTAAGTTATTCTAAATGGGCTACAAGCACCGGCATATCGAACACCCAGATGGACAGTTGAAACCATCCTGGTTTCGGTCCTCAAGCGTCTTCACCGATTGACAAGACGGTCGCAGTTAGAGAAGACTACGGAGTTATCAGGAGGAATCTCATGCCGGTCAACATGGATCCGTCAAAGAAACGGCGCCGTCCCCAGACGATCACCGCATCGGCCGTTGAGGACAACACCGAAGCCGCATCGGCACCACCGCGACAAACCTTTGGAGAAGAAACGGAGGCGGATCGTGAAAAGGATTTGGCTGATGCCGAGTCAAAAAACCTGTGGGATGCAACCGAAGTGATCGATATGGACAGGGTGTGAGCCCTGTATGAGACCCAGCGACTCAGAGTTGAACGGTTTCCTCCAGGCTCGCTAGAAGCCCGCTCAATGCCGACACCTTCCACGCCACAGACAATTCCGGAAACCACCGAAGATGTGCAAATCGGTTCGGGAAGCGGATTTGAGTCTCGTGTCGTCGTCTACAACTGCGACTGTCACACCTACCAACAAGTGATCGAGCTCTTTTGTCGATTTATTCCCGCGATGACCTCGCCCAAAGCATTTGAGTTGGCCTATCGGATCGATCATGAGGGGGAAGCGATTGTCTTCACCGGACCGACAGAACAGGCGGATGATGTTGCAGCCAAACTCGCGGGGGGGGGGCTCAGGGTAGTCGTGCAGTAATCCAGCTTTTTTATTTACGTTTGAATGCACTCTTTCCCGTTTTTTTGGCGCCGGCCGGCTCATTCTTGGCAGCCGGCTTCGAGGCCTTGTCCAATTTGTTCGCCGTCTTCGGCGTGCTCGATTTGTTGTTTTTCTCTGCAGCCTTTGACTTACCGCTCTGTGAATGCTTCACGGGAGCCATGTACGTAGAGGTGCGGTTGACCTTGGCCAATTGGTCTCCACTGAGCACCCGCACTTGATAGAGCTCGAACAGTCTGCTGATGGCTTTCGTGTCGCCTCGTCTTGCCGCATTTAAGAGCTTGCGGCGTTGATTCATCTCTTCTTCTTCGGTATGCGAAGCAGCTCGTCGTTCCATGCCTATCCTTCCTCAACACAAGCTAACCGCCCGATCAGGGCTGCGCAGTCCAACATCTCAGTTAAAATTGGCGAAGTATATCAGAATTATGATGTTTTTTGAATATCGAATGTTGTGGTACCGTGCGATGCATCATAACGGCTCTCGCGCATAAGAGAGGCCGCCGAGCCAGGGGATTTCACTATTGAGTGCGATGGCACACATCGGTATAAGTAGAGAATGTTGATGCGCTTCTTAAGAGGAGATCTATCATGGAGCATACACACGAATCTTCGACCGTCATCGATGACCCTCAAGCGCGCGATCTACTGCGCCGGGCATTCGAAAGGACCGCACGGTGGCAAAAAGATTTTAAGGGCTTTACGGCTGACCTCACCGTAAATGTGAACGGGAAAGAAACCAGCGGCCCCGTCATCGTCAAGGGCCCACGCGAGGTATCCGTTCAGCTCGGTGATGGCGAGACCCAAAAATGGGCGCAAGAGCAACTGGGCATGATCGCGGTCCATCGGGGACCACGGAGCTTCGAAGAGTCCGACGGAAAGTATTCCCTGACGATGGAGGAAGACGGCCATCCGTTCGGCACGAAACTCAATATCCATGGCTCTCATTCCTTCTACCGGATCAAGGACAACCGCATCACGCAGATCAACCGAAAGATGGCCCACCCCGGGATGAACCCGTTCGCCTTTACGATCAACGTCGAGGAGAGCGCGATCACCCAGGACCAGAAGAATCTCACGACCAAGTACACGGTCTATTACTATTCGCCGACCGACGGCAAACTGACCAATGTGGAAAGCTTCACCGACACCCATGTCCGCGTCGGCTCGTCAGACCTTCCGGCAACCAGGCGGATCATTGCCTACGAAGACGGCCAGGTCGTCGTGAAGAGCCTGACATTCAAGAACCACAAGTTGCTCTAACAATGGATTTGCGCAAAGACTTTCCGCGCAGCATGCGATTCAAGCTTGCGGGCTATGCCCACCTCGCTCGCATGATCGACAAATGCCGAGCTGCGCTCGCAAGGACAGAGGGGGAATATATCTACCCTTGTCCAATAGACGAACGGCTGATGGAGTTTGTCGGAATTACCAGCGACCAGTTCACGGCTGCGGTTCAGGCCAACTCGACCGATGAAGGAGTCGTGAAGTGGCTTGAACAAACGGCAAAACTATACGAACCTGTCCAGTTGGAGGAATGGAATCAGAAGCTGTTGGCACGCGGACCGAGTTCTCCTGAAAGTGCGGCCAAGTTCAAAAAGTACCTAGCCGCCATCGATCCATCACGCACCGATATTACCGCTTGGTCGGATTTACAAGACTTGGAAGAAGGGCGGGTCGTTCCGAGACGAGAGCCGGCACATCGACATCAATAGGTGAGCGCTGCATACTTGCCGAGGCAGGTGGGATTCTCCGCCTGGGTCACCATGAAATGCGCCACATCAGAACGGGAAATGGCCCCTACTCGCATGCCTTTCACAAGATTGTCCAGCACGCGATAATGGCCCGTCATGGTGCCGTTGGTTAGCCGGCCTGGGCGCACGATTTCCCAACGTGGATAGCCACTGGCGATCACACGCTCCTGCTCACTCTTGTCCGCATAGACTTTCTTGAGGAGCAAAGTGAAGAGGATCTTCATGGGGAACGGGTTGTAGCTCCAGCTGTTGCCTGTACCGAAACCGGTGAGTACGATGAGTGTTGGGGAGGAACCGGTCTCCTGGTGCACCTGTAGCAGGAGGCGCGCAGAGTCGGAAAACAGCGTGGTGACAAAGGGGCTCTTCACGCCGAGCGTCACCAGGATGGCGTCAGCCCCCGTCACTGCGGCTCTTACATCATTCAAACTAGTCGCACTACCCTGCACTCTTCTCAGTTTAGCGTGATCCGGAAGTGAAACGACCCGGCGCGATAAGGTGGTAACCTCATGCCCCTTTTCAAGGGCGAGCCGCGTGGCTTGGAGTCCCACACCAGCCGAAGCTCCGATAACAGCGATTTTCATGTTGTTATTCCCGTCAGTTCTCGATCTTTACGAAGGAATGATAGATAGACACATTCTACTTTTTCGAGAGAGCCAGGTCTATGGCGAGGGAGAGAGGTGAGAACCGACTGAAATGTGAATGAGTGCGCGCGTTTCTCGGAATTGGTCTTCAAGGAAGGATCGATCTTCGGCATGACGTCGGCCGAGATGCATCTGAAATCCCTCGGCAACGAGCTGAAGTTCGTGACGGAGCCCTTCCGCCAGCACACCAGCGTGGCGTTTGGAGTCCACGATGGCTCCCCGAAGGGTATCGGTCGCCGCAGCGATGAGTTGCTGGATCTGTGCGAGTGATTCTTGGTCCATGATCTGTAGCAAAGACCTGCGAAGTCTAGAGACCAACACAGGAGAAGTCAATGAGGCTATTCGATGGTCGGTTCCATTCCTTTTGCGGATGGTGTAGCCAATCGTTCGGGTCATGCCGGCGGGCTGAGGACCTCTCGCCAAACAGTAGCCAGGTCGTGAAGCGCTTTACTTCCATCGCCGATATAGACCGATCCGTGCATCGTGGCCAGCCGCCTTGGCTGTAACGCCGCCAGTCGATGCAGCGTCGCCTCTGTCAACGAACAAAAGGGCACATAGTTCGCCAAGGGACCTTGCTGATAGCCGACCAGAGTCTTTCGACAACGGTCGATGACGTCTGACTCCGTCATCGGTTCAACATCCCCGTTTTGGTGAAAGAGATCCGAGCACAAGAGTGTCCGTTCTGTCTCTTCAAACATCAACCCGGCTTCCCAGCAATGGGGCACATGCGGCGTCGATAGAAAGCGGAAGCGGTACCTTCCGGTCTCGATTACCTCACCATCAGCCATACCTTTGGCGGGACGAAGCGCCAGGCAATCATCGACGCTGACCATCTTGCCCACCACACTACACACTGCGTCCGAATGCGGAGCCAGTTGTTGCCACTCCGGCACCGTTGCGCATTCGTCGGACTCAAAATGGCTGAACCCGATCCAGCGCAAAGCCTGCGGATCAATAAGCGACGCCACGGCGGCTTTGACCTCTGGAAACAGAGCGCGCGGACCGGTATGGAACAACAGCGGCTCATCGTCGCGCATCAAGAACTGACTGAACTGAATATTGAACGGTTCAAGGAACGTGGTGATGCGGAATAGATCCGGAGCGATCTCGGTAATCTTGGCCATAGCACCTCGTCAAAGATGGAGCACGATCATACACACCGCAGGATCATGGTTGGACTGGTTCATTTCTTGATGACCTCGACGGTCTTCTTGCCTCTATTTAGATATTCGTCTACCAACGATGAGAAATTTTCGAGGTTGTCTTCACTTGGTACATCTAGGATCAGCGCGACAACTTGAAGCTGATGCTGCAAATGTCTTGCAAGCTGTCCAAAGAGGCGATCATAGTCACTCAGCTTTGGATCTTTCTTGATCTCAATCGCGTACTTCTTCCGGACCAGCAGATCAAACGAACTTTCACCGTACTCTTCGTTTAGCTGGTATCGGTGAGATTGGAGGTAGCCCCGTAGTTCTACCTTGTATTCACCCTCGCTGTTTCGTCTGCGAGCAGGTGACCACAATCTAATGTCGTTCACGAGCTTTTCGAATTCGCGATCCCTTTCCATTACCTTGGCCGCGGTCTTGGGAAAGGAGGCATCTATTAGGGCGACCACGGCTGCGTAACCATCAGCGCCACTAGACTTAACCCAGTCTGCAAAGTTGCGCGGAAACTCGGCCCACTTGATGAAATGAGGTTTCTTAACTAAGCCTGCAATGGATGGCCTCAGATCACGGTATATCCAGTCTGAAGAGTTTGGTAAGTCCCCCAATTCCAACGCCAAATCGCCGTATTGCCGCATGATGACTTCCAGCGGTGTACGCTCGAAGTCAAGCTTGTTTGGATCGTCTCCACATTCACTTTGCAATTTAGAGTAAGCGTCGCGGCCCCAGAGCGCTGTGAGCTTCCGCGAATGAGCACCCACGTATTTTAGGAATTCCCGCTGCTTGGGTACCACGCCGTGCGCCATCTTGTATTCTGCGTACTTGCGAATGAAATCCTCTTTGGTCTTGATGCTTGCCACATTCGCTCCCTAAGCGGCCCAACAATTTTTAGACCGACTCACATATAGAGCCGGATCTGCCCACTTCTGTCGGCATCGCACCCGTTCCCATTTTCTAAAACACCAACTTTATCGGTGTCTTGTTAGCAGTAACTATTACCAGTGCATATCAAACGACTCGTCATTTTCCATGTCCAGCCCGGGCAATTAACTCCTTCAGTCCCTTTAAATCCAACCACCCAGCGACCAATTCGTTGCCCACGATGAAGCCGGGAGTCCCAGAGATGCCGAGCTCGCGGGCGAGCGAGCGATTCTTCTCAATGACGGCCTGCCACTTCGGATTGTTCATGTCGGCTTCCAGACGTTTTGCACCGAAGCTGAAGCCTATCGTAAAATCAAAGGAAGGATTAGCGAAGCCCGCCGATCCGATTTGTTAGGCGGTTCTCTATCGGACTGTCTCTCCAACAACCTGCCACCGTGCCTCAATAGTGTCCGCTGACAAATCAGCACCACAACCCCATTCGACGAAGTACCCGCCATTGACCACCTTTACAAATTCGTTCTGGTCTCTAAGCGCCTCGAACGTCTCATCCTGAAGATAGGGCCTCACATCAAACCGGCCGACACGCCCGTCATCTGCCACAATGGAGAGCACCCAGTTTGGTTGTGCTTGGACTTCTACAATTCTCATCGGTCAAGTCCTCATAACACGCCGCCGAATGTTCGGAGCATAACGCCATAATCATCGGCGTTTCAATGAGACACGACTGCGGGACTATTTGTTACGGGTTCTTATACGAAGCAACGTCTTAAGCAGCGTCGGTTTCGATCTTGCCGGGAAGCTTGCTGAGGATCAGTTTTTGTAGTTCGACCTTGTTGGCGGCATTGTCGATATCAATACCCACCAGTCGTCCGCTCGAATCGTAATCGAGTACGACGCCCTCGGAAACTTCGCGACTTTCTACGCTCGGTCTTTCAGAAAGATCGATATAAAGCGAGTCAGTGTCTGGATGATAGTTGAGCTTCATGGCTTAAACCCTCGATCCGGAAAGGCATTGTGAATCGTCATCTTATCATCAAGCGTCACGACTCTGAGGTAGCGCCCGTCAAGTTCTGGGATCGCAGCCCAAAAGCGGTATCGATTGTGTTCCTGTGGTTCTGATCGGACGGAATGCTCCAGTACGAATATGCACCATTCCTTCTTGATGTATGGGCGTTTCCGGAGAACCTCCTGCTCAAAATACTCCGTGAACTTATACTGAGACATGATCCTTTCTACACATACCCGCCGGTCAGCTCAAAGTCATTGCAGACGACCTCACCAGTCTATGCACGAAAAGAAAGCAGCTCCCCTGAGTGTCGCACCCAAGTCTACTGAAATTTCCGGTGTTTATCCACCGGTTGACATCGCCCGTCCAAGGCATTGCCGACACTTCCAAAGCGACCCGTCATTTTCCATGTCCCGCCCGCGCAATTAATTCTTTCAGCCCCTTTAAATCCAACCACCCACGCACGAGTTCGTCGCCCACGATGAAGCCGGGAGTGCCTGAGATACCGAGATCGCGAGCGAGGGCGCGATTCTTGTCAATGACGGCCTGCCACTTGGGATCGGCCATGTCCGCTTCCAGACGTTTCGGATCGAGGCCAACGTTCACAGCGATTTTCAAGATGGCTGCCTTGCTCATATCGGCATGGGAAGCAAGCAACGCTTCATGGAAGGCTTGGTGCTTGCCTTGTGCTTGAGAAGCGAGCGCGGCCTTGGCCGCGAGCTCTGACGGTTCGCCCAAAATGGGGAAATCCTTATAGACCACCCGCACCCGTGAATCTTGCTTTTGTAGTTCCGTGACGGCTGACGCCGCCTTCTTACAGAAGCCGCAGCGGTAATCGTAGAACTCGACCAACGTAATCTCGCCCTTCGGATTGCCGCTGACCGGTGACGCTGGATCGTGAAGCAGCTCGTTCTGCTTCGTCGCAAGGGCAGCTTTGTGACGCTCCTTCAGTTCCGCTTCGCGCTTGGCCAGCAATCCCTGCAGCGATTGTTCGATCACTTCCGGGTGAGCACGGATGTAACGCTCGATTACGGCATCGGTGGGCTCTTGAGAGACTGACGCGCTCTTGGTTTCTTTTCCCTTGGTTGCACAACCGGACAGGAGCACAACAAGCGCAGTAAGGATAACTGGCGTTGATGTATTCTCTATCCTCATCGATACCCCTCCCCGCTCGTGCCGCCGCCGAAACCGCCCCAGTTGCCGCCGAAGCCGCCTTGGCCGGTTCCCCAATATTCACCTTTCTGGATGCGTCGATAGGGATGCCGCAGATCGGGACGGCTGAGCCGCCAAAAAAACAACACGACGGCAATGGTGGTGCCAAGCGTGATCCAGATTCCGAGTCCTTTGATGCGAGGCCGTGAGGGAGTATTGAGCCGTACTTCTTGCGCCGGTGTCGCCAATGCAACCGCCGTTCGATACAACCCTTCCCCGAAATGACCCCTTTCAATGGCAGGCTGAAGATAGTCGCGACTGACCTCGTTCCTGACAGTCGGTGTGATGACCGGAAACATTTTGCGCCCCAAGGCCATCGCCGCTTGCCGCTCCTGCACAGCCACCAAGACCATCATCCCATGCTCCTGCTGCGTCGAACCGATTTGCCATTTTTCATACAGCGCGTCCGCATAGTGCTTGGCCGACGGATAGGGTTTAATGCTGGGAACCGTCACGATCACCATCTCTACGCCGCTTTTCTTTTCAAGATCGATGCAGACGGACCTGATGCGGTCCTTCCACTCCTGCTCCACCACTTGTGCATGGTCACTGACATATCCAATGGGGCTAGGAAGCGGGATACGTTCTTTGGGCCGATCATAGAGCGACGCTTGTGTATCGACGGCCCACAGTACGAGTAGCAGGCTGATGAAGACGATCCCTATTGTGTGTCTCTCTGGTCGAGCAATCATCGTGTGATCCGCTCTTCGGCGGCAGTCACGAGTTTTGTCAGACTTTCAAGATATCGGTTCATGAGCCTGGGGATCTCTTTCTGACCGGGAGAGATGTGTCCGCGCTTGAGCAAGAGCGCATCACGAAGCCCGGCCAGATCGATTTCCAGATGCGATTCGAGATCATTCAGGAGCGCATCCCCATGCGCAAGCACAGGTCGCAACAGCAACCGTTGCAGACCTCGAAGCGCCGGCAGGAGTGCGGTGATGGAGAGCGACAAGAGGATGGTCATGGCTTCTTCGGTGCTTCGTCCTTCCACGAGGCGCTGACGGAGGCGGAGTAGATTGCCTCGTAATGCCTGGAGCACTTCTGCGATCAAGAAACGCGCATCGATCTTGAGGCCGACGAAGGGATCTTGCCCCCACAACAGTCGATGGCATTCGTGGATATCTTGGTATTCGAGAGGGAAGACCTGCGAAGCGGATTGGAGATCGCCGGCCGTCAGGAACAAGGGAACAACCACTTGCTCCTTGCTCCAGCGCTTATGAATGCCATCATACTTTTTGAGTATCGCGAGATCATAGGACGACATCACTAATATCACGTTGAGATTGGAGCGGCCCGGCAAAAATTCCCCTCGCACCGCGCTGCCATAGAGCAGAATGCCCTCCAATTCATTTCCATAGACTTTTGTGACATCCTTCACGTAGGACTTTAAGAGCTTTTGCGTCTCCTCCGGCAGTTCATCTATCGTCCAATCTACCGATTGCATGGAGTTACGGAATGCCTCTGACTGCTCTGTCACGTATAGAATAATCCGGCAACAATCCGGCTGCCATCAGGCGATCCATCAGACCGAATGGAGGCTCCTTGCGAAGCCCGGCTGTCGTCGATAAGACACGATACCGGAGTCGTGCGTTGCGGTCCAACGTACGGAAGACGCGGTCCCGGAGAAAGGCGATGATCGGATTCGCCGTGTTCCAGAACAGCACCTGTTCATCGGCCAACTGTTGCAACATCGTGACCTGAGGCCGTCGCACATCTTCATAGCGCTTGAGTATTACTGCGGAGTAGTCATTCGTGGCCAGACATTCGGGCAGAAGATCGGCCAGCGTCACTGCATCCACCATCGCCTGCATGCGGCCCTGCGATGCATGAGGATTCATCGCATGCGCCGCATCCCCGATCAGCACGGCCCCATCCGCCACCCACGTCGGGGTCCGGACACGCCCGGTCGGCATGAAGGCGGTTTGCTTCCAATCCGTCAACGTTCGGAAGATGGCCTCACTAGCCGGATCGATCGCGACCCACGATTCTTGTAGCGCCGCGATGCCTTGCTCCTTCACACGATCATATGAACCGCTCTTGATCATGTAAAAGAGGTAGACTTTGTTTCCGGCAGCGGGAAACATCCCAAGAATCGTCCGTTTTCCCACAAAGTATTTCGCTTCAGAGATCGGAACCGCCGCGTCGACGATGGCAATCAAATATCCCTGTGGGTAGAGATGAAGATCGGCTGGGATCTGCAAGGCCTCTCGAACTTTTGAAAACGCTCCATCCGCTCCGACGACCACCTTCGCCTTCACGGTCACGCTGTCTTCACCTTGCTTTACAGTCAACCCAACGACCCGCCCATTCTCTCGAAGCAGACCCGTGAATGCCGATCGATACCGCAATGAGACGGAGGATTCGTCCTCTATCGCATTCAGGATGGCATGGTGCGCCACATTCGGTAGCGTGACCACGGCTTGGTTGTACGGTGGAGGCAGTTCGCTATAGTCCACCGTGCACAGCCGTTCGCCCCCGACACGGCAAAAATGGAACTTCTGCACCGTACGGGTGGACTCGACCGGTAATCGACCCAGAAGCCCCAAGCGATCGAGCACGTGTTGCCCGTTCGGCTGCAGAATCTCTCCGCGCAATCCCTGCGGTGGCCCCGGCGCCTGCTCGAAGACGATCGTGTTGATCCCCTTCTGGGCCAGAGCAAGAGCCAGCACGGCCCCTCCTCCACCGGCTCCAACGACGGCGATGTCGGTTTCTTCAGTCACCACGCAACCCTCTAATAGGCCAAGGTTGAGGCTAAGGGCATGAAAGGGTTCTTACTCTTCCATCAGATTTCCTGACCCTTGACCTTAACCTCAACCTTCTTATTATTTCCACTCCCGGAATCGCTCGTGATCGTTCCAAAGCAAAAGAAACTTTTCACGCGCTTTGACGGCAATCGCATGGTCTCTGATGATATCCAGTCGCTCGTCATTGTAGCGATTTCCACTGGTCGTCTGATTCATGGACCCGTTGGTATTGATCTCGTCGTCGATCACCGCCTGCTTCAAATGCATCAGACTGTCGTGCCGATTGATCTTGATCGGAATCCCTGCTTCGCGCAACGCCGAGAGAGCCGTCCGTTGCTTCGCATCCGCAAGCCGTTCGCGATCCGTCACGATACGAACATCCACACCGCGTCGTTTCGCCTCGACCAGCGCTTTCACCGTGAGCGGCGACGTTAAGCCATAGACGGCCACAAAAATGTATCGTTGGGCGCGATCATACATCCGTACCAGGTGTTCGAGAGGCCTATCCTCAGGGCCATACCAGACTTCTATCGATATCGCTGAGACCTCCAAGCTTGGCCCAAGCAGAACTGCGGCAAGGAACCAGATGGCGAAACCACGGCGCCACAACATGGATAATTGGAACAGTGAAGGCGGGGTCATTCCAGCTCGAAGAGGTCGCGGAAGTGGTCTTCGGACGATTCCCAGGCTTGTGGGGCATGCACCTCAAGCCATTGTCGGAGAAACTGTTTCTGCTCCTGAGTGAGCAGTTGCTTGATCTGATGTGAGCGTCCTTGAAGCGGCTGGAGCAAGCTCACGTGCTTCCTCACATCCAGCATCGCGGTTCGGACATACAGATTCGTAAAGGTCGACGGCTTTTCTTCCGTCCCTTCGCCCTGTACCCACACTGAGAGAAACTTGTCCAGGACAAGGCCCGCACTGTCCAGCGCCGGTTCCGTATCATGGAACAGCTCGTTCTCGGACTCAGTCAACGGGATCGATTCAGCAGCGCGAAAGAGAAAGTTCTTTTTCCACATTCTAGAGACCTTGCAGGCGGCATAGTGGCGACGAGTCGGATCAAAGTCAAGCAATCCTCTCAGGACAATTTTCTCCTCTCAGCAGATGCCGTTGAGCATGAATCCTATTACGCGTTAGTGTCTCTCATGTGAACAACGTAGCCTTGACAAGCTGAGCATGCCTTTGCTATTTTCAAAATTCTTTAATCTCTAAGCCAACTTG
This sequence comes from Nitrospira sp., assembly GCA_018242685.1. GTDB lineage: Bacteria > Nitrospirota > Nitrospiria > Nitrospirales > Nitrospiraceae > Nitrospira_D. The sequence goes on along the minus strand of JAFEBM010000004.1, from coordinate 68,571 downwards.
GGAGAATCTGTGCAGGTCAAGATCAATGGGAAGCCTGAGGAGATCCAAAGCGGAACCGTCCTCGATTTGCTGAAGACAAAGAACATCGAGCCGCAGATGGTCGCCGTCGAGGTCAACGACAAGGTGCTGGATCGTGACCATCTTGCCACGACTCACCTCAATGAAGGGGACCATGTAGAGTTCCTCTTTTATATGGGAGGGGGTCGGTGAGTACGGCGTTGCACAACGATATCACCGAGTTGATCGGCAAGACTCCGCTTGTTCGCTTGAACCGTCTTTCAAAACCTGGCTCGGCGACGATTTACGGAAAAGTCGAGTTTTTCAACCCCGGCGGCAGCGTCAAGGATCGGATCTGCCTCAGCATGATCAATGAGGCGGAACGTCAGGGGAAGCTCAAGCCGGGCGGAACCATCGTTGAGCCGACCAGCGGAAACACAGGAATCGGATTGGCCTTGGTCGCGGCAGTTCGTGGGTACAAACTGATCCTTGTGATGCCGGAAAGCATGAGCATGGAACGGGCCAGTTTGCTGTCGTCATATGGCGCACAGCTGGTGTTGACACCGGCCTGGGAGGGCATGAAAGGGTCTATTAAGGAGGCGGAAAGTATCTTGGCCCAAAATCCGTCGTACTTCATGCCGGATCAATTCTCGAATGCCGCCAACCCCACCATGCACAGAATGACGACGGCGCCGGAAATTTGGGGCGCCCTCGAAGGAAAGATTGATGCGTTTGTGGCGGCTGTTGGAACCGGTGGGACCATCACAGGATGCGGTGAAGTCTTCAAAGAAAAGAACCCGCAGATCAAAGTGATCGCCGTCGAACCGGCGACCTCACCGGTCTTGTCCGGCGGCGATCCTGGACCGCATAAGATCCAAGGGATCGGCGCGGGCTTTATTCCCAAAGTCCTCAACCGAAAAATTCTCGACCGCGTGATCACCGTGACGGATGACGAGGCCTATCAGACCGCGAAGCAGCTCTCGAAGAAGGAAGGCTTGCTGGTCGGCATTTCTGCCGGAGCCAATGTGTTCGCCGCCCAAAAGATCGCCGACGAACTGGGTCCCGACAAGAATGTCGTTACGATCCTGTGCGACACAGGCGAGCGCTACATCAGCATTGAGAAGTATTTCAATATTTAGTGCGTAAAGCGCGCCTCGTGAAGCGTATCTCGTCCGAAAGTTCGGATGCTTCACGTTTCACGAACGACGAGCGACACAATGGAATTCACCGAAGAGCAAATCAACCGTTATAGCCGACATATCCTGCTGCCGGAAGTCGGCGGCAAGGGGCAGAGGAAAATCGCCAAATCCCGGATTCTTCTCGTCGGCGCTGGTGGCCTCGGCTCCCCTGCCGCATTGTATTTGGCTGCGGCAGGAGTCGGCACCATTGGATTGATCGACAGCGACGTGGTGGACCTGACCAATCTCCAACGCCAAATTCTTCATCATACTCCCGACGTGGGCCGCCCCAAGGTCATCTCGGGCAAAGAAAAGATCCAGGCGTTGAACCCCGACGTCTCCGTGTCGATGTACGAGGAACGGCTCACGGCCGGCAACGCCCTCAAGATTTTCGGTGACTATGATGTTGTGATCGACGGAGTCGATAATTTCACGGCGAAGTTTTTGATCAACGACGCCTGTTTCTTCGCGGGGAAACCGCTGGTCCATGGCGGCATCCTTCGATTTGACGGACGCGTGACCACGATCATCCCCAAGAAATCAGCCTGCTATCGTTGCGTGTTCAAGGCGCCTCCGCCGCCTGGTTTGGTCGCATCCTGCCAAGAAGCCGGCGTCATCGGCGTCTTGGCAGGCATTATCGGAACGATTCAGGCGACAGAAGCCTTGAAGCTCGTCCTAGGCATCGGACGGCCGCTGACGGACCGCCTGCTCGACTTCGATGCGCGCAAAACCCAATTCCGAGAAATCAAAGTCCGCCGGAATCCGAATTGTGCGCTCTGTGGAGAACATCCGACGATTACCGAGCTGTTCGACGATGGGGACCCCTATGCCGGATGTGCCATGCGTCCCTCTGCATAGGGTTTGATAAGGGTGGTGCGACGATGAACAAAATGAAAGCGCTGGTTTGCCGAGAGTGCGGCAAGGAATACCCGACGAAGGCGATCCATGTCTGCGAAATGTGCTTCGGTCCTCTTGAGGTGAAGTACAACTACGACGAGATCAGAAAGACGATTTCGCGTAAGAAAATCGAGGATGGTCCGCGCAGCATGTGGCGCTACCTCGACCTGCTACCGGTCGAAGGAACCAACTTTGTGGGGCCGCACGCGGGGTTTACTCCGCTCGTACGCGCCAAAAACCTTGGCGCTTATCTTGGTCTCGACGAGCTTTATATTAAGAACGACACGGTGAACCATCCAACCCTGTCGTTTAAAGATCGCGTCGTCGCCGTGGCCCTCACGCGCGCGCGCGAGCTCGGTTTTGAAACAGTGGCTTGCGCATCGACCGGCAACTTGGCGAACTCGGTCGCTGCCCATGCCGCATCCGCCAATCTGCACTGTTACGTGTTCATCCCCGGCGACCTTGAGGCCGCGAAGGTGCTCGGCAATCTGATTTATAAGCCGCACGTCGTCGAGATAGAAGGCAACTATGACGATGTCAACCGGCTCTGCAGCGAGATCGCCGGTGAACATGGCTGGGCGTTCGTGAATATCAACATTCGTCCGTACTATGCCGAAGGCTCCAAAACCCTTGCCTTTGAGACCGTGGAGCAACTCGGATGGAGAACTCCCGATCAGGTCGTCATTCCGATGGCATCAGGTTCTCTTTTGACCAAGATTTGGAAGGGGCTGCATGAGATGCAGGCCTTGGGCCTCATCGACACCGTTCACACAAAAATTAACGGTGCCCAAGCGGAAGGCTGCTCACCGATCTCAACCGCATTCAAGGCGGGACGCGACTTCTTCAAGCCGGTGAAACCACAGACGATCGCCAAGTCCCTTGCCATCGGCAACCCCGCCGATGGGTACTATGCGCTCAAGGCGACCGCCGAGAGTCATGGATCCATGGACATGGTGACGGATGAGGAAGTCGTGGAAGGCATTCAGCTGCTGGCCCAAACGGAAGGCATCTTCGCGGAAACAGCCGGAGGTGTCACGATTGGTGTGCTCAAGAAGCTCGTCAAGCAAGGCGTGATCAAAAAAGATGAGGTGACGGTGGCCTATGTCACCGGCAACGGCCTGAAGACCCAGGAAGCGGTGATCGATTCCGTCGGTCGCCCAGTACGCATTCAGCCCAGCCTGGTGGACTTCGAAAAGACCTTTAAAATGGGAAAGAACGGTGGTGGTGACGCATGATTAAAGTTCGTATTCCGACTCCGCTTCGCCCCCTGACCAAAGGCCAGGGCGAGGTCGAGACTAACGCCGGTAGCGTGATGGAGATGATCGAGGTGTTGAACGGCACACATCCCGGCATCAAGGATCGCCTGTGCGATGAAACGGGAGAACTCCGTCGCTTCGTGAACATTTATGTCAACGAGGAAGACATTCGTTTTCTTAAAGGGAAAGACACGTCCCTCAAGGATGGCGATGAGGTTTCCATCATCCCGGCGATCGCGGGAGGATAACCATGGCACACTTGCGCTTCCACATTCGTTTTCCTGAAGACAAGATCAGAGAGCCGATCATCTATCAGATCGGGCGCGAGTATAACGTCGTGACCGATGTCCGACGAGCCGATGTTCGCGACACCACAGGGTGGGCGGATGTGGAGCTTTCCGGTGAGACGGTGGAAATTGAACGGGCCGTCGTCGGGCTGCGGGCCAAAGGCTGTGTCGTCGATCCGATTGAATTGAATGTCGTCGAATAGGAGAAGTCGGCACGCTGACAAGCGCAAGTTATTGGATGCACATGGAACTCACCGAACAACAAATCCAACGTTACAGCCGGCACATTATCCTTCAAGATGTCGGCGGAAAAGGCCAGCTGAAGCTGAATAAAGCCAAGGTCCTGCTGATCGGCGCAGGCGGCCTGGGCTCGCCGGCCGGTCTGTATCTCGCTGCAGCCGGCATTGGGACCATCGGCTTGGTCGATGGGGATGTCGTTGACCTCTCAAATCTACAAAGACAGATCATGCATTCGACGGCGACGCTTGGCCAGCCGAAGGTTGAGTCAGGCCGAAAAACCTTGTCGGCCATTAATCCTGATATTACGATCAACGCGTACCATCAACTGGTCGATGCCGAGAACATCTTACCCCTCGTCTCGCAATACGATATCGTGCTGGACGGATCGGACAACTTCACGACGCGGTTTCTGGTCAACGACGCCTGTTTCTTTGCCAAGAAAACATTGATCTCCGCCAGCATGTTCCGGTTTGAGGGTCAGCTGACGTCGATCAAACCGCACCAAGGCTATCCTTGCTACCGCTGTCTCTATCCAGAGCCTCCGCCGGCCGGGTTGGTTCCGAATTGCCAGGAAGCCGGTGTGCTTGGTGTCCTCGCCGGCACAATGGGAATGCTGCAGGCGTCGGAAGCGATCAAAGAAATCCTCGGCATCGGAGAGACGATCGCTGATAAATTGTTGATCTACGATGCGCTCGAGATGAGGTTCCGAAAAGTCGGTCGCCCAAAGGATCCGGCCTGTCCGCTTTGCGGACCAAATCCAAAAATCAAAGATCTGAGTCTAGACTACACCGTCACCTGCACGATTTAACGTGGCCGACCTCATCATCCCCCGACAGATTCTCGACGACATCATCGCCCATGCGAAGGCACTCACTCCGTACGAATGTTGTGGGCTCCTGGCTGGAACCAATGGGGTGGTCAGCCATCTCTATCGGATCAAGAACATCGTCGCGATGGAAGGCGCACAAAACCTGTCGTCATTCGATTCGGCAAAAGCCGCACATCTCGAGCGGCTCTCGCCGGCCGAACGCGCAGAAATTGCTTTTGTCATGGACATGCAGGATTTCTCATCAGCCAAAAAGGACATGCGCAACCAAGGGCTCGAACTTCAAGTCGTCTATCACTCGCACCCGCACGACCCGGCCCGTCCGTCGGTCACCGACATAAAAATCGCCACCGACTACGAGGAGATTTGGCCCAAGATCAACCTGCCCCTTCCCGCCTATCTTCTGGTCTCGCTCATGGAGCCCGAACCTGACGTTAAGACCTATTGGATCAAATCCGGTCGCGTCACCTCTGCCGACGTGCTCATCGGCTGAGCTAAATTTTACGGTTCACATCGTCGCCGGAATGTACTAATGTTCTTCTGCGGCCTGGAAGAGGAACAATGCACATGCGTGTTCGACGACGACCATTCGGTTTTGGCCTTTCCTTCGCGCTGTTCGTGGCTGTTCTCATACCAATGACGGTCCTCGCCGAGGACCGCAGTTTTTACAGTCCGGTCATTTACATCGATCAGGAGCAGAATCAGATTCTGATCTCCACGAGCGGAAAGGTCTTTTATATCGAAGTGCCGGAGGCCGCGAGACCCCATATCGAAAAGCTTCCCATTTCCGGCCTTGTGGATTTCGTCGTTGAGATGCGTGGTGAGGATCAACGTCCGCTGATCAAAACCTGGAAGGTCAAGTCAGGCGAATCGACCTGCATGTACTTCAACGGGAAGGAGTGTCAATAGGTGAAAGGCTTATCACTTCGGCTTTTACACTGCATCAGCTAAGAGACATCCTGTATCCCTCTCTCCTGACAGCTGAGCGATCTATTCCGAGTTACTCAGCCGGCAATCCGAGGTTGCAACGAATCTTTGAGTGACCTCGGTTCCGGGAACGGTTGCCCCAGCCGGACGTAGCTCGTCAAAATCGCCTCTCTATTCAATAGATCTCGCTGCCCGCCATGGCACACCAAGGTGGTATGATAGGCATCCATTCCTTTCGAACGAATGCATGTGGCAGGTTCTTGTTTAGCGATGGATGACAGCCTGTGCCAACTCACGTGCACATCGCGCTGTTGTCTTCGTCGTGATGAATGAAACAATGGACCGACACATGGTAGGAGGTAGGTATGCAGAACCGATTCGATAGGTGGAGCAGAACCCTCGCAGTAATCATATTTTTCACGTCGGCGGCTGGAGAGCTTATAGGTTGTGCTTCGCAACAGACCTTCTCATCGCCGGAAGAAGGCAAGGTCGCGCTGGTCGAAGCGATCAGAGCAGACGATTCAGCCAGGCTACAGACCATACTTGGCCGGCACGGCCATGACTTATTCCGTTCCGGTGATACTGTGGCCGATCAGCACTACCGCGAGGCGTTTCTCAAGGCCTACGGCGAGACACACTCACTGGTCGTCGAAGGGGAGAAGCGTGCGGTCCTCGTGATTGGCCGTAGCGCTTGGCCCATGCCCATTCCACTCGTGCAATCCTCCAGTGGCTGGCGGTTTGACACCCCCCAAGGCGAACAGGAAATCTTGGCCCGCCGCATCGGACGTAACGAATGGGCGGCGATGCAGGCCTGTTTCACCATAGTGGATGCCGCGAACGAGTACGCCACGCTCGATATGAATGGCAACGGCATACCCGACTATGCCCCACGATTCGTGAGCACGCCCGGAACCAAAGATGGCCTCTATTGGCCGGCGAAGGCGGGCGAGCCGCCGAGTCCCCTGAGCCCGCTGCTGGCTGCCGCAATGAGCGAAGGCTATACCGACGCGACCTCCAAACCGCTGACCCCCTACCATGGATATTTCTACCGGATTCTCATGGAGCAGGGCGAGGCTGCGCCAGGTGGAGCCTACAGCTATGTGATCAAGGGCATCATGATCGGCGGGTTTGCCCTGATTGCATATCCGACGGAGTACGGCGTCTCCGGCAACATGAGTTTTCTGGTCAATCAGGACGGAGCGGTCTACGAACAGGATCTGGGGAAGAATACCTTCGCGATTGCGTCCAAGACAACCACCTTCAATCCCGATAGCCACTGGAGGAGCGTGAGGGTCCTCGCCAGGGATCAATAGCGCTTGCGGAAATCACCAGAGAAGCAGGAGTATCGAGATGATGAGTGTTACCACTTTTTGTCGAATCCTCTGTGTATCAGTCCTGTGCGTAAGCGTCGGGTGTACCGCCGTGCCGGGCAAATATCTGCGCGAGGCCGTCCCAAACCTCACGTTTTCGACGCTCGCTGCCACACCTCATCTCTATCACGATCGCCTTGTTCTATTGGGGGCTGTCATCGTGAAGGAAGAAATGCGTGACGGAGATCTCTGGTTGCACGTGAAGAATCGTCCGCTCAATGACAACTACCGTCCTCAGCTTCCGCCCAGTCCAAACGATCACGAAGGCGGATGGTATTGGATCGTCGTGAAGAAACATCACACGCTTCCCCGTTCGTACCGCCATTGGGCCGATATGACCATCGTCGGTCGTGTCGCCGGCGCCGATCCTGAAGGCCAACCGCTTTTGCAGTTGGTGTATGCACGAGGGTGGGGAATGACATCGGAGCATGATGGAGTATGGGAACATACTGTGGATGCGAACTATCGAGCAGCGACGCCACCGAAGCTCATCCGGGAGTCGGACCAGTTCCAGTAATACGCGCGCGAAGACTGTTCACACATGAATCCGATACTCAAACCGACAGGCGCCTGGTGAAGGCATCTTGATTGTTGCTGATGGATTAAGAAGCAATAGGCGGAACATCATGGAGACAGCGCTTGCTTGGATCCACACCTACGAGTACCCAGCCATTGTGCTGCTACTCACATTGGGGATTGTCGGCCTCCCGATCCCTGATGAAACACTGCTGCTCTTTGTCGGCTATTTGAGTTTCAAAGGTGAGCTGTCGACACCGCTCTCACTGTCGGCCGCCGTACTGGGCAGCGCCTGTGGGATCACGATCAGTTATGGCCTTGGTCATCTCTTGGGTGCACGCGTCCCTACGATACTTGGGCCATGGCTTCATATCGACCAAACACGCTTTCGTACTGCACAGCAGTGGGTCAGCCAGTGGGGAAAGTATGGACTCCTTGTTGCGTACTTTGTGCCGGGTCTGCGGCATCTGGGTGCACTAGCGTTAGGTGCGTCCGGACTTCAATACCCCACCTTTGCAATTTTCGCCTACACGGGCGCGGTGCTGTGGTCTGCCACGTTTATTGCAGCGGGTTATCTTCTTGGTGAGCAATGGGCGACCTCTTCCGCAACGTTTCACCAAACGTTCAAATGGATCGGCATCGGAGCCGTGATGGCCGTGGTGGGACTGATCATGGTGATGACGCTTCGGCGTCCGTCAAATAGATCATAGAAATCCATAGCATCTCGCCTTGAGAGGCAGCGATCGAATGCGGCAGCGTCGGCAAGGAGACAGGTCAATGCGTGAACGTTTGATCCAGGTTTCACTGGAGAAGAAGCTTGCGGTGGGGCTTGGTGCCGCGCTCATCCTCTTGCTTGGAATCGGGGTCATTTCTTATCGTAGCACGGCCGACCTCATCGTTCGTGAGTCCCGAGTCGTACAAACGCATGAGATCAGAGAAACGATTGAGCAACTGCTTTTCCTCACGGAAGACTTAGAATCCAGACAACAGATCGATCTGCTGACAGGTGAACGGCAATACCTGCAATCCTATCGTGAGAAAAGTCAGGACATAGAGGCGGCGTTGCGCACCCTTGCTGATCAGACGTCGGAAAGTCAGGTTCAGCGACAACACGTGCTGGCGTTACGTCGTCTGATCGATCTGAGGCTGACACAGTTCCAAACATTGATCGAGATCAGGGATGCTGGAAAGATTGACGCAAATGAGCTCAGGGTGCACCTCTACGCCGGCATGGAGACGATGAACAAGATCAAAATCGTGCTCGGTGAGATGCGGGAGTGGGAGCAGGAGCAGATGTTATTGGCCGGCTGGTCGAAGCAGACAGACAGCGCAGCCTCATTCACGTTGTCGATCATTCTTGGTGGAACTCTCTTGACCATCATCCTTGCCATTGGGGGAGGGCTCGTGATCTTCTACGACTTGGCGAAGCGCCGCCAGGCTGAGAAGGCCGTGATGGTGGGCCACGCCAGACAAGCGTTGGTTTTGCGCAGTGTGCCCATCGTGATGTACTCGGCAAAGCCTTCGGGAGACTATGGGGCCTTGTGGGTGAGCGAGAACAGTGAGACGGTGACCGGTTATCCACCACAAAGTTTTATGGATGACTCATCCCTTTGGGCATCGCGGCTTCATCCCGACGATCAAGAGAAGACTCTGACGGAGTTCAACAAACTGTCCGAAACCGGCGCGCTGGCGACTGAGTACCGCTGGCAGATACACGACGGCACGTACCGCTGGTTCCGCGACCAAGCGGTATTGATCCGACGGTCAGACGGAACCTCCCAAGAACTCGTCGGCCTCTTCGCCGACGTCACCGCACAACGACAAGCGGATGAACTGATTCGGAGACAGGCCGACATTATCAATCAAATCCAGGAAACGGTTATCACTGTTGATATGAACGGTTACGTGACGAGCTGGAATCACGGGGCGGAACGATTGCTTGGATATACGATGAACGAGGCCCTCGGCAAACATATCTCATTTGTCTACCCAGTGGAGGACAGCGAGTTCCTGGAACGTGATGTGCTTGCCCCTGTCAAGACCAAAGGAACCCATCAGGTCGAAATCCGGAGACGCACCAAGTCCGGAGCACTACGGGTTGCTCACCTTTCGCTTGTCTTGCTGCGGAATGACGGCGGTGCCCCAATCGGCATCGTCGGCTGTTCCATGGATATCACCGATCGGAAACGCGGAGAGGAGGCGCTGCTGAATTCCCGCAACCAACTGGCGGCCCTCGCCGTTCGCTTGGAGTCGGTGCGTGAAGAAGAACGAGGAAGAATCGCGTTGGAGGCTCATGATGTGCTGGGGCAAGCCTTGACAGGCTTAAAACTCGATGTGTCGTGGGTCTACAAGCAAATTATGGAGTCGAACGGCTCGTTCGAGCCATCTGCTGTCCTGTCAAGATTGGCTTCGTCGCTGGAGCTCGTGGACTCCACCATTCAATCGGTGCGGGAGATCGCGACGACGTTACGGCCCGGTGTGTTGGATCAACTCGGCCTGGAAGCCGCGGTTGAATGGCAAGCGCGTGAGTTTCGCCATCGGACCGGAATCGCCTGTACCACCAGTATTTCGCCGGACCGGATCGGTGTGGGGGATCAACAATCGACCGCGCTCTTCCGCATCCTCCAAGAGGTCTTGACGAACGTGGCGCGACATGCCCATGCTAGCACGGTGGACATCAGACTGGAAGAAACCCGCGACCATGTGATCATGCAAATCAGGGATAACGGCCAAGGCATCACCGCCGATGAAAAGTCCGGGCCGAAAGCCTTCGGCCTGCTCGGGATGCGCCTACGCGCCCAACAGCAAGGCGGTGCGTTCGACATTCAAGGCACGCCGGGAATCGGAACAACGGTCACCATCAGAATGCCGCGATCTCCGACAAGCGATGATTAACATTCTCCTTGCAGACGATCACCCGTACCTGCGCCGAGGCCTGACGCAGATTCTCACCGATGAGTTTTCCGGAGCCGTGATCGGTGAAGCTTCGAACGTCCATGAATTGGTGGAGCAGATACAGCAACGCCGGTGGGATGTAGTTGTGTTGGATTTGACCATGCCGGGACGCGGCGGGCTGGAAGGGTTGCACGAACTGAAACGGCTTTTCCCAAACCTTCCCGTGTTGGTATTGAGCATGCACCCGGAGGATCAGTTTGCCGTACGCGTGTTACGTGCCGGTGGAGCCGGGTATCTGACGAAGGAAAGCGCTCCGCAGGAATTGGTGCAGGCCATCAAAACAATCTCGCGCGGGGGGAAATACATCACACCTAAAACGGCTGAACTCCTGGCATCCCACGTTCATCAACAGGGCGGCCAGGAGCGACCGCCTCACAGTTCCTTGTCCGATCGCGAAGACCAGGTGTTTCGCCTGATTGCCGGCGGGAGCACGATCACGGAGATCTCCGACCAACTGTCACTCAGCATCAAAACCATCAGTACCTACCGTACCCGCATCTTAGAGAAGCTGAATCTCAAAACCAATGCAGATCTGGCCCGCTATGCGGTCCAACATCACCTCGTGGAATGATCACCCTATCCGGCCCCTCCCGTATCTGTTCAACGTAGTTCACCATGAGTCGTCATAGACCCATGGCTCCCTCACTCTATCGAGTCGCTTCCGTATCGGACGATTCCTACAGACGGCTCCGTCTGACTCCCACAGGTACGAGCGCCTCAGTCCTATCCTCCTGAATGAGACGATGGTGTTTACTACGATCATGGCTTTTCGGCGCTCACGACCTCGTGGACTTTGTGCTGGGCCGACTAGAGCACGCTGTTGCGGGTGAGAGGACCGAAAGCAAGGAGGAAAGGGATGAGTTGTCCGCGTTGCGGAGGAATGTTGGCAGCCGACCTTGCCGCTGCGATGGACGAATTGGTCTGTGGGTGGGCGGTCATTGAGGGTCCCTACTGCCATTGCGACGAGGTCGACAGTTCGATGCGAGCGTGCCCGCTGCGAGACAAGCGCGACAATTCGACAGAGCGTCTGGATGGAAGCGCGACCTCGGAGAGGAGAAGACCATGATCGGCTATGGGAAACGTGTGTTGCTCATCCATGATCCTGAGACAACGCAACTGTCTCTCCCCACAATACTAGAGCAGGAGGGATTTGTCGTTGTGCAGGCGCATGGTGGGATTCAGGCACTGTGCGAGATACAGCTTCGCCACTTTGATGCGGTCGTCATCGACTCTCACATCCCTGACCTCAATGGTCTCGATCTCCTGAGGCAATCCCGAACGACCTGGCCTGAGGTACCCATCATTCTATTCACGGAGGACGACTGGGAGGAGGGCGACTGGAATAAATGCGACGTGGCTGAGGCGCTAGGAGCTTTTGCCTGGATTCGAAGGTCTCCTGACCTCAACATCCTATTGATTATGTTGAGCTTGGCCATGAATCAGCGCGGAGAACGGGATCCGTACAGACATGAGAACGGGTTGGTCCCGAGCCGCGTAGCGGGAGATTGCGTCTGACCATGAGACAGGTGATTCCTGAGCCGGCCATCCTGACCATGCGTCACCGACATGCCGTCATGTCGATGGATGAGATCCGGACCGTCGGACAACCAGCCTTCTCCTCGTGGGGCGGCATGTTGTTTGTTATTGACGACCCGAGCCACCAGAACCTGATCGCGCTACAGCGGGAACAAGCCGGCGATATGCGAAGTGGTATGTGGATTCCTGTGAGGGTATAACCCGGGTGCTCACCTTTTTTTGTTGTCTCGTGATGGTCAGCGCGGTCAGCTCCTTTGGACTGATGCTGTGGTTCGTCGTGCTGGGAATTGTGTGGTTCGTCATGCCGGGCATGGAGGAGGGCTGAGGGCAGCCGACCGTGTGTCCCATCGGTAGACGTGGCGAACCGAGGTCTCAGCATCGAGCCGAGAGTCTGGTGGACGAGGAACCTGTCGAGCGCCGCGCAAGAGGAGAGTCCAGTATTCCGGCCATGCGTGTGAGGGCATGACGTGAAATGAACCGTGTCAAGGATTAGGGGGGCCGATGTTTCAACAGACAGCGCATACTACCGAGAATGAAGAGCAGGAAGCCAGTCGGTCGGTTACGGGGCGCATTCTGCTGGCTGTGGACGAGTCCGAAAACTCCCATCGCGTGGTCCAGTATGTGGGCTCGTTGTTGAGCCGAACGCCCGACGCTGTCATCACCCTCTTTCATGTGCTCAAGCCCATGCCGCGGCGATTCCTGGAGCATGGGGGATCAGAGAATCCGGCGGTCGAGGCGCAATTGAGCGCGCAGTTGCGCCATGAACAGGACGCCTGGATTCAGAAGGAGCGGGAATCCGAGTGTCATGTCCTGCAGCAGGCCTGTGAGACGTTGACCCGATCGGGGTTCGACATGAACCGCGTGACGGTGAAGTATGGGCATGACGACGATATTGCCAGAAATATCCTCGACGAGGCCCGCAGCGGGCAGCACGATACCATCGCCGTGGGGCGGCAGGGGATCTCGCGGATCAAACAGCTGTTCGGGGGCGGCACGACCGACCATCTCCTGCACGCCGCCAAGGGAGTGGCGATCTGGGTGGTGGCATGAAGATGTTAAATGGAAAGCCGCGCGTGGTGATTCTGGGTGGGGGGTTCGGCGGGATGTATGCGGCGTTGGAATTCGAACGCGCGCTGGCGCGCGGCGCCGACTTGGACGTCACCCTCGTCAACCAGGACAACTTTTTCCTCTTCACCCCGATGCTGCATGAAGTCGCCGCGAGCGACCTCGATATCACGAATATCGTCAGCCCGATCCGCCGGCTGCTGCGTCGCGTGACGTTCTTTCATGGCGAGATCGAAGCCATTGATCTTGTGCACAAGCGCGTCGGCCTGTCGCATGGGCACGAGACCCATTGCCACTCGCTGCCCTACGACCACCTGGTGTTGGCCCTCGGGTCCACCACGAACTTCTTCAACATCCCCGGCTTGGCAGACCGGGCGCTGACCATGAAATCGTTGGATGATGCGATTGTGCTGCGCAACCACCTCATCGCAAATCTGGAAGAGGCGGACTATGAATGCGGGACGTCGCTCCGCGCGCCCTTACTGAATTACGTCGTAGCCGGCGGCGGCTTCGCGGGGGTCGAGACCATCGCGGCCATGAATGACTTTTTGCGGGAGGCCGTGCAGTTCTTCCCGCACCTGCGGGAGGACATGTTTCGGATCATCCTGGTCAGCGCGGGGACATTCATCTTGCCGGAACTGGGAGAGAAGCTCGGTGGCTACGCGCAGCGCAAACTCATCGAGCAGAAGGTGGAAATCCATGCGAGCTGTAAAGTCACCGCCGTGATGGACCTCGACGTCACGCTCAGCGACGGGACGACGATCACGACCAATACGCTGGTCTGGACGGCTGGAATCTCCCCGCACCCTTTCTTGGATACCCTGCCCTGCCCGAAAACGAAGGGCCGCGTCCTCGTCAACGAGTACCTGGAAGTGCCCGGGTGGCCGGGCCTCTGGGCCTTCGGCGACTGTGCGCTCGTGCCGGATCTCAAGACCGGTGGATTCCATCCCCCGACCGCGCAACACGCGCTGCGTGAAGGGAGAGTAGCGGCGCAGAATATTTTAGCCACCGTTCGAGGCGAGCAGATGAGACCGTTCCTCTACTCGACGCTCGGGCTCCTGGCTCCCATCGGGAGACGGACCGGCGTCGCGAACATTCTCGGCGTGAACTTCTCCGGCTTCATCGCCTGGTGGCTGTGGCGGACGATCTACTTGCTGAAACTGCCTCGCTTGGAAAAGAAACTGCACGTGGCCTTGAACTGGACCCTGGACGTGCTGTTTTCGAAGGATCTGGCCCATTTTCGAACGAAGCGCTCCCGGCTCCCGCATGCGGTCGCCAACCGGCAGACACCGCCTGAATCCTTCACGCCTGGCCTCATCACTCCTCAGCCAGCCTTCGAGCTCCCAGCACCAGAGAGCGAAGCCTTGCTCAGACCTCCGGGATGAGGCTCGTGCCTTGAACGACTCGCCCACGTACCGTACGACCGGCGGAAGAAGAATTGAAAGGTACGTCGGTTCAGGTTCGTCAGCGTTGATCTGGTGTCAGCGAGAGAAGCGAGTGAACCCTGAAGCAGGCCTGCTTGGGTTAAACTCCCAGTGTCCCGCCTCTGAAATATCGATAAGGCACAGAGTCACATCCTGATCTCCACGAGCGTCCGCATGTCCTATGTTGAAGTACAGGAGGCCGTGAAACCTCCTGTCAAAAGCTTCCCATTTCCGGCCTTGTGGATTCCGTCGTGGAGATGATCAACATTCGTTGATCAAGACTTGGAAGGCCAAACCCGGCGAATCGACCTGCATGTACTTCGATGGGCAGGAATGCAAATAACGCAACAAACATTAGTAGGTGAGAGAGGAAAACATCGTTTCCTTCTTACTCGATATCTGATTCATGACGTATTCCGTTAGAATCAATCCGCAAACTCCAAATTGATCCATTGCACGGAGCATTGCTCGGTGATCTCTCAACGACTCCAGATGCAAAAATATTGTCGGGCTTTCCCTCTTCATTCGCATCAAGATCATATGCAGTTAGAGCCATACCTTCTTTAAGAGAAATCACGAGACCCAATGCAGTTTTCACTTCGTCGGCATGAGATAAATACAATAAACCAGGCGCAAGAATACCATTGAAGTCAGTCAGTACCCATTCCGATTTTGGCTTCATTCTGCTTCTAGTGTGTCACTCAAATGAGAGCCGATTGATATCGATGCTGTCTGGGTATCTAGGGTCGAAGGGAAATCGATGCAACAAGCGACGGAGCTAGCCGATCATCACGCTCTTCAGAGCCTATGCCGCGATGCCTTCCACAATCAAATGGCTGACATCCGTACGCTGGCTCGCATGTTCAAAGGTAATTGCGCAGACATTGCCCTTCGCATCCACATCAAGAATGGTATTTTCATCAAGATCTTTAGATTCGGTGATGTCACCAGCACGGAATTCAATATACAATGTGTCGGTATCTTGAAAATAACTGATTTTCATGG
Organism: Nitrospira sp.; assembly: GCA_018242685.1. Lineage (GTDB taxonomy): Bacteria > Nitrospirota > Nitrospiria > Nitrospirales > Nitrospiraceae > Nitrospira_D. Next base: position 53,092 of record JAFEBM010000004.1, on the reverse strand, counting down.
CGCATACCTTCTATCAAAGAATGCATTATGAACGGTCTCTCCATCACGCACGCAGCAGGATGACTCGTAAATATCGGTTGTCCATTTCTTCGATTCTGGCCCATCGCCTAATTCGACCATCCGCTTGGATGTACTCCTTTTCCGGAGAACTGACAACAAACTCGATCCATTCGTCCTTGATGAGCTTTCTATCCGGCCTGGTCCTGGTTGCTCGGAAATAACGCGTTGTTTTCAATCGGGTAGACCCAGGAGAGGATCAGCTATTCCAAATCCCTCATCATGTCCACCGATGAGGAAATGATTGATATCGAAGCATCCTCACTCTCCACTGCCGGCCATGTCGTCGATGAGGGGGCGGTTGATGTCGGTGCAGCCGGGACAGATCCTATCCAGCAGCGCTTCAAAGTCAGCCACGAAGTTCTTTCCGTCCGGAAGTTTTTCGTTGACGATGTGAGCATAACAGGTGTCGCACAACATCATCAGGCCTCGCGAAACCCCTACCGTTTTTCTGCCTGCGCTCCCGGTCATTGGTCCTACACCGATCCTTTCTGAAGGGCGATAAAAAAATCTTCGGCTTCGAGATCAATCCCGCATTGGGTGCATTCGTAGGGATGATCCTCCGGCGGGACATTCAACGGTGTACGATCGATTCGCCCCCGACAGACGTGGAAGAAGCGCCCGCGCGCATGTTCGTCATCCAGCGGATCACTTTCGTACATCAGCACCATTGATCGACCTTACCTGATTGTTCGTTTTAAGGAGTATACCGAGCGAGTCTTCGAACCCGCAACTACCGCAATACCTCGAAGTCCGAGGCTAAGGCTGAGGTTGAGATTTAGCAGGAGTTTGAATCTCTCCGCCTCAACCTTCGCCTTACACTGAGCTATACCTGAAACTGAGCCTCGTACAGACCTGCGTACATTCCTCCTCGGCTAAGCAGTTCGTCATGTCGGCCTTCCTCCACTAATCGACCGTTATCGAGCACCAAAATCCGGTCCACATCGTGAAGGGTGGATAATCGATGGGCGATGATGAACGTGGTTCGCCCCATGGTGAGTTCGGTCAATGCTTCGCGGATTTTCACCTCGGTCTCCGTATCAATATTGGACGTCGCCTCGTCAAAAATGACGATGGGCGGATCTTTCAACAGAACCCGCGCGATGGAGACTCGCTGTTTTTGTCCGACCGACAGTTTGACGCCACGTTCACCGATCCAGGTGTCGTACCTTTCAGGCAACGCCGCAATAAACTCATGCGCGCGAGCGGCGCGCGCAGCCGCTTCCAGCCGAGCCTGGTCTGCATGCAAATCGCCATATAAAAGATTGTCTCGAACCGTTCCATTGAACAAAAACGGCTCCTGTTGTACGAACCCGATCTGCTGCCGTAGATACGCAATCGGCAAGTCCCGAACATCCTTCCCATCAATAACGATCGCCCCTTCTGTGACGTCGTAAAACCGCATCAACAGCTTCAGGAGTGTGCTCTTTCCCGCCCCGCTCATCCCGACCAGTGCGACTCGCTCTCCAGCCGGTACGTCCACTGAAAATCCTCTCAGAACCGGAACGTCAGGTCGATAGTGGAACCGGACCTGATCGAATCGAACCGCTCCACGCGTACGATGGCTCGGAGCAACCACCCCAAGACGATCGGCAACTTCGGGAACCGTATCCAGCACATCAAAGACCCGCTCGCTCGCCGCCAACGCATGCTGCAACATATGATTGACCGAATGGATTTGATTGATGGGAACATAGAACATCGCCAGATAGGACAAAAACAACACCAACTCGCCGAGCGTGAGCCGCCCCACCATGACTTCTCCCGCGCCGTACCAGAGAATCAAGACGGTCCCAAAGGCGGCGACCAGAATCATCGCGGGCGAATACATCGACCACAAGACCATCGCCTTGAGGTTCTTCTCGCTATACGTCCGGCTCAGCCGGTCGAAACGCGCTTGTTCATGCCCTTGACGGCCGAACCCCATCGTCTCCCTAATACCGGACAAGGCATCTTGTAGATAGCCGTTCAGTTCAGCGGCGCTCTGGCGGGTCTCCCGATAATACCCATGGACCTTCGACGTAAACCAACTCGCGGACAAGGCCAGCAATGGGATCGGCAAGAGCGAAAGGGCCGCCAGCTTCCAATTGAGCATGAACAAGAGTCCCGTGATCCCGATCAGCGTCAACGACGCCGTCAGCATCCCTTCGAGCCCGTCAATGAAGATCCGCTCGACATGCTCCGTGTCGTTTGTCACGCGGGACATGATCTCCCCCGTCGATCGATTCTCAAAATAGGTGATGGACAGACGTTGAAGAGCGGAGAAGACATGCCGGCGCAGATCGTGGACCACGGTCTGCTCAAGTTGATTATTCAGCCGGATTCTGAGCGAGGCAAACAGGTTCTTGAGCACATAGGCCCCCACCAGGAGACCGATCGCCCATGGCAGCAATGACGCCTGCTTCGCCTGAATCACATCGTCGATGATGATCTTGATGACCCAGGGGGGTACCAACTCCATCGCCGTCGCACAAGCGGCGCAGACGAGCGTCACGATCGCAAGAGCGCGGTGGGGCCGAAGATATAGCAAGACGCGAAGAAGGGGCTTCACGACCGGCTCGACAAGGCGGGCATCAAATTACGTTTGTGGGCTCTTTTTTCCAATACTGCGCAAATTCGTCAAGCTGCGTGAGGGTGGACATATCGGTCATGCGATCGAGAAACACTTTGCCGATCAAGTGGTCGAGTTCGTGCTGAATACAGATCGCGTACAGTTCCGTCGCCTCGAAATCCAGTGGTTTGCCCTTCCGATCCAGACCCTTGACCCGCACCAATGAAGGTCTGGTCACCTTGCCCCTCAATCCATCGACGCTCAAACAGCCTTCCCAGGTTTCCACCTGTTCGGGTCCATAGTACACGATCGACGGGTTGATGAGGACCGTTTCGGGAAATCCGCCTTCACCTTTGCAGCCCATCACCACCAGTTGAATCGAACGCGAGACTTGGGGAGCCGCCAGCCCGATGCCCGGTTCGTCATACATCGTTTCAAGCATGTCGTCGATCAGCCGCTGAATCTCGGACGATTTGATTTCACGCGGATCGATCGGAGCGGCAACTTTGCGAAGGATAGGATTACCCAGCTTGGCGATTTTCAGCATCGTTTCGGTTTTTAGTCTCATATCGTTATATTCGTAACATAGGAATCTCTTGGCCCGCAAGCTCCCCGACTTACCGTTACGAGTTCCGCTTCGGCCGTTGCGGTTCGGGAATTTCAAAGATCTCCTTGTTGGCGTCCCACCACTCGATCCATTCGTTCGACCACGCCGCGCGATCCTGCTTGGTCGATGTGTCCCAATCGTGGAACTCGGTTTCATGGCGAGTCAGAATCCAGAGTGATTGCAATGCCGATAGCGCCACGAAGCGCTCGTCGTCACTCACCATCGGAATCAAGATGGGGATGACGGCCTTCTGCCGGACATACCGCGCTTCGAATGCCGCGGCTTTTCTGATGGATGGATTGGGATCTTTTGCCATAACCTCAATCGCCTCGGACGCTTTCGTCGTATCCAGGCGAACGGCAACGCGCAGGGCGTGTTCCCGCACCCGGAGAATTTCGCCCGGTTCCTTTGCGGTGGAGACGAGGGCTGGAACCCCGGCGACTCCCTTCATCATCAGCAAGGTTTCGATGGCGTTGTACCGAATCCGCGGGCTCGGCATGGCCAGTGCCTGAATAAGAACGGGAACAGCCGGCTCTCCCAAATGCACGAATTCTCCCATCGCCCAGAATTCCTGTTTGCCTTCAAGCAACGGCAGCAAGGCTTCCGTGCGCTTGAGTTCTTCGGGACTGAGCGGGTTCTTATTGGGAGGAATCGATACATCCGGCACATCCTGACTCTTCGGCGGCGCTTCATAGGGCAGTTGAACTTGCCGGACTTGAACCTGATCCGCCCATGCTTCCGCTCCACCCACCAGGCCGAGCATCCCGATCATTCCCAGTCGGAACAGGAAAGATTGTCTCACGATGATGGCGCTCCTTTCGTTCTTGTCCAATGCATCTGCCGACTGCTTATTCCTGCGCTTTAAGGTTATCACGGTGATGGACGATTTCGTAGAGAACCGGCAACACCACGAGGATCAAGAATGCCGCCGTCAACATCCCTCCCACCACCACACGCGCCAACGGCTGCTGGGCTTGAGCGCCGATGCCGGTCGCAAGAGAAGCCGGCAATAGTCCGATCGCCGCGCCCAAAGTTGCCATTAGGATGGGACGCATCTGGACATCGACGCCGCGTATCACGGCTTGCCGCAACTCAACCCCCTCCCTTCGGAACTCTTCAATGCGCGAGATCAGCAACACGCCACCCAATATCGCAACGCCCAAGGTCGAAATCATTCCCACGGCGGCTGAAATACTGAAATGGGTATGAGTGATCACCAACGACAGGACGCCACCCACCAACGCAAACGGAACAGCCGCCAACACCAGCAACGCATTCTTCAGTGAGTCGAATGTCATATAGAGCAACAACAGCATGATGCCGAGGCTCACGGGAACGATCGTGACCAGCCGCTTCTGCTCCTCCTTCAGTTGATCGTACTGCCCGGCCCATTCCATGTGGTAGCCCTCGGGCAAGGTGACCTGCTGCGCCAATTTCGCCTGAGCTTCCTCTATCGTACTCTGAAGATCACGATCCCGCACACTGAATTTAATCGGGATATATCGTTGGTTGTTTTCGCGATAGATGATGAAGGCTCCGGTCTGCATGGTAATGGCCGCCACCTGTTTGAGCGGAATGCGCGCCCCATCCGGAGTGCTCACCAGAATATTGCCGATAGAATCGATATCCTGGCGATATTCTGGAAGAAACCTGACGACCAGATCGAACAGCTTCTCTCCCTCATACACCTGGGTCACCGCTTGACCGCCGACGGCGGCCTGCACGACCGCATTCACATCGGAGACCCGCAATCCATAACGGGCGCTCGCTTCGCGATCGACTTGAATCAGCAAATTCGGCTGACCCATCAGCCGGAAGGCGCCCAAGTCCTTCACGCCGAACACCGTGTTCATCACCGATTCGATCTCGACCGCCCTCGCATCCATGATTTTGAGATCGGAACCGAATAGTTTGATCGAGTTCTCACCTTTCACACCGGACATCGCCTCTTCCACGTTATCTTCGATGACCTGAGAAAAATTGAAAATAACGCCGGGGATGGCGTTCAGCCGATGCTCGATTTCTTCAATCAGATCTTCTTTGCTCAATCCTCGACGCCATTCCGATGCGGGTTTAAGATTCGCCAAAAATTCTCCGTTAAAAAAGCTGGTTGGGTCCGTCCCATCATCCGGACGTCCCAGCTGTGACACGACCGTTTCCACCTCGGGAGATTGCCGGAACACGCGACGGATTTCGTTGGTCAGTCGATCGGCCTGATCGAAAGAAATATCGACGGGCATCGTGGCTCGAACCCACAAGTTGCCTTCCTCCAGAGGCGGCATGAATTCACCACCCAACGATCGGAATGCCAGAAACGCGAGGATCACCAGGCCTGTCGCAACACCAACCACCACGATCCTATGCTCCAACGCCCATACAACAACCCTTGCATTGGCTTTGCGTACGGCAGCGACCACGTCCGTATCGGACTCTCTGATCGACGACCGTAAGAGGAATGAACACAGCACGGGCGCGAGCGTACATGCCATCAAGAGCGCCCCGCACAGAGCAAACCCATAGGTAATGGACATGGGCGCGAAGATCTTCCCCGGGACTCCGGTCATCGTAAAAAGCGGCACAAAAGCCACCACGATGATGGCCGTGGAAAAGACAATCGGCCGTCCGACCTGACCGGCGGCTCGGATGATATATTGGTGAATCGTGAGCCCGTGTGGCTTCCGGTGCGCTAACTGGAGAACGATGCATTCGACCATGACCAACGTCGCATCCACGATGATCCCAAAGTCGACCGCGCCCAATGATATCAGATTGGCTGACTGTCCGACGAACACCATCATCGTGAAGGTAAAGAGCAGCGAGAGCGGAATGGTCAGTGCGACAATGAAGGCCGCGCGGAGGTCGCCGAGAAATACGAGCAAGATGATAAAGACGAGCGCCATGCCGCTGAGAAGAATGTCCGTGACCGTCTTCACGGTCGTGTTGATCAAAGCTGTTCGATCGTAGAACGTCTTGATCTTGACGCCGGACGGCAATTTCAACCCATTCAGCTCCTCGACCTTGGCTCGTACTTGATCGAGGACCGGTAAGGCCTTGTAGCCGCGTTGCTGGAGCACGACGCCTTCCACTACGTCATCTCGATCATCGATCCCCACTTTTCCAAGACGCACGCGATGCCCGACCGTCACCGTTCCCAAGGTCTTGACGAAGATCGGCGTTCCATCTTTTTCAGCCACCATCACGTTTTCAATGTCATCGAGGTCATTGATGAGGCCCAACCCCCTAATGTTGTAGCTCTGCGCGCCGATCGTCAAATAGTTGCCGCCGACATTGGCGTTGCTGTTCGTCAAGGCGGCCATGATTTGCGAAAGATTGACGCCGTAGCTGATCAGTTTTCCCGGATCAATATCGACATGATATTCCTTCGTGGTGCCGCCGAACGTCGTTACGTCGATGACACCCGGCACACGTTTGAACGCCCGCCGAACCTGCCAGTCCTGAATGGTCTTGAGATCGGTCACACTCGTGTTCTGACCGGTCAACTCATACCGATAGATCTCGGCAATCGTCCACCAAGGAGAAAGCGCGGGCTGCACTCCTTGAGGCAGTTGAACGGAGTTGAGCCGATTCAACACTTCCTGGCGATCTTGAAAGATGCCGGTGTCGAAATCGAAGTACACCTTGACGTCGCTGAGCCCGAAAATCGAGAGCGACCGGATATCGGTTAATCCAGGGATCCCGCTCAAGGCGACTTCAATGGGGATGGTAATTTGCCGCTCAATTTCCTCGGCCGAATATCCCGGAAGTTGGGTGATCAACTCCACCATCGGAGGGGACGGGTCAGGATAGGCCACAATGTCGAGAAGATGAAATGCGTAGAGACCGCCGAATAAGAGCAGAAACCCAAGCGTGCACACCAAGAACCGCTGTACCAGTGAGATCTCGACGATTCTGTCGATCATGGATTCATTGTGCTCGGCGGCGCTGCTGAGGCAGGATGGACTCGTCGATTAGGCGCCCGTGATCTGTCGCCCTTTTATCAAGACGGCGCCTTTAGTCACGATCCGCTCTCCCTGCGTCAGTCCTTCGAGAACGCGAGTCTGATCCGGCGAGATATTCACGGTCTTCACGTCCCGTTTCACATACCGAGTTCCTTCTTCAACCACATAGACAAACTGTTTGCCGTCTGCTTCCAGGACCGCTTCGCGAGGGACGGTGAGGAATGGTCCGATGCCGCTGATGTCGAGTTGCAGCCGAGCAAACATTTCCGGTTTCAGTTCGCGCGCCTCATTTTTGACGAGAGCCCGAACTTTGATCGTTCTTGTCGAAGGATCGACCACGTCTCCCACCGCGATGACTGTGGCCGGAAACTCAACATCAGGATACGCTTCCACCTTCACGACAGCCGACTGGCCTTCCCGTACGAGCGCGAGGTCCCGCTCGTAGACATCGGCCACAACCTGCAGCACGTCGAGATCGGCGATGGTGAACAGCACATGGTCGGCATCTCCGGTCACCGACTGACCAGGCGTGACGGTACGTTCGACGACGACCCCGGTCAACGGACTCTTCATCTCGAATCGTGACGTGATCCGTTGCTTATCCAGTGGCTTGCTCAGCTCGTCAGGCGCAACCCTCAGCGAAAGCAATCGTTCTTTCGCACGGCGAAACTCCGCTCGAGCCTTAACCAATTCATTTTCGGCCAGTTTCAAATCTTTCAGCGAAAGCGCCTTGTCCTCATAGAGATCCTTGGCTAATTCATACGCTCTCGTGGCATATTGCAAGTCAGAGACCTCCTTTACGTATTCCGAATAGGCCTGCGCGATATCCGGACTATCCACGATGAGCAAGATATCTCCGGATTTTACCCTCCCCCCAAGATGCGCTCGCACTTCCACAACTCGCCCTTGCAACGGCGAAGAGATCCGCGAATACCGGTCCTCTCCGTAGGCGATCTTACCTGAGAGGGTCAAACCCTGCCGAGATGGACTGAATGCTACGATCATCGTCTCGATATGCGACAACGTCCCGTTTTCGGCAGGTTGGTGTATCGCCGCATCGAGTCTCGAAGGCTGGTCGCTTTGACCGCATGTGGAGAGAAAGAGCACAGTCCAGATTAAAGCGAAGGCTGAGGAAAGACGGGGAAAACGGTTGCCGAAATACCCTAGAAAGACTTTCATCTGTGGATCTGAAACCTCAATCCGATGCTTGCCGGCTGCCTCATGATATGATGTCCTGTCCGACCGCGCTCTCCAGTTGAATCACAGTCCGTTGGTAATTGAACAACGCTTCAATATAACTTTGCTGAATCGTCCTCGACGTCCTGGCCGCATCGAGCAAATCAAGCAGCGTAACTCCACCTCGTTCATAGGCTCGCTCCACAATCGCAATCGCCGATCGCGCATCATCAAGCACCCCTCCCAGGAACGCTTCGACCAATCGACGGCTTTCGATCAAGTTGCGATAGGCGACATCCACTTGATTCTCGACTTGATTCAATGTCTTGCCGAGGTCCGCTCCCGCAGCCTGCATCGCGGCCTCCGCCTGCATGATACCGCCTTGATTGCGATTGAACAATGGCAGCGGCAGGCCAAGACTGAACGCCATCTGATTCGGGTTGTCGGGGCCATGCGAACCTTGGGTGCCATAGCCCGCGCCGACGGTGACATCCGGAATCCGGTACGCTTTGGCCAGTTTCAGCTCGGCCTCGCGCTGTGACAGCGTAGACCGTTTCGCACGAACATCAGGTCGTCCGTCGACGGCAACGGCACGAAGCTTGACGATGTCGGGATCCAGACGCTTGTACTCCAGTTCGGTGGTGAGATCCAAGTCACTTGCCGGCGAAACTTGTAACAATTGCCGAAGATCCGATCGAGCCGACTGCGCTTCTTGAATAGCCTGAATCACTTGGGAGTGAAAGTCGATAAACTGCAACCGGATCCGGATCAAATCGACCTCGGCAATATAGCCCTTTTTGAATCGAATCGTATTGACTTCGAGGATTCGGGAGAAACGATCCCGATTTTCTTCCGCCAAAACCAGCCGTCTCCGCGCCAGTTGAACACGGTAGTAAGCATCTTTGACGGCAAAACTCAGTTGCCGGACTGCGTCTTCAAAAGCGGCCTCCGCAGACTGCCGTCCGTATTCCGCGCTCTCGATCCGATAGCCTCGTTTCCCCGCCAACTCGAACAACTGCTGGATCTGCGGAGCGATCTGTCCGCTGTTCCCTAGCGTGCGGCCCTGGACCGGAGAGCTCACGAGTCCCATCGAGGCGACAGGATTCGGAAACAGTCGGGCGGTAATCTGCTGTCCCTTACTAAACTCAATCCCGTATTTCACGATTAATAGATCGAGGTTCTGGCGTAAAAAGTGCCCGATCGCCTCTTCAAGGCTCATGCGTAGAGTTTGTGCCGAAGGTATGGTAACCGGTGGCGCCTCATCCGAAGCGACACTCATCAACTGCCCGGCTGGCAGGGACTCACCACCAATGAAAATGCCGCTTGAGATGGCGAGGCAGAGGGAGGCAATACGTAGTCGTCGACCCATGCTCTCATCACGCCATATTCGGTGTATATGCGAAGGCGTATCTTCTCCGCCCGTAGAAGGCCCGGCAAATTATACTCGATGCACTCGTAGATAGGGCAATGAAAGAGGTTCTGAGAAATTCTGATTTACATGAGGTTGAGAATGGAGAGCGGCGGAGTAGCCGGCGGGGCGTCGAACGACCATCAACGTTCCGTGGAAGCGTCTGCCTCCCGCAAATGTTTCCTCACCCGAACTTTCTCATGATGCTTCCGAAGCATCTGCCGGCGGATGATGTCGCTGTTTTCTGCGACGATCTTCACCAGACGATCCATATCTTCGGCATGATCTCGAACCAGTTCGGACAGCTTCTGGATCTGTCCCTCTAACTTTTCCAGGCGCCAGGCCATGTTGCGCGATGGACCTGAGGATTTCTCCGGGAGTTTCGTCACACTTTTGGAATCGACTCCTGGGAGAGCCGCGACAACGACATCTCGCTTCATGCTGACTCCTTTACTTCAGACTCCTTTTGAACCGACAAGCACAATCGGGTCTGGGCCTAGTATTATCCGCATGGAACGGGAAGTCAACGATTCCGCTTCCTTTCTATTTCTTACGGGTCCTGCTACAATTCGGCGCGTGAAGAATATTTTCACCATGGTGTTGGCCGGCGGCAAAGGCGAGCGACTCTTTCCGCTGACGGACCAACGCGCGAAGCCGGCTGTTCCCTTCGGCGGGAAGTACCGTATCATCGATTTCACCCTAAGCAATTGTCTGAACTCAGGATTCCGCAAGATCGTCGTGCTCATTCAATACAAGTCGCACTCCCTCGATCGCCATATCCGGGCCGGCTGGAATATTCTCAACGCTGAGGTCGGCGAGTATATCGCCTCAGTCCCCCCTCAACAGCGCATCAGCGAAGATTGGTACCGCGGCACCGCCGACGCCGTGTATCAGAATCTGTTCTTGATCGAGGGAGAACACCCGGAATTCCTGCTGGTTCTCGCCGGTGATCATATTTACAAGATGAACTATGCGGAGATGTTCCACTGGCTCATCGCCAAGAGCGCGGATGCGATCGTCGGCGCCATCGACATTCCCGTCCAGGAGGCGAATCGCTTCGGAGTCATCGCAGTGGACGAAGACTACCGGATTACCCGCTTCGATGAAAAGCCGGCGAATCCCATTCCGCTGCCCAACGACCCTGCTCACGCCTTTGCATCGATGGGCATCTACCTGTTCCGCACAAAGGCGATCCGGGAACATCTGATCGCCGACGCGCGAGAGGACAGCGCCCATGATTTCGGGAAAAACATCATTCCCAGAATGATCGAAGAAGGGCGTGTCTATGCCTTCAAATTCCAAGACGCCAACAGAAAAGCCGTCCAGTACTGGCGCGACATTGGAACGCTCGACGCCTACTGGGAAGCGAACATGGATTTGGTCGCCGTCGACCCTCAATTCAACCTGTACGACTCTGACTGGCCGATCCGAACCTATCAAGGACAGTTCCCACCGGCCAAGTTCGTCTTCGCGCAGGATTTTCAGGGAGGACGGATGGGCGTCGCCCTCGATTCGATCGTCTGCGGCGGCTGCATCGTTTCAGGCGGGCGGGTCCAAAATTCCGTGTTGTCCCCGAACGTCCGCGTGCAAGACCATGCGGATGTCCGTGAATCCATTATCATGGAGAACGTGACCATCGGCGCGCAGAGCCACATCAGGCGCGCCATCATCGATAAGGATGTGGCGATCCCTCCTCATACGGAGATCGGGTACGATCGAGAGGCCGATGCGCAACGATTTACCGTCACTGAATCCGGCCTCGTGGTCATCTCAAAGGGAATGAAACTGCATGCCGCCGTCGATCCATCCGGTTGATCTCATCACTGCGCTCCGTCACAAACATCTCACGCCAGCCATCGTGTTTCTCACCTCACGTCGAGCCTGTGACGAGGCCATGGAGACCTTTGACCATGCCGATCTCGTACTCCCTCCGGCACGGCAGGAGGCGATTGCTGTCGCCCTTGAGCGGATCACGATTCAACACCCCAGCATTGCCGAGCACCCGTTGATTCCCATTGTGAGGCGGATCGGGGTTGCCGCACATCATGCAGGGCATCTGCCGTCTTGGAAAATCGCGATCGAGGAACTGATGCGGCAAGGCCACCTCGACGCGGTATTCGCCACGACGACCTTGGCGGCGGGTGTCGATTTTCCCGCCCGCACGGTCGTGATTACCCAATCGAGCATCCGCAAGTCCCGTGACTTCACCGACTTGACCATCGGCGAGGTCCAGCAAATCGCCGGACGAGCCGGCCGCCGCGGAAAAGATCATGTGGGATTTGCGATCGTGACTCCCTCTCCTTATATCGATCTCGCGGTTCTGACCAAAGGGTTGACGGGACAACCGGAAGCCATCAACAGCCAGTTTACCATCAGCTACCCGATGGTCTTGAACCTCTTGAAGGCCCATCCCCATGAGCACATTCAAGGAATCTTGGCCAAGAGTTTCGCTCAATTCCAACTGAATCAGCGCGCGGAACTCCTCGAGCAAAAACTGGACGCAGTCCATGTGCAGATGGAGCCGTTCGGTCCTCGCGTCTGTACGGACTGGATCACCCAATGGCACACCTTCGACCATGCGCGAAGACATCGCCACACGCGACATCAGACCCACCGATCCGAACCGCCGGAGATTTCGGCCCGGTTGCCGTTCCTGACGCCGGGGCGTGTCGTAGGACTCGGCAGAGGCCGCGGGATTGTGCTCCGGCAATATCGGAGCAAGGGCCAAAAAAATTCCATGCTCACCGTCTTACGACCGGACAGCGCTGTCACCGAATGCCCTGTCACCAGCGTGAGAGAAGTCTACGATCGCACATGCGACTGCGCGGAGACACCGACCTATCCTTGGTGTTCTACCGACACGTTCGATCGACTCAGCCATCAATTAGAAGATCTTCCGTCGCATGTGCCCGTGCTTCCCATACTCATATCTCCGGGCATCGAGCCGCTGCCCGATGCCATCGTCCAATCGTTAGGTGACTTCCCCTGCCCGACTTGTCCTTCGCGACCAACCTGTCAGAAAGACTTCATAACCGCATCGCGACTTCGCCAGGAACAACAGCGCCATACGAAATCCATACAAGCGCTGCGGACCAGTTTGTGGCACCGCTTTCAAGAGCGTGTGGAAGTGCTGCAAAAATTCGGGTATCTCACCCCGACGACACAATTGACGATGGACGGAGAATGGGCAAGGCTGATCCGCATCGATCATTCGCTGCTGATTACCGAACTGATCCGCGCCGACGCCTTTACTGGAGCAGACCCGTCCCTCCTCGCCGGCGTTTTGGCCAGTCTGGCCCACGATGATGATCGTCCCGGGGCATTTCCACGCATCAGCACAGGACTGAGTTCTTTACTCGGGCAGGTTCGAAAATTGGCGGAGAGTTTATCTCCTTACGAAGATCCTCCCCTCCTACGCGCCGATGTGGCGGCGTTGGTTGAGCGCTGGGTCGCCGACCCCACCCTCACATGGATCGGACTCTGTCGACTGACCACGATGGCGGAAGGCGACATCTATCGATTATTGGCTCGAACCCTTGAGTTTCTATCACAGGTGCAGGCCGTAAAATCTACGCACCCCGGCCTTGCTGAATCCGCCTCGCAAGCACTTACATTGATCCGACGCGGAGTGTTGGAGGAGCTGCCATGAATACCGACGAGCTTGAACAACTGCTTGCCCAACAGCCTGTAGCGCTCTTGCATCGCCTGGCCCGTGGACGCATCCATCGGCACTTTCGTGCCGGCAAGAAACGATTGATCGAGCTGCTTCTCCAGCATTCAATCCAGAATCGTGCCGGCCTCGAATCTGATCTCCAGGCCTTGATCGGGGAGCAGCACTCTCGATCAGAAGCCGGATCGTCTCGCATCAATCATCCGCCTGCGATCACTCACAAGAAAGCGTCGCCACGTGGAGTAGGACCGGAATCTTCCGAAACCGCCATCTCACTTTCGGCCTGGCTGGAAGGCCTCGGCGTTCCTTCTCCGCAACCATTTGTCCCGGACCCCTGGCAGAGCGAGGCCTTGTCCGCTCTGAATGAGACCGACGTCGTCATCAGCGTTCCCACCGGCAGCGGAAAGACGTATGTCGCCGTTGAAGCGGCCCGCCGGGCCATGGACGACAATCGCACGGTCATTTACACATCACCGCTCAAGGCCTTGTCCAACACGAAATATACGGAGTTTTCTCGAATCTTCGGTTTCGAAAAAGTCGGCATTCTCACTGGAGACCGGCAGGAGAACGGGCAAGCGCCGTTGCTCATCATGACCACGGAAATCCTTCGCAACTTGCTCTATGATGCCGCAAGCGGGGAGATCGATGTGAGATTGGATACGTTGGGACTGGTGATTCTGGACGAATCGCAATATCTTGCCGATCCTGAGCGAGGAGTGGTGTGGGAAGAGACGATCATCTTTTGTCCTGCACAGGCTCGACTCCTTTTGCTCTCCGCTTCGATCGGCAATCCACAGGACATCGCCGATTGGCTGACATCCATCCGATCCACTGTCTGCCGGCTCGTCCGTCACGGCAAACGCACGGTGCCGCTCAGAGCCGGTTATCTGCATCCGAACGGAAAATTGACGCCGCTGTTTAGAACGCTCGGAATCCCCTACGGCCACCCCAGCCAACTCCATCCGGAGGCCAAGCGCCTCTTTCTTGAGTACGAAGAAGAAACCCTACCGGGCGGACGTCCGAGGCGATAGCTCGTCCACCATTTGAGCAATCTAAAAGGACCCGATCAGCCCGACGATGACACCATGGCGGATAGTTTGGAATTCGGTAAGAGGAGCGGTCGCGGCCCCGCCTCCAATGGGATGATTTTCCCACCTCCCATAGTAGGTCCTGTTCCACATGACACGGTACCCTCCTGTCAGAGCAAGGTTGCGCGTGAGCAGGAATTTCACACCAGCGCCCGCATTGGCGCCGACGCCGACTCCCCACATTGAAAAACTCGGATCTTGCTGAAGTTCGTCAGGACGGAGATGATGAATGTCATCGTTCAAAACAACGCTGGCCGGGCTCACGGAAGCCTTGAGATCAACGCTCACGCGGGGAGTCACGCGGTATTCTGTATTGATCCCGATTTGGATCGGGGTAATCCAGTGCGTGGTATTCGTGATTGCCAGCACACCGGGAAGGCTGAGGTTCGGCGTACAGGCCACACCCGGGATCCCGGACGGAGTGCAGACCACCTGACTGACTCCGGTTGCCTCGTACTCGGTTCTCCAATATTGAAAACCTCCGAGCACATCAAGATGGCCGCGCGATCCCGGAAAGTCGACGGCGCGAATGCCGATGTTGAGATTTACATATTGAGTTCCCGATCCCGTGACATCACTGGATGTGCGAGAGTATAGGTGTTGCCCACCTACGGCGGTAAAGTCATCGTCGACCAGGCGACCGCGATTAAAGGATACGGAGAATCCTCCATAGGCCTCAAAAAATACTCGACGGGTAAAATTAAGCCGCCCCCCCAGCTCGATGATGTGGGTATCGTTGTCCTTATACGTGAGTTTAGAGGTAGGGTCGCCACGTTGTGGATCGATCCCAGATGCATTGTGGCTCCATTGAGTTTCGCCGGCCGTGTATAACCACGACCGCAGAGACAATTCGACGCGTGGCTGTGCTTGAGGATCGGAATCCTGTGCCCAGCTTGGAACGGACGCCGCCATGATCAGCAGAAGAGCGATTGCCGAACAAACCTTGGCATGTACCTCCCATGCCTCCATCAACGCCGTATCCCTCCCCTCTGAATGATCACCGTATCAAAACAACGATCAGCCGTTTCCGGCATAGCCCGTCGGCAAGCCGCTCGAATACCTTCCTCGTGAAGACTTCTCTGAAGATGCGCCGAAAACCACACCAGCCATGTACCTATCACTGCACTGAGCGCCATCGTTGTAACAATGTAGATCCAAACTCTCGCGGAAGAGGTGTGTACGGTCGTGACGGGTGCAGGTGGGACTTCCGCTTGTGTCACAATCCGAACAGTCGGCACTATCGATCTCCCACCTTATAGGCTGAAACTGATTGCTGTCGCAACCATATGAATCATACGGGAGGCGATGCAGCATGGATAGGTTTTTTCAATCTCTCACAGGCGAGGTGTGAAACGGGCAAGAAGAAACCCAGAGTGGCCATTAGGACCTTCTTGTTCCTTCTTGATCTCTGTGAAGGTTGAACCCTTCACACTTTACACTTTTAGGTCTCAACTACCGCTCAAAGCATTCAAAATTTAAGCTCGCCGATCATTTCCTCTCGGCATCACTTTTGCTGTATCTCTCTTTCCCTAGGAAAGCAAAAATTATGGTGATGCTCTCTTTGCACTAGTCACTACTGGGCACAAACTTAATACCATCAGAGCCTCATATCAATTCACTTATTAGGAGTGTCTCTATGTTGACGCTTGAGGATTCGGTTCGCTTTGTCTCCCGGAAATTGAACATCTCGATGGCCTATCTGATACTTGTTATTTTCCTACTTATGCCACTGTCTGGTTGCACAAATGACGGAGCGGGAGGACCGACAATTTCGAGCCTTTCTTCACCAACGGATGCTTCGGCAAGATTGGACTCAGATCAAGCACCCCATTCCGATGCAACAGATTCCGACGGAGAAGAAGACCCCATGATCACCATGACTTCGACTCCAACGGGAGTGACAGCGCATGTGACCTGGGTTCATCCCCCAGGTATGAACGTGGCTGGTTACAGCATTTATTATCGAAAGCAACTATCAGCAGAACCAAGTTCAGAAGAGCCCGCTTCAGAAGAGTCCAATTCAGAAGAACCAAGTTCATGTTCTTCCGGGGAAAGTCAGGCCGTCGAGGCTCCAGCCGCAACGATTACCGGGCTGGAACCCAGCACTCGATATCTTTTTGCTATCCGTGCGTTCAACGAGTCGGAAAGTCTCTGCTCGAATGAGATCACGGCAGTAACTCCTCCGGCGGAATCCTAAAAGACAGGCTTCGTCGTATGCCTACTCTTAGCCATCTGGTTCCCCTGGGGAAACGATCTCTTCATCGAGTGGATCTAGTAAACATCGTTCAGGAACTACTTAGTGGGACACCTCTTATCGAGGAAAGGCCGGTAATGATGAGACACTTTTCTGAGACGCATATTTATCAAACGGTACGGTCTCGTCTCACGACTCACGCTTTAGCTCTCTCGTGGTGGCAGATGCTTGGGATCACGGCATTCCTCTGCCTGGGACTCGCTTCTGAGGGCTTGGCGTCCCACACCGTTCGTCCGAGCTCGCTGACCTACTATGCTGTGCAGGGTGCGACAAACCCGCCGAAGCAGACACTAACCTTCACCAAGGTCCCTACTTACAAGGCTACGCTCACGGCCTCAGACAACGCGACTTGGCTGACAGTGTCACCCACCAGTCAATCTGAGACCACGCGTGCAACCATCACGGTCACTGTCAATATCAGCGGGCGTGCAGCGGGGACCTACAAAGCAACCATCACAGTCAAGGAGGGCACCTGGTTCACTCAAAGTATCCCGGTAACGTTGATTGTCTCACCCGCTACCTCGTCGCCTCCCCCCTCCTCACCCCCACCCGCGACGTCTACCGCCACTCTCACATGGAACGCAGCCACCGGCACTGTCGGCGGCTATAAAGTCTATGTCGGGGAGGCGCCCCGCCTCTATACGCGAACCATTACGGTGGGCAACGTCACCTCATCAACCGTGAACAGTTTGACCGTAGGCCGGATGTACTATTTCGCTGTCACGGCATATAACGGTGCCGGCGAGAGTACTCCCTCGAACGAGGTCAGCAAGACCATCCAATGACCCACTAGCTGCATCAGCCCAAAAAGCAAAGGGCCACCTCCCCTCCCAGGGGATGGCCCTTTGCTCCGTTCTTTATGGAAAAGTTGGTTAGTCTTTCCGTGAAGTCCGCTTCCAGATCCCAAGCCCAGCAGGATCAAGGATGCCGGTTCAGGGACGGATGCGCACTGAGCTTCCCCCTATTGTTTGGACAGGTTTTCCCTGAAAATAAGCTCATGGATTTCTGTCCCGTCTCCTCCTTTCGTTCAGAGCCCGGAGGCGATCTCGTGTCTGGCCATTTATGGGTGCTCCCGTATTCACCCGAAATGCACCTCGGCGGGGGTCCGTCGTCCCATGCTTTGGTGGCGACGTTCGGTCTTGTAGAACGCAAAGTACCGCTGCAACCCTCGCCAGGCTTCCGATCCATCGGCGTAATCCCGCAGATAGATCTCCTCGTATTTCACGCTCCGCTACAGCCGCTCGACGAAGACGTTATCCAGCGCGCGACCCCGGCCATCCATGCTGACGCGCACCCCGGCCCCTTCCACACACACGACGAACTCCTGACTGGTGAATTGCGCCCCTTGATCGGTGTTGCAAATCTCTGGGCACCCACTGGTCAAGGCCCGTCTCAGCGCCTCGACACAAAAGCCGGTGTCCAGGGTGTTGCCCAATTCCCAGGCCACGATGTAGCGACTGAACCAGTCCATGATCGCCATCAGGTACAGGCCCCCCCGCCGCATCGGTACATACGTGATGTCCGCGCACCACCCCTGGTTGGCTCTGACCACCTCGAGTGTCCTCAATAAATATGGGTACCGCCGATGCTCTGGATGCGGCCGGCTCGTATGCGGGCCCGGCAGCACCGCTTGCAACCCCATGACCCGCAGCAGTCGTTCGACGCGCGTGTGGTTGACCGCATGGCCCAAGGCGTGAAGTCAGTCGGTCATCCGCTGCACGCCATAAAACGGCCGCTCCAGGTACAGCCGATCGATCAGGCGCATCAACCCCAGAGGGCTCTTCGCGCTCGGGCACCGACTCGTAGTAGCACGTCGAACGCGCCAATCCTGCCAACACACACTGCCGTACGATCGACAACGCACTGGGTTCGGCTTGGATCCATCCTCGTCGGGCCTCCGGAGGTGCGCTCACAGCTTTTTTTGAGCCACTCCACTTTCATCTTGAGCCGGCCGATCTCCTAGTACAGCGGGGTCGTCAGATCGTCCTCGCGGCGGGCCCCGCTTGCCGGACCGCGCCGGAACACCTCCGGTGCCCCTTCCCGCAATTGCCGTTTCCAATGCGCAATGACCGTCGGGGGCACGCCATGCGCGGCGCTCAGCTCACTCAGCGTCTGTACTCCCTTGATCGCTTCCATCGCCACTCGTGCCTTGAACTCCTCTGAATGTGTTGTCCGCTTCTGCCCCATCCTGCCCTCCCCCTCCTCTGGACCGCAGTCCTACCATAAATCTTGGCTTCACGACCTGTCCAAAAAACGGGGGGAACTTCAGATGGCCTGGACGTGAAGGCGGGTATCGAAGATCGCAAGAGGGCTCTGCTCACGATCGTCGGCGCGCTCACCACCGGGGACAAAATCGTACCGACCTGCGAGAGGGGCGAGCGCGAGAGCAAGGAGAGTTGGCTCAACATCCTCCGAGACCTCAAGGCCCGGTGGGCTCAAGTTCCCGTCGTTGACCGTGGCGGATAGGCACCTCGGCATCTGGGCGGCCTGTGGCGAGATCCACCCGACCGACCAGGAGCAGCGATGCTGGAACCACACGATCACCAACGTCTTGGACGCGCTGCCCACGAAAGAGCAGCAGAAGGCGGCCGAGTGGCTCAAGGCGATGCCATACGCCGAGACTCAGGCTGACTGTGAGCGGCGCCGCGACACGTTCGTCCGCACGTACCGAAAAACGGACTAGACGGCTGTGGATACTCTCTTGCGAGACTGGGACCGGATGGTCACGTTCTACACGTTCCCACACGAGCACTGGATTCACTTGCGGACGACGAACATCGTGGAGTCGCCCTTCTCGTCGGTCCGATTGCGAACGGACGTCGCCCGTCGCTACAAGTGCGTGGAAGGAGCCAAAGCCATCATCTGGAAGATGCTCCGGGTGGCCGAGAAGTCGTGGCGGAAACTGAATGCTCCGCAGTTGCTGCCACTGGTCGCCTCGGGAATGAAATTCAAAGATGGAGTGATGCTGAAGTCAAAACACATGAAGAGCGACGTGGGCCCTCAATCGGAAAGGACCGCCGCCTGAATCCATTTACACACTTCTTGACGGCAGTTCCCCATCGCTCACGTTATTGTCTCTCTAAGAGTAATACCCAGTCAGTGAAGCCTGTGCTGTTGTTTCCAGACGGGATAAAGGTTTGAGTGCCTGTATTCGCAAATGTACCAATCACTGTATATGCAGCGGTGGCCGGGTTGAACCAGCGCGCCTGTGTCTGACCACTCATCACCGTCATATCGATGGTAATCGGCCCTGTATGATCAGGCGGTACGTAGGCCACCAGCAAAGTGCCATCCGGCGACGCCGCTGCGGCCACATAGTCTGGAAGAACCGACTGCGACCCTCCGGCAGTTACAATCGTCTTCATCCCATCGAGACCGGATGGGACGAGGTTGTACCAAGCAATCGAGCGAACAAAGGCATTGAGCCGCGCCATATCCTGCGCACCCTGTGTATTCAGATGTGCCTGCCAGCCGTCCGAGCAGAACGAAAGTGACAAGTGTTTTGGAGGGTTGAATAGCCACACGCAACCGTTGCCCGAGATGTAGCCGCCGATTCCGGATAACCATCCCCACCACTGAAAACGGCGCACTGGCTGCGTAGCCGAGCCGTTGATGTTATTGCCATCAGGGCCTTCCTGATCATAAGGCTCTTCGAGCAGAAAAGTCGGCATAACAGAATGAAGGGTCGTGCCGTCGGAATCAAATGGCCCGTAGCCGTTGCGAGTATAGAGGTTAACCGCCCCGCTGAACGAATAGGCACCTTCCAAGGTACCAGCTGCTCTCAGAGTCGGATCGGTTTGATCTGTATAGATGGATTCCGAAGTCCATTCAGCGGAGATGTTCCGACTTGCCTGTCCGCTAATACTCTGCATTCCACTCAGCATGGCTTTTTCTCCCGCTAGCTGATCTGCTGTGAACTGAAATCCGCCAGTGCCATAATCACCACCCAGCATCCAAACGATATTCCCTCGCGTTTTATATCTGTTCGAAATGAAGCGACCATAGGCCTGCATTTTAGTTGGTCCATTGGCAACCATCTCAACCATCCAGCCCTGAGAACCTCCACCATAGCCGGTGTACGCAGGGAATAGGAAGCAGAGCACACCCTTGGACTCAGCATAAGTCAGGAATGCATCGACGTTTGCCCAGTAGGCTTCATTCGGCTGTGAAAAATCAGGTGCCTGGTCGTTGTTGCTCCCGAGAGAACCGTCCCAGGTCGAGCCGTCGAGCTTCTTGGTGAATGGAAGCGTATTATCAAAGCCGAATGGCGGATGGTTCCCTCGCCCATCGTGGTTGATAACATGAAATTCGATGGCGTTATAGCCTTTGGCCACCGTATCGTCGATAAATCGTTTGTAGTCTGTTTCCGAAAGCGATGTGATGAACCATGCCGTGCGTCCCAGGATGGGAAAGGGCACGCCGTTCTGATCCTGGAGATAGCGATGATTGTCTGATACGGTGAGTGGGAAGACAGGTAGCGGCGCAGCGACCGGAGGTGAACCGGCAGGTATTGAAGGAGATGATGAATCCCCGCTACATCCTTGAGAAGCACAGATAATAAATCCTATGCAAATAATGCCGGCCGGAACTACTAGATGAAGCCCAAACGCTAACTTCTTTCGCTCCTTCATGAAAGCCCATAACCCAGCGGCAGATTCACTCATCACATACCTCTCTCTCACATGCCAAGGTCTCAAAGCTTAAACTTCCCACGAGGAGCTCGCCTTAGAAGACGATGTGCTTGTTCTTTATCTCCGTACCGGCCTAGGTGAGGCAGTAGCGATGGTCATCGGTAGGAAAACCGGGATCGTGCCTCCGTCTAGTAAAGCGCTCTTCCCTGGCTGCAGCGAGGATCTCGCCATCCTGCACTGGACAGTCTACGCCATCATGGCAAGACAGAAAGTCCGAGGATACACATCATGTCAACAGGCCCCCTTGCCGGTAATGACCGCCGCAGGCGTCGCAAGCAGGATCTTGATGTCGGACCACAGAGACATGGTTCTGGCGTATCGTAAGTCGAGACGCACCATCTCGTCGAAGGTGGTCCGACTCCGACCAACCACTTGCCAGAGGCCGGTCATGCCCGGTTTGGCTTCCAACACGCGACCTCTGTGCCAGGGCTTGTATTGTTGCAGTTCATACGGAAGCGGCGGCCGTGGTCCCACCAGAGACATGTCACCGATCAACACATTCCAGAGCTGAGGCAACTCATCGAGGCTCGTTCTGCGGAGAAACCGGCCGATGGGAGTGATCCTGGTATCGTTCGTGAGCTTGAAGACGGGCGGCTTCTGCATCTGGTCACTGGCAGTGATGAACCAGCTCACATAGTCGTGGTGGACCTGGTGATCCGCCGTGGCATACATCGTTCGGAACTTGCACATCGTGAAAGGCATCATCAGATGCCCGACGCGCATTTGCCTGAATAGGACGGGTCCAGGCGACGACAGCTTGACAATCGCAGCGATGAAGGCGAACACCGGCAACAATAGGACCAACAGTAGGGCACTGATCACAATATCCATGCCTCGTTTGAGCATCTGAAAGTCCGAGAGAGCCGGCACATTCATCGAGAGCTCCGGATACAGTAGCGGATCCATAGGACACACCTGCTTCTCGTTTGATGCGGTCGGCTCCGGATACACGCGCAACCTGAGTGAGAGGTGTTGCGCAAGCTCCTCATCACCGCGAAGCGTGATCGCGTTCTGGAATGTGCGTTCAAGCCGTTCACAGGTTCCGGTCAAGTCGGTGGGGTCGATCTCGGACACAATCAGACCGAGGACGCACGACGAGTCAAACCAACCCAGAATATCAAGCTCCGAAGCGATCACCGACAAGGCGTTGGCCACGACGGCGCTGTCGGCCCTCCCCTGCTCACCTGACCTGCTCGGAAGGCTGATCAACAGCAGCGCCATAGCGAGTCCGGAACGATCCGCTCGCTTTCGCTCCTGCATGACCGTTTGCTTGAAGGTCCGCTCGTCGAGCAGCATCGAGTGTTGTCCCATCATGTCGACGTCCCTGTGCGTGATTGTCCTCTCATCTTTCTTCCTCTGTCCCTGCCCTTGAAGCCTAGGCTAATACAATCTCCTTGTGCTGATTGAGCGACCGTTCGGCCGCCTCGAGAATGCGCACGACTCGCAGCCCCGCCAGCCCATCGTTGATCGGTTTCGTTCCGTTCATGATGCAGTCCAGGAAATAGCGAGTCTCCACCTTCAGCGCTTCGGCCTCTTCGATTTTCGGCGCGTACATATCCCCGGTCCTGTAGCTGACCAAGGCCGCATGCATTCCCGATTCATTTTTGACGTCGGCGCCCTTGTCGTAGATGCGAAGTTTTTCCGCCAGATCGAGGTCGTTCCAGACCAGCATTCGTTTTTGGCCACCGACCAGCGTCGTGCGCATTTTCACGGGTGAGAGCCAATTGACGTTGATGTGCGCCAGGACATTGTCGGGGAAATACACGGTGAGATAGGCGATATTTTCGAAATTGTTCACGTGGGCTCCGCCGGTCGCCACGACCAACTCGGGCTCGACCCCGATCAGGTAATCCATGATCGACAAGTCATGCGGCGCGAGATCCCAGAGCACATTCACGTCGTGCTGGAAGAGACCCAGATTCACGCGTGTCGAATCATAGTAGTAGAGGCGACCCAAGGTGCCGTCATCGATGAGTTGCTTGATCTTGCGGACAGCCCCGGTAAACAGAAAGGTATGGTCCACCATGATTTGGAGCCCGCGGCGCTCCGCGAGCTGGATCAGCTCCTCGGCCTCAGCGGAGGTTGCGGTAAAGGGTTTCTCCACGAATACATGCTTCCCGTTCTCAAGCGTTTTCTTGGCGAGTTCGTAGTGATACGACACCGGCGTGATGATTGCCACCGCATCGATGTCCGTGGCAAACAGCACCGCATCCGGCTCAGTCGTCACACGGATGCCGGGATGCGCCGCCAATACACGAGTCAATGCAGCAGAAGACTTGTCGCAGATAGTGACGACCTTGCAGTCCTGATGTGCGAGAAAATTCCTCACCACGTTCGGACCCCAATACCCATACCCGATCACACCCAGTCGTAGCATGATTGCACTCCTTGAAGAGGTTATAGGACCCTAACACCTGAATTCGGGGCAAGATGATCGGCAGCGTTGAAGGCATTGATCTCGTCTTGCTCGAGCACCCGTATCTGTAGAGAGCGGTCGCCCATGACGGTTAGGGCGTCATGTAAACTGTCCACCAAACGGGTCTTCACGCTGTCACACCCCTCTCTGGCAGAACCTGGCCGTTGCGCTGTCAAAAGAACTCCCAAGATCCGGCCTTGCCGATACCACCCGATGTAATCGGTGTCACGATAGTTGCGGGACAGTACCGAGATGGTTCTGTCAGCAAGCTCGTGGCATAGAGGTATGATGACCTCGTGCGCGTTTATTCGATATACGAGCAAGATCCGGCAGAGCTGACCCGATCGCTCGGAACGCCTAAACTCCCGGTCAATGAGATGGTGAAATCCCGCTTCAGAATAGAATACAGCAGAAGAAGAGGAAGACTTGTTAGTCTTCATCAGAGCAAGCAAGGAAGCGAGTCTATTCCGCCACAGACTTTGCGAGCCCATACGCATGTCTTAAGAAGATGAGAACGCCCTACGGTAGGGCCATTGATATAGCTGATATCAAAAACGATTACACTCTGACGCGAAGGTCGTCGTGCTTGGTTAGGAAAGAGAGAGGGGGCTCTGGAAATTCGGACAGTATGATTAAGTGGTAGCCTGGCTCACCAATGCCACCGCGAGGTGGCCTGTAAGAGGAGCGAGGCATGAAGAGAACGAGACGCAATCACGGAGCAACCTTCAAGGCACAGGTGGCTGTCGCAGCCCTCAAAGGCGACAAGACCTTGGCCGAACAAGCCACCTGGGTTGCTTGTTGCGCCCGGTATTGCACCGGGCTCTGATAGCCCAACGTCTGATGAGGACGCGCCTCCTTATACCACAGCACCCAGTCTCGAATGACACGCCGTGCCTCATCAAACGTCTGGAACGTGTGTTGCCAGACGTGTTCCTCCTTGAGACTGCGAAAGAATCGTTCGATGGTCCCATTTTGTTCTGGTGTGTACGGCGTAATAAACTCCTGTTGCAGCCGATAGTCCCGACAGGCTTGCAGAAACTGGCGGCTCCGAAAGATCAGCCCGTTGTGGTTCCGCAGGACAGGTGCCCCAATTGGATGCAATGTTCCGAAGCGGGCGAGGCAAGCCGCTTCCACGGCCCGCTCGGCTTCCTTGGCCAGGCTGCGCAGGGCCAACTCATACCCAATCACTTCTCGATCATGACAATCGATCACCGCCGCCACCTGCGCCCAGCCATCTTGCCCACAGGGAATATGTGTGATATCCATCGCCCACCGTTCATCACTCCGACTGGCCTGGCTCACCCAGTCCTGTACGCGTGGACGTGGTGTGGTGACGCGTTGATGGACACACCACCGCTTCTGTTTCAGCACACGATAGATCGCTTTGCGATTCACCACGATCCCGTCCTGGAATCGCAACAACGCCCAGAGTCGCCGATAGCCAAAATCGGATGCGCCTGAATCCAAAACCCCAACCGGTCCACCCAAGGTGGTTCACACCTGGCCAGCCGTCGCACTGGCTCCTGCCCACGGTGCAAGCTCGCTCGGCTCACGTGGAGAATCCGGCAACTCCGTCGTTCTGAGACATCCGGCCGCATGGCTCTCACCCATCGGATGTCTTTCGGTCCAAAGGGTAGGGCTTCAGCGCCTCCCGGAGATGTCGTTGTCCAATACCAGATCGCCAATCTTCTGCTTCAGCTTCTTGATCTGCTCGTCTTTGAGGCCTCTTCATCCTTCGGGCACGTTCGCAGCACGTTCTCGGCCTCCAATAGAAACTTCTCCCGCCAGTCTTTGACCTCGGCCACCGTCAGCCCATGGGGCCGGGCCGCTTCAGCCACCGAGGTCTCTCTCTTCAGGATATGCATGACCAGCGCTATGCGCTGTTTGGCCGTCCACCGTTCAATCGGTTCAATTGTATCTGATGCCATCTCGCCACCTCCTCGGTCCGTTCAGGATCTTGTCGTGAAGGTGGTCTCAATTTCAAGGGGAGCAAGATAGTTCGCCAATGTCAGTTCCTCGGGCTGGCTCGATCGACGGCTTACGACCAGCCACGGCCAGTCTCCGACACGGCGCTGGTTCTCATGCGCCGGATTGACGAGCTGTATCTGCAGTATCCATTTGCCAGCGCCCGGATGTTACGCGATGTCCTCCGACGCGAGGGCTATAGAGTGGGACGGTGTCACGTGGCGACGCTAATGCGACGCATGGGCATTACCGCGGTCTATCGCCACCCCCGAATCAGTCAACGGCATCCGGCCCATCGGATCTATCCCTACCTCCTGCGCCAACTGGCGATCTCGCGTCCGAATCATGTGTGGGCAACCGATATTACGTACATCCCGATGCAACGCAGCTTCGTCTATCTCTGTGCGATCCTGGACTGGGCGAATCGCTGGGTGCTGGCATGGCGGCTGTTCAATACGCTGACGACGGATTTTTGCCTCGAGGCTGTGCGGGAGGCGCTCACCCGATATGGCAGACCGGAGATCTTCAACACGGATCAAGGCTGTCAGTTCACGAGCCAGGAGTTCACCGGGTTCTTGAACGACCAAGGGACTCAGATCAGCATGGATGGGACGGAGCGCTGGTGCGACAATGTCTTCGTGGAACGGCTGTGGCGGAGCCTCACATACCAGGTGGTGTATCTCCACGCCTGCGAGACCGTTAGCTCGGCTCAACAGGGATTAACACGCTACCTGATATTCTATAACCAGACCAAGCCCCATTGGGCACTTGACGATCATACGCCGGATGCTGCATAGGCGCACACCGCCAGGTATCACTTATGAATTGAAAGATTCTGCCCAAAGAAGCGGAGCCCCCTCTTGAGGCGTTCGTGGCCGATTACGGCACCCAAGGGGGGCTGTTCATAGGCGTCTTGAAACGTGGGAGTGGCCATTACCGCACTGTCAAGTTCATGGGAGCCGCAGGTGGAAGCGTACCCCCGGCTCCGCTGGTGGGCAACGCGACGATGATCGCGACCCAAATATCACGCCCCACGGTCCACGCCGCATTGTAGGTGCCTGCGGCCTGGATTCCTCTGTCTCCGATGCACCCCTTTTGGTCGGGCTCAAGACCAGCCACGACGTTGCAATTGTTATTGCGAATCGTTCCGCCACTGAATGTCCTGCTCCCACCTTGCCCGTCAATATCCGTATCCGAGGCAATCGCCGAGAAAATGACAGCAGAACCAGACGTGGTGACCGTGCCGGATGAAATGCTGGTCGAGACGGATGACGAACTGTGCGTGAGTGCCCCTGAGCAGGTTCCTGTATTGTAGTGGGCCGTCCAAGCTCGCACACCCAAGGCATTATTCGTGGCACTAAACGTATAGGTACCGTTCGTAGGCACGATGGCGCAATAAACGACATGGACCCAATCCGACCCGACAGGTTTTTGGCTGTTCAGGAGCGTCCAACGTAATGTTCCAGGATTCCCGCCTCCATTGATAATCGTGGGATTGGAGGGATTTTGCCCACCAGAACGAATTGCAACGAGAATGGGATGACCAGCCACAGCATTGGAGATGGTCATGGGGTCAGTGGTATTCAAGCCATTGCCCACTTCCGAATCCCCATTGACACAGGGAGAGGAGCAGGTGAAAGTGCCGAGAGCTTCAGCGGACCCCGTCCAGGACAAGATCAAGATGTAGGCGAATAGTAAAGCCCCAACTAATTGACGCATGAGACCCTCCTGTTCAAGTTGCTGCGAGCCCCCTGCCCAAGCATTGAGCCTAAGACGTTTGCGGTTAGTTAATGGATGCATCGCTCTAATTTGGTGACAAGAGAAGCAATTCTTGCGCCCAATTTAAAAAATGTTGCCTGGTTCAAGTCGTGATCATAAGACATTGAAATAACGTATATTATTAACCGATATGCCAAAAACTTTGAACCTTATTTGAGCAGTTGAGGTTGCTTCTAATCGCAATGCATACAGGAGTGTAGGTAGACACCTATATCCACATGGAGAACCTCGTCCTTACAGGCTGGGTCTCCTTACAATTCAAGCTGCGCTTGACCCGTCTCCTGCTCGCCCTGGTGCCGCACATACTGTCGTATTGTGGCCTCATTGATGCCAACCGTGGAGGCGAAAAATCCTTGTGCCCAGGCCCCGTCAGAGGGGGCTCCTGAAATTCGGACAGTGTGATAAGTGGTAGCCTGGCTTCACCGATGCCACCACGAGATGGCCGACGGGAGGAATGAGGTAATGAAGAAACCGAGACGGAATCATGAGGCAACCTTCAAGGCCCAGGTGGCGTTGGCCACCGCCAAGGTCGACAAGACCCTGGCCGAATTGGCTGAGCAATTCAGTGGCCATCCCACACAGATCACCGAATGGAAGCAGCAACTGCTGGCCCGAGCTGCCGACGTATTTGGTGGGACGAAGGCACCGTCGGAGGTGCCGGATCTTAAGACCCTGCATGCCAAGATCGGACAATTGGCATTGGAGAATGATTTGTTAGAAGGCGCGCTCAGCAAGGCAGGCTTGCTGAGCGCAAAGCGATGATCGACCAAACCCACCCATTGTCTGTCGTCCGGCAATGCCAACTCCTCGGGATGGCCCGCTCGACGGCCTACTACCAGCCGCCTCCGGTCTTGGCGGCGGTACTGACCCTGATGCGGCGGATTGACGAACTCCATCTGCAGTATCCGTTTTCCGGTGCCCGAAATGTTGCGCGACCTCCTCCGGTGCGAAAGCCAGCGGGTCGGTCAGCGCCACGTGGCCACCCACATGCGTCGCATGGGAATCATGGCCGTGTACCTCAAGCCCCGCACCAGTCAACGGCATCCCGCCCACCGGATCTATCCCTACCTGCTGCACCAGCTGACCATCACACGTCCGAACCACGTCTGGGCGTCGGATATCACGTACATTCCGATGCGGCGCGGCTTTCTGTATCTCTGTGTCATTCTGGACTGGGCCAGCCGCCGGGTGTTAGCGTGGCGGCTCTCCAACTCGTGGACGACGGACTTCTGTGTGGAAGCCGTGCAAGAGGCGATGACCCGGTACGGCAAACCGGAGATCTTCAATACTGATCAGGGTTGTCAGTTCACGAGCCAGGAATTCACCGGGCTCCTGAACGACCACGGGATTCAGATCAGTATGGATGGGACGGGACGCTGGCGGGACAACGTCTTCGTCGAACGGTTGTGGCGGAGTCTCAAGTATGAAGAGGCTTATCTCCATGCCTACGAGACCGTCTCCAACACCCAGCAGGGGTGAGGCGCTACATGACCTTCTATAATCAGATCAGGCCGCATCGCGCGCTTGACGGGCACCCGCCCGATCGCGTGTACTAGGAGAACCTGTCTGCACGGCCCACTGCCGTGTAGGCTCATACCGCCAGGCGCCACTTATTGAACTCGCAGAGACTGTCCAAACAAGCGGAGCCACCTCTGTTTGGAGATAAAAACACCTTAAACTGACTGATGCCTGAAACGTCGCTTCAATTTACGATATCTCAGATACTCGTAAATTGGAACCCATGGTGTAATCGTCTTGTGGACGATAAAACGACGGATAAATTGTTGAACTCGGTCACGAATACCATCCGGAGGGTTGATAGGTTCAATTAAGACCTCGGGCCACATGGACCTAATGTGTTTCAGCATCACGTCCCACCGACGATTACGTCTGTGCCGTTCGTTTATTCCAAGCATTAGACAATGCAAGTATCGATTGTTGTAAGGATTGAATGTTTCATGGGTAATATCGTATTCCGAAAAAGCCGCAGTTGCCCATCGTCCCATTCTTTGTTCAAGAAAGAAAAGATCCATGATGTTCATTTTCGCATCTCTGCAGGCAAGACGTGCACCCTCGACCCATTTTTGAAACTCACTGATGGCGAGAGGGTGATTCAATCCGCTAATTATTGATAACATCAGTCCATTAACCTTCGATTTTGGCAACCAATAAACACACTGGGCAACCTCACTGATGTTACTGTTTAAAACAGTTGCCTCCGCTCCGAAATGTTGAAGGAGAGTATAAGAAATATGCCCTCTTGTCTCTCGTGCCCAAGTCGCACTCCCCTCATAGTATGTTCTGAATTCATCACTCATCAACTGCATACCTAGTTTGTGATGGCCTAAACCTAAGCGAGGCAGAAGTCGAGAAGGAATTTCGACATCGTTCATACGCATAGAAGTTTGCGTCGGTGTGTGAGTAAAACAATGAATTTTATCCCGGACATCCCTGGACGCAGCCAACGTCTTACGGCTATCAACTCCGGCTGAGATTCCCATCCGTAAGTCAAATCTCATCGCTGCCGCTCTAATGCTATTCTTCAGAATTGGCGTGCACAATCTATTACTATCGTCAACGGATAGGGGGGGAATACACCCTTTCCGCGGCCAGTAGCGGAATACTTTTCCTGTCAGAAGATCGAGATAATGATTGGGCAATAAATTGCGCACTTGCCGATATGGCGTTCGATCATTTAGCAGCCAGAATTCATCTTTGTTTGCCCATTTTGGCATATTCCGGTAACTCAGCACTTCTTCATCGTATTCAAATCCTAGGCGTTCAGCCAACGTTTCTGCTTGAGATGCGCACCACACCACGCCTTGCTTATCCCGACAATACTGCACCTGACGAAGTGCGACTGCGTCATGCAATACCCACAAGCCCTCATGGCTCTTCACGATCAAGACAAACCGTCCACTGAGCTTTTCCAAACCAGAAATTATTCCTTCGATCGAGATTCTGTTGTCGACAAAGCGCTGCAGAATGTCTTTTTCATTCAAATCCGGCTGAAACGGGTCAATCGCATAGCCCAAGAGGACGGCGTAGTTTTCCAACTGTTCAACGGTTACCACTGGTAAATCCGGATGAACTGTCAACATACAGTCGTTCGTTAGTTTGTATGTGTTCCATCCCTGAAACGGTCTATGTTGTGGACCCAACAGATATTGCCGCCTTCGGAAGTACTTTATCGGATTTATATGTCCGTTCATTCTCAACCCGGTCGTATAAGACAGCAGTTACAGCGAATCCCTAAAAGACGATTGTGTGCAGCAAGAAAGACAGAGGACATGAAAACGAGGAACGCCCTTTCTTTACCATCGGTGTTTACTCGTTCTCATGAAAGCGCTTAAGTGCATTGAGTTCGCTCGGGTCGAGCACATTTTTCCAGACACCATTGTCAAAGAAACGCCATTCTGTCTTGTGTTTTTGGTAAAATTTATTGTTTAAGGGTTGTCCTTTCAGCGTTACCTTCTGAATCCCTGATGTCACCACACAGTTATCCGGAACATCCTGATAGACTATGGCGTTTGCTCCCACTCGCACGTTGTTACCGACTCGAACATTTCCAATGATCTTAGCTCCTGCGCCTATATAACAATTTTCTCCTATCACTGGCGCGCCCAAACCTTTCGAATCTGGAAAAGTATTCGAGCCTATCGTCACGTGCTGGAAGATGACACAATTAGCGCCAATAACAGCTCCACCCGAAATGAATACACCGTATATGCCATGAGGGAAACACGGTTCACCATCGATCCTTGCGCTGAGTGAAATCCATGATCCATTTAGCTTTAATGAGTGGAGATACAGCGCTTCGTACATTCTTGCCAAGGGTCGTATCTGTGTCGCAAGGTATTTCCGCCTGACTGCCCATGTTCCGCCAAAGAGTTTTACTATTGCTCTCGTAAACATGGTGGCTTCAATTGCTGTACGCTGATTTGAGGACTTAGGAGGTGGTGGCTATTTGGGGTAGCTGCAGAAGCTTCCTTGCATACATTACTGGATCATAATTACCCATCATCCTCGCTTTAAATACCGAGGGAGACATTGAAGGATTCACAAGATCTCTGCTCAAGAAAAATCTATTGGTCCGATCCGTAATAAACCCCGGGACGAGAGTAACAGCTCCCTTATAACCAGAGTCCTCAAGAAGACTGACCATGTCGAAATACTTATTTTTGTAAACCCCGAAGGGATATGCAAAGAAATTAATTGTCGCACCGGTAATTTCCTCAAGATTTTGCTTGTCTTTCTGTATTTCAGCTAGGATACCGTCAAGGTCACGGATTTCTCCCAGATTGATATGGTTGCAAGTATGTCCACCAATACAGAACCCCTGCTCTGCTAGTCTTCGCAATGCATCTGCGGTAATGAGACTACCGTCTCGGTATTGACTGCTCATCAGTTTGTTCTCTAAAAACTGACGTTCATCCTCTCCTCGTAGGCCAATAAGGCCCGATGAGACAAAGAACGTTGCATTCATG
Source organism: Nitrospira sp. (assembly GCA_018242685.1). Taxonomy (GTDB): domain Bacteria; phylum Nitrospirota; class Nitrospiria; order Nitrospirales; family Nitrospiraceae; genus Nitrospira_D. The sequence continues at coordinate 20,984 of JAFEBM010000004.1, read as the reverse complement.
CCGAGTTCCTTGAGTATGGGAGAAGCATGTTCAACCCAACCCTGAAATCCGTCGTCAAAAGTTATGGCTACGTTTATTCTCTCTGACGAGAGTTTACCCATAACAACATCCTCCAGAGTTACGACATTAGCCACCGACTTTACAATTCCGAGCTGTTCGCGAAAAGACTCCCTTTGGGTATCAAGCACATCGTGGAACGCCAAAATTCTGACTACCGGGGTCTTGCGCCAACTAAAAAGATGAGTCCTAATTTTCGAGTACTGGAAATAATAGAGCAAGAGGCATAGCAAGTCTTGCCTTCTTATTGATCCGTGCTGTAATTGATATTCTGAGATATTACCTTCCGATTCCATACGATCTCGAGGCATCGACTGAAGCGACCGCAAATGAGCGGTTCGCAGGTTTTGGCTGAGGGACAGGGATGATGCTTTTTTTGCGAGAATCGCGAAGAACGGGTTCCGTAAGAGCTATCGAGAGGAAGACCGTGATGTTCCAAAAGAAACTTGATGTTCTTATAAATACACTCTCAGTAAAGTTCCCGATGAGAATCATCATGAAACTTGCCACCGCAAACAGTCCCCAGTCGTAGGCAAATTGAAATTCTCTAACAGCTTTTCGATAGTGAGCGAGAAGGAATGCGGAAAAGAAGACAATGCCGACTATTCCTCCTCCCAAGTATACTTCCAAGTATCCGCTGTGAGCTTCGTGCACGCGTAGAGTTTCCCATATTGCTTCGTCAGCCAACTCCCAAAATCCTCCATATCCGGTGCCTAGGATCTCGTTTTGCGAACAGACCTTAAGAACTGCATCCCAAATATCTGTCCGCCCCGTAAACGTAGAGTCGCGATTAAACGCTGAGGTTATCGTTGATCTGAATGATTCATTGACTTGTAGGGATACCAACACCAAAGCAAGACCTAACGTCACAAACCATGAAACAGGTTTAATGAATTTTTTACATTGAGATAGAAGCAGAAGCATGGTGACACCAACTAGTAACATTCCAATGGATGTCCCACTATAAGCACCCTTAAATCCTTGTAGAAGAAATACAGCAGTCAGTAAGATGAGTCCATCACCGTAGACCCGTGATTTATTTTTCCTCAAGCTTCCCGCTCGCCAATCCCGATAAAGCGACCAAATAATAAAAAACGCTGAAATGGCACAAAGTGTGCCAAGACCATTCTTTTGCGACGTCACTCCCACCCACATCTTTTCACCAGACCAGCTCACATAGGCTACGCCGAGGTCGGGAAAGTATTTAATGAGCGTAAGGGAGAGTGGAATCAGCACATACGCACATCTCCGTAAAACACTCTCTAGAGCCCGTAGCGGATTTTCCTCCGTTAAAACCACGAGCGCGATTGGAATCATTCCGCATAAGCGAATCCACCGTTTCAATGAAACATCAGGGAAGTCTGACCATGCAACGCTGAATCCAAGGTAAAGATACAACATGATCAGCCAAAAGTTATCCTGTAAGATCCGTGACCAACGAATCTTCCGCGTAGAAAGGATGTAACAGGAAACACTAATCAGACTGATCAATACGAACCGATCAAGCGGACTGCCCGTCTCGTCCGCTTCGAGCGCCCCCCCACTGAACTGAAACCATCGTGCAATGGGTTTTGACCCGCAAAGGAGCAGCCACAAAGTAGGTATCCACAGAGCTTTGGATGCCTCGGGATTGTGCCGATGCTCAATGCGCAGCAGCACAGAGATAAGGCAAACGCACAAAATGAGAGCCACTATTGGAGGCATATGTCTACAACCTTAAGAGAGGTATCGAATGCGTCGAGTTAGGACAGCGACGCATAACTACCTATTTTAGTTTGACCAATCACGCCAGAAAAGTGATCGCTCATTAATAGATCCATGTCTTCGCCTCTCTCGGGATGCATCATCAGTTCAACGTTCCTCGACCGCGACAGCAAAATGATCCGCTGGAATCGTTCAATGTCCTCAGGAGGAGTAATACTAAAGAACATATCGGTGGACCTGTATCTCGCTTCTACGAGGGAATCAACAATATGGCGATAACCTCTATTGAAGACGCCCCTTTTGCTCAGCAAACTACTAAAGCTCCTTCTGACTTTTGTGCCTTCTGGAATAAGTTTACTCACAAGCATATTTGTGCATAGATGCATGTGATGATGTCCATCGATATGCGTCGGCTCTTGGCCATACAGGCGCAGATATTCGTTAAACTGCGCCGCATACACATACTCAAAGTCGTTTCTGAGAGCTGGATGATAAAACAATGACGCGTACTTTCCCATCTTTAGGAATGAAGCGATACGTCCCTGGCTTTCAATGACCTTCCTAGGATTGACAGTCGCGTCGAAATCGAGAGTGAAGTTGAGATGCAATCCGGTTTCCAGCCCAGACCCCTTTGCCAACTCCGCTGCCCTCTCGGAATCAGCCATGAAGACCATGGCACTTGCGGAAGTGACGCGCCCCCTCATTAAGCATTTGAGAGTGTTATCCGTAACAGCCTTGTTTTTACCGTAGTCGTCCGCATTAATGATAAGCATGGTGACAACCGATCGAAGAGCGAAGGATTCGGAGTCTTGAAACTACTTATGATACAGGTTGCTTTGCCGCCAGTTGCTCATTGATTTGAGTAGAGATGGCGTCAATGATTTTAGCCGTCAGTAGAATTTCCCTGTATGAGATAGGCAGTGGCGATCCATGAAGAATGGACTGATAAAATGATTCGATCAGGAATTTCATGCCCGATTTCATATGAAACTCTCTCTTGACGAATGAATGCATATTCGCCAAGGAATTCCCCACATACTGCCTTGCAAAATTATAGGGAGGAATAAACTTCTCCATATAGCTCTTGTACTTCTGACCTCTTACCTTGATGATTGTCTGTTGGTCATGGTTCATTTCCAACCCGTTTGTCTGTCCGTAAATTCTGAAGTGTTTGAGTACGGGCCTCATCTGCGATGAAAACGTAAAATATGCAGTGGTAGTTTCACCGTCACTGACGATGACTCTCAGTTCATCCACAATATCTTCTTCGTTTATCCGCTTCATCAATTGGCTCACGAAACCTTCTGCGACAACTTTAGGCGAATCAGTTACTATAAATTCGGCAATCCGACAGATACCGTGACTGATATTGTTATGAAAGAGCTTTCCCGGAAGCTGTCTCACCCAATGGTTCTTGTCTCCGAGGACCTCTTTGGCGTAGCTAGGATCGCCGAGGTCATAGCAGTAGTAACTCTCCATATGAACAGGGCCACTGCCTAGATACCCCTCTTGTATTAATTCTCTCATCTTCCTTGCGGCTGGCGTAAATTGGTCATCATGCCCAACTGTAATCTTCTTGTCGTTTGCGATCGCAATTCCTATAAGGCTTTCGGTCTCTACCGCATTGACTGTAAACGGCTTTTCTATATACACATGGCAACCGGCCTCGAGGCATTGCCTTCCCAGAGCAAAATGGCTCTGTGGAGGGGTTGTGATATGCACAACGTCCGGCCTAGCGATATCTAGCAACGCATCGACATCCTTAAAATAACGTCTTATGGGAAATCGCTCATACAACTGCTTTGCCATCAATTCTTCCCTGTCACAGACGCCGACAATCTCGCAACCTGCAACTCTGATGAGCTGCTCGACATGAGCGTCCGCTATTTTGCCACATCCGATAATGCCGACTTTTAGCACGTGGTTACCTCTGTTGCCGTTCACTCTCAAAGTAACGCCTCGAAGCTTCCGCAAATGGGACTTGTTGAGTCCAGCCTAACATCCGCTTAATCTTGTCATTGGAATAGCTGTTGCCACGCCAGTACGCAAACCATTTTCTTCGGTTAAAAACCGGCGGCAACTGGCCCTCGGACCAGGCCGAGTATTTCTCCCACAAAATGCACAGAAAATAGCTGACAAAGTGGGGAATATAAATTGATGTGAATCCACGCACATTCTTTTTGTACATCTTTAAAAAGCGTCGGCTGCGGGGCGGCTCATCATCGACGACATTGAAAATCTCACCGTCCACTCCTCGCTTGAGACCCGCGAGTAAAATCGCCCTTGAACAATTGTCGACATAGGTGAAGGGAATGCGATTAGAGCCTCCGAGATGAAGAAACACTCCGAATCCTGATAATCCTATCCTTCCAGTTATTCCTTTATTCCCGGGACCATAGACAACCCCTGGCCGGACAATCACATGTGGCATCTTGTACTTTTCGACATATTCCTTGACAATCTCTTCTTGCCTAACCTTGGCATAACAATACGCCTCGCCTCGCAGGTGAGGTTGATCTTCAATTGAGCAGGTTTCATCAAGAAGACCTCCTGCTTTGATTCCTGCGGTGGAGTACACGACGAACGAACTCACACAGACAATACGCTTTGCTTTTCTAGTCGCTGCCAATGCATCGAGTAAGTTTCGAGTCGTAACAACCGAATTCATGTAGGCATTCGGATAGGATTTCTCACCTCTCCCGGCAGCTAAATGATAGACGAGTGAAATCCCGTCCACTACCTTCTTACAAACATCCGTTGATAATAAGTTGCCTTCACAGACCTCGAGCTCACGTGATTGTGGAGATTCAAGAACCTTCTTGAGATTTGTCATGTACGCTACCGACCTGACCAGACAGCGAACGTTCGTAAAGCCATCGGCAAGAAGCATTTCAACCAATTTCGAGCCGATGAATCCATTCGCTCCAGTAACGAGAATACGTTCAGAGCGTTCAATAATTGCATCGCCTAAATTGAAGCCCATAACTTTCCTTAGATCGAAACCTATCTCCAGAAAATAGCGGCTATTGAATCACGTATTTATCCTTGATCAATCGAATCCCGAGAAAGCTGCAGATCCTTCCTACGTGATCACAGTCCTTGATCAGGTACTTCATAAAAGTGTGATGAGCTCCCATGAGAAGAATTGGCAAAGACGCTGTATACAGTGGAATCACCACAAGCGATTTCAACATATCCACATGTGAAAAATGCGGGAGTTGTCCGCGCAGTAGCGCCCTTCTCAGCATAAAAGACCTCGTACACCGATCTGCTGGGATGGTTTCATATACGCGGGCCTCAGCGCACCACACAAAGCGCATCCCTTTGGCGATCATCCTCCTAAAGAAATCCCGATCTTCTCCGCCGCTCCCGAACTCGGGTCGAAACATGTTTTCCTTGTCCGAGAAGATAGACCGGCGAAGCAGCACATTTCCCGTTCTCGTATTGGTCCAGTGAAGTACCGTTCCAGTTTTATGAGATGGTCGGTCATAGAACTTTCCCTTGACCACCCATTTAGGTGGTTTTCCTTCGTAGGATGGGACCACTGGCCCCAATACTCCATCGACATGTAGTTGTTTGAACATCGCGTGGAGAGTGACTAACCAGTTTCGCTGAGGTATCTCGTCGTCATCGATGAACGCGATGTAGTCTCCCCTCGAACTGTGGATCGCCTTGTTCCTCGCCAGCGCTATGTTTTGCTTTGGCTCAATTCTATATGAAATAGAAATGGATGCAGACTTACGAAAGTCTTGGACAGCCCTTTCCGCCGTTCCGAGATGGTCGTTGTCTATGACAACAAGACCATAGGTAAACTTAGGAGCTGAGTCTTGATCTTGAAGAGCATTAAGTAGCCGTGTAAGGAACGCAGGCCGCTTGTACGTACACACACACACAGTAATGTGCTCAAGATTCTGCCCTTGGTTCAAATTCAGCTTGCTTGCCATTCCAATCCATTACATTTCAGGCCAGGACTTTCTTGGAAGTTAAGGTTGTACAGACGTCGTGCCAGAGATTTGTCGGCGGTCATCTAAATATGAGCACGACATTCCGATCTGCTGATGGCGTCATCTCCAAGATTCGATGGTTAGACTCAATAAGTTGTACGATCTTTGAGTACTTTTTCCTATCACACATCTTGACAACAAAAACGCCATTTTCACTGAGAAATGCTGAATATCTTTCTAGCACCGCCTCAATTCGAGAGAGTGGAATATAGAATATTGATTCTCTAAATAAGATGACGTCATAGTTCATGCGGGGAGCAAAGGAGGCTATAGCACTACAGAAATACTCATTTCTCTCTCGCCTGCCATTTTTCATCGATCTCGCTTCGGCGCGTCGAGTCGCGACTTCCGATATATCGACTCCCGTATAGTTTGAATACAGCGAGATATCGAGTTCGTTTCCCGTGTTACCGGATCCACAACCGAGATCTAAGATGCGCCCATTGTTTAAGTACTTTCCGAGATAGCCGTAGATGATGTCTTCCGATGTGTTATTGAGGTATTCCCATTGGCCTGTTGCAAACTCCTCATCCCAGATCACTTTTGCTCTCGAAGTTCTTCCCCATTTTTTTAATATTCGCGAATTAATAATTTTGCGAAGTCGCCGAATGAGATTCGTCACGTTACGATACTAAGCCATTGTCGAAAGCAGGAGGTCCAGTCATCCTTACATTCTCGTGTCGCATGAAAGCTGAAAAAGCAACTCAGCGACCTGCCGTTCTAAGGATAAACGTCTTAAGTCTTTGCATTTGCTCTTTTCGACGAAAATCTATTAAGTCCTCCGTTATTGGCCTTTTACGCCTCGTCAAGAGAGACCAAAGATATCCCGAGTAAATCAGCACTCCACCAAGAACGTAGGGCTTCATGGTCAGTTGATATAATGCCCTAAAGACCTCCCACACGGGATGCCCTCCGAGATAATAGTCCTGTTGTCCAACCCTAAATTTCGCCTTAAACACACTACTTTTCCCTGTACCAATTTTTCGGTGGTGTTGGCATGTCCTTTCCGTAAAGGTTCTCGTCTTCCAACCCTTCATTCTCGCCGTTGTCACGGCAACCCAATCGATACCACCTTCTCGAATGGGCTTGTACCCACCAATCTCTTCAAAACATTTTCGCCTAAAGAACTGACACGCTCCGGATACGTGGTCAATGCTAACGAAGTTGTAATCATACTTGAAGCCCGCCTCCACAAAAGGGGTTCCAGCTACACCCAAGTCAGAGATCTGTTCAAATTTGTTAAGCAGGAAAGCAAAATAGTCGGAATCGAATGTGATGTCAGCGTCCAAACTTCCAATATATTCGTATGGCAGATCTTTGACCTTCGCATAACCAGCGTTAAACGCATGAACCTTTCCCGCGAAGTGACGTTCCGTCCGCTCAGGCGTCCTCACGAGTTGGATCCACGGATGTCCAGTTGAATACTTCTTCGCAATGTCATCCGTGCCATCAGTTGAACCGTCACTGACAATCATCCACTGGACTGGACGGACAGTCTGTGCGATGACAGACTTTATCGTTTCCTCGATGAACAGGGCTTCGTTCCGAGCGGGGGTAATAAGGACGTACCCAGAGTATTTGACGGCTTCAGTCCCACTCGGAGCTGAGAGCGATGTCGTTGGCCCGACCGTCACTTTAGTGCCTCATTCACGGTGCAGGATGTTGTCCCAGGCTGCTGGTCCCTATGCACCTGTTCACCTTGCCCGCAATGTTCCAGTAATGTGGCAAGAGCCAAAAGCATCCAAGCCTGCGACCACCGCATGTAAGAAATCTTATTGGTCCAAAACGGCATCACTTGATAGTAGAAGCAGCCATCGCTGTCCCACATGTGAACTCTAGCCCACTCAAATACAGACATGGCAAGCCTTGCACTATCCTTCTCATACCTACTTAGCATCAACAGCGTGATGATGCTTTGGGCCACACTGTGAGTATCGATAGGATAGGTGGCGTTATGAAAATATCTCGGCGCATTGTCCTTTGTGAAAAAACTACCACGGTAGAATTGAAAGCCGCGGCGGACATGATCCTCAAATCCAGCGCTTCTACAATTTTGGCAGATAGACTCCAACGCACACAGGTTATATCCGGTATGGAAGTTATCAATCCAACGTTGTGTTGGCAATTCGCCATAGTCCCATGATCCATCTGCATGCTGCTTGCTGGATGAATACTGAGCAACCTTCAGTGCTGGCTCGAGAAATCTCTTGTCGCCGCTGTGCTTGTAAAGCCTACAAAACAGCGCTGACCCAAGAAAGTTAGCATTGTGCACTCGTGCTCGAAAACCAGGGAATGGGTAACTGAAACCCGCACTATAGTTGTCTTCCGTCCAATAAAGGTCATTCAACATGTACTCCCCGGCACTTTTTGCCATGCTCAGGTATCTGGACTCCCGCCTTAATTCAAACGCGTCCAACAATGCATTGGCAACGAACGATGTGCACACAAGGTTCGGCGACCATCGGGGAACCATGTTGGTCCTCGTCTGCCAAGGGAAGCTGTATCCCCAGCACCAGTAAGGACTATCTGGTGACCGCAAACCTGCTAATCTCTCGACCATGAATTCGATCAGATCCTTTTGGTCAAGGCAATCAAGTTTCGCCAACTTCACAAACGTCATTAGAAAAAGCGCGAGCGCCTTAGGGTTCTGTTCGCGTGACACCAGAAGGAGCGGCCGGAGATTGATGGGTAGCCGTTTCATGATTTGAGTGATCGCTATTCTGCAGATTCTGCTTTTCGCAAATGGCGTATGGTTGAATATTCGGCTATTTAACGCGTCATAGGGATCGAACCCCGCCCAATCGTATCTTTTGCAATAATCCATGAGGCTGAATAAACAGCCTCTGACCCTCACTGCTTGTTCATGAGGTATTTCAAATCGACCCATCGGACGATCCGTCGTCAACACACAATTTTGGCCCGATCCCAGCTATTGGTTATATAGCCAAGCCCACAATTACTGATAGACAGGTAGTTGAACTCTGGAAGAATAGAGAAGGAGATGTTCATTGGATTTGCGCATGCGCGTGGTGAGTTTTGTGCGAGGCGGCGGAAGCAAGGCAGAGGCTGCCCGGCGGTTCAAAGTGGGTGCGGCGAGCGTGTACCGATGGCTCAAACCCGGTGGTCTGACGTACAAGCGACCTGGGCCGAACACCTCCCACAAACTGGATTGGGAGGCCTTGCGGCGTCGTGTCGTCACGCATGACGACCTGACGCAGGCGGAAGTGGCCCGGCATTTCAGGGTCTCGCGCCATTGCATCTAGAACGCGCTCCACAAGATGGGATGGACCCGGAACAAAAACGACCGGCTACAAAGAACGCAGCCCGTTGCAACGACGAAGGTGTCTGCGTCTTCGTGAGCGGTCCATTCGTCGCAGCCTGCAGCTCGTTCATTCGGACATATTTGGATCGTAGTGCTGAACGGTATGCGCCAAAATCGGTTGAGCCCATTGCTCCTTCTTCGAGGCATGATAGAGAGGCGCGACTTTCATAAAGTTCGGCCGAGCTGCGCAAACGAGATGAATTAACATCAGATCACTCTTCGTTCAGATTTCAAAGGAAGACGGTCAAATACCTCTTCAATGGCAGACATAATTTGCTCCAAGGCCTGCCATTTGCCAGTAAGTTCCATTTCTCTACGCCGTTTTGCCGGCTGGATCCGTGCCCTGACATCTGTCGGGGTTTCGATCAGCGTCAGGCGACCGTGGTCGGCCAAATATCGATCCACGGCCCCGAGCTGCCCGCGAAAAATGCTGTAGACGGGAACGCCCAGGGCAGCAGCTTCTCGATTCATCGTACCGCCACCGCTGATGACCAAGTCCGAGTGCCATATTAAATCAAGGCCGTTGATGACTCGATCAGGGATAAGGATTTTTCCGTCCTGACACCATCCAGGCCACGTTCGACGGATAAACTCTTTTTGTGTCTTTTCGTTTCGTGGCAATATCACCATTCGGATGTTCGGGCAGCTGCCAAGGAAATTCACGGCTTCACCAAACAACTTTTCACTTTCAGGATTGTGGTAGTGCGCTTCCGTGGCAGGAGGACGTATCGTTGCGATGATCTCATCTTCCTTGAGATTCAATTGCTGCAAGATAGAAGAGCTTGGTTTGAACGAAGCGACGTATACGTCCTCTTTCAGTCCATTATATTTGCGAAGGCCTTGTTTAAATTGCCTTGTCAGTCGGGAAGCATCGATGACTTCCGGCGCGATACCAAGGGTAGGTGTTATAAAAGGTAACCGTTGGGCATGTTCATAATCAAACAGTAATATCGTTGGGATATGAAGAACCGAAGAGAGCAGCAGAAGAGAACGTGAGCCGTGGGACAACGACAGATCCGGTTTTTCCTTTAGGATCACGGAGGCCAATTGCAGACTGCGCCATATGGTCCCAATAACCTTCAACAGCTTATTGGCGCCGTAGTGCTTCCCAACACTTTCGTAGCTTAGTTGGTATTGATCGGCGAGTCCTCGCACCTGAAACGTATCTCGAATCGTGAGGACAACCCTATGGCCCTTCCTCCTCAACTCCTCAATAATGGGCACGAAGAAAGGCACATGCGGGGAATTGTCTAAATCAATCCATATCGTATTCTGTGTTTTACAAGTGCTCATTGAGGGCGTCCTTAAGCGCCATCAGCATTGGGAGCAAGAATAGATCCCGCCATAAAAATCTTCTTCTGACGATCCAGCATGGCTTGACCAAATCACTGTGCAACAATAATTGGCGGATCAGCACAGTCCTTTGCCTGAGAGTGAGGCGATCCTATACAACGTTTCATCCCACTTCACAGCTGCAGCTAGCCGTAGCTTGCGGTGAGCGGTCGTTGCTGCACACGCGGCATTCCAGCCGATCAAGCCCTTCAAGATTCTAAATGTCGAATTACAGGCCGGAGGCTTCAACTCTCCTCCTAATTCGGCGGCGAGACCATCCATCACTTCCAGAAGTCTAGTCTTCTCCGGATAAAAATACCCCATATACAATTGCAGACACGATAGGCTCGCTCCCCTTGTTCTTTCGCTATCCTCTAAGGCCCTAAGATATCGAATGCACAGCTCCAGCGAAACCAACAATGATTCGCATGCGCGTTCAGATCTCGCTCGGCTCAATTGGTTGAAACTTGACATACGGTAATAGCACTTTGCCTCTCGTACGAACTTAATGTTCTCACTTAAACTGACTACTCGACAGAAGTACTCGCCGTCATCGTTCAAAGATAGACTTTCATTCCAAGGGCCTGCTTTCTCAGTGAGTCTTCGACTCACAAGCCACACAGCAGGATTCATCCAGTATCCTTCTGAAAGATGAGCAATCAAATACTCAATAGGAGTTAGATCCTTCCATAGTGGAGTAGAAACAAATTGTGCCTTTTCCCACCGCCAATAGAAGAGAGCAAAAGATGACGAGAGAATTGTTAAGTCAGTCTGCCCCGTTGTAGCAGCCTTCATTTGTTCAGAGATCTTGTCAGGCGCCAAGATATCATCTGCATCTAACCACTGAACATAATTTCCCTGTGCATAGCGCAAGCACTCATTGCGTGCGACACTCGCTCCTTTGTTCTGTTGGGCTACAACCTTGACCATTTTGGATTCATATGTCCTAGCGATGGCGAGCGTGTTATCTGTAGATCCATCGTCGACTATTATGATTTCTCTATTCGTCCAGGTTTGGTGTATAGCCGAAAGCACTGTGTCTCGTATCCAGCGTTCTGCGTTGTACGCGGGTATCAAAATGGAGACGAGTTCAGCCATTTAATTTCCGTGCTTCCGCATATATGTGGAAGTTGTTATGCCCTTCCAGACGTGGCACTCAAGAACTCAAGCTGCACTTATCCTCCGCCGGACGCTGAACCTTATCTCTCACCCAGCCTACCAGGCGTGGTCTCTCGCTAGGAAGGTTCTCCGCCTTGAAAGGACCATGTTGTCCATCAACAGAGTTTGGATTCCTATTACTACATAAAACAATGGCCCCTTATTCCATAGTGTCATAAACCACTAATCCGAGGATTGGAATCCTGTGGCGAACCTACACTGGATAAAGGCCCCTCGCCACTCTGCCTTTTTTCAGTCGTCCGACTCCGGAAAGACTCTAAGATTTGTCCTGAAATGCTCCAAACTGTACGCTTGGAATTAAACCGCTTGCCTGAATCAACTGCCACCATCCACCGTACAGTCCAGACTGCGAGTCGTCGAAAAAGATAGAGTGGGATCCCTCCCACGAAGTATTTTGTATTGGGATTCACTCCATTCCGGAGGACATTTTCACGCCCATGATCGAACCACCATTCCAGGTGATATTTCCTTGTGAGACGCTCTTCGGTAACCGGATGATAAACGATTGCCGAAGGTTCGTAACGAATCCGCTCGCCTCTGTCCAACAATCGTTGCCCAAACTCAGAATCCTCACCGCGGATCTGGCTGCCGGGACGAGGGCCGAGATAAGTCTGAAACCCACCGTACTTTTCAAATACTTCTTTCCGAAAGGCCATGTTAGTCCCCCATGGAGGCTCAGTTATCTGGCCTTCTTCCTGACCGAGATCAAAAGCCACGAGCGGCGCCAGAGCATATCTTGTCTCAACCGATAGCCACTCCGGGCGCAAGCTGCTCCACAAAGGATGAATCGGACCCCCTGCACCAACCCATTCATTACTCTCCAAATTGACTGTTAGGTTGTGTAACCATGCCGAATCAACTGTGACATCATCATCCATAAACGCGAGCACCTCGCCATAGGCCTCCTGAATCCCCGTATTGAGCGCATGGGACTTTCCTGGCCTGGATTCGAACACGTAACGAAAACGCCCGGGGTGTCGTCTGGAGAACTCTTCGACTACCATTTGCGTTTTATCGCGTGAGTTATTGTCAACGACCAGCACTTCCCATTCTGTCGACTCCGGAAGCTTCGAGGCGACAACGGAGTTCAATGCATTTTCCAAACTGACGCAACGGTTATAGGTGCAAAGGATGACAGTAATCTTCATTTTCTCGACCATTCCTTGTAGTCTATCATCGCATATTCTTTCAGTAATTCACCTTCATCCATCATACGAGTGCCTCATACTCAGTTCATGGTTAAACTTTTGGTGGTTTGTAATATCTTTTCCCTACACGCTGACTTTCCCCCTGCAGTCGTGCCAATCTGCCTGTGAATCACGAACCAGATGGTCGGTTCGTGATCTCTATGCCAAGTCTAAGGAAAGTTTTCAGCGCTCATGATGACTTCGCAGAGCGGGTTTCCCACTCCCAGCTTGGCAACATTCATCTGGTATCTGGACTTGAAGCACCAGGTGAGAGCGATTCCAGTTATACTCCTGTCGCCAGACCTCGATACATTCTTAGGCCTCGTGCGGCGACTCGCACCAGTCGCATTGAGACACTAGCGCCGCAACAGGGAGTTGAAGGATTCCACGGAAGCAGGATGTCGGAACATGAAACGTGCTCTACCTCATAACTTGGCGATGCTCTCGCGAACGGATGGAGCGTGTGACTTCCTCTGTAATCGCGCAAGCATTTTTTCGCAGGTCCGTTTCGGGTTCAACAGGAGATCAATCATCTTGAACGCAACAGCTTTCGCTAACCTCCACCGATCCAGCCTTAGGCCGATCTGTGAGAGCCTCCTGCTGTGATAGCGCCAAAACTCTATTCCATTACAATTCACAACCGCCGCCCCTAAAACATCATAGTAATTTGTGAGGAGTTCCTCATATCGGTTGTCGAATTCTTCATGGGACAGAACAGTGTGTCCATATGCTAACAGGTAGCCTATTGCATCGAGTGGGAATGCGTTGAGTGCTCGTTGCCGCGTACTGAGCGCCCCATCATGAATCCTTTCGAAACACAAGATCTGATGCACAAATCCAAGATCGTGGTGCAGGAGCGTCCGGTAATGCGCAAGCGTGTCGCCATCAGCTTCTAGTCCCGGATAGAATGGCACCTCTGACCGAATAATGTCTGCACTATATAAAACGGACGTCGTAGCCCCTAATACGAACGGATCACCCAGGAGTTGCGACCGACATACCTCTTTACCTGAAAATACCGAGCATGTCGGTAAGAGCCCAACCCATCTGACACCTAAACCGCTAATCGCATAGCTGCCTACCATCCCGACTCTAGGATTTTCTTCAGCGGCTTGGACCATTTGTCGTATGCAATCGGGATAGAGCCAATCGTCGGCTGACACCACTTTACAATATTTGCTTTGCGGAGAAATCTGGCTAAAGCAGTTATTGTAGTTTTCTATAGGCCCGACAAAGCTCTCATTGGTAATAACTCTGACCCTTGAATCCTTTTTCGCATAACACTCAGCAATTTCCAAAGATCTATCTGTGCTGCGATTATTTATAATGGTATAGTCCCAGTGACTGTACGTCTGCGCCAGGACGCTCTCAATACACTCCGCAAGATATTTTTCTCCGTTATAGACTGGAGTCGCAACAGAGACAAGCGGACTATGTGTATTCGTGCCCTTCCATTGTTCCATAGCTATGCCAATTCAATAGATTCTTTCTTTCCGACTGGAGAGGACTTTCTTAAGCCTCTGAGAAGTTCCAAGTAAAATGACTTTTGCCCCATAACGAATAACAGCATCCACAGGTACACGACAACCAGGATGCTGCCGCTGAATGAAAGTCGAGCTAGCGGAGCCAGTGATTGCGCATAGACGAGTTCAACCACATAGGTGAAGACCGCGGCTACCATCGTCGAAAGAAACGGTCGCCCCGCAGTTTGCAAAAGATCTCTCGGAGAAACCATCGTGCCGTGTATGGACCAGGCAAGGTGAGGAACGACCCACAGCGTCAGTACTGCGGAGTAGGCGAACGCGACGCCGCGTGGGCCGTACGGTAGCCCAAGAATATACGCCGTGATGACCAAGGGGGCGATTACTAGGGCAAGCTTCAAGCTCCGCCCCACCAATCCGGTCGAGACCAGCAGCCAATACATCGGATTGATGAGTGCAAAGATAAGAATCGTCGGAGTCAATAATCTGAAGATCGGCACCGCATCTTCCCACTTGGGCCCAAGGGCAAGAAAGATAATGTCATCGGCAAACAAAGCGCATGCAACCGAAACAGGCAAGGTGAGCGATAGAACCAACGCATAGCTCTTCAAAAAGTACTTCTTCAAGCGATCAGGATCATGCTGGAGTCTCGACAAGGCCGCGAATAATACCCCTCCCGTTGCAGAATTGAGGCTCTCTGTGGGAATACTCACGAGTTGGTAGGCTCTTCCATAAATGCCAAGAGCTTCGGCTCCCCAGAATCGACCCAAGAGGACCTTCTCCATGTTATACGCAACATACACGACAAGACCGTTTAAGGTAGCTATGCTTCCAAACCGGACCATCGAGCCGATTTTCGTTCTTCGATTCGGCATCCCCGGTACCCATGTACATAGCGACCACAAGCAGATGGTGGAGGCCACCGGCAGCGTGACCGACATGCCGACGAGTGCCCAATATCCGAAACCGCTTAGAGCCATGCCGAGGCCTACGGCGATACTGGTCAACAACGCAACGGTTTCGATCACCGATAACGTGACAAAGCGCATTTGCCGTTGGAGAAGCGCCGAGTGTTGCACTCCTGCTGCGTTGAATAAGAATCCGGCCCCCAACGCCGCTGTCACAAAGAAAAGGCGGGGCTCTTGATAAAAAGAAACGAGTATCGGCGCAATCGCGAGTGACAGGCATCCCAGTAATACGCCCACTGCCATGTTGAGCCAGAATAAGTTCGACACTTCTTCATGGGAGATCGTTGTTCGCTGGACTGTTGCCATCGACAATCCAGCATCCTTAAATAAACTGAAGACTCCTGTGACAGCGGTGACCATTCCAACCAGTCCAAAGTCCTTCGGATCCAGTAGTCTCGCCAACACCATCAGGGAACCAAGCCGAAGCAAGAAATTTGCTCCCCGGGCGGAGACTTGTGCAACACCGGCTCGAAGCGTCCTCTCCTTGAGATCTTCCATCGGGAAGTTACGAACGAGTTCAAGTTATCACCGGCTGTCTTTGGGGTTAGCCCTTGATGTGGGGACAGACAGGTGAGCTCTTAGTAATTGGCGGAAACGACCACACGCTAAAGGTAGCTCGATTGAAACCTAGACGCCCTCGCACTTCCAATCAGGGTCGTGATGTGGTGTTACTATGATCGGGAAGAAGGTAATTTCGGCCCATTCTCCAACGTGTGTTCAGTTTTCTTTGGCACTCGTTCAAGCCAGATTTCTCGCCACCATGTATAGATACTTCTCGGGCAAAACATCCGACACTCACTGTAACGAGAACGGCACCAGACGCCTTCGAGAAGGATCGAACTGTTCTTCATTGTAACGAGCCTTCCCGTCTTCTCTTCAATGAACTTGTTCAAGCACGACCGCACCCGATATTCACCCCCACAATAGGGGACGGCTTCCGCATCAAAATACAGCCCTCTGTTCTTGTTGTCGGTATTGAGAGTTGCGAGAACTTCGTGAAATTGTTTTACCCGGACGAGCTCTCCAGGTCGGAGATCCAGAATACAAGTCGGCGTCGGTTGATCAATCGGGATACTGCCGTTTTTTCTCGGATAGGGGACACCTCCCCATATCGATTGAGCCCGGTCATAGAACCAACATAGAGCTTGACCTAACCCAATTCCAGCATTAATCACGTTATTATAGGTGGCATACATTACCCCTTTGAAAAATTGGCTTATCGTTACATTCCCTGAAGTAAGATCCTCAAGATACTGTCGAATGTCCCACCAGTTTAAATCTGTTGTGAAACCGGGTAATTGCGTCGCCTGACAAATATATCTCTTTCCATCGGGAGTTCCCCTATCTTCTGCGTATGTTCCAGCGATAACGTCTGCCTCCGTCGTACCTGCCGTCGAGATGGATATCGGTCGCCCGACTTGCAAAGCCGGATGTGTACTGGTCGCTTTCGGATTAATCGGCTTTAGCCATGCCGTCTTCCAAAAAATGAGACAAGACGCCTCGCATCCCCCATAAGAGACCCCATTGCACCGCAAATCCAAATGCACTGCATTCGACAACCATCGTCCCCTAATCGGATAAACTGTGTCACAAGTCTTGTGGGCTCGCTTATACACTTTAAATCTCTGCCCGCAGTACTCAAACATCTGCGGCATGAATGGCATGCTTTCCAACTGACCGTTCTTGTCGAGTGTTGCAAGGATTTCCTCTTTATTCTTAACCTCAACCCAGTCTCCAGCTTTCAATTTCATCCGCCCCTCAATGTTTCAAGACTATTCAAGCACTACCTTTCTTGCATAGAAGGCCTCTGCGTACTTGGTTGGCTCTGGAGATTCGATACCCCGAATCCGGAGGAGTCCGTAAAACGTGTCCTCCGTGAACCAACGTTTGCTGCGTTGTGTCGCAAACCCCTCCATGAGCAGCCGAACTTTTTCGCGGCTAACTTCATCCGTGAGCGGCACGTACAGATTGGGTTGCCCGAGATCTCCGTCGTACTTTGGGATCTCGTACTCGAGGATCTGATGGCGACGATACGTATTCCACGTCAATTCGCACACGATGCGATGGTCTTGGTGGAGGTCATGACGATAATGGGTAAAAATGAGGTCCGGATCTATCACACGTTGCAGAGTGTCGAAATACTCCTTGACTTCCTTCCCCTGGTACGGCAAATAACTTTCCTTGAAAGATTTGGTGATGATCTTTGTAGACCTTGCTTTCCGAAGAAACGCGGCAGCACTTGTCATCGCTTCTTTCTCACGAGTTCCTCTCGCCGTCAGGACCACCCACACGACACGACTGCCGGGATGAGCCTGGAGCAATTTGAGAATTGTCCCGCCGCATCCGATCTCAATGTCGTCGGCATGGGCTCCGAGGCAGAGGATGTTCAATCGTCTGCGGGCAAGTTGGATCGGCCAGCCGGTTTTCACGTGAATATGTAATGAAACAGGAGATGTGGACTATGGTCACCTGCCGGCACTCGAACCGCGCCGAAGAAGGTCTTCAAAAAAACCTATGGTCTTGGTGATCCCCTCTTCCAGTTGTACTTTGGGAGACCAACCAAGAGCCGACTTCGCAAGAGAAATGTCAGGCCTCCTCCTCTCTGGATCATCTTTGGGGAGTTCTTTTCTGATAATCTCCGATTGAGAGCCCGTGAGCTTAATAATGAATTGTGCCAGCTCCAGAATGGTAAATTCTTCCGGGTTTCCAAGATTGACAGGTCCGGTAAATCCACTGGGCGACTGCATCATCAGAATG
The DNA here is from genome assembly GCA_018242685.1 of Nitrospira sp. GTDB lineage: Bacteria > Nitrospirota > Nitrospiria > Nitrospirales > Nitrospiraceae > Nitrospira_D. Next base: position 2,993 of record JAFEBM010000004.1, on the reverse strand, counting down.
AGAGCTTCCACCATATCGTCTACATAACAAAAGGATCGCGTCTGTGATCCGTCTCCGTAGATAGTAATAGGGCTCCCTTGTAACGCTTGAACAATAAAGTTCGATACGACTCTGCCGTCGTTCGGGTGCATCCGTGGGCCATAGGTATTGAATATTCTCGCTACTTTGATTTCAAGTCGATGTTGTCGGTGATAGTCAAAAAAGAGCGTTTCAGCACATCGCTTCCCCTCGTCATAGCAGGCTCTTGGCCCTATGGGGTTTACATTTCCCCAATGGTTTTCGACCTGAGGATGGATACTCGGGTTGCCATACACCTCAGACGTTGATGCCTGAAGTATGGTTGCTTTAACCCTTTTCGCCAACCCCAGCATATTAATCGCCCCATGTACGTTGACTTTTGTTGTTTGAACAGGGTCGTTTTGATAATGGACTGGGGAAGCCGGACAGGCCAAGTTATAGATTTGATCCACTTCGACAAATAGCGGGAACGTAATGTCATGACGAAGAAGTTCGAAAGAGGGGTTCCCCAATAAATGCCGGATGTTCCGCTTAACCCCGGTATAGAAATTATCCACACAAAGAACGTCATAGCCGTTGTGCAGCAGACGTTCGCATAAATGGGAACCCAGAAACCCAGCCCCACCGGTTACCAGGGCACGAGCATTGTGACTATTTCGCACTGTAATCCTCCCAATTACTGCTTATACGGTAGACCTGTGTAGCGACTCCATCAGTAAGCAGCGCAACTCTTTCCTTCGCCATACAATTTACGACCAGTTTTCATGGGGATCAGCGTATGGTTAGGGGAAGAAGCCTTTTCTCTCGGAACGTGGCTTCCATACTTCCCACGGCGCATCACCATGCGAATACATTTCATCCAAAGCTTGTTTATCCTTGAATGTATCCATGGAGGCCCAAAAGCCGTCGTACTTGTATCCGATGAGCTGCTTCTCTTTGATCAATTTCTGAAAGGGCTCTCGAACGAGCTCCTCTCCCGGTCCAAGATAGCGGAAGATGTCTTTCTTGAAGATAAAGAATCCGCCATTGATCCGAATATTGGTCTGGTTCATGTCTTGAATCTTCTCGATATCATCCCGTCCGTTCAGCGTCACAATATGATAGCTCAGGCGCGGCTTGATACATACGAAACTGCCGACCTTGTCCTCTTTGGCAAATTGATCCAGCTGAGCGGGAAGCGGGAGGTCTGTCAGACCGTCGCTATAGTTAGCGAGAAACACCTCCTCCCCCTCCAGATATTTTTCCACCGCCTTCAATCGCTGACCTATGTTGGAGTTGAGCCCGGTGTCGGCAAACGTGATTCGCCAGTCGCTGATGTCCGTATTCAACAGATCGAGGCGTTTCCCTCCCTCGGAAAGCACGAAATCGTTTGAAATGCCCTCTTCGTAGTTCAAGAAGTATTTTTTGACGACATCAGCGGCATGCCCAAGACACAGCACAAAGTCCTTATGCCCGAAGTGGGCATAGTACTTCATCACATGCCATAGAATAGGTCTGTAGCCGATGGGAACCATGGGCTTGGGAATCGTTTCCGAGTATTCTCGTAAACGCATCCCTAAGCCGCCACAAAACAACACGACTTTCATAGCGTCTGCTCCACAAGCTTAAGAGAAATCAGAAGGAGAATCTTCTGGAAGCATAACCACTTTCTAACCAGAAGAATCTCGTGCGGCAATCGAAGTGTACTGAACACAAATTGTGGCGATTCTGAAAGAAGTCGATACGAGCCGTCCGGTCAGTCAAGTCTTTGGCAAAAGCTCCACGGCTCGCGGAGCGGCTGGAGATCGCGACCCAGTTGGCCAGCGTGGCCTAGTCCAATGTGGTATGGGTGCTCAAAAATCGAAATTCTGCAGCTTCGCCAATTACTGAATCTTCACCATCGAGGCCACAGAAGGGACCCCATCTGAACTGATGATGAACAACATGTAGTAACCCGGCGGTGCAAGGTTCGACGAACCGGGAGATTGGACCGTGAGCCCATCGGTGGCTTGCTGAAATGTCAATGGTACATATCGTTGATTTTGATCGAAAGCATGAGTAACCGCGCCAAGGCTGATCAACGCAACTGAAGAAATTCGTGAGGCATCAGGCGTCACCACGGAGAAATTTGTCGCGTAGTTTACCATTGATGGAACAGACCCGATAGTTGGCCGTGGTCCTTTGAACAGGTACGGAGGCGAATAGATCTCCGCGCTTTGCTGATCCGTTGGTTCATTGAGGCCATTGAAGCGACCACCTCCTGCGCCGAGAACTTTGGCATCCGGCAACAACAGAGCAGTGGAGTGATACAGCCGTGGTGCGACCATGCTCGCTAACTTTGTAAACGCCTGAGTGGTCGGCGACCACATTTCTGGTTCGAAGACTGCCGATCCTACTCCTACCGCATCGGTTGTTTGTCCTCCGTTCGTAATCAACACATTGCCGTCAGGCAGCATGACCATCGTATGATAGGTTCTTGCAAAATTCATTGATGGAACCTGCGCCCATGCGGGAGACGATTGCGTCATATCCAACACATAGGCTGTGGAAGCCGATGGCCTGATCGCCAGATCCGGGTTCACAGACGTCCCTGTCTTCAAAATCTTTCCTGGGCGATACATGACCGCGCTCCCACCATCCGGAGTACTCGAATCCACTATTGTCACACTTTGTGTTTGCACATTGAGTACTCGGGTCGGAACGGGGGCTTCCGCCGTGCTGCTGTTCAACACACGCCCATCAGGCAGAACAAACATATGGGGATAATAGGGAACATCCAGGGACGCAGCGGTTAATTGCGACCAACTATTTGTCGTTGGATTGTAGACCTCGGGAATACTGGCTATACAACCATCGCATGTTGTTTCCCCGGATGTGACAAGCATACGTCCATCGGGCAACGCAGTCACCGTAGGATACCACCGTGCGAACGACATCGGCGGCGCGCTCGACCACGTCTGGGAGAACGGATTAAATCAGTAGTGTCCGGAGATCAC